>JACUTU010000019.1 GCA_014859685.1 Sulfurospirillum sp. | reverse complement strand
CTTTTGATGTAGTGGTAGCAAATCCACCGTTTAGTCTTGATAAATGGGGAGCTGAAAGTGCAAATGATGATAGCTTTGGAAGATTTAAGTATGGAACACCACCAAAAAGCAAAGGGGATTATGCTTTTGTGCTTCATATGATAAGCTCTCTAAACACTCATGGAAAAATGGGGGTGATATTACCTCATGGAGTACTCTTTAGAGGTGCAAGTGAGGGGAAAATCAGAACAAAACTCATAGAAGAAAATCTTCTTGATGCAGTTATTGGCTTACCTTCAAATCTCTTTTTTGGTACTTCCATTCCTGCATGTATTTTGATATTCAAAAAAAATAGAGCAAATAACGACATTCTTTTTATTGATGCAAGTCGTGAATTTGAAAAAGGGAAAAATCAAAACAACCTCACAGATGAGCATATAGCAAAGATATTTGATACTTATAAAAATAGAAGTGAGATAGAGAAGTACTCACATGTAGCTACTCTTGAAGAGATACAAGAAAACGACTATAACTTAAACATCCCAAGATATGTAGATACTTTTGAAGAAGAGGACATCATTGACTTAGAGGCAACCAAAACAAATATTGTAACTATTGAAAATGAATTAGTAGAGATCAAATCTAAAATGAGTGGGTATCTCAAAGAGTTGGGGCTATAAGATGGTATATAAAATTGTTCCTATTAAATATAATTCTAAAATTGAGCAGCTTCAAAAAAATAATATTAAACATAAATTTTTATATCAAAGTGTTAAAGATGAAATAGCTTTATATGAAGAAAATCAAAATAGTAATATAAAAATATATTCTTTTTTTGGATTTTACTTTTTAGTGGTTAGTTCACAAAATAAAGAGATAACTGAGAGTATTAGAATAGGAGATTTTGAAAAACTGGATGATTCACAGGCTTATTATGGTCACTATTTCAACAGTATTCAAGCTAATGAGACTATTTCACAAACTCTTCGAAATTCAAATACTTTACAAATATCTGAAAAAAATTCTTATGATAATTCTGATATAAATGTTGTATTATCAGAAAATGGTTTTGTATTATGTAGCAAATTAAATTTGAGTGCTGAAGATAAATTTGAGAGAGTTTTATTACTTTTTTTACTAGCACTAGCTTATAACTTGAAAGCTGAAAAGTTATTACAAGAAGTTTCAAAGTCTTATAAAAATAATTCTTATGACAATATGATAAAACTAAGAGATGAAATTTATGCTTTTGATTTAAATTGCTTTTTTCATAATCCAGTAATTCAAAATAAACATCAAGTTTATACAATATGGAATTTAATTGCCAAGAATTATGATGTTCAAGTCAAGCATAACGAAATCAAATCACAAGTATCAGATTTAACAAATATTATTGAATCTAAACATAAAGCTTTTTTAGAAGAAAAAACTCGAAAAAATGAAAAAGCACTTACTTGGATTGGTCTTGCAATTGGTCTAGCTTCTTTAGTTAGTGTTTTTAAAGATTTAAAAGAATTATTGGGGCTATAAGATGAAAAAAAATATAGAACTACAACATCACCAAACATTTGAAGAGATAAAACAAATAGACAAAAATGGCAATGAGTTTTGGTATGCAAGAGCTTTAGCAAAACTTCTTGATTATACAGATTTTAGAAACTTTACAAAGGTAATAGACAAAGCAAAAGAAGCTTGTATTAATAGTGGTTTTGATGTAAATGATCACATCGTTGAAGTCAACGAGGAGATAACACATGGGAAAGGTGCAAAAAATAGCTATTCATCTTTTGCACTTTCACGATATGCTTGTTATTTAGTTGTTCAAAACGCAGATCCAAGTAAACCTGTAGTAGCAAGTGGACAAACATATTTTGCTATTCAAACAAGAAGACAAGAGCTACAAAACGATGAAGCATTTGCACAGCTTAGAGAAGATGAAAAAAGGGTGTTTTTACGAAATGAACTAAAAGAACATAACAAACAATTAGTAGAAACAGCACAACTTGCAGGAGTTGAGACCGATTTGGATTTTGCGATATTTCAAAATCATGGATACAAAGGCTTATATGGTGGACTAGATGCAAAGGGGATACATGAGAAAAAAGGACTTAAAAAATCTCATAAAATCCTTGACTATATGGGAAGTACAGAACTTGCAGCCAATCTATTTCGTGCTACCCAAACAGAAGAAAAACTAAAACGAGACAATATCCAAGGCAAAACAAAAGCCAACCAAACTCACTATGAAGTAGGTAAAAAAGTAAGAGAAACTATAAAAGAACTGGGTGGAACTATGCCAGAGGATTTACCAACTCCAAAAGAGAGTGTGATCAAAATAGAAAAATCAATCAAAAGCCTTGAGGATAAAAAGTCATGAACCAAATCAAACAAGGCTACAAGCAAACAAAAGTGGGGATTATTCCAGAAGATTGGGAAGTTGTGATTTTAAATGAAGGAGCTACATTTTTAGACCACAAAAGAAAACCGTTAAAAGATGAAGATAGACAAAAAATACAGGGACAATATCCATATTATGGTGCTTCAGGAATTATAGATTATGTAAATGATTATATTTTTGATGAAGAACTAATTTTAATTGGTGAAGATGGAGCAAATATTATTGATAGAAGTAGTAGATTGGTATTTCTTGCAAATGGAAAATATTGGGTAAATAATCATGCTCATGTATTGAAAGCAAAACCAAATTTCAATAACTATTTTTTATGTGAATTTTTAGAAAGTCTAAAATATGATAAATATAATACAGGTACAGCACAACCAAAATTAAATAAAGAAATTGTTTCCAATATTCCAATTATCAAACCACCCCTAAAAGAGCAAGAAAAAATAGCCGATATTTTGACAACTTGGGATGAAGCGATTAGTAATGTTGAATTGTTAATTTTGAATTATGAATTAAGAAAAAAAGCCCTTATGCAAAAGCTTTTAAGCGGTGAAGTTCGTTTTAGTGGGTTTAGTGATGAGTGGGAAGAGGTGAGAATTAAAGATATATTTGAAATTACAAGAGGATATGTTTTAGCAGTAACCGAAATGAGTCAAATGCAAACCGAAGACTATAAATATCCTGTTTATTCTTCACAAACTAAAAATAATGGACTTACTGGATATTACAAAGATTATCTTTTTGAAAATTCTATAACATGGACAACAGATGGAGCAAATGCAGGAGATGTAAATTTACGAAAAGATAAGTTCTATTGTACAAATGTATGTGGAGTATTAAAAAGCGATAAAGGGTATGCAAATCAATGTATTGCCGAAATTTTGAATTTAGTTACAAAAAATTATGTTTCTTATGTTGGTAATCCAAAATTAATGAATAATACAATGGGTGGAATTAAAATTAAAATCCCAAAATCACTTCCAGAACAACAAAAAATAGCCGAAGTTTTAAGCCTTGCAGATGATGAGATAAATCTACTTAAAAATTCCCTTGTAGAGCTAAAACTACAAAAAAAAGCACTTATGCAAAAACTACTAACTGGAGAAGTGAGGGTTAAGGTGTGAAAATTGATTTAGATAATCCGCTATCTTCAGAAATGATTGGAGAAATACTTAGATTAGACTCAAGAAAAAAATATATTTTTCATAGAGAAACTAAAAATCTTGAATTTAAAGAAAATTTCAATCATGCTGGATGGGATGATTATCTAAAAAATTTTGCTGCATTTGCGAACCATTGCGGTGGTTACTTAGTATTTGGAGTTAAAGACAAACCAAAAGAGCCTAATGGACTTAATAAAAAATCTGCCCAGATGTTTGAGCAGATTGATGAAGAATTTATTAGTGGAGAAATTAATAAATTATTTTCACCAAGTATTAATTGGGCAAAACAGACTGTTGAAGTTTATGGAAAATTTTTTGGAATTATCTATATTGAAGAAGCAAAAGTAAAACCAATAATTGCTAAACAAGATGAAGGCAATATTAAAAATGGTGAAATATATTATAGATATGCTGGTAGAACACAAAAGATAGAATATGGTGAACTGAATGAAATTATTGAAAATAGAATACTTCAAAACTCATCGCAGATATTATCTCTTATAGATAAAATAACTAAAATCGGACCTTCAAATGCTGCTATTTTAGATACCGAAAAAGGTCTTATCGAAAAAAACAAAGACAATGTACTGGTTATAGATGAAGAGTTGATTCCTAAAATTAGATTTATTAAAGAGGGAGAATTTTCTGAAAAGAAAGGTGCTTCAACATTGAGATTGGTTGGAGATGTTCAGCCTGTCGATCAGGTCGAGATTATAAAAATTAAAAAGCAGAGAATTACAGAACAATATCCATTAAGCTATAAAGAAATGGTTGAAAAAATAAAATCAGCAATACCAAATATTAATCAATCACATGTTAATGAAATAATTTCAAATAACGAGCTTAAGCAAGATATTAAATATTCAGCTTATAACTTTAGAACAAAACAACATGAAGAAAAGTATAAAGAAAGTGGTGAAATACCAAATGGTACACCAAGCTTATATAATGAAAATGCTGTCCAGCTAATCATGAAAGAACTTAAAATTTTAAAAGACAAGGAGGCAAAAAATGTCAAAAGGTAAAAATCAACATGTAGTAAAACACGAAAATGGATGGGCTGTAAAAGGTGCTGGAAATACTAAAGCAACAAAAGTCACTCAAACGCAAAAAGAAGCTATAAAAATAGCTGAACAAATTGCAAAAAATCAAAAATCTGATACAAAGATACATGGTGAAGATGGAAGAATAAGAGCTGGAAATAGCTATGGAAATGATCCTTGTCCGCCAAGAGATAAGAAGTAATGGATTAATATTATGATTTACTTTAGTGATAAATATGAAAATATAGAATTCATTTCAAGCAATGTCTGGAATGGAATAGTAAGTATGTATAATGAATTGATTGCTTCCAATAAATTTGCTAAAGCTTTTCCAGAAGTTTGTAATGACAACGGCTTGCCTTATGGTGTAAATGTACATAATTTAGAAAATGCTATTAAAGCTGAAATACCATCTATTAAGCTTCCGCTTCAATCTATCAAAGAAAAAATATCATCTCCTTGGTTTGATGGAGAAGCAGAGAAAGACAAAATATTATTATCTACTTTGTTTGACTTAGTAGAGTTTATGTTCAAACATCTATCTAACCCACAAACTATTGGAAAATTTCATGAATTTATGAACCACCATCACTTGACTTTCTCAGATGATTTACAACAAATTCAGAATGCTTTTGTTGATAAAATAAATACTATTTTTAGAAGAAATAATTTGTCTTATGTATTAAGTGCAAATGGTGTAGTGGAAAGAATTGTAGATGAGTCTATAAGTCCTCTTATTTTAAAAGAAAGTTTTTATACAAAAGATGAATCGCTCAACAAGTTATTAAATAAAGCTTTTAAAAAATTTAAATCTTCAAAAGCAGAAGACAGACGAGAGGCACTTGATATTTTATGGGATGGATATGAACAACTTAAAACTCACTATGGTGCTAATAAAAAAGTTCAACAGTCAATTGAAACAATTATTGATAGTGTTTCTTTAGGAAATGATGAATTAAAAAAAGCAATTAATGAAGATGCTTCAATGCTTTATGGGATTGGCAACACTTTAGATATAAGGCATAAAAATACAGAAGTTGAAAAACTCACTCATTCATTTCATGTTGATTATTTGTTTTTTAGAATGAGCAATCTTATACACTTGTTACTTCAACATTTTGATTTACTCAATGAGGCTACCAATGAAACTACAAATTAACGAATCACAAACAAGCGAATTTAAACAAATCTGGAAAGATGAGTACCTAAAAACCATCTGTGCATTCGCAAATACTGATGGCGGTAAGCTTTATATCGGTGTAGATGATGATGGAAATATTATTGGCGTTGAAGATACAATTTTACTAGTAGAGACTTTACCAAACAAGATAAACAACAGGCTAGGAATCATCGCTGATGTGATAGTAATGAGTAGTGAAGATAAAAGCTACATAGAAGTTGCTGTTCAAAAAACATTTGCACCCATCTCTTATGGAGGTAAATTTTATCAACGAAGTGGAAGCAACACTATAGAGCTAAACGGTAGTAATCTCACAAACTTTTTACTCAAAAGATTTGGCAAAACATGGGATGATGTAATCGAGGAGCGATTTAGCATAGAAGAGATAAATCTTGAAACTATCAAAAAGTTTAAAAGACTGGCAAAAGATAGAGTTCCAGATATAGAAAATGAAAACAATGTAGAAGAGCTGCTAAGAAAACTCAACCTATATGATGGTGAACATCTAAAAAGAGGAGCGGTATTGCTCTTTGCTAAGAACCCTCAAAAATACTACATCCAATCCCACTCAAAAATTGGGAAGTTTTTAAGTGAAACAGATGTGCAAAGTAGTGAGATTATAGAGGGCAATCTCATCGATCAAGTTGATACCATCATGGATATTTTAAGACTCAAATATCTAAAAGCTTATATATCATACGAGGGAGTTCATCGTAGAGAAAAGCTAGAGTATCCATACGAAGCCCTGAGAGAAGCAGTGATCAATGCTCTCATACACAGAGACTATACAAACACTACAAACTTACAGATAAGAGTATATGATGATAAGCTAGTGATGTACAACGGTGCGACACTAAGTGCAGAAGTACCTGTAGAGAAATTTTCACAACCCCATCAATCAAAACCATACAATCCAATCATGGCAATGGTTTTTTATAAGTGTGGATTTATAGAAAACTGGGGTAAAGGGACACTCAATATGATAGATGAGTGTTTGAAATATGGACTTCCAAAGCCAACATTTGAGTATGAGTGGAACTCTTTAAAAACTACTTTTTATGCAAATAAGAAAGTTGATGAGGGAATAACTGGCGGTTTAAGTGGCACGATAAATGGCGGTTTAAGTGGCACTATAAAAGAAGTATATGACTACATACAATCTCATCAAGGCACAAGTGCTGTAGAAATGGAAAATAAGCTCAATATACCGCTTAGAACTCTACAAAGATGGATAAAAGAATTAAAAGAAAAAGATTTGATTGAGTATCGTGGAAGTAAAAAAAGTGGCGGGTATTTCATCAAACCTATGGAGGTAAAACAATGAAAATAAATAGCGAATACATAAATAACATAGACACTACAAATCTAAATATTTTTGTACCAAATAAAAATTTATCGTTTAGTTTAGCGAAAAAGGACAAGATAGATTTCATCTATAATACTTCTGCATTAGAGGGTAATGCGATGACTTTCCCAGAGGTACAGACACTTTTGGAAGGGATTACAGTTGGTGGACACAAACTAAGTGATGAGCAACAAATTCTTAACCAAAACAGAAGTGTAAATCTTCTTTTTGAACTTATAGAAAAAAGTGAGTTTCGTATAGATAAATTTACACTTTTAAGGCTTCATGGCAAGGTAGCCGAGGAAGAGGCAATTACTTGGGGAGAGTTTAGAACGAGTGGAGTTAATATAGGTGGAACAGATTATCTACCACCAAAAGCAGATGAGTTAAGCGGCATTTTTGAAGATGGTGTAAAAGAGATAAACAAAATAGTTCACCCAATCATAAGAGCTATAACATACTTTTTATTTGGTGCTAAGAGTCAATTTTTCTTCGATGGTAATAAACGAACATCCAGACTTATGATGAATGGGATACTTTTAGAAAGTGGTTATCCAATACTTAATATAAAAGCCAAAGATAAATTGGAGTTTAATAAGGTGATGATAGAGTTTTATGACAATGATGACATCAAAAAAGCGATAGAGTATTTGGTAAATTACTATATCAAACAAAACACTCACTTGGTGGCTTAAGCATGAAAAATATCACACTCGAACAAGCAATACAACAAAACTGTATCAATCTTTTGAGCCATAAAGATTTTGGATATAAGTTTATAACCAAAGAAGATAATCTTATTTTTAGAGAGAATAAAACATCCGCTGTACTTCTTAAAAAGATACTTATAGAGAGACTTTATGCCCTAAATAGCTATGAGTATAAGGGACAAAACTATAAATTCAGTGCCAACAATATAGCAAAGGCTGTGGAGAATTTGGATGTATCTTTAAACGAGGGCTTGATAGTAGCAAATGAGAAAATTACCAATCATCTGCTTTTAGGTACTAGCTATGAAGAGAACCTTGATGATGGAACAAAAAAGAGTTTCTCTTTTAAATACATTGACTTTGAAAACATTGAAAATAACCACTTTTTTGTGACAGAAGAGTTTATAGTAGATCGTGCCAACCAAAATGAGAGTGTGAAAACTAGAAGACCTGATTTGATTGTGTTTGTAAATGGTATCCCACTTGTAGTAATTGAGCTAAAAAAGTCAAGTGTAAATTATGAAAATGGTATCAAACAGCTAGAAAAAGAGCAAAAAAAAGATGAGATCCCACATCTGTTTAAATACATCCAACTAACCATTGCAGCTAATAGCAATGAAGCTAGATATGGAACTATGGGAACACCTTTAAAGTTTTATAGCTTATGGAAAGAAGAAGAGAGCGAAAAGGCAAAAGTAACTTTAAAAACTATGGTACAAGATAGAGAAGTAACTAGTCTTGATCTGACACTTTTTGCACTTTTATCAAAAGATAGGTTTTTAAGACTTATCAAACACTATATTTTATTTGATAAAAAAGTAAAAAAAGTGAGCCGTTATCAACAGTTCTTTGGGATTGAAAAGACGCTTAAAAGAGTAGAAAAGATAACAGATGGCATAAGAGCTGGTGGGCTTATTTGGCATACTCAAGGAAGTGGTAAATCAC
>JACUTU010000011.1 GCA_014859685.1 Sulfurospirillum sp. | reverse complement strand
AGAGCATGCACAGGAACACCACAGCCATCAGTTGCAATCACAATCTGCTCTTTTGGGTACGCACACACCTCGCTGAGTGTTTGCAAAATTCGCTGTTGCACGGGATGATTGATACTTAGATAATTGCTCAAATCCTCTTTTTTATAGTTCGCTGCTATGAGCATTCCTGAATGTTTACCAGAGCAATTATTGTGTGAGGCGTTGAGCGTAACACCTTTTTCTTCTAGCTCTTTGGCAACAAATGAATTAAATGAGGGGTGTATTCCGCATTGTAAATGTTGTATGCCCAACCCTGCTTTTTGCAATATATTTGCTGCGGTGCTTGTGTGGATCTCTTCACCATTGTGTGAAGCACATAACAACGCAAGTTCTTGCTCGCTCAAACCATACGCATCCACAGCCCCACTCTCAAGAGATGCGAGGGCTTGCACCATTTTTGCCGATGAACGGATAAAAGTTACCCGTTTTGGATCACCAACGCTATGGAGCAATTCTCCCGCGTGATTTACAACTGCCACATGTGCGATATGAGTGAGATCTACGATAGAACCTCGATATACTTTTGCAACTATTGCCATTTTTTTGCCTTTTTTTCAGCGAT
The DNA here is from genome assembly GCA_014859685.1 of Sulfurospirillum sp. Lineage (GTDB taxonomy): Bacteria > Campylobacterota > Campylobacteria > Campylobacterales > Sulfurospirillaceae > UBA6810. Next base: position 45,562 of record JACUTU010000011.1, on the reverse strand, counting down.
TATATCACTTTTTGATTACATGTAAGCATTCATTTGTTGTGTTCTTTGTGTGTTTTTGGTGGATAGCAAAACGCCTATAATCGGTTTTAAAAAGCGTGTATTTTCCATATTTTTGCATCATACTTTGGATCTTTTGTACGCCCATAAACCCCTCATCATTGCAACTTAGAAAGATATATGCAAAGTCTGCATTTTTGATAAGCTCTTCGAAACTCTCAAGCAATGAGGCTAGAAGAAAAAATTGCACCTAGCATCGATTGTTTTTGTATCATAGAGTCTTTGAATTTCTAAACGAATGGTGTCAATCTTTTTGGCATTGGTATCTGAAAAATAGCTCCGATTTGCCTGTTCATTGTAATTTTTATAGGTAAACTCCATTATAAGATTTTATAATCAATGCAATTATTGGATCTTTTTTCCCTCTTTTACATGTACAAAGAGATTTTGTCTAAACATCGCACGCACTGTATCCATACCACTATAAAACTCTTTCATCATGCATAAGGCAAGGTAATCCCCAAAAGCGGTTGTTGTGATAACGCCGTCTTCTATCTTGATACTTTTTGTGAGTTTGAGCATAGCAAGTTCGAATTTGAGACTTTTTTTCATTACAGTTCCAAAGGTTTTTTCAAAATTTTGGATATTTATCGTACCATTGAAAAGCCAAGTGAGGAAGTGGTATTTCAGCTGATCTTTTTGTGCAAAGCTACTTTGTGCAATGATAGCGTGGGATCTTTTTGAAACAAGCGAAGCATACTCTTCAAGGTCAAAAGCATTTACAAAAAGATTGCCTCCCAAAAAGCTAAATGCGCCACTCCCAACACCGATGTATTCTTCATGCGCACCTACATATTCATCGTTGAACGCTGTTTTATTTTTGGAAAATGACCATGCGTTATTTTTTTCAAAATCCAGCATCTGTTCTTGGATGATAGTATAAAACGCATACTCTTTATCACTTGTATTTGCCCCAAAAGCATCATACATCGTAGCACTTGTAAGATTTGAATTCATAAGTGGGTAGAGTGTTATCTGCGAAACACCGAGATTTTTGGCGATTTGGAGATCTCGCACGAGCATCTCTTTTGTTTGTCCTGGAAAATTGAAGATAAGATCTATATTTGTATTTGGAAATATCTTTGCCATGGCTTTAAGTTTTTTTTCTATCACATCGCCACTGCCAAATTTCTCATATCGTAGCACTTTATGCAAAATCGTATCATCAAAACTCTGTACGCCGATAGAAAGACGATCGATATACCCTTCAAATATTTTGAGTTTTTCGGGATCTATATGGTTTGGATCACTTTCACATGAAACTTCCGTTATTTCAAAAAGCTGTTTTGCAAAAGTGATCGTTTGGAGCAATTCGGGTTCATTGATGAGCGTCGTGCCACCACCAATGTACAAAGAATCAAAAGCAAAACCCTCATCATGAACTTTTTGTAACTCTAAACGCAAAGATTTGAAGTATTTGTGCGCTAAATCTTCATCATATTTGAACTTATGAAATGAACAAAATGGGCAGAAAGTATGACAAAATGGGATATGGATATAGAGTAGGTATTTTTTATTTTTATCAAATTTTCGTTGTATCTCTTGGTTTACACGCGTAATTTTTAACTGTGATTTCATCGCTTTTTGCACTATTTTTTTCGCAACGAACACAGCACTTTTTTGAAAAACTTCTTGTAACATCAGATTCTCCTCGATACAATTGTAAATTTGCAGTGTAATGTATCGTAACTATGTGAAAAAAATATAAAAACCCTGTGAAGAGTTTTTTCACAGGGGTTTTAAAGTTTAGTTGGTTGTAAATTCGGCGAGTTTATTGTTGAGTGTTTCTGCCATGGATTCAAGATGTCCACTTGCACTTGCTATCTCCTCAACACTTCGAGCATTTTGACTGGCAATTTTATTGACTTGAGAAATTCGTTGCAACATCTGCTCTTTTTCTTTTTCTTGCTCCATGTAGCTGTGTACGCTCTTATCTGCCATTGCATTTGCTTTGTGCATCGTTTCACTCAAGAGAGAAATCTTGTGTTCAACAAGCGTTGCTTCATCATTGATACTTACTATCTGCTGGGCATTTGTACTCATCTCATCACTTGAATTAACGATGGCTTGTACGATGATATTGATCGTGGCATTGATTTCTGCAAGGCTTTTTTGTGTGCGTTCCGCTAGTTTTCGCACCTCATCAGCAACCACTGCAAAACCTCTTCCATGCTCACCAGCCCTAGCAGCTTCTATGGCAGCGTTAAGTGCGAGCAAGTTCGTCTGATCAGCGATATCACCGATAACCACAAGTACCTCTTTGACCTGTTCTGCATCAAGGCTCAATTGCTTGATTCGTGCGGCTAACTCTACACCTTGAACCGAATTTGTTTTTACATTTTCAGCAAGTTTCAAGATCGATTCACTTGCTTCACTCAGGAGATTTGTCGCTAGTTCGAGATCGTTTTTACTCTGCTTGGTTTCTTCAAAAATCTGTGAATCTTTTTGCGCTCTTTGCTCTAAGTTCGAAACTATATCTTGAATAGTTTGCGTAGAATTTTCGACTGATCTGCCCACTTCAAGTGATGTAGCTGATAACTCGTGCGCGATCGAAGTATTTTCTGAAGATATATGTTTAGCGGCAACCGTCATATCCCTGACTTTATCTATAAAGTTATTGATCTCTGCACTTGCTCGTGCAATTTCATCATTTCCTTTGATAGCAAGTTTTTTAGTCAGATCACCCTCGCCAGCTGAAAGATCTCGTGTGTTTTCTATGAGATCTTGAAATGGTCGACTCAAAATAGTACGGAGTAGAAAAAAGATAAACAACGATCCACTGATCGCACAAAACACCACAATCGCAGTAAATATTTGCAAGTCTTTTAGTATCTTCTCTTCGTTTGCAGAGCGCATCGTTGCTATTTCTGCATCAATGTTATCTATATACTCTCCCGTTCCTACAATCCATTTGTATGGTTCAAACATTTGTGCGTAACTTATCTTTGGCAAAGCTTGTCCATTATCTATTTTTGGAAAATAGTAAGTCACATAACCACCACCTTTTTGCGCTTCTTCTATAAGCATTCGGATAAGATAATTGCCCTTTTTATCTTGCAAATCATAGTAATTTGTACCCTCAGTTTGTGGAGCTACTTTCATCACTTCTCGCACACCTTTTGTATCATAAGCAAACATATACCCCTCGTTGTTATCAAAAGATATTGAACGCAAAGCGTCTTTGATTTTCTTTTTGATTACTGCTTCTTCTGCACCAACAGCAATTTCGCGATTGTATATATCATATACAACACTTAGTGCCATTTGTGTATAGTTTTTAACCTTGCTTTGTGCCTTTTCATGTGCTGCGTCTGCATACTGCTTTGTAAATGAGTTCAAATCCTCAAAACTAAAATACGCCGACATAGCCAATATCGACCCTGCTGTAAGCGTTAAAAAACTTAAAACGACAATAACCGTTTTTGTAGCGATATTCATAATTGCTCCTTGAATGCAAAACTTTTTATAATCTATAATTATACTTTTATAATCTTTAAATGCGTTAATGTTAGCATAAATTCTCTTGAAACAATGCAAAATTTCATAAAATTTAATTGTGTGAACTTGATTTGCAAAAAAGTTCATAAATACCTCTCATTTTCTCGAAAAGTACCCTTTTCGTAGCTTTAGGGGGATATAGGGACATTTGCCCCTGCTACTAAAACGCACAAGTTCGTTTTGTGCGTAACATCAGTGAGATAAAGTATCACCCCATAGATATTTTTTTAATTTTAAAAGTTGCTAATTTTTATCGTTTGCCAGATTACATGTAGGACAAATTCCTTGTAAGATCACATTTGAGATGGTGTAATTTTTAAGCGTTACATAGATACCGTTTTTAATGCACTCTACGCTGTTACATGTGGTACAGATAAAATGTGCGTGTGATTTTGCCTTGATTTCAAAGTAGCGTTTTTTATCATGGGATTCTATGGCATTTATAATCTTTTGCTCTTCAAATTTTGTGATATTGCGATAAAAAGTCGCTTTATCCATGGAGAGAGTGCTTTTAATATCTTCGTAACTCAACGGCTTAGTAGAGTTTACAAATATATCCAACAATGCTTTTCTTGCTTGTGTCAGTTTAAAATCTTTTCCCTCCAAAAGTACTTTTACGCTTGCCATTTATCTCTCCTATTTGATGCGACTCAGTTGCATTTAAGATAGTAAAGTATATCATTTCAAAAATTAAATGCAACTGAGTTGCAAATAGGAGAATCTGATGAAAAAATACTTTGCACTTTTTTTGTGTGCATTTTTAGGGAGTGCTTCTGCACAAATCAATGCTGTAGTGAGCATCTTGCCGCAAAAAGCGATTTTGCAGGCGATCACTGGGGATTTAGTGGGGAATACTTTGATGATAAAAGCGGGTGAGAACATCCACTCTTATGAACCAAAACCATCACAGATGATAGAAATTTCCAAAGCAGATATCTATTTTTCTATTGGCGTTGAATTTGAAAATGCGTGGCTTGAAAAATTTACCAATCAAAACAAGAAATTAGTAGTGGTTGATGTGACAAAAGGCATAGAAAAGATAGACATGCTAGAGCATGAACACGGACATGGACATGCCCACAAAGAGAGTAAAGGAGCTATTAGCAAAGACCCACATGTATGGACAAGTCCAAAAAATATTAAAATTATCGCTAAAAATATGCTTGAAACTCTTTTGCAATTAGATAGTAAAAATAGTGCCGTCTATGAAAAAAATCATGCTGCATTTGTGCAAAAAGTAGATGCGCTTGATACACAAATCCAAACGATATTCAAAAGCGTAGCACCACATGCAAAATTTATGGTTTTTCACCCATCATGGGGGTATTTTGCTCACCAATACAATCTTGAACAATTAGCGATAGAAGTTGCGGGCAAAGAGCCAAAACCAAAAGAGTTGGCTATGATTTTAGAAGAAGCGAAAGAGGAAAATATCAAAGCTATCTTTGCACAACCCGAATTTTCAGATAAAAGTGCTAAAATTATCGCTGAAGATTTGGGCATACGCGTTATCAAGATAAGCCCATTAAGCCCAGACTGGGAACAAACACTCATCAATATGGCAAATGCTATAGCAAATAGATAGGATTTTATGGGAATCATAAAGATTGAAAATGTTTCTTTTTCTTATGAAGATGAACTCGTTTTAGAAAATATCAATCTACATGTAAGCACAAAAGATTTTCTTGCCATCATCGGGCCAAACGGTGGTGGCAAGAGTACACTTTTGCAACTTATTTTAGGCGTATTACAACCTAAAAGTGGCACAATCACACTCTTTGGAGAAAAAACGGACAAAAAGTCCATGCGCGTAGGTTATGTTCCGCAAAACACAAATGTAAACACCCATTTTCCCATAAAAGTTTTAGAAGTAGTGATGATGGGACATACAGGTTCAAAACGCCCATTTATAGGTTATGGCAAAGATGAAATAGCGTGTGCGATGAGTTCCTTGACACAAGTTGGCATGGAAGCGTTTGCTCAGAAAAAGATAGGCGATCTTTCTGGAGGCGAGCGGCAAAGAGTAATGATCGCAAGGGCTTTGTGCGCACATCCAACACTACTTTTACTCGATGAACCGACGGCAAATATAGATGCTAAAGGGCAAAAAAAGATTTATGAACTTTTGAAAAAACTCAATGAAGATATCACAATCGTTGTTATCAGTCATGATATAGCGATCAGCTTGGAGTATGCAAAAAAAGTAGCATATATCAACAAAACTCTTTCATTTCACGATATGAGTCACCTCAAACGCAACAAATTTTTCACCCAAAATGAACATTTTTGCGAAGTAGAACTACTAAGCTTGGTAGCAAAATTATGATGGATATATTTGCTTATGAATTTATGCAAAATGCTCTCTTAGCAGCATTATTAGTGAGTATCGCAGCTGGAATCATCGGCTCACTTATCGTGGTTAATAGAATGGTATTTTTAACTGGAGGCATCGCACATGCTTCTTATGGCGGCATTGGGCTTGCTGTGTATTTTGGTCTGCCACTCTTTGCAGGAGCTACGCTTTTTTCAGTGCTTGCTGCGTTGCTCATAGCCTATATGACCATCAACGAACGGGAACGAACAGATACATTTATAGGACTAATTTGGGCTGTTGGCATGGCAATTGGAATCATTTTAGTAGATCTTACACCAGGATACAATGTTGATCTTATGAGTTATTTGTTTGGTTCATTGCTAGCTGTAAGTCAAGCTGATTTGTACTACATGTACGCACTTGTTGCTCTGATAATTTTTATTGTTACATTTTGGTATCGCGATATTTTGGCGGTTTCATACGATACGCAATATGCAAAACTTCGAGGCATACATGTAAACTTTTTTTACACGCTCATTCTCGTTCTTGCAGCACTTTGTATAGTCATCGCCATCAAAGCAGTTGGACTTATTCTTGTTATCGCCTTGCTGAGCATTCCTACTTATATCGCCGAACAGGTTTCAGTATCCTTGCAAGGCATGATGCTTTATGCGGTTTGTTTCGCATCATTTTTTAGCATCACAGGACTCATATTTTCTTACAGTTTTGATCTCACTTCTGGGGCTAGCATCATCTTGGTTGCTAGCATTTCGTTTATTCTTTTTTTAAGCTATAAAAAATTTTTCGCCTAATGCGTGTTTATATCTTGCTCATTTTGTGTGTTTTGTTTTGGTCTGGCAATTTTATCATCGGCAGATATGTTTCAAGTGCAATTGATCCCGTTTCACTAGCGTTTTTCCGCTGGGTTGGTGTTGTTTTTATCATAGCACCAATCTTGATAATGCGTTATAAAAAAATCCTTAAAAGCCTACAAAAGAATTTTTTTATCATCACGCTTGCATCCGTGCTTGGTATCACTAGTTTTAACACATTTCTTTACATTGGCTTACAAGACACAACCGCGATGAACGCACTTTTAATTAACTCTTCCATTCCGATTCTTATCCTTATTCTTTCTTTTTTGATCATCAAGATAGATATCTGTACAAAACAACTTTTAGGCATAATACTTTCAACAATCGGCGTTATATATCTTATAACAAAAGGCGATTTTAGCGTTCTTTTAGAGTTACAGTTCAATAGCGGGGATCTGTGGGTTATCGCCTCTTCACTGATGTGGGCTAGTTATTCTGTTTTGCTTAAATTCAGACCAAAAGAGTTGAGTGATATGGAATTTTTCTCCACCGTTGTTGCTATCGGCACACTGGTATTAGGTGTGATTTACTTTGCAATAGGCAGCAATTTTGCGACTGATATAATTATTGTAAAGCGTTATTATTGGGTATTTATCTACATTTCGCTTTTTACTTCTGTTTTGTCTTTTTATTTTTGGCACCAAGGTATCCATGCCATAGGTGCAAACAAAACAGGGCAATTCACGCACCTTATGCCACTTTTTGGATTTGTACTTGCATATATTTTTTTAAAAGAAAAACTCTACTTTTATCATCTCATCGGAGCTGCTTTTATCGCCATTGGTATCTGGCTGAGCGTAATTGTAAAAAATCAAGCAAATTTACGCTGAATCAAGGTCAAATTTTCGCTATACTCTCATCAACAAAACGCCTTTTTTACAGAAGTTTTTATACACAAAAATATTTAAAATCTGATGCTACACAATTAAAACTACGAAAAGGGTACTTTTCGAGAAAATTAGAGGTATTTACAAATTTTTTTACAAAAGTGCGTAAAGTCAATTAAAATTTAATGCAGACAAAAAAGGAATACCATGTCACTTAAAGTTGTATTATCCCATAAAACACATTATAGCTATGACCGCTTTGTTTCATTAGCTCCACATACGATTAGATTGCGTCCAGCGCCACATTCAAGAACTCCCATAGAAGCATATTCGCTAAATATAGAACCGAAAGATCATTTTATCAATTGGCAGCAAGATCCTTTTGGAAATTACCTCGCACGCGTTGTATTTCCAAACAAAACAAAAGAGCTAAAAATTGATGTTGAAATTCAAGCTGATCTTATTACGATGAATCCTTTTGATTTTTTTGTAGATGAGTATGCAAAAGAGTATCCTTTTAGCTATAAAAAAACACTCCAAAAAGAGTTATTGCCCTACTTTGAGATAGAAGAAGATGGAAAACTTTTAAAAGAATTTATGGCAAAACTTGATCTTACAAAAAAGCCTATTATCGATTTTTTAGTCTATCTTAACACGCAAATAAACCAGCATCTCAACTACACCATTCGCCTCGAAACAGGAGTGCAGACTTGTGAAACAACACTCACTTCGCGTCTTGGAAGTTGCCGTGATTTTGCATGGCTTTTTGTACAAGTTTTACGCCACTTAGGACTTGCAAGTAGATTTGTTTCGGGTTATCTTGTGCAACTCAAAGCGGACATTAAATCCCTCGATGGGCCAAGCGGGCCACCTGAAGATTTTACTGATTTACATGCATGGTGTGAAGTATTTATCCCAGGGGCTGGCTGGGTTGGGCTTGATGCCACCAGTGGGCTTTTTGCGGGTGAGGGACATATACCGCTCGCATGCACTCCATCATATGAGAGCGCTCATGCGATAGATGGCTTGAGTGAAAAGTGTGAGAGTGAACTCTTTTATGAAAACAAGGTTACAAGAATTTTCGAATCACCAAGGGTAACAAAACCATACAAAGAAAAACAGTGGGATGAGATTTACGCTCTTGGCTTTAAAGTTGATGCAGAACTCTTAGCAAATGATGTTCGCTTGAGCATGGGCGGTGAGCCTACTTTTGTCTCCATTGATGATATGGAAGCTAAAGAGTGGAACACTACAGCCGATGGTGAACACAAACGAGAACTTGCAGACACATTAGCTCGAAGACTTTTAAGTTCTTTTGCAAGTGGTGGACTTTTGCACTATGCGCAGGGCAAATGGTACCCAGGAGAGCCACTTCCAAGATGGCAGACTTCCATCATTTGGCGAAAAGACGGAAAAGCTATTTGGCAAAATCCAGATCTTTTGGCAGATATGAACGCCTCTTTTGATTACAGTGACGCTGATGCGAAAAAATTCCTCAGTAAACTTGCACTGACTTTAGGCGTGAGTGATCAAAACATCATTGATGCGTATGAAGATCCGGTGTATTACATTATGAAAGAAGCTGAATTACCGCTTGATATTGATCCACTTACATGTAATCTTGATGATCCGCTTGAGCGACAAAGTATCGCGCAAGTGTTGCAAAAAGGACTCAATAAACCAGCTGGATTTGTGTTGCCACTCAATTTTCATAAAACAAAATGGCTTACATGTAAGTGGGAATTTCGCAGAGGACATCTTTTTTTAGGTGCTGGCAACTCACCGCTTGGACTTCGTTTACCACTAGAATCACTCATCCAAAAGCCACATGTAGAGCTTGCTTTGAATTTCGAACCTGATCTTTTCGCCTCCCATCCTGAACTTGGAGAATATTTGAGTGACGCTTTAAAAAGACAAAAATCTAGCGATGGTAAAACTACTGATAAAAATAGATACGAAAAATTTATTAAAACAGCACTTTGTACCCAAATCCGCGATGGCAAACTCACTATATTTTTGCCGCCACTCAATGATACGGAAGCATTTTTGGATCTCATCGCATCGATCGAAGTCGTTGCACAAGATCTTGATATGAAAGTAGTGCTTGAGGGGTATGAGCCAGCGCATGATTTGCGGATAGAACGCATCAAAGTCACCCCAGACCCTGGCGTCATCGAGGTAAATATCCATCCATCGAAAACTTGGAGTGAATTGAGTCACAATATACTCAAACTCTATGAAGATGCTAGATTTTCACGCCTTGGTACTGAAAAATTTATGACAGATGGCAAACACACAGGCACAGGCGGGGGCAATCATGTCACTATAGGCGCCATGAAACCTAGCGATAGTCCACTACTGCGAAATCCAGAACTGTTGCGTAGTTTAATCACTTTTTGGCAACACCATCCAGGACTTTCTTATCTTTTTTCAGGAGCTTTTATCGGCCCAACTTCGCAAGCGCCGAGAGTTGATGAGGGAAGATTGGAAAATCTTTATGAACTTGAGATTGCTTTTTCACAAATTCCAACCGAGGGTGAAGTACCATTTTGGTTGATCGATAGACTGTTTCGCCATATGCTCACAGACATAACAGGCAACACACATAGAAGTGAATTTTGTATCGACAAACTTTATTCACCAGATTCAAGCTCAGGACGCCTAGGTATCCTTGAATTGCGGGCTTTTGATATGCCACCACACGCGCAAATGTCACTTATGCAAATGCTCCTTGTACGAACACTTGTTTCTTTGTTTTGGAGAAAACCATATAAGCATAAACTAGTACGATGGGGAACTCAATTGCATGACAAATTCTTGCTTGAACATTATGTTAAAGAAGATATAAAAGATATCGTTGGATTTTTAAATGACGAAGGATATCCTTTTAGTCTTGATTGGTTTGATCCATTTTTTGAATTCCGCTTTCCTCTATACGGAATGAATACCATCAACAATATCCACATAGAACTTCGAGCAGCAATTGAACCGTGGCATGTCTTGGGAGAAGAGAGTGCCTCGCAAGGAACTGCTAGATATGTAGATTCATCACTAGAGCGTGTGCAAGTTAAAGTCAATAATTTTACTCCAGAACGCTATAAGCTTACATGTAACTGTGTTGAAATCCCACTTGCTGCAACTGGTGTAGAGGGTGAATTTGTAGCTGGCGTGAAGTACAAAGCATGGCAACCTTGGTCTGCGTTGCATCCAACTATCGGTGTAGATACACCACTTGTTTTTGATCTGGTAGATACTTGGAATAACCGTTCCATCGGCGGTATGAACTATTTTGTTGCCCATCCAGGTGGCAGAAGTTACGATACATTTCCAATAAACTCTTATGAAGCGGAATCAAGAAGAATCAACAGATTTTGGGATTTTAACCACACACAAGGCGATATCACTCCAGTAACTCCAGCATATATAGAACAAAATTTAAACGATATCAATGGTGCAAAAAGAGCCGTAGTTGCAAAAGCTGGTTGCAAGGATCACTTTTTATATGAAAAACTTGATGAAAATATCGAGTACCCGATGACGCTTGATCTTCGTAGAAAATGGGCAAGGCAGTAAACAATATGTTCAATACATACCGCAGTGAAGCATCTTTTGATGAAATGTTTGACAAAGATAAAAAAATTCGTCCGCATTGGCAATATCTTTATGACAAGCTTTTAGAAGCAGGCAATGAAACACTCAAGCAAAAACAAGCTGAGATTGATTGGCATCTTGAGGACAATGGCGTTACTTACAACATCTACAATACCCCAAAAGATAGCAATAACCGTCCATGGAGTCTTGATCCGATTCCTTTTATCGTCACAGAAGAGGATTGGTCCAAAGTTCGATGCGGGCTGAAACAAAGGGCAAAACTTTTTAACCTAATCTTCAAAGATATCTATGGTGAACAAAAGTTGCTCAAAGAAAATATAATCCCAGCTGAAGTTATTTTCGGACACAAAGGCTATTGTTTGGAGGTTTTTGATTTTGGTTTTAAAGAAAACTATGACCTTAATTTTTATGCAGCAGATTTGGCTAGAGGACCAAATGGAAATTTTTGGGTCATCAACGACCGTACACAAGCACCCTCTGGCTTGGGTTATGCTATCGAAAACAGGCTTACTATGAATGTAGTTTCCAACGAACTCTATCCAAATATTGACACAAGAAAATTGTTTGTCTTCATTCAAGAGTTCAAAAACCTCATCAATGAACTCTGCGGTTCACAGATGGACAAGGCTGTATTGCTCACGCCAGGACCACACAATGAGACCTATTTTGAGCATGCCTTTTTGAGTTCCTTTCTCGAGATAAACCTTGTACAGGGCAATGATCTTTTAAGCAAAAATGGCTCTTTGTGGCTTAAAAGTCTGAGTGGACTTAAAAAAATAAACACCATCCTTAGGCGACTTGATGATCGCTACGCCGATCCGCTTGAACTCAAAAATGATTCACAATTAGGTACTTCAGGGCTTATAGAAGCGGTGCGTCAAGACAATCTCAAGATGATAAACCCAATAGGCAGTGCTATTTTGGAAAATATCGGGCTCAATCCTTTCATGAACGCAATTGCTGATTATTTTCTTGATGAAGAACTTATCTTGCCACAAATCGCAACATGGTGGTGCGGACAGAAAAAAGAGCTTGAATATGTTTTTGAAAATATGTCCTCGCTTATCATTAAAAAGATAGATAGAACAGAGCAGATAGAAACATACTTTTGTAAAAAACTTGACACGCAAGGCATAGTAGAACTCAAAGAAAAAGTGCTACAAAATCCAACCCAATACATAGCCCAAGAGGAGATTAGTTTTTCAACAACACCTTACTATCACAACGACCATATAGAGCCTCGCAATGCAGTCATTCGGGCATTTGTGCTCAAGCAAGAGAAAGAATATTCGGTGATGAATGGTGGACTTGTGCGGGTTTCTACTTCCAAAGATACTTTTATGGTTTCTTCACAGCGAGGCGGCACCAGCAAAGATCTTTGGATACTTGGCAAAAAAGAGGAACTTGATCGAGTAGTTAATTATAATCACATTCCACATGTAGATATTTGCATTCAAAATATCCCAACTTTGCAAGCAGAAAATCTCTATTGGCTTGGAAGATACCTAGCTCGTAGCATTATTACGGCTCGTTTCATCCGCTATACAGTCAAAAAATTGACCAATTTTTATCGTTTTGAAAATCCATCCTCCAAAGAAGCACAAAAAGTTTTAGAAAATACACTGACACACTTGACGATGACATACCCAGGATTTTTGGAAAAAGATAAAGAAAAAGCATTGCAACTTGACCAAAATCCAATGCTTGAGATCAATCAACTCATCAAAGACAAACACAAACAAGGCTCACTTACCTTTACGATTTCAATGCTTTCAAACACTTCAATCAATGTAAAGAATCTGCTTGCTATGGAATCTTGGAAAGTCTATGATAAACTCGATAAAGAATGGAATGCCTTTATCCAAAAACCATCGCACACAAGTAGAACAACGCTTAGTGAATTAGACAATCTGCTCATCTATCTTATGTCTTATAAAGAACTTGTTGATGAGAGTATGTTTAAGGAGCAAGGGTTGCTTCTATTTGATATCGGTTTTAAAATTGAAAGTTCGCTGCTGCTTATCTCACAAATTCGCTCAATGCTTTGTCTTAAGCTTGATAAATCAGCTACTTATGATACGCTAGAGGCTATCTTAAACGCATCGGAGAGTTTTAATGCGTATAGAGCTTCTTATAAAAGTTCCCTTTTACAAGAAAATGTTATCGAATTTTTACTTCTCAATCCGCAGTTTCCAAAATCTTTGACATTTCTCACCAATGCTCTTTTAAAAGAATTTAAAGCACTGCCAAAGTCTAAAACATACCTTACGACCTATGAAGAGCCGATATTTAAGGCTTATACAACGCTCAAACTAGCTAAAGTATCACAGATTTTGCAACTTGGAGAAGATGGCACAATATATAAAAATCTTGAGGGAATACTTTCAGAACTTACTGAGTATTTTATAGAGGCTACAAATGAGCTTTCAAAAACCTATTTTTCACACTATGATGAGTAAACCATGATCTATAACATTTATCACGAAACAAGTTTTAATTACGAGGGAATAGTCTCTTTTAGCCACAATTTAGCGAGGCTTAAACCAAAAAGTAACAAGTACCAAAAGCTACTTGATTTTAGTATGAAAGTTACGCCACATCCTTATGAAATTTATGATTTTTATGATATTTTTCATAACAATACTTCACATATGCTTATCCGAGAGCCGCATGAAAAATTCACAGTGATAGGCAAATCAAAAGTTGAGATTTTGACAAGCACGATCGAAGAGAAAATCGCTACATGTAAGACAAATAGCATTACTTACGAAGCTGCTATCAAAAGAATCACACTCTTTTCGCCTTCAGATCTTTTTGCCAAACTTTTTTTATTTGATTCAGAACTTATACCTAAAAGCTCACAGAAGATACGAGAATATGCCATGCAATCTTTCCATCCAAAAAGAGATCTCTTTGAAGCTACAAAAGAATTTATGACAAGGATTTATGAAGATTTTGAATTTGTTGCTGGTTTTAGCGATGTAACCACACCTATAGAAAAAATATTTGAAGCCAAACAAGGAGTGTGTCAGGATTTTGCACAGTTTGCCATCTCAGCGTTGCGTACCATCGGACTGCCCGCTCGATATATGAGTGGCTATATAGAAACAATTCCGCCAAAGGGAAAGCAAAAACTTTTTGGAACAGATGCCTCACATGCGTGGTTTTCTTTGTATATTCCAAGTATAGGTTGGGTTGATTTTGATCCAACAAACAATCTCATTCCAAGAGACCAGCACATATTGCTAGGATATGGTAGAGATTATTATGATATTTCTCCACTCAAAGGCGTTGTGTTTAGTAGCGGAGAAAGTGAGTTAGAAGTGAAAGTAGATGTTTCAAGGGAAGACTAATCCGCTTCTTGTGTTTTTATAACTGACCTTACGCACTTTTTGCAAAATGCAAGTTTTTTTAGAAAAAAAGATGCGTTTGTTTTCGTGCGTAACATCAGTTTATAATTTTGTCAATTTTATTGTTGATTGAGACGATGAGTTCAGCCTTGCTGCTATTTGTATGATCTTTAGAGGTTACATGTGGTGCTAAAATCTGTACTATAGTATCTATCTCGTCCATAACAATCAATGCAAAATTTTTATCATCTTCAAGTCGCAACTTAAAATCAACTTTTTCAACAAGTCTTCCAAGCCTGATAAAATAATCCGCCCTATGGCGATTTTGTCTTTGATCTAGCTTGCCCCAAGTCTCACTAGTAAGTGATAAAGCCTCATTGATAAATGTACAATCAATCTTTGTTTGATTTTTAGAAGTATCTTGCATAAATCTTGCAAGTTTTATAATCGAACCAAAAGCTTCTGTCTCAAGCTGTGTTCGCGAGATGATGGCATTTTCTCTCGCTGCCATGATAACCTTGAGCAAATTGCCTCCATGATCTCCAAAAATAGCAACATCTAAAAAATCCGATGCTCCATTATAGGTTATATGCTCATCAAGTTTCTCATAGAGTATCACCCCTTCATTGACATTCACATCAATGATGATATCAAATGCCCGTGAAACCTCTATCAAAGAAGCTTCACAACGCTCCAAATATCTTCCCATCCAGTACAAACAACTTGCTACATTTCCTGTCAATAAATCTTGCATCTACAACTCCACTACCCAAGTATCTTTAAAACCGCCACCTTGCGATGAGTTTACAAGATAATTTCCTGCATCAATCGCATATCGGGTCAATCCACATTCCCAAACTTTTACATCTTCAGCCATAACAACATAAGCCCTAAAATCAGCTTTTCTAGGAGTCAGTTCATCATTGATGTAACACTCTTCATCATAAAACTCAATCAACTCCTGTGCGATAAAACGGCGAGGATTTACTTTGATGAGTGTTTTGAGATCCTCAAGCTGGATACTTGACATCGTGTGTCCAAACAACACACCATAACCACCGGCTTCGGCCACATCTTTGATCACTAGTTTATCTATGTGCTCTTCGATATAACGCATATCCTTTTCAAAATATGGCAAGTAAGTCGGTGCATTACGCATCAAAGGTTTTTCACCTAGATAATACTCTATCATCTGCGGCACAAAATAATAAATACCCTTATCATCAGCAACCCCATTGCCGATTGAGTTGAGGATAGCAACATTGCCAGCAAGATACGCCTCTACCAGATATGGCACCCCAATCAAACTCTCAGGTTCAAAAAATTTCGGATCAAGAAAATCATCATCAAGCCTACGATAGATTGAGCCTACGAGAATTTTTTGTCCATCATAGTTTTTAAAATACACCTTTTTATCAATCACAACAAGTTCATCAGCTCTTACGAGTTGCGCACCCATTATGCGGGCAAGATAGCTGTGTTCATAATAAGCAGAATTAAATCTTCCCGGCGTCAATACAACATTTATACCACCACAGTTTACATAATCAAGAGCATTTTTGAGGTAGCTCGAATACTGCTTAATAGGATTTATTTTAAGTTTTGAGAAATATTCTGGATACACTTTTCTGTATTTATCACGAATGGAAAGAGGATAACTTGCACCGCTTGGCACACGCAAATTATCTTCCAAAATCACCCACTCATCATTTTTTGTATCTTTAACAAGATCGATACCATTGATATGCGTACGAACTTTTTTAGGTGGTGTAAATCCCCGCATCTCTTTTACATAGCCCTTGGCTTGGAGTATAAATTCACGAGGAATAAGACCTTGCTTGACAATCTTTTCATCAGTATAGAGATCTTGCAAAAAAGCATTGAGAGCAAGAATGCGCTGCTCTAAACCTTGCTGAATCTTTTGAAACTCTTGTTTCTCGATAATTCTAGGAATAACATCAAAAGGCAACGATCTTTCGATAAAATTTCCATCTTTGTAGAGATTGAAGTTTACAGCAAAGTTGTCCATATGCTTACGAAAATCTTTAATCTTTTGTCTATCTTGACTTGAAAATATCTTCCAAAATTCTTCTTTTATAGCATTTTCTGACTTTAACAAGTGCAACCTCCTATAAAATATAACTTCCGAAAATTATACTATAAAAAAAAATTATTTGAAGCCACTTGTGGATTAAAACATCACAAATTGATAATTTTTTCACATAGCAATTTTTAAAATTAAAAAAATATCTCATTATTTCTTTTAATTTGGTTATTTTTTGTGAAGATATCATGTTAATAACTGCTTATTTTAACACTGTGATTTTAACCGTCCGCTCAACCACACTTTAGCAAATTTATTGTAAAATCAGCTTACATGTAAACATAAGGAAGATATTTTGCAAAGCAAAAATAAACAAGAAAAAATAGTCAAGATGTTTGATGACATAGCCCCAACTTATGATACTGCAAATCGTGTGTTGAGTATGGGAGTGGATATACAGTGGCGAAAAAAGGCTTGCGATGAGACATTTGCAAGGTATGAAAAGCCGATTGATTTGCTCGTAGATGTAGCGTGTGGCACGGGTGACATGATGGGGTATTGGCAAAAACAAGCCACAAAAGCGGGGCGCAACATAGGCAAAATTGTAGGCATTGATCCTTCTGTGGGAATGACCGATGTTGGTAAGAAAAAATTTCCAAATTTTGAGTTCATCATCAGCGAAGCAACAAATTTACCACTACTAGATGCGAGTGTAGATATCCTCAGCATCAGCTATGGTATCCGCAATGTAGTGCAAAGAGTGGAAGCGTTTGGTGAATTTGCCCGCGTGCTTAAAACAGGCGGTTATGTGGTGATTTTAGAATTTACAAAAGATGATAAAAAAGGATTTTTACATACTATAAAAAACTTTTATCTCAACAAAATACTCCCGAAACTTGGTGGTTTTATCTCTAAAAACAAAGAGGCATACGAATACTTGCCAAATTCTATAGAGGGATTTTTGACTTCTTCAATGTTGCAAAGTGAACTCGATATAGCTGGCTTTAGTACCGAATTTGCGAAAAGCTTTTCGATGGATATCTCCACACTTGTGATCGCCAAAAAAAGATGATACAAAGCGTTAGCGAACTCAACAATCAGATCAAATCTCTTGTAGAGGTTACATTCTTACATGTAAGCATCAAAGGGGAACTCTCTCGTATCACTTATCACAACTCAGGGCATGTGTATTTTACCCTTAAAGATGAAAATTCCGCCATCTCTTGTGTTATGTTCAGAGGCAATCTTAACAAACTCAAATTTCGCCTTGAAGAGGGTAAGGGCGTAGTCGTACACGGCAGTATCTCTGTGTTTGTGCAACGGGGTACTTACCAAATCAATGCCACTTCCATCGAACCAGATGGCGAGGGTGCATTGGCACTAGCCTATGAACAACTCAAGCAAAAACTCCAAGCAAAAGGCTACTTTAACGCAAAAAAACCAATTCCAAAAACCATAAACACCATAGCACTTGTCACTTCAGCCACAGGTGCTGCGCTCCAAGATATGCTCAGAGTTGCAAGTAACAGATGGCCGCTCGTACAACTCAAGATACTCGACACGCTCGTGCAAGGCGAGAGTGCCAAATACAGTATCGCTACAAATATCGCCCGAGCCGAAAGTTTAGGAGTTGATCTCATCATCATAGCACGAGGGGGTGGAAGCATCGAGGATCTGTGGGCTTTCAATGAAGAATGTGTCGCAGATGCAATCTTTGCATGTAAGACACCGCTTGTGAGTGCTGTAGGGCATGAGATAGATTTTGTGATTAGCGATTTTGTAGCAGATCTCAGAGCGCCAACTCCAAGTGCTGCTATGGAGATGGTATTGCCTGATAAAACAGAGATGCTATTGCGACTTGATGAGATTGCACTTCAATACAAGGGATATTTTGAACGAATGCTTATGGCAAAAAATCAACTCATCACACATCTAGCTGAGTTGTTTCGTATACATTCTTTTGAGGGAAAACTTGCTATCAATAAAAAAGAGATTGCACTTTTGACATCTCGTTTTTCGCAAAAGTTTGATTTTATACTCACCCAAAATTCCTTACATGTAAGACAAATTGGGGAAAACTTAACTTTTATAACACAAAAATTTTTAACTCAAAAACAAAGTAAATTGCAAAATCTTCAAGCCATTTTAGAACAAAACAACCCCGCCAAAAATCTCCATGCAAATTATGCACAAGTAGTAAAAAATGCCAAAAAATCTACACTCAAAGAGCTACACATTGGTGATGATTTTGAACTACACAGTGCGAATGATATAATAAAAGCGAAAGTTATAGATAAAGTTTCTTTACAAAATTAAGAGGAGGAAGCCATGGAAAATGAAAATATACTTTTTGATGATGGCATACACAAATGTATCTCATTTCATTTTGATGATGAAAATATGTGTGAGAGTTTTTTAGGTGTCAACCAATACCTCATCATTCACAAAAACAAAGCGATTTTGCTAGATCCTGGGAGCAAAGATATGTTTGATGTTCTTGTTGAAGCCATAAATCGCCACATCAGTATCGACAAACTAGAATACATCTTTTTTTCTCATCAAGATCCAGATGTCGCTGATTCTATCGCTAGCTGTGCGGTTGCTACGCCTGCAAAGCTACTTTTGCCCTCTATTTGGACACGATTTATGAGCCATTATGGCTTGCTAGATATGAGTAGAATTTTACCACTTTATGACAAAGGTGTTTCGATCGACCTTGAAGATACATCACTTGAAATCATTCCGGCACATTTTCTCCACTCTCCTGGCAATTTTTCGCTCTATGATGCGTATGCGAAAATACTTTTTAGCGGGGACATTGGCGCAAGTATTTCTCCTTTTTATAGCCAACAAAAGTATGTAGAGGATTTTGAGAGGATGCAGCCTTTTTTAGAAGAATTTCACACACGGTATATGGCAGGCAATATTTTTTGTAAAGCATGGGTAGAGAGTGTGCGGGGGTATGATATCGAATTCATAGCACCACAACATGGCAATATTTTTAACAAACAAACAAGCCAAGAATTTTTAGCTTGGTTTGAAACACTTCGTTGCGGTGGGGATTTGATAGAAAAATGGTATTAAGGAAGCTGTATGCTAAGTAAAATTCAAGAGATACGACAAAAAGCAAAAGGATTGAGTCTTTTATATGCTGAGGATGATGTGCAACTTCGAGAAGTTATGCATTCCTATCTTTCTAAACTCTTTGAAGATGTGCGTGTTGCAAGCAATGGCGAAGAGGGATTGAAAGCGTTCAAACAAAGACCAGCAGACATCGTACTGAGCGATATCTTGATGCCTTACATGAATGGCATTGAGATGATTCGTGCCATCAAAAAAATCAATCCAAAACAACATTCGATTATCCTCTCAGCTTACACAGAAAGCCAGTATTTTATGGAGGCTATATCGCTTGGAGTTTCTTCTTACATCATCAAACCTATAGAATATACTCAAATCAATGAAGTTTTATATGAGATAGTAAGTCGTATCTACTCTGAAAAAGAGGTGGATTTATACCAACACAATTTAGAGAAACTTGTCGCACAAAAAGTTCAAGAGTATCAAGAACTGAAGCAGGAGCGGGTTGCTGATTATGAGACGATACTTTTAGCTCTTATAAATATGATAGAACGACGCGATTCTTATACAGCGGGGCATTCGCAACGGGTGGCGAATTATTCAAAGATGCTAGCAACTGCTCTTGGTTTTAGTAGTGAGGATTGTGAGCTTGTATATCGAGCAGGCATACTGCACGACATTGGCAAAATTGCTACACCAGATGCCATCTTGCTCAACCCCTCGAATCTCAATGATTTAGAGTACAGCCTCATCAAAGAGCATGTAAGTGCTGGGGTTGATATTCTCTCACATATTCCCTATTTTGAGCCTTTGATCCATATCATCATCTCACACCACGAACGCTATGATGGCAAGGGTTATCCGCAAGGTTTAGCAGGCGATGCTATTCATCCGCTTGCTAGAGTGATGATAGTGGCAGATGCTTTTGATGCAATGACAACGAATCGGATATATAAACATAAAAAGAGCGTTCAAGAAGCATTTGATGAGTTACAAGCTTGTACGCAAAGCCAATTCCATCCAGAAGTTGTTAAAGCTGCATTAGAGGTTTTTAAAGATATCAAAATTCAAACAAATATCTCACAACTACCTACAACAACGCTCGAAGAGGAGCGATTTGCTTATTTTTACAGAGACAGGGTCACACATTTGCACAATCAAGATTATCTAAGCATTGTGCTTGTAAAAAATGCTTACAACTCTTTTTATCACACACTTCGCATCATTTCACTACACAATTTCAAAGCGTATAACGATACTTTTGGTTGGGAAGCAGGGGATGTTTTTTTACGCAAAATAGCGCATGTTTTGAATGCACTCTATCCACGAACTTTAGCGTTTCGTATCCATGCTAATGATTTTGTATTTTTATCACAAACCCCACTTGATCCACAAGATGAAATCAACCATGTGATATCACATGTAGCGATGCACGCTGTAGCACTTAGTATACTTGATGTGGATTTGGACACAGTTTCATTAGATAGTGTAAAAACTTTAGAACAATTTATGCACAAACAATAGACACATTTATATCCGCATTATCATTGCGGCAAACAGATACAAAAACAAGCACCATTTTTTAAATTTTGCCAAGTAAGTTCACCTCCAAAATGCTTTTGTATGATCATTTTTGAGAGATATATGCCAAGTCCTGTACCGCTGAGTGCTTTTGTAGAAACATAAGGTTCACCAAGTTTACTCAAAATCTCAGGTGCAATCCCTCCTGCATTATCTATGACGCACAGATGCAAGCCTTTTTCATCACTAAAAGCACGGAAGATAATTTTTGGATTTTTATTGCCTTGCAAAGCATCTTTTGCATTGTTGATAAGGTTTATCAGCACTTGAATTATCTCATTGCGATAGATCAAAATCTCCCTATCTTCTTCAATTTCTGTGATAAATTCTATTGTATTATTGCGCAGCAAAGAACCTATGATGTGGAGTGTATCATCTACGATTTGACTTACATGTAGGCTTTGTTTTTCCTTGTTGGGTTTGAAAAAATTTTTAAAATCATCGATAGTAGTAGAGAGATGCTGTACCTGTTGGTTTATCTCTTGTAGAGCTGTTTGAATCTGTGAATTCTCAAGATTGTTTTCAAGTTCAGCCTCAAGAGAGAGATTGTTTGCGATCATCGAGATGATAGAAAGTGGTTGCCGCCATTGATGCGCTATCATACTTATCATCTCACCCATAGCCGCTTGTCTTGATTGGGTTATCATAAGTTGGTCTTTTTCTTTGAGCTCTGCTATTGCATTTTGAATTCTATGGTGTAGTGAGTCATTGAGTGCTGCGAGTTGATTTTTGGATTCACTAAGTTGTCGTGTTTTGAGTGCCACTTGTTTTTTTAAAGATCGATGCCACAATAAACCCACAGCAGAAATCATAACAAGCAAAGCAAGAAGCGATACTAAAATTTTGATAGTATTTTCTAATTGGGGATTTTTATCATCAAAGGGCATCAGCCATTTTTTATACAATTTTGCATAAGTTCCATTTGCCATAACGATCGATAAACCCTCATTTAAAATCGCAAGCAACTCTTTATCTCCCTCATGTACTGCAAAAGAGAAATCTTGCCTAAAGTCTTCGATGTTTGCTGATACTATTTTAAGATTGGGTAGTTTCAGTTTTGCGATGAGTTGCACTGCAACAAGTTTTTGCACAACTACAGCGTCATGTTTTCCCTGTGATAGAATTTTCAAAGCCTCCTCAAAGCTTGGAACACTTACTATCTTATAGTCACCCTTTTTTCTCAAAAGATATTCATGAGCATTGTCATCTTGCATCACAAGTACACTTTTTTGTGCGAGATCTGCAAAACTATGGATAGAATCATCTTCGTCTCTTACAACTATTGCCCCGTGCATCACAAGATAAGGCACGGAAAAATCAAACAACGCATCGCGTTCTGGCGTTCTTCCTACGAGCGGTAAAACATCGATAGCACCTATCTCAAGATCATTTTTCACTTTTGCCCAAGCATCAACATAAAAGCTTACTTCATGGTTCATAATCTTCAGCGTCTCTTTGAGAAGTGCAACCGAAAAGCCATCTGCCTTGCTATTTGTTACAAGGCAATAGGGCGGATAACCCAATTCACTTGCAGATTTAAAAGTTGTAGAATAGCTACATGTAAGGAGTCAAACAAGTAAAAAAATAGTTCGAAACATCACATCTCCCTCACCAAAAGGCTCACTTATTTTAGCATAAACCCTACAAAGATATGCTAAAATAAGCCTATTGCGTACACAAGGTTGAAATTATGATACAAACAAGTGTAGATGTAAAAGAGTTGCGAAGATTACTGAATCCTTATAAGTTACTCTATGTCGAGGACAATTTAGGGCTTAAAGAAAAAGCAACTAGCCTCTTTAAAAAACTCTTTGCAATGGTATATGAAGCGGCAGATGGGCAAGAAGGTTTGGAAGTTTTTGAAAAATATAAGCCAAATTTCGTCATCACTGATATTCAAATGCCACAATTAAACGGCATTGAGATGGCAACGCGGATCAAAGAAATCGCACCAAATACAAAAATTATCATCACTTCAGCGTATGATGATAAAGAGTATCTCCTTCAGAGCATAGCCTTAAAAGTCGATGGCTATCTCATCAAACCTATGCAAGTTGATAAGATCACCTCCACGCTCTATACCATAGCAAAAGATATGTATGAGGAGCATCAAAAAGAGGTTTTTAACAATTATCTGCATAATATTTTCAACCATCAAGACAATTTTATCATCATGCTCAAAGGCGATGTAGCTGTACTTGCAAACGAACAAGCACTGAATTTTTTTGATGCAAAAACACTACTAGATTTTAAAGAAAAATTCAAAAATTTTAATCAAATGCTGATTTATCACGATACTTTTTTATACGCAAGAACACCACAAGATGTGTGCTTAGAGCGGATAAAAAAAGATATGGATAAACTATACAATGTAAAGATTTTAGATAAAAACTTTTCTCCTTGCCACTTTATCCTCAAGCTTTCGCAGATGAGCGATGATGATGACTTTTATATCCTTTCACTCACAGACATTACCGAGCTCAATTTGCTTGCACTTTATGATAAAAATTCACTCGAACACGACAAAGCTTTGCAGGATGAAAAAACCATCTACAGCCTGCTTCGTGCCGCCAAAGATGGAGGTGCAGTTATCAAACTCTACAACTTTTTCAAAGGACTTACGGTTTGCAACAATGGCATTTTGCTGCAAGTGGAGCGAGCAAATAGTATCATCAAAACAAGTGCTATGCAACTGAAAGCTGCTAGATTAGAAAAAAAAGTGGTTCTTAACTGTGAACTCTTTCCTTGTGATTTGCAAGCAGATAGCGTAATAGATGTCAATTTTCAAACCCAAACTATCAAGATTGGCAAATGTCGCATGCTAAAAACTACTCCAAGCCAAAGAAAATATCTTATATTGGAACCAGACAGCAAGCACAAACTCACTATCTTTTATGAAAAGCGAAAATTTGATACAAAAGCACACATAGTCAATGTCTCCAAAGAATCAACAAAAATACACTTAAATTATCTACCAGCTGGCATAAAAGAAGGCGATGAGATAGTTTTAGATATGGTATTTAGCGATGATGTAAAACCATACATCATCAACACAATTGCAAAAGTACTCAAAATCATCACAATCGAAAAAGAGTTTGAACTCATCTGCATTTTTGATCTCAAACACAGTATCCAAAAAGTCCTCATAGATTATCTTTCTTCAAGACAAATGAAATTAGTGAAAGAATTTAAAGGCTTAAAAATATGACCAAAAAAAGAAAAAACGAAAGTGATTGTCAGCTCAATAATAATGTAGCCGAACTTATAATGCAAAAAGAACGCTACATGCAAGCCATAGAAAGCTCGCGTGTTGGCTTATGGGATTGGAATTTGAAAAATAACTCAATCTATTTTTCACGCCATTGGAAGGAGATGTTAGGATATGAAGAGCAGGAAATAGCAAATGATTTTTCGAGTTGGCAAGAACGAGTCCATCCCGAAGATCTTGCACAAGCATTGCAAGATGTACAAGACAACATCAACAAAAAAACTCACTTTTATCACAATATCCATAGACTCCGCCATAAAAATGGCTCATGGGTTTGGATCGATGATCGAGGTAAAACTTTTTATGATTCTGAGGGAAATGCTACGCGTATGATTGGTACACATATTGATATCACAAAACTCAAAGAGAGCGAGGCATACAATTTTCTCCACGCCAAAAGAGCGGAAGTGCTTCTGAGCCTTCCCCAACTCAATGAAACACTGAGCGAGAGTGATTTTTTGCAAAAAGCTATGGAATTTTGCGAGAATTTAACGAGCAGTGTTATTTCTTTTATACACTTTGTGAATGATGATGAAAAAACCATAGAATTTATAGCATGGTCGCATCAAACTTTGCGGAACTACTGCAATGCGGTTTTTGATAGACATTATTCAGCAGATCAAGCAGGTATTTGGGCAGAAGCCTTGCGACAAAGAAAAGCGCTTATCTTCAACGACTATAAAAATGCAAAAAATAAAAAAGGGCTTCCAGAAGGTCACGTGCACTTAGAGCGATTTATCTCTCTACCCGTGATTGAAGATGGTAAAGTTGTGATGCTTTGTGGCGTAGGTAACAAAACAAGCGATTATGATTCCACAGAGTTAGAATCCCTGCAACTTATAGCAAATGAAACATGGCGGCTTGTACAGCGAAGAAGAAATCAAGCAAAATTGAACGAAGCTAAAGAGATGCTTCTGGTGCAATCGCGTCATGCCGCAATGGGAGAAATGATGAGCATGCTCGCACACCAATGGCGTCAGCCTATCAGCATCATCGAAATGTGTATCAATAACATTTTGCTTGATTTAGAACTTGATGAGCTGAGTATGCAAGATCTCAAAACACAGTTACTAGATATCACCAAACAAACCCACTACCTCTCAGCTACCATTGATGATTTTCGCAACTTTTTCAAGCCAGATAAACACAAAAAAAGCATAACGCTTGATAATTTGTTGCAGAGTGCTTTTACACTTATGGGAAAAAGCTTTGAAGTACATGGCATCGAGATTATTTTTGATAATTCACAAGATATAGCAACTTATGCCTATCCAAAAGAACTTTTGCAAGTATTTATCAATATTTTTACAAATGCCAAAGAAGCACTTATGGAAAAACAGCCACTAAAACCGTATATCATGGTGCAAATAGCTGAAGATAGAAATGAAATCTCAATCAAATTCACAGATAACGCTGGAGGCATCGATGCTGAGATCTTGGATAAAGTATTTGATCCATACTTTTCAACAAAAAATTACAAAGATGGAACGGGGCTTGGGCTGTATATGAATAAAATTATCATGGAAAAACATCTTGGCGGAACAATTCTAGCAAGCAATGCCAAAGAAGGTGCTTGCATCGAATTGATTTTGCCAAAAAAACTACATCAAGCCACTTTTGAGATTTAAAAGTGAAAAGATATTTGCACCTTTTAACTCTTTTAAGAAAAGCTCCATTTCACTTGGTTTCGCCCAAATAGGCTCACTTACATGTGCCATTTTTTCAAGCTCAATTTGTGCTACATGTAAGGATCCAACAGCATCAATAAGTCCTTTTTCTTTTGCTTTTTGTGCGATAAAAACTCTCGCATCAGCAAACTCTTTTGCATCTTCCAACTTTAAGCCTCTTGCGTTTGCCACATCGCTTACAAAAAGTGCATACGCATCTTCAATGAGTTCCTCCAAAGCTTTTCGCTCTTTTTCACTCCACTTTCTTGTAAAAGTTCCCATCTGCTTATACGCTCCAGCAGTGATCACTTGCTCACTAATTCCGATTTTTTTTGCAAACTCTTCGATATTTGGCGCTTGAAAAAGCACTCCGATAGAACCGATAAAAGCCCCTGGATTAGCGATGATCTTTTGCGTCCAAATAGAGGCATAGTAACTTCCACTTGTCATACTACCACTAGCGTAGGCAACCACGGGCTTGAGCGAACTCAATCTCTTGATGGCCATTGAAAGTTCAATAGAGGGTGCAAGTGCGCCGCCAGGGGAATTGACACGCAATAAAACACCTTTTATATTTGCATCAAGACTCGCTTTTTCGATGGAAGCGAGCAAATTATCAATATTTGATATCTCACCCTCAAGATTGATTGTTGTAAGATTTGGCACCCGCAACACTTCGCTTGAAAAAGGGTTAAACACTAAAAAAACGATGAGTAAAAAAAGAAACGCTTTAAAATGATTTTGAATATAGTTCATCACTTTTGCTAAAAATCTAAAAAATATCATACCGCTTTTCCCCCTATGAAAATCTGCGTTGGTTTATGGGTATGCAGTACAAGTTGCAACGCCAAATCCTCTTTGACAACCAAGTTATCAAGCGAGCAAACAAGCATATCGGCATAACAATTTTGCTCTATCTGCCCCGCTTCAAGTCCGAGTGCGTTTGCTGCATTTCGTGTAACGCCTGCAAGTGCAAGTTTTGCCAACGAGCTGATTTGCTCTTTTTCATGCATCAGTAAAAAAGCCCGCATCTCATCCCAAAGGCTGAGTGAGATATTTGAACTCAGCCCATCCGTACCGAGCGTAAAAGTATCCTTGCATGTAAGCTTTTCAAGATCAAATTTTCCCACACCCAAAAGTCTATTTGATACAGGACAATGAGTGATAAAACCACCATTTTTTGCAATCAAAGCAAGCTCATCAGCCTTTGCTTGCACGCAATGAGTGAAGAGAGTTTTACATCCTGCAAAAAGTTCTATATATTCTTCTGCATTACACATTGCCCTTGCATTTGGAGCAAAGTTCGCAAAAAAACTATAAAAATCTCCGCTACTGCTATCGAGCCAATCGCGTTCAGCCTTGCTTTCCATAAAATGCGTTGAAACTTTATAGCCTCTTTTTTTAGCCAAATCAAGTGCATTACGAGCCAAAAATGGATGTGTCGAATAGGGCGAATGCACAGAAATAGCAGGGATCATCGAGGCGCTTTGGGTATCCTCAGCAGCCCTCAGTCTTGAAGTAAAATCAGCAAAAAGGATATCGATACTATCGGGACGACTGCCCAAAACTTCAGCAAAATACACAACCCGCTGCACAGATTTTAAACAAGCCTCAAAATCAAATCCAAAACTACTAATCGCTCCAAAACTCGTTGTACCACTTCGCAACATCATCTCAAGCGTCGCATCCAAAAGTTCCGCATCACACAGCTCCAACAACTCTTCTCTTTTTTGAATCACACTTTCAAGCCACGACATAAAATTCCCATATGCAAGCGTGGTTTTGTTTGCCGAAAACTCTAAATGAACATGAGGATTGATGAGTCCGGGCATAATGCAAGCATTTTTAGCAGCCCTCAAAGGCTCACATGTAGGATATTGTTTCAAGATATCTTCACTTTTTCCAACTGCAAGTATCCGCTCATCAAACGCAACCGCACCATCTTCTATGATTTCAAAATCATTATTACATGTAAGAATAAAATCTGCTTGTATTATCTGCAAAGAAGTCCTTTTGTAAAAAATAATCAGAATTGTAGCATAAGAAGACAACAAAAATTCTATGCGTGAAAGTTGATTTTTTATCTCCTCATGAAAATATCTACGGGATACCAAAAGAGATGCTCTATCTTAGACTTAAAGATAGAGGCAGAGAGAATGAAGAGGCAATTTTAAAAAGAATTCAAAGAAGTGAGCAAAAAATTGCAGCACAATAAATATTTAAGATAGTTAGGAATATAATTTTGAAATTTGTAAAATGGAGTAGATATGTTAGATAATTTTTCTATCAAAAATAAAATCCGAATCGTTGTGATTATGGTTTTTGTAGGCTTTGGTGTTTTATCATTTTTTGTGAATATTTTTTTAAACGATACGAAAAATTATGGCGAACTTAAATCAAGCATTGTTTCCATTGAGGCTAATATGCTTCAACTTAGAAGAGCAGAAAAAGATTTTATGTTGCGACTCGATTTAAAATATTTAGAAAAATTCAAAACAATTATGAAGCAACTTAATCAAATTTTTCAAAAAGTTGAAACATTATCTCTTAAATATGATATTCAATCAGATGAATTTAACACATTTAAAAAGCAGCTCATAGAGTATGATATTATTTTTCAAGAATATGTCATGCAACAAAAAAACATTGGACTTCATGCAAAAGATGGACTTTATGGGTTATTGCGAAAATCAGTACACGATGTTGAAGAGAGTTTTAATATGCTTGAAGACTACAAGGCTCTCTCACTATTGTTGCAATTAAGAAGGCATGAAAAAGATTTTATGCTTAGATGAGATATAAAGTATCTTGACAATTTTTTAAAAACTTTTGAAGAGCTAAGCAATCTTATCATCAAAGACAATGCTCCTTTGGTTGAAACACTCAAAGATTATAAAAAAGATTTTATAGCACTCGTTGAAGGAAATAAACTCTTAGGACTTACTTCAAAGGAAGGGCTAGAGGGAAAAATGAGAGAAACTGTAAATATTGCGGAAAAATCTCTTGAGATTTTTTATACAAACAGCATAGCACTTACCGACAGTAAAATATCAAAGCTTTCAATTTATGCCATTTTAGTGAGTATTTTCTTTGTGATAATCGTGCAGGTATTTTTAGGGCTTGTATTCAAAAATATTTTAAGTTCTTTAAATAAATTTAAAATAAGCCTTGATAACTTTTTTAAATATTTAAACAAAGAAGCAAAAGAAGTTGACTCTATAAAGATATACAATAATGACGAAATAGGACAAATGGCACAAGAAGTAAACCATAGTATATCTAAGATACAAGAGACAATAAAAGGTGATTTTGAATTTTTAGAAAACACAAAAATATTTGCTTTAGAACTTGCAAACGGCAATATGGTGGCTACCTTAGAAGCTTCACCCAAAACCGAATCACTGATGGAACTTAAAGATATACTTAAAAAACTTCAATACGACTTAGAGCATAATATTGCGAGAAGCATCCCTATGCTTTTAGATATTTTGGAGAGTTATGCAAAATATGATTTTACAAAAAGATTTCCAGAAGCTTATGGTAAAGTAGCAATGAGTATCAATCAATTAGGTGATGAGATGTGTAGATTGTTGCAACAATCAAAAGGAGAAAGTATCAACCTTGTTGAAAGATCTAACAGTTTAGATGACGGTGTTATGAGACTTCAAGCAACAACAATGAAGCAAACGCAAGCCATAAGTAATGCTGCGACACATATTGCAACTGCCAATCAAAATTTTCTTGAAGCAACTAATAATTTAAAAGATTTGTCAAAAAGGTCTCATGGTATTAAAGATGTTGTAGAAATTATAAATGACATTGCTGATCAAACCAACCTCTTGGCCCTTAATGCTGCCATCGAAGCGGCACGCGCAGGAGAGCATGGAAGAGGATTTGCTGTTGTAGCTGATGAAGTAAGAATTCTTGCGGAGAAAACGCAAGACAGTCTTATGAGGATTAATGAGAACATTGATAGTTTAGTGAGGGGAATTCAAGATTCAGAAAAGGACATTTCACTACAATCAAAGTCACTTTCATTGCTTTATAATTCGTTTAAAGAGATCAATGAAGATACACAAAGTAATCTTGACATTTCAAATAAAGTTTTCGAAATCGCCAAGGAAATTCAAAAAACAGGCAGTAATATATCAGAAGAGTTAAAAAATAAAAAATTTGAAATACAACAATCATTATGAAATTAAAATTTCTAGGTACAGCCGATAGCGGAGGTATTCCATCGCACAATTGCGATTGTAGTATTTGCCAAGAATATAGGCAAAAAGATAAAAAAAACTTAGCTACAAGTGCATATATAGAGTGTGAAAATGGTGAAATTGTCTTGCTGGATGCAGGAATAGAAGATATCGCATCTATTTTTGATGGAAAAAAAATCGCAGCTGTATTTTTAACTCATTTTCACCCCGATCATGCCTTGGGTCTTTTAAGATTAAGATATAGCAGTGATAAAATAGTTTGCTATCACCCAAGAGACAAAGATGGTTTTGCAGATTTGTTTAAGCATCCAAAGGCTATAAACTTCACGGAAAATATCCCTTTTAATCCAATCAAAGCAAATGAATTCAAATTTACTCCAATTGGATTAAAACACTCCAAAAACACTACGGGATATTTGATACAAACCAAAAATAAAACTATAGCCTATTTAACAGACTGTGCGGGAATATCAGAAGAATCGATGAAGTTTTTGCTTCTCCACGCCATAGATGAATGCTATATCGATGCTTGTTTAGCACCAAATTTTTCAAACGGTAATCACCTAAACTATGAAGAAGCTACAATGTTTTTGGATAAAATAGGCGCAAAAGAATCTTATTTTATCCATGCAAGCCATTTTACTTTGGAGTATATTAAGAGAAATAATATACAACTCAAATACAACTACTCATCGATATTATAAACTGCTGCGACATACTAAAATAAATGCGTTGATTTTTCTAAAAAACTTGTGTTTTATTGTAGAGACAAATGTTCCTACAACCCACTAAAGCTACAATAGGGTACTTTTCGAGAAAATGATATGAAATGCAGAACTTCCCATTCCTAAAGTATTTGTTAAGCTCTCTACAATCGCACATTTTTCATAAATGGAGTAATTTTTGCAATCATAATGTCATTTAGGTTATTATACTATTACAACTTTTTTACATATCCAAACCCGAGGAATTTATACAAATGAAACACAATGATATATATCATGGTAATTTTATACCACAAATTCCAAATCAGCTTATAAGGCGCTATACAAAAGAAAACGAAGTCGTGCTAGAGCTTGACTTTATGACGGATAATAAAACACTTATAGAGGTTAAGTACAAATCTATCCCTAATGAAAAACAGCAAAAACTTTTTAATGAAACTGAAGCAGATAAAAAAATAGTCGTTGATGGCCATAGAGCTTTTTTGGATATGAACTAGTTATGAACTACATCGGCTCAAAACTCAAATTAGCATCGTTTTTAAAAGAAGGAATTATAGATGTTGTAGGGGATGATTTATCCCAGAAGGTATTTTGCGATATTTTTGCGGGGACGGGGATTGTCGGGCGGATTTTTAAAAAAGATGTCAAAAAAGTTATCAGTAATGATCTGGAAGATTATAGCTATGTACTTAACAAAAACTATATCCAAAATCATAAAGAGATAAAAAATAAAGAAGATTTTATAGAAGAGCTAAACTCTTTAGCACTTATAGACAGTGGTTTTATCTACAATCATTACTGCATGGGTAGTGGGAGCGGGCGACAATATTTTAGCGATATTAACGGTAAAAAAATAGATATGATGAGAACAAAGCTAAAAGAGTGGGGGGAATGCAAAAAGATAGACGACAGCATGTACTATTTTCTGCTGGCTTCACTTTTGGAGAGTGCCGATAAAGTTGCAAACACAGCTTCGGTTTACGGAGCATTTCTAAAGCATCTTAAAAAATCGGCACAAAAAGAGCTTGTTTTGGAGCCTGCATATTTCGAGCTTAACGATAACTCTCATGAGGTCTATAAGAGCGACAGCAATGAGTTGATAAAAAAGATTGAGGGGGACATTTTGTATCTTGATCCACCCTACAACCAAAGACAATATAGTGCGAACTACCATATTTTAAATACTATCGCAATTTATGATGAGTTTGTTCCAAAAGGCAAAACTGGACTTAGAGAGTATAATCGCTCTAGTTATTGCAAAAAAAATGAAGTTGCACATAGCTTTGAAGAGCTTATCAAAAATGCGAACTTCAAATATATCTTTTTGAGTTATAACAACGAGGGGCTTATGAGTGAAGATGATGTTAAAAATATCATGTCAAAGTACGGTAAATATGATTTGAAAACGAAAGAGTATCAGAGGTTTAAAGCAGACAAGACTGCGAACAGAAACCACAAAGCAGACTCCACTTGCGAGTATCTGCATATATTACAAAAGAATTAATAACTGACCTTACGCACTTTTGTAAAAAAGTTCGTAAATACCTCTCATTTTCTCAAAAAGTACCCTTTTCGTAGCTTTAGGGAGTTTTAGTGGGTAACATCAGTTAATAAATCTTTTGAAAACTCAATTCCCAAATAAATTTCTTAAAAGCTTTGTTGTGAAGTGAACAATAGCTCCACGAAAAGCCTTATTTCGATTTGTTTCCTAAGAAACCTTTGTGTAAATTTAAATTATGCTAAGTGTTGGTATAATAATTGAATTTTACACAAAGGATGTTTATGAAAATAGTTGTTATTCAAGGTCCAAATCTCAATATGTTAGGGCATAGAGAACAAAATATCTATGGGCCTATGAAATTAGAAGAGATCCACGCACAAATGCAAGCAGTTGCGAAACAAAACAATATCGAAATCGAATTTTTCCAATCAAACCTTGAGGGTGAAATCGTGGATCGCATCCAAGAATGTTTGGGTGAAGCAGATGGTATCATCATCAATCCAGCAGCCTATTCTCATACTTCTATAGCTATTCGCGATGCTATCAGTGCGGTTTCTATGCCTGTTGTTGAAGTACATATCAGCAACATTTACAGACGAGAAGAGTTTCGCCAAAAATCTATTACAGCAGCCGTTTGCACAGGGCTTATCAGTGGTTTTGGACCATTTGGCTATCATCTAGCTATGATCTCTATGTCTCAAATTTTAGGTGAAATAACAGCAATAAAAGCCGCTCAAGAAGCTGAGTCAAAAAAAGCCTAATGCGATGAATTACATACTCAAAGATGAAAATGCCCTCTACTATGAATGCGGTTTTTCTTGCGACAATGCGGTATATCTTCGCTTTGGCAGTGAAGCGTTTTTCATAACAGATGCAAGATACACAAATGAGGCGCTAGAGTATGTAAAAAATGCACAGGTGATCGAGGGGGACAGACGAGATCTTTTTGTTAGCGTTCGCGAGACTATCGCAAATGCAAAGATACAAGAAATCTTTTTTAATCCAAATGAGTGGAGTTTGCAAGCATATGAAAAAATGCGCTTAGGGCTTGAGGACATTACATTTACCCAGATGGCAAATCTCTCGATGGAAAAAAGAATCATAAAAACAGCACAAGAGATTGAAATTTTGGACAAAGCTGCGTATTTTGGGGCTAAAGCCTTTGATCGTTTTGCTGCATTTTTAGCACAAGAAGGCAGAGATTTAAGCGAGGAGAGACTGCATTTTGAAGCGGAATTTCTCTTACGGGATCAAGGTGCTTTTGCGCTCAGCTTTTCCCCCATCGTAGCACTTGGAAAAAATGCTGCCAAACCACATGCATTACCGACGAGTGATTGTTTGGTTCAGAATGAACTTGTGCTATTTGATGCTGGCATCAAGTACCAACGCTACTGCTCAGATCGCACAAGAACAAGCCAATTTACACCCGAAATTAATTTTGAAAAAGCACAAACTTTCACAAATGCAACGCAGCAAAAAATTTATGATACCGTGCGAAAAGCACAGGAAGCTGGCATTAAAAAAGCAAAAGCCGGCATTAGGGCATATGAAGTAGATCTAGCATGTAGAGAAGTGATCGACAAGGCTGGTTATGGTGCATATTTTATCCACTCCACAGGACATGGTGTAGGACTTGATATCCACGAACTGCCAGTTATCGGAGCAAGAAGCGAAACACTCCTACAAGAAGGAATGGTTTTTACAATTGAGCCAGGAATTTATCTCGGTGGAGAATTTGGGGTACGCATCGAAGATACTGTTGTTTTAAGTAATAATGGAGCCCAGATATTAGGGTCATGCTAAAGATCCACAAGCAAGTTCACTTTCCTCAGATAAACACAACAAAAAGCCATTTTAAACATACCGCATTGGTGGGAATAGGTGGCAATGTGGGAAATGTTTTGAAACGATTTGAGCGTGTATACTACACCTTACAAAAACATCCACAAGTGTGGATCAAAGAAAGTTCTTTTATCTTACAAAATCCGCCTTTTGGATTTGCAGATCAAAATGATTTTTACAATGCAGTTCTTGTATTGCAAACAACTTTTGCACCAAGGGAGCTTTTAAAATTTCTCTTACATGTAGAAAAAATTTTTAAAAGACGCAGAAGTTTTAAAAATGCCCCAAGAACGCTTGATTTGGATATAATATTTTTTGATGATGTATGTTACAGACATAAAAAACTTATCATCCCTCATCCACATTGGCAAAAAAGGGATTCTGTTATCATCCCGATGGCAAGTTTACACAATTTTAGGAGGAAGATTTAGGTGAAGTTTCTTACTTTTAGTGCCGCAACTCCAGCGCAAGCATTGCGAAAAGCTCAAGAAGCTTGTGGCGAAGATGCACTTGTAATCAGCACCAAAGAGCTTAAAAAAAAGACGATCAATACACCGGCACTCTATGAGATAGTCGTGGCAGTTGAAGATAAAAAAGTTGTAAAAAAAGAGTTGCTACGCAGGGATACGATGAGCAACAAAGAGGATGTCCTTGTCAATATCTCACAAGCTGCCAAACAAATATCTGACATTGCAAAAGTCACAGAATCGCCATTGCTAAGACGAAAAAACGCTCCTATTAGCATAGAAGAAAAAACGCCCACCAATGATGATGGAGCGGATATAAAATTTGAGATTTCAAAACTTGCTGATAAAATTAAACTCATTCAAGAGATGTTTTGGGAAGAAAAAGCACCTTTGCGAAATAACTTAGCCATTCCGCCTGAATTTTCACAGATTTACAAACTCGCACGCACAAGTGGCATGGGAAGCGACCATCTCGAAAACATTATGAAACTCACGCTTGAACATATGCCTAGCAAGATGCGTGAAAATTCTGAAACTATCAAACGCTATTTTCAAGTATTGTTACGCAAGATGGTGCCAGTGCGACGAGAGATAGAAGTGCAGAAAGGTTCTAAAAGATTGATGATGTTTGTAGGTCCAACAGGGGTTGGCAAAACTACAACCATAGCAAAACTTGCAGCTCGCTACTCTTATTTGAAAGAAAAAAGAGAAAAAGTTGGGATTATCACTCTCGATACTTACCGCATTGGAGCCGTGGAGCAGTTATTTCAGTATGCAAAAATGATGCGCTTGCCGATAGAAGATGTTGTAGACCCGCAAGATTTTAATGCCGCCTTGCGTTCGCTGAGTCATTGTGATCTCATCCTCATAGACACGGTTGGCAGTAGTCAATACGATAAAGAAAAGCTCACAAAATTAGATTATTTTATCAAAAACAGTGATTATCAAATCGATGTAAACCTAGTTCTCTCAGCAGGAAGCAAACTTGAAGATCTCAAAGATATCTATGAAAATTTTTCCTTTTTAGACATAGACACTTTCATCTTTACAAAATTTGATGAAACAAAAGTTTTTGGAACGGTTTTCTCGCTCATTTATGATGTAGATAAACCGGTAAGCTACTTTTCTATAGGACAAGAAGTGCCAGATGATCTCGTGGTTGCCAATAGTGATTTTTTAGTTGAGTGTATGCTAGATGGCTTTAAAAGGAGGGAGCGAAATGCAAAACCAAGCAAATAAATTACAAGAACTTGTAAAAGATAAAACTCCCAATACAAAAAAAAGACAAACCAAGTTTATAGCCGTCACAAGTGGCAAAGGTGGTGTCGGCAAAAGCACCATTAGTGCCAATATGGCAAATATTTTATCCAAAAATGGCTATAAAGTAGGCTTATTTGATGCAGATATTGGACTAGCAAATCTCGATGTTATTCTTAATGCTAGAATCGATAAAAATATCTTACATGTACTCAAAGGTGAATGCTCGCTTTCTGATATCATCATACAAATTAAAAAAAATCTTATCCTTATTCCCGGTGAAAGTGGTGATGAAATCTTAAAATTCAATGACCAGTTTTTATATGAAAGATTTTTTGAAGAAACACAAGTACTTGATGGGCTTGATTTTATGATCATCGACACAGGTGCTGGCATCGGTGGGCATACACAACTCTTTTTAGAAGCAGCAGATGAAGTTGTTGTAGTGACTGTTCCAGATCCAGCAGCGATCACAGATGCGTATGCTACGATCAAAATCACAAGCAAAGTAAAATCCACTATTCATCTCATTTTAAATATGACAAGAAGCGAGAAAGAAGCGGAACTCATTTACGAAAAAATAGCCAAAGTAGCAACGGCCAACATTGAGAATTTGGAATTAAATTATCTAGGAAATTTATCAAATGATAAACTTATAGCAAAAAGTATCAAGCAAAGAACACTCTTCAGTGATGACGCGCCAAGCGCTACATGTACACTTGAACTTAAAAAAATTGTTAATAATCTCATCTTTAGATTGGAACGAAAAGTGCTTAAAGATGACATACACAGGGGTTTTGGAAGCTTTTTTAAGCGGTTAATTGAACAGTTTTAGTATTTTTAAGAGGATATTTTTGTGATGCGACCTGAGAATTTTATCTATTTTTTTACTGTATGTGGTTTTTTTATCGGGGTTATTTTCTCTACATTGCACTTCAATGATGCATCTGATATTTTGCTCTACACCATAGAAATAACCCTCTTTTTCTATCTTTTTATTCATATTGTGATTATGAATTTTGTAGATGTTAAACGCTTTGGCAGAGATATTTTCAACAAAAAAGAATACGAGCAAATAAGTGAATATTTTATAGGCGAACTTGATGTAAGAGAGAAAAAAATGGACAACTTGCTTCTTGATTTAGAAAAGATAAATGAACAGTATGAAAAAAATCTAAAAGGTGTACCGCTCCGTGATGGTTCTAAAAAACAAGCAGCCTAATCCCTATCTGCAACAGCTTAAAAAAGAGCAAGACACACTTGTTGTGCAGTATTTGCCAGCTGTTCGGGCTATGGCTTATAAACTCAAAGAGAGGTTGCCCTCTTGTATCGATGTGCATGATCTTATCTCCATAGGTACAGAGGAGATGATAAAATTATCGCGTCGTTACGATAAAGAGCAAAATGATTCTTTTTGGGGTTTTGGTCGTAAAAGAGTACACGGATCTATGCTTGATTACCTAAGAAGTCTTGACATCATCAGCAGAGCCGATCGAAGACTCATCAAAGCTGTTGATAGAGCTATTGATCAATTTTTAAGCGAAAAAGAGCAAGAACCAAGCGATGAGGAACTAGCAATGTTTCTTTGTGAAGATTTAACAAAAGTACAAGAAGCTAGAAATGGTTCAAAAGTGATAAGTGTCATGTCTATCAACGAACAGATGACTATACTCAGCGAAAATGACACAAGTAGTAAAATAGAGCAGGAAGAACTTCTTGAAATAGTCCAATCAATACTCACAAAACTCGATGAAAGAGAACAAATGATCATACAATTGTACTATTTTGAAGAGTTAAATCTCAAAGAAATAAGTGGAATTTTAGAGATAAGCGAATCAAGAATTTCTCAAATTCACAAAAAACTTCTCTCAAAGATTAGAGAATTGTTAGAGGCACGAAATAATGGCTGATATTTTAAGTCAAGAAGAGATAGATGCTCTCTTAGAAGTTGTTGATGAAGAGGGCGATACCGAAGTTCTGAACACTTCTGATGATAGCGATACAAGGCAGATAGTTTTATATGATTTTAAAAGACCAAATAGAGTCTCCAAAGAACAATTACGCGCTGTAAAAGGTATCCACGACAAGATGGCACGAAATCTTGCAGCACAGATCTCTTCCATCATGCGCAGTATCGTTGAAATTCAACTCCATTCAGTTGATCAGATGACTTATGGTGAATTTTTGATGTCCCTGCCAAGTCCTACAAGTTTCAATGTTTTTTCTATCAAACCACTCGATGGCAGCTGTGTTATTGAGATCAATCCCTCTATCGCTTTTCCTATGATAGATAGACTCTTAGGTGGCATCGGGGAAGCTTTTGAGTCTACGAGGGAACTCACCGATATAGAACTCAATTTACTCGATGCTATTTTGCGTATCGTGATGCAAAGACTCAAAGAAGCGTGGGCGCCAATCACTGACATGTACCCAAATGTTGAAACAAAAGAATCAAGTCCAAATGTCGTACAAGTCGTCAGTCAAAATGAGATCGTTATCATGGTAGTTATGGAAATCATTATCGGCAATTCAAGTGGTATGATCAACCTTTGCTATCCTGTTATCTATCTTGAGCCTATCCTCTCACGGCTTGCCAATCGCGATATCATGCTTGGAGAAACAAGTGCTAAAAAAAGTCGAAACAAAGAACTCACGGCGCTTGTTGGCAGAGCAGAAGTTTTCAACGAAGCTATTATCGGAAAGTCCGAATTGAGTGTCGGAGAACTTTTAGATTTGCAAAATGGGGATATCATTAGACTTGATCGCAATGCAGATGATCGTGCGGTAGTTGCCATCGATAGAAAAGAGTTATTTTTAGCACAGATTGGCATACACAGATTTAGAAAATCAGTCAAAATTGAACAACTTATCAAAACGGATAAAGATGATGTAAAATCTGCACTTGAGCAGATAGAATACAAAAGAATGGAAAAAATCTATGCAAGCAACGCAAGCGAGGAGTTAGAGTGAGCGAATTTATAACTATTTTAGAGCACGAAATCGTCTCTACTATCGAGGGTTTAACGGGAGTTGCTCCAAAAATTTCTCTCCACGAAGAGATGCTTGTTGGTGAGAAAATAAACCTCACACCACCGGCAGCTATGCTAGACATAAGCGTAAGTGGTGATACAACCGCGAAAATGAAAATAAGCATCGCCGCAACACTAGCAACAGCAATAGGCGATATAATGCTTGGCGGTGAAGGTATCGAGAAAGAGGAAATGGATGATGATGATATTGATGCAACAAAAGAGATCATCTCCAACATCTTAGGATCTTTTGCCACTTCTTTGGGCGGACAAAAAACTTTACCAAAACTCGGTTTCAATATCGAAGATGTGCGTTTCATAGAAGCTACAGGGGACATATCGTTTGATGGCTTGCACACTGTTTATATTTTTGATTTAAGCATACAAAGCACAAGCGATCATTTTGTATTGGCGATCGATAAAAATATAGCCTCACTTCTTGGCAATAAAGTAGAATCAAAAGAGCAGGAATCCTTACATGTAACTCCAGATGAGTCACAAAATAGCAAACCTCAAGAAACACTTCTAAGCCACGAAGAGATGCGAAATATCGAGCTTATCAAAGATGTAAGGCTACCTATTCGCGTACGCATAGGTTCAAAAAAGATGCTTTTAAAAGATGTTTTAAGTATGGATATCGGTTCAGTTATAGAACTTGATCAATTAGCAAATGACCCGCTTGAAGTACTTGTTGGCGATAAAGTCATAGCACTTGGAGAAGTTGTCATCATCGATGGAAACTTTGGGATCCAAATCACAGAGATTGGTAGCAAACGAGAACGACTTGAGAAGTTGCGCTAGATGACTTCAGGAACTTTTCATATCAAAGACACAGAGCATTCCAATGTTTGGAGTGTGCTACGCATTATGAGTGATTTTACAAAGGGTTTTGATGAGATGAAAGCCGTTGGACCTTGCATTACTTTTTTTGGAAGTGCAAGATTTGACGCAAGCAATCTTTACTATAAACAAGCCAATACTCTTGCCAAAAAATTAGCCGATCAAGGCTACAATATCGTAACAGGTGGTGCAAGCGGTATCATGGAAGCTGCAAATAAAGGAGCTTTTGAGAGTGGCAAAGCAGAATCAATAGGACTCAATATATCCCTACCAAGCGAACAAGATGGCAATAAATACACCACCAAAAGTATCAAATTTGATTATTTTTTTGCACGCAAAGTGATGCTTGTAAAGTACTCTATAGCCTATGTAATTTTTCCTGGGGGATTTGGTACTTTAGATGAACTTTTTGAAGCACTTACGCTCACACAAACACAAAAAATAAACAAAATCAGTATATTTTTAGTTGGTACAAGTTATTGGGCGAAACTGCTTGATTTTATAAAAACAACGCTTGTCGAACATAAAACAATTGATGCTGCGGATGTAGAACTCCTTACATGTAGCGATGATTTAGATTTTATAGCACAACAATTAGAAAAGAGACTTATCTTACATGTCAATGATCTCAAAGAAGATGGATTTTGTGAAACACAGTACTATAAAAAAGCGATACAGCTTATCAGTAATGAAAAAGAGGTATAGCAAAAAGGGGATTTAATCCCCTTTTAAATACTATTTTTTGCCTTTTTCATAGCCATCTTGGTACCCTTTTTGGTACCCCTCTTGAAAAGCTTGTTGGTCATTATTCATATTGCCCATCTTACCTTGCATACCGCCTTTGTGACCCTGCATATTTCCTTGTTTTTGCATATTTTCTTTTTGTCCTTTTTTGGCAGTAACATGGGATTCACAACCAGCTTTCATTTCATCTTTTGAGATTTTTCCATCACCATTTTTATCTATTTCACTAAAGAGTGGTGATTTACCAGCATTTTTCATCATTTTGCCAGCTTCTGCGTTTTCAGTCATTCTCTGCGTTTTCATCGCATCAAACTCAGTTGCAGAAAGGTAACCATCTTTATTGCTATCATACGCTTCAAGGTTTGGCATACTGTGACTTGCAGCATAGATAGATGAACTTATAGCCAAAATGGCAACTAAAGAGATAAACTTTTTCATAACGAACTCCTAATATAAATATAGAAAAATTATAATACCACTGTGTTAATCGTATGTTAATCACTGATGTTACGAACTTTTTTGCAAAAGTGCTTAAGGACACTTAATCATACTTTTAAAAAAAACGAACTATACTTGTAAAATTGATCAATGAGAAAATATGCGTAATACAATCACACGAGTCCCCTTTGGCAGAGTAAATGAAGATAAAAAAAATGCTGTGTTTTTGGCCATATACACCAAAGAGATAGCTCCTTGGAAATACTTTAAAGATGAGATTTCTCGCATGCGTTGTCCTGCTGTCATCATGATAGATAGATGGGATGGACGCATTGGTTTTCCAGGTGGTGGCATGGAAGCTGATGAGCCGATACTTGATGCACTCAAACGAGAGATCAAAGAAGAGATAGGTATCAGTATTAAAAAAGAAAAAGTACACCCCATCTCTTCGCACGAATGGAAAATCTGTACGCATTTTTATGGCTTAGAGGTCAATGAACTTGAATTTCTCCATATCTACTATCACATCCTCAATAACTTTTCTCGCTCCATTCTTTTGCATGCTTATGAAGAGGGAGATCAATCACGATTTATGAGTGAAACTACAGGCATAAAGATAGTTCCGATCATAGAACACGCCAGCAAAGGGATCAATAAATTTTTAGACAATTCTTTTGCAGGTGCGACAAAAAATGACTTTGAAATTTTTCTAAAAGAGATATTAAAATATAATTGTGAAGATACATAAAATGTAAGGCTAATAAAAACTAGCCTTATTGTAGTTCATTTTCTTCTATATCTATGATATTA
This sequence comes from Sulfurospirillum sp., assembly GCA_014859685.1. Classification (GTDB taxonomy): domain Bacteria; phylum Campylobacterota; class Campylobacteria; order Campylobacterales; family Sulfurospirillaceae; genus UBA6810. The sequence goes on along the minus strand of JACUTU010000011.1, from coordinate 3,521 downwards.
AAAAGTACATTTGGCGCAACATTGTTTGTTGTAGCTATATCTTTGAGACTTTTATTTGCCTCAACACCTACAAAACCTTTTGCTTTGAGCGTGGCTATTGATTTTTCTAAATCCAGATAAGTCTTTTTGCAAAGAGCTTTTAAGCTTGAAAGCTCGGCGTGTCCATAAGGCGGTACACCACCATCTTGCGACCAAAGTTCTTTTACCTCCGTTTCAAAATCTAAAAAATTTTGAAACGGAGGTGCCTCATACACTGTGCCAACAAAAAAGAAAATACTCAACCCGATAGCTAAAACAAACTCTTTGCTAAGCAGTGTAAACTCTCTTTGTTTATTTTTTAAATATGCTAAAAGTGGCTTGAAATTGAGATAGAGATGCAAAAAAGCTGCTACTAAAAACAAGACACTAAAGGTTACATGTAGATCTCCATACTGATTTTTGCTCAAGCCCAAAAGTTTGAGATTGATCCAATACGCGATGCGACCCTCTGGCACTATAAAAAGCAAAATACCCGTATAACTTACAAGTAAAAACGAAAAAGCGATACATAAAGATGTAAATCTTCGCAGACTAAACATAAAAACTCCTTAAAACTGTTTATGAAATTATCACGCCTCTTTGTTAATCTAGCGTTAATGTCCAAATATGTTTTTAAGTCCTTTTTGAGTAAAATAAGTTACTTTTAATCCTAAAGGAAGAGCAATGAGAGGCTATAAGGTCTTTGCAGGAACAGCCAATCCTGAGTTTTCAAAAAATGTGGCAAAATATCTTTCACTACCGCTTTCTGCTGCCGATATCAAGCGATTTAGCGATGGTGAAATTAGTGTTCAAATAAGTGAAAGTGTGCGGGGTAAAGATGTTTTCATCATCCAATCTACTTGCGCCCCGGCAAATGTCAATCTTATGGAATTGCTGATTTTAACAGATGCACTACGCAGAAGTTCTGCTAGTTCCATAACGGCTATCATGCCCTATTTTGGCTATGCAAGGCAAGATAGAAAAGCTGCTCCAAGAGTTCCGATAACCGCAAAACTAGTAGCAAATATGATCCAGATAGCAGGCGTTGATAGGGTTGTGACTATCGACTTACATGCAGGACAAATTCAAGGTTTCTTTGATATTCCTGTGGACAACCTCTATGGCTCTATCATCTTTCATGAATATATCCAAAACAAAAACCTCAAAAATCCAATCATAGCAAGTCCCGATATAGGAGGCGTTGCACGAGCGAGAAATTTTGCTAAAAAACTCGGTGTCGATATGGTTATCGTGGACAAAAGACGCGAAAAAGCAAATGAAAGCGAAGTTATGAATATCATCGGCGATGTAAGTGGCAAAGATGTTATTTTAGTGGATGATATGATCGATACAGCAGGCACGATCGTCAAAGCTGCTGCTATCCTCAAACAAAAAGGTGCCACCAGCGTTATGGCTTGTTGTACACATCCAGTTCTCAGTGGTCCAGCGTATGAACGCATAGAAAATGGCGATCTTGATGAACTTATTGTCTCAGACACCATTCCGTTGAAACAAAAAAGTGACAAGATCAAAGTCTTAAGCGTTGCTCCAGTTTTTGCTGAAGTCATAAGACGCGTGTATCACAATGAAAGTGTTAATGGTTTATTTCTCTAATGCCTCGTATGCAAAATATTCGTAACTTTTCGATTATAGCCCACATAGATCACGGCAAAAGCACACTCGCAGATAGACTCATTCAAGAGTGTGGTGCGGTGAGTTTGCGGGAGATGGGTACACAAATGATGGACACAATGGATATCGAAAAAGAAAGAGGTATCACCATCAAAGCGCAAAGTGTGAGGCTTACTTACATAAAAGATGGCGAACCTTATATCCTTAACCTCATAGACACCCCAGGTCATGTGGATTTTTCTTATGAAGTTTCAAGATCACTCGCCTCAAGTGATGGTGCGTTGCTTATCGTAGATGCAAGTCAAGGCGTCGAAGCACAAACAATCGCTAATGTCTATATAGCTCTTGAGCATAATCTTGAACTCATACCCGTTATCAACAAGATAGATCTCCCTGCGGCTGATGTGCAAAAAGTCAAAGAGGAGATAGAGCATACCATAGGGCTTGATTGCTCAGCGGCTATTAGCGTGAGTGCAAAAAGTGGTATCGGCATCAAAGAGCTACTTGATGCCATCATTGAACGGATCCCGCCACCTGATGGAAATGAGTTAGCACCTACAAAAGCGATCATATATGATAGTTGGTTCGATAACTACCTTGGTGCTTTGGCACTTGTACGCCTATATGATGGTTGCATCAAAAAAGGTCAAGAGATCTATGTGATGGGAACTGGTAAAAAGCATGAAGTTTTAAACCTCATGTATCCACACCCGCTTGTTTTACAAAAAACAGATATCCTACGCACAGGAGAAGTCGGTATCGTTGTACTTGGACTCAAAAACATAGGCGATGTGCGTGTTGGCGATACGATTACTGATTTTAAACATAAAACAAAAAATTCAATTGCTGGTTTTGAAGAGATCAAATCTTTTGTTTTTGCGGGTATCTACCCAATAGAAACAGATAAATTTGAAGATTTGAGAGATGCACTTGATAAGCTCAAACTCAATGATGCGAGTATCAGTTATGAACCAGAAACATCAGTGGCATTGGGTTTTGGTTTTCGTGTTGGATTTTTGGGACTTTTACATATGGAAGTTATCAAAGAGCGGCTTGAGCGAGAGTTTGATCTTGACCTCATCGCAACCGCCCCAACAGTTACTTATATCGTGGAAAAAACAGATGGCACAACGCTACAGATCCAAAATCCTTGCGAACTTCCACCCGTGCAAGAGATAGAAAAGATAACTGAACCTTATGTGAGAGCCACTATTCTTACGCCAAGTGAATTTTTAGGCAATATAATCACACTTTTAAACAACAAAAGAGCCGTACAAGAAAAGATGGATTATATAAACGAAACTAGAGTTCTTTTAGAATATAGCATTCCCATGAATGAAATCGTGATGGATTTTTATGACAAGCTCAAATCTGTTTCAAAAGGATATGCAAGTTTTGATTATGACCCAATTGGCTACAAAGAGGGCGATTTGGTCAAACTTGATGTTATGGTTGCTGGAGAAGTTGTCGATGCGCTGTCCATCATTGTTCCTCGAACAAATGCACAGTATAAAGGTCGAGAATTTGTGAAAGCTATGAAAGAGATTGTTCCTAGACAACTCTTTGAAGTAGCTATCCAAGCGAGTATCGGCAATAAAATTATCGCAAGAGAAACGGTAAAATCTATGGGCAAAAATGTCACTGCAAAATGTTATGGTGGTGATATAACAAGAAAAAGAAAGCTGCTAGAAAAGCAAAAAGCAGGAAAAAAACGCATGAAATCCATTGGAAAAGTACAATTGCCACAAGAAGCCTTTTTAACCGTACTCAAACTTGATTAGAAAAAAATATGATGCCTATCAAGTTGTGCTTAAACCTAAAGGAAACAGACAATACGACCGCAAGGTTGTGCTTTAGTGCAAGGAATTTAG
>JACUTU010000006.1 GCA_014859685.1 Sulfurospirillum sp. | reverse complement strand
ATAGCAACAAAGCTTTGAAGAAGATTAAAGTTTGAAAGGGATGTTATCTTTTTTTTGTAGCATTTTGTAAATACAACCATAACATTAACAATAAAGTCCCTATACATAGGGGTGCAAGCCATGGATAAGTAGAAAAATAACCAGCAAAATTACTGAGCGCATTGCCCGCATAAAAACTTCCAAAGCCCAAAATCATAGCCCAAATAGCCGCAGAGACTATGTTGAGTATGTTAAATTTTAAAAACGAGTATTTTGTAAGTCCTATAGCTATAGGAATAAGCGTTTTGATACCATAGACAAATTTTTGAAAAAATATGATTTTATCTCCATATCGCTTCATCAAAATGTGGCTCAGGGCTAGTTTTCTTCTATGTTTTTTAAGATAAGGCATAAATTGTGATTTATTGTATCGGCTCATATAAAAAAGTAAACTATCACCTAAAGCATTTGCCAAAAATGCAACAAAGATAGAAGTACTCAAGTCCATCTTGCCAGCATAGGATAAAATTCCGGCAGCTATAATAGCTACCATACCGCCGCCTAAAGAGTATAAAAAGAGGATAATATATCCATATGTTGTGAGTGAATTTATAATTTCTTCCAAAGTTTTTCCTATTTATTTTGTATGTAACTGAAAAAAACGCCCTCTTGAGCCATAAGTTCTTTGCTTGTACCCTCTTCTATCACAGTGCCGTGATCAAGCACATAAATATAATCAGCCTTGCGGATGGTACTTAAGCGATGAGCTATAATGATAGTAGTTTTATCCGCCAAGTATGTTTCTAATGCGTCAAACAGCCTCGTTTCAGTATGTACATCTAAAGCAGATGTGGATTCATCTAAGATAACTATATTTGGATTTTGCAAAACCATTCTTGCTATTGAGAGTCTTTGTCGCTGTCCGCCTGAGAGCTTAATGCCGTGTTTTCCTATCTGTGTTTCAAGTCCATCTTGCAGTGAAGCTACAAAATCTTGTAGTTGGGCTATCTTTATGGCACAATGCAACTGTTCTTCGCTAAAAGAAGTTCCTAGTGTTAAATTCTTAAGCATTGTATCGTTGAAAAGTTGGGGATTTTGCAAGACAAGATACACATGATCTCTTATAACATCTAAGCCTATATCCCGCAAGGAAACATTATCAAATAAAATATCTCCTCTATCAAGAGGATACAATCCTACAAGCAGTTGCGCTAGTGTTGTTTTACCACTTCCGCTAGCTCCAACAATCGCTACTTTTTTGCCTTTTGGTACATGTAAGCTTTTGATATCCAAAATAGGCTTATTTTCTTCATATGCGAACAGTAAATCTCTTACATGTAAGGAATTTGTCTTTGCTTCTAAAAAAGGATTTGCTTGCTTATTGTATTGTGGTTCTTGCTCTAAAGCAAAGATTGTGTTGATTCTTGTGAGTGCTGCTTTTGCATTATGGTAGGCGTATTGCATATTGATAATCTCTTGAATTGGTGTCATCATCACCCACAAATATCCAAAGATACCAAACATTAATCCGATGCTTAGATCAGAGTACGCAACAACCAAAATACTTGCAGCTCGAAATAATTCAAAACCTGAGAGAAAAATCAAAAAAGAAAAACGCGATGCAGCGTCACTTTTATAACCAAATTTGATAGAAAATACACGCAAATCATCTGCATTTTTAACAACATTACCAAAAAAATAATTTTCTTTATTGGCTGATTTAATCTGCATAAAAAGATCTAGTGTTTCATTTAAACTTTGTGTAAATATCTCGTACGATTTATTTTGTTCTTTTTTATACACAGAAACTTTTCTTGCAATCTTTGTTGTAAGCACTACCACAACAGGGTTAAGACACATAATAAAAAGTGCAAGTTGCCAATGAATAAGAAGCAAAATAACACCAACACCTAAGATAGTAAGTATTGAGATGATAAGCCTGCTAATGAGTGTGCCTAAAAAATTATCAATCGTATCGATATCGACAACAAGTAAAGAGGAAACATTTCCTGAGCCTAAAAATTCAAAGCGGTTGAGTGATACTTTTGAAAGATGCTCCAATAATTCCTTGCGGATTTTATAGGTTATATTTTTTGAAATGATAGTAAAAAGTTTTGTTTGCACATAATTGAGCAGATAAAAAACACTTCGCAAGGCTATAACCACAAACAATACAATTACAACATATACATACGCTTCGCTCTTGCCGATAAGCGAATTGATAAAAGGAACCACAAACAAAGGTTTATCTAAAAGTACTTCATCTACCAAAATAGGTATTAAAAGAGGAACGGGCGTACTCACCAAAACAGAAAGAAATGCTATAAGATTTGCATATACCAACTCTTTCTTGTACAGCAAAGCTTCTTTGAGCATATCTACAAAAGAGTATTGTTTTGCCACCACAACAACCGATACTTTAGATATTGGTTTTACTCTAACGAGCAAAACCTACAGCACGCAATTCTCTAATAACATGCACTTTAATCTCGCCTGGATATTGAACTTTGTCCTCAATCTCTTGAGCGATCTCTTTTGCAAGTAACACAGCTTCATCATCATTAACCAATTTTGCATTGGCTATGACTCTAATTTCTCGTCCTGCATTAATAGCATAGGCTTGCTTAATACCTGGTTTTGATTTTGCAATTTCTTCTATATCTTGTACTCGTTTTAAGAAACTTTCCAACACTTCTCTTCTTGCTCCAGGTCTTGCGGCTGAAAGTGTATCTGCTGCACAAACGGCTGCTGATTCTATGCTTGTAGCCTCTTCGTGTCCATGGTGTGCATAGATAGCATTGATGACTACCTCGTGTTCTTTGTATCGTTTACAGACATCAGCACCCAAATCAACATGGCTTCCTGCATATTCGTGAGTTAAAGCTTTGCCTATATCATGCAAAATCCCAGCGCGTCTGGCCAAAAGCTCATCACCACCGCATTCTGCTGCTATAATTCCAGCAAGATGCGCCACCTCAAGTGAGTGTCCTAAGGCATTTTGACCATAACTCGCTCTAAATTTGAGTCTGCCTATAAGTTTTACAATCTCTGGATGTACTTTGCTCAAACCCAAATCAACAAGGATATTTTCACCTTCTTCTACGAGTGATTGATCAAATTCATCACGAACTTTTTCATAAATTCCTTCGATACGAGCTGGCTGAATGCGTCCGTCTTGTACAAGTAACTCGATCACTTTTGTAGCAATTGCACGACGGTAGAGGTTGAAACTGCTCAAGATAATGGCATTTGGCGTATCATCGATAATGATATCAACACCAAGTAGCATTTCAAGAGTTTTGATATTTCTTCCCTCTTTGCCAATAATGCGACCTTTGAGCTCGTCATCTTTAATATTGACGACATTAATGAGTCGTTCAGCTGCAAATTCGCCGGCAAATCTTGTAGTTGCTTGTGCTAAAATATAATTTACTCTTCTTTTCGCATCTTGTTTGGCTTCTTCTTCGTAGCGTCGCACGATATGAGCTATATCGGCTCTTGATTTTTCTTCTACTTTTTTTAGCACCATCTCTTTTGCTTCAGCTTCAGTAAGTCCAGCAGATCGCTCAAGAACCTGCAAAGCTTCTTGCACTTTAATCTCATACTCTTGTTTGAGAGAATTTCCCTCGTCATATAAAGCGTTGGCTTCTTTTTTGAGATTACCGATTTCACTTTTATCTTTATTTACTTTTTTAAATTCTTCTTTATAGTTTTTTTCTCTTTTTTCAAGATCTAAAAGTTTTTCTGCATATTCTCTTTTGAGTTCAATGCTTCTATCTTCATACACTCTTTTGGCTGCAAGTTGTGCTTCTTGGACTTTTACTTCAGTATTTTTTAGTACCAATTCTGCTTCATGCTCAATAGCCTTTGCTTTTGCTCTCGCTTGAGCTATGTAGACTTCGTAATTTGCGGCGTCTAGTTTCTTTGCTGCAAAAAAACCTGCTGTCCCACCGATCAGTGCAGCGGCTGCTGCTAGGCTGAATTCGAGTATCATTTTTCCCTCTTTGAATAGTATTTTTAGGGGTTATATAAAGTTCTGCTTGTATGTCGTGGCTTTGGCATAATATTTGAGTAGTCATACACTCATTTGGTTGCACAAAAACAACCTTTGGCATATACGATAAGGATGCAAAAAATCTATCATACATCCCTTTTCCAAAGCCTATACGCTTCATAGCACCATCCACCCCAAGGACTGGCACAATTGCTACATCTATGCGTGGTACTTTTGCAAAAGAATTCTTAGGTTCTTTGATACCAAATCTTCCACGAATTAATGGCAATCTAAATTTTACCATCTTAAAACTGACACCTTCCATAAATGGTACAAATATCTTGTACTTTCCCCTGAGTGTTCGAAAAAAGCAAAAAATATCCACCTCATTTTCTAAAGGCACAAAGAGTAAAATATTGCGTATTTTATTTTTTTTAAAAAGATCTTGTAGTTTTGCATTGATTTTTTTATCTCCTGCAAAATGTGAGATTTTTACATTGTTTCTGCTTTTTTGCTTGCAAAATTCCCGAAATTCTTCTTTATTTTTCCAAATTTTTTTTCTCATTTACAACCATTTTCGCTATAATCAGCTTTCTAATTTATCTAAAATTTTATCACAAAAAGGAAATATATGAGATTTTTAATTACTTGTTCGTTATTGTTTGTTCTTTTTTTTAGCGGATGTGAAAATAAAAAACAAGAGATGACACAAGCAAGACAGGAACAATCAACTACTTTAGAGCAAAAAAACGAAAATCAATTTATATTGGAAGATATAACTGGTGCAAAAATAGTTCTTAATGCGACCGAAAATGGCTTTATATTTGAAGATTTTAAAGGTAAAGTTGTTTTTCTCAATTTTTTCGCCACTTGGTGTCCGCCTTGCAAAGCCGAAATTCCACATCTCAACACACTACAAAACAAATACAAAGACCAACTTAAAATTATCAGCATTCTTTTGGAAGAGGGAAAATCAAATGAAGATATTATCACTTTTAACAATGCTAATAATGTTGCATTTACCACAACTAATTCGCCTGAAAATTTTCGGCTTGCGAAGAAAGTTGGAGGCATAGACACTATTCCCTACATGATTATCTACAACCAAAAAGGTGAGAAAATCAAACACTACATGGGAGCAATTGCACAAGAGATGCTAGAAGCTGATCTTAAAAGAGCTTTTTAATGTTTGCGTTTATTAAAAAAGGCTTATCCAAAACCGTAGCCAATATAAAATATATCTTACCAACTCAAGTAGAGAAGATAGACAAACAAACACTTGAAGAGATCTTGCTAGAATCTGATGTTCCTTATGAGATTGTAGAAGAGATTATTTACTACCTACCTCCACAAGATAAAGTAAAAAAAGAAGATCTAAAACGCGTTATGCAATCATATTTTATATATAAAAACCAGCCACAAAAGCAGGAGACTACACCTTTTGTGGAACTTGTCATTGGCGTAAATGGTGCTGGCAAAACAACTACGATAGCCAAGCTTGCGAACAATTATAAAAAAATGGGCAAAAAAGTTATATTGGGAGCGAGTGACACTTTTAGAGCGGCGGCAATCGAGCAGCTTCGAAGATGGGCCGATAAACTAGGTATTCCTATCGTTTATACCCAACAAAACCATGACCCGTCAGCCGTTGCTTTTGACACGATTTCCTCTGCCATTGCTAAAAATATGGATCATGTAATCATCGATACTGCGGGGAGATTACATAACCAAACCAATCTCTCCAATGAACTTAAAAAAATAGTAAGAATTTGTGATAAAGCACTCAGCGGTGCACCGCATAGAAAAATTCTTGTGCTTGATGGCACACAGGGAAATTCTGCCATAAATCAAGCAAAAGCATTTAATGAGATTGTAGGGGTTGATGCTATCATCATCACAAAACTTGATGGTACAGCAAAAGGTGGCGCATTGTTTGGAGTAGCTCGAGAATTAAAACTCCCAATCTCACATGTAGCGGTTGGAGAGAGTGAAAATGATCTCATCGAATTTGATCCACAAGCGTATATAGATACAATACTTGATGCTATTTTTATCCCTGAAGCTTAGATAAATGGCAAAGAAAAAAATTCTTTTTGAATGTCAAGCTTGTGGACATCAAAGTTCAAAATGGCTTGGAAAATGTCCAAATTGTGGTGCTTGGGATGAGTTTATTGAACTTACTACACAACAGATAGAAGTACTCAAAGACATAAGCTCACATGTAAGCCAATCACAAAATGCAGCTATCTCTATCACTCAAGTGAAAGAGGATAAAATTTCACGATTTTCCAGTGGTAATGACGAGCTTGATCTTGTGCTAGGAGGTGGTATAGTTAGTGGTAGTCTCACACTCATTGGTGGCAGTCCTGGAGTTGGAAAATCTACACTTCTTTTGAAAATAGCGGGCAATCTTGCACAAGCTGGAAAAAAAGTTTTATATGTTAGTGGTGAAGAGTCTGCTGGACAGATAAAACTCCGCTCAGACAGGCTAGGCAGTAGTTTTGATGATCTTTATCTTATGAGTGAAATTAGACTTGATAGTATATTTACTGAACTTTCCACAAATTCTTATGAAGTTTTGATTGTTGATTCAATCCAAACACTTTACAGTCCAAATCTCAGTGCTGCCCCCGGAAGTGTTTCGCAAGTTCGTGAAATCACTTTTGAACTTATGCGCTGGGGAAAAGATCATCAAATCGCTATCTTTATCATCGGTCACATCACTAAAGAGGGTTCCATTGCAGGACCTCGCGTACTTGAACATATGGTTGATACGGTGCTTTATTTTGAAGGTGATTCCTCTCGGGAATTGCGACTTTTGCGAGGCTTTAAAAACCGCTTTGGCTCAACAAGTGAAGTGGGAATTTTTGAGATGAGTGATAAAGGACTTGCTAGCGCAAAAGATATCTCCAAAAAATTTTTTACAAGAGGTAATCCGCAAGCAGGTTCAGCGACAACGGTGACCATGGAAGGTTCTCGTCCCATCATCATTGAGGTGCAAGCTTTAGTAAGTGAGAGTGGATATTCTAATCCAAAAAGAAGTGCCACAGGCTATGAACTCAATCGTCTTACAATGCTACTCGCTCTTTTGGAACGAAAACTTGATCTGCCTTTTAACCAATATGATGTTTTCATCAATATAACAGGTGGCATAAAAATCAGTGAAACTTCTGCTGATCTTGCGATTATTGCTGCCATCATCAGTTCTTTTCGCAATCGTCCTATTAGCAAAGACACTATATTTATCGGGGAAGTGAGCCTTATAGGTGACATAAGGGATGTTTTCAACCTTGAACAACGGCTCAAAGAAGCCTTTTCGCAACATTTTTTAAAAGCAATAATTCCATCACTCCCATCAAATAGCATAAAAGGCTTGAAATGTTACGCAATAGAAGAAGTTTCTAAGCTTATAGAATGGATGTAAAAACTCCCTTTTTATAGCTTATTTAGTTATTTTTTAGTAAACTTCTATAAATTTTAAACGATTTTATACACACAATACAAAAAGGAAATAATATGGCAGAAGAAAAAGAAGAAGAACAACCAAAGAAAAAAGGTGGCAATCTTATACTTATTTTGATAGTAGTTTTACTCGTACTTCTTTTGGTGGGTGGCGGACTAGCGGCGTTTTTCTTACTTGGAAGCGATGAACCGCAAGTTGCAAATCAACCTGCACGAGCAACGACTAGCACTCAAAAAACAACAAAACGCTCAAGTGATTATCTCACCATTGGTCCTATGTATCCTATGAGTGAATTTATCGTCAATCTTTTGAGTGAAAGTGGTGGAAGATACCTCAAAGTAGCACTTGATATCGAACTTGGTGATGCGAAACTAGCACCCGAGATGGATAAGAAAAAATCTCTCATCAGAGATATCATCATCCGCTCACTCTCATCAAAAACATTTGAAGAGGTAAGCACCATGAAAGGCAAAGAAAGACTGAAAGATGAGATAGTCAGCAAAATCAATGAAATTTTAGCCGATGGAGCAATCAAAAATATCTTTTTTACAGATTTTGTTGTGCAATAATGCTTGGCATTGATGTTGTTAAAATCTCACGAATCCGAGCAATGCAAGAGCGTTTTGGTAACAGGGCGCTCAAAAAATTCTTACATGTAGATGAAATTGCACTTGCCAAAAGTACAGAAACTATAGCCGGTTTTTACGCTGCCAAAGAAGCCGTTGCAAAAGCACTTGGACTTGGAATTTGTGCTGAATTTGGTTTTATGGATATCAAAATCTATAAAACCAAAAAAGGCGTACCCCAATTTACACTCGTAAAAAATATCATAGAAAGATTTAGTATCACAGAATTAGATCTTAGTATCACGCACGATGGAGATTACGCCATAGCAGTTGCAAGCTTACGAAGCACAGCAACATCAAGCAAGCCACTTTTTCACTAATTTTCTCAACCGCCACCAACAAATTGTAAAAATTCAATTCTGTCATTTTCACAAAAATGAGTCGTTGCCCAATTTTCTTTTTTCACGATTTCCATATTGATTGCTGCTGCCATAACTTTGTCTTGTATGGCTAATTCAACGAGCAAATCTTGGATATTTTCGGCCCTTGTTTCTTTTGTTTCGCCATTTACTATTATGTTCATTTTACCCCTTTTCTAAAACAACACATCTTAAACCGCTCTCCCATAAATGCAGGATTGAGTAGTGTTTTGACGCGATTTGATTGTTCTTGATATATTTTTTCACTTACTTGCGTATGTAAAATTTCCAAAAGCTCTATAATTCCAAAATCCACAAGTGCCTTCATTTGCGAAGCATAAGCTTCACATTCTACGCCATTTGCACTAAAAGCACTGATGAGATGGCTGAAATTTACATCATAAGTTATGTCACTGATGCCAAAAAGTTCAGGAAGTGTTTTAGATGAACGCAATGATTCTGTAACAAAATCAGTAAGACCAAAAAATGGAAACACTTGATGTTTTTCGTAAACTCGCAAAGAAAAATCTTCTCTTGCTTGCTTGTCACCATAATCAAAAGTAACAAATTCAAACTGTTCAAATGCATCTGCCATAGATTTTGCAAACGCTTCATATCCTTGTGCCAATTCACCTACTTTTATACCATGTTGTTCACAAAGAGCTTTTGTTTGTGGATCTTGTTGCTTAAAGATAGGCGTATGTCCATCCATATAGAGCATCTGATCGTCTTTGATCACTTCACACGCAAACGCATCAAATATCTCATTTGCAAGCACAAATGCACGCTTACATGTAAGCTCGCTTATATGGCTTACATGTAAGAGTTCTACAGCATCACCAAATCGTTCTTTGAAGTAGTTTTTTTGCACCTCTTGGTTTGCTACAAAAGGCTCAACAATATAAAATTGGAGCGTATCTAAAAGTTCTGGCTTGAGCGTATAAATAAACTGCACCATATCAGCAAGCAAGTATCCTTTATGCGCACCAATCTCAACTATGGCACAATTTGGACTTAAAAACTCTTCAATACTGTGCATAGCTCGTTTTGCTATCGCACCGCCAAAAAACATACTCGAACTCACAGCGGTATAAAAATCGCCCTCTTTTCCGATGGTGTTATGAAACCTATAATAGCCGTTTGCGCCATAAAGCCATTCTCGCATATATGCGCTAAATTTTACCATGTACCTTCTCATAAAGACTCAAAAGTGCGAGTTGGATATCAATATCATAGATCAACTTATCAAAGTGCATCATCTGTCTTGAATTTTTAAGTGTATCGACATCATAAATCGTTTTTTCTCCTGCGTCATACCGCTCTTGTGTAGAAACAAGCAATGAGTTGTAAAGCTCATAATCACTCAATGCCAATGTCCCTTTTTGCTCAAGAATTTGGATTTTGTTGAGGGCATTTTTATAATCACCGCTCACACTGCGTTTGAGATCTGCTAGCTCCAGCTTAGATTTTAAAAGTTCGAGTTGTCGTATCTCGATAGTTCTGCCTCGATTTACAGAGATGAGTGGCATCGTAACTTTAAGTCCAAAGTTTTTGTAAGTATCATCTGTTTTGGCTGTTTTTGTGTCCACGCTTGTATCAAAATATCCAGCTGTGAGTGAGAAAGTCGGTAGATAATTTGCTATGGTCATCTTTTTAAGATAGTCATTCCTACTGATATTGATATTTTGTTGCACAAGTATAAGAGAATTTTCTAAAAATGCCTCTTCATTGATGAGCGAAAATTGTGGTGGTTGCACAACTTTATAGTCACTATCACTCAATGTTCCAAAAGCAGTTATCTGCTCAAATCTACTTGTTTGCAGATCTAATAGCGCTTTTTCAAGATTGCTTTTATTTAAAATCGCATTGTCTAAAAAGCTGCTATCTAAAAAACCGCTCTCGTACTGCTCTTTTTTTCTTATAATATCTATCTTTGCATTGGCGATAAGCGATTGTTGTTTTTGTATTTGTGCATCGTATCGCTTGATAAGTAGCCAAGAAGCTATGAGATTTTTGATAAGATTTTGTTCACTCAGTTGTGTGCTTAGGCGTAAAAATTCCCGATTTGCTCCAGCATATTTGATAGCAAAGTAAATACCACCGCTTTTGAAAAAAGGTTGATCAATACTCACAGAAAGTGTCTGTGTTTTACGATCATTGCTTATCTGATCAGAATTGACATAACTGAAACTGCCGATAATCGGATTTAGCCAATCATAACGAAGATTGTCGCTTTCGAGTTCATTTTTTTGCTTATCAATATCGATTTTTTGCTGCTTCAGTGTTGATAGTAAAGCACTATTTTCAGCTGCAACTACATGTAAAGTTATGATTATAAATAAACTAAGATATTTTTTTAAATGCATTTTGTAACCTTGTAAATCCCTCATCGATTTCATTTTTGCTGATGGTAAGTGGTGGTAAAAATCGCAAAGTGCCTCTTCCTGATTTGAGTACTAGCACACCCTCATTAAACGCCGCTTGCAAAATTTTACCCATCATTTCACCATTTCTTAGGCGAATGCCTCGCATCAAACCTATACCAACAGCTTCCTTACATGTAGCCTTACATGTACGCACAAACGCTTGCAATGCAGTATCAAAATAGTTAATAATTACAGCAAGTTCACCACTTTTTTTGTACACATCAAGTATATCCAAAACTTCACAACCGGCTCTTGTTGATAAAAAATTACCTCCAAAAGTGCTTCCATGATCACCAACACCAAAGATATCTTTATGTTTACTTATCACGGCTCCTATAGGAACGCCACCCGCAAGTCCTTTGGCGAGTGTTGTGATATCTGGTTGCAATCCATAAAGTTGGCTAGCAAGAAATTCTCCGCTCCTAAAAACACCAGATTGCACCTCATCAACAATCAACAGCACCTTTTTCTCTTGTAAAAACTGGGCTAATTTTTGCAAGGCAAGTTTATCAAATACGCTGACTCCGCCCTCGCCTTGGATGATCTCAAGCATCACAGCAACGGTTTCATCATCGAGCGCTGCATACACATCTTCCAAATTTGAAACAAAGCTAAACCCATCAGGATACGGGGCAAATTTACTATCATGAAAACTGCTTTGTCCTGTGGCTTTTACGGTTGTAATCGTGCGTCCATGGAAGGAATATTCAAGTGTAACAATCTTATAACGCCTTTTTGTAAAGTTTTTTGCTCCGTACGCCCTTGCAAGTTTTATAGCCCCCTCGTTTGCTTCAGCCCCTGAGTTTGCAAAAAAAGTTCCTACGCTATAGCCACAAAGTTCGCTAATTTTTTTAGCAAGTTTTGCTTGCGGTTCGATCATAAAAAGATTGGAAGTGTGGATGAGATTTTTAGCTTGATCACAAAGCGCATTTGCAAGTCTCTCATTGCCGTGCCCTACGCTCACAACACCTATACCACTTGTAAAATCTATAAAATCTTTGCCATCATCTGCATACAAAGTTGCATTGTTACCTTTTTGAAAATGTACATAATTTCTTGGATAAGTTTGCAAAACAAACTCTTTATCCATCGATTCAAACATGCTAACCTTTCTTAATTAAATGCCTTATTATAGCTTATTTTATCCAATGAAAATACTCTAACCGATTTTTGGTAAATGCCATTTTTTATAATATGCCACGAGTCGCAAACTCAAACCGAGGATAAAAACACTCATAACAGAAGTATAATTTGACATGCCCACTTTATCGATGATAAAAATAGCAATACTCACAAGAATCGAAACACTCCCGTAGAGTTCACTTGTGAGTAAAATCGGTACTTTATTGAGCAAAATATCACGCATCACGCCACCGCCAACTGCGGTTACAAGTCCGAGCATCACCACACCAAAGATATTGAATTCCACCATCAAACCTATAAAAGCTCCTGCGATAGAAAAAGCAACGAGTCCGATAGAATCGCTAATTATGAAATAAAATTTTTTATCCAAATCTGTTTTTTGATGGATTTTAAAAAGAATACTTAAAATAATCACGATAATCACAAGCATTGTAGGCATCACATGAGTAAAAGTATATGGAGCTCTATCGGCTATCGTATCGCGTAAAACTCCGCCGCCTAATGCTGTGAGAAACGCTGCGATAAACACGCCTAGCAGATCAAGTTTATCACGAACTGCCACTAAAAATCCGCTCAATGCAAAAGCAATAATTCCAATAAAATCAGCAATTTCTAAACCATCCATATACACATCCGATATTTTTGAGATATTGTACTTTTTTTGTGCTGATTAAAACTTGATAAAACTCAGTACACAAAAACTTTATATAAACTCACTAGAATTTTGTGTTTTAAAAATAACAAAGCTTATGCACTTTTGCAAAAAAGCGTAAAGACACTTTGTAGTTCTCAAAAAACCTGTTTTTTCGTAGTTTCAAGGGATTGAGAAACTTTTGTGCCGCTCACAAAACAAAGTTTCTTTAAAAAAACGGACGCGTTTGTTTTAGTGCGTAACATCAGTTAATAAATCAAAAGGAAAATTATGGATGATTTTTGGACAAAAGAGCAGATCGCTAAGGATAAATTTGACTTAATCCAGATCAATATAGGAGATAAATGCAACCTTACATGTAAGCATTGCCATATCGGTGCAAGCCCTAAGGGTGAGAAAAATATGAACGCGTTCACGACCGCTAAAATCATCGAAAAAATTAAACAACTTGATATACAAACGATAGAATTTACGGGTGGAACACCTGAACTTAATCCAAATTTTGAGACTTTTTTGACACAGTTGCATGCAGCTGGCAAAAAGCTTGTTGTACGCACAAGTCTGAGCATACTTGAAGAAGATGATTATGCACATTTTTTGGAAATTTATAAAAACCTCGGCGTCAAAGTTATCGCTTCTCTACCTTCAGTTTTTGAAGAAAATACTACTAAGCAACGAGGTGTTGGCGTGTATGATTCGAGCATTAGGCTTTTACAAAAACTCAATAAAATGGGCTATGGCAAAGATGATTTGGAGTTAGATTTGGTTTACAATCCTGTGGGAACTTATCTACCTGCTCCGCAAAAACAGCTCGAAGCAGAGTATAAAACTATCCTTGGAGAAAAATTTAAAATCCATTTTAACTCACTTGCAACGATCGTTAACATGCCTATAAAAAGATTTAAATTTGATCTACAAAAACATGATTTACTTGAAGCATATATGCAAACACTCAAGAGCAATTACAACGCAAAAACACTCCAAAATATCATGTGCAGACGGATTTTATCTATCGATTATGCTGGTTTTGTTTATGATTGTGATTTTAACTTGGCTTTAGGAATTCGTATCAAAGGCTATGAACAAACACCATTTTGGGAGATAGATTTTGACTCTTTTGCTCCACAAATTAGTTTTGATAGCCACTGTTATGCATGTACACTCAATAGTGGTAGTTCGTGTCATGGGGAAGTGATTCCTGCGTTTGATGCCAAAGAAAATGCCAAAGAATACTATGGACAAGTGCTTACAAGCAGTAGTGATCTCAAAACAAGTGCTTGTTGTACTCTTGATATGATTCCGCAAAGGATTAGAGAGATTTTGCCCTACATCTGTGAAGAAGTCAAAGAAAAATACTATGGCTGTGGCTCTCCAATGCCACTTGCATTAGAAGATCAAACGGTGCTAGATATCGGATGTGGTAGCGGAAGAGATGCTTTTATTCTCTCGAAATTGGTCGGCGTAAATGGCTTTGTATATGGCATCGACATGACTGAAAATCAGATAAATGTTGCTAAAAAATACCAAAGTGAACAAGCAAAAAGATTTGATTTTGAAAAGATAAACACGCATTTCATACACGATTATATAGAAAATATAGACCAACATTTTACGGAAAACTCGCTCGATATTGTTACTTCAAACTGTGTTATCAATCTGCTTGAGGATAAAAAAGATGTTTTGAAAAAAGTTTATAAACTCCTGAAACAAGGTGGAGAATTTTATTTTAGTGATGTGTATGCAAATCGTAGATTGAGCAAAGAAATCATGCAAAACAAGGTGCTACATGGCGAATGTTTAGGCGGAGCATTGTATATCAATGATTTTATCCGTTTTGCCATCGAAGCTGGTTTTGTGGAGCCACGAATCTTTTCTACAAAAGAGATAGAGATAACAGACGAGAAGCTCAAAAAACTGCTTGGCAAAACAAGATTTTACTCTATCACTTATCGACTTTGGAAGATAGACGGACTTGATAGTGTTTGTGAAGATTATGGACAATTTGCACGATACAAAGGCGGTGTTGCACATAGTGAGTTTGAATTTGAACTCGATGCTAACCATCTTTTTGAGCGAAATAGAGCTGAGCATATTTGTAAAAATACAGCATATATGTTGCAACAAACAAGACTTCGAAAGTATTTTGAAGTCTTTGGTGATGAGTCTATACATTTTGGTGAGTTTAGCGGATGCGAAACAAAAGCAAGCGAACAAGCAAAGAAAGATAAATCTGTTGAGAATTTTGCATGCGGCTGTTGCTGATTGTGAGATATTGTTATAGTTGTTTTATATATTAGGAGGAAAAAGAATGCAAGAATTTGATGTGATCGTCATAGGTGGTGGCCCTGCTGGTTTAGTGGCTTCAAAATTTCTCGTAGCTTTTGGCAAAAAAGTAGCACTAGTTGAGCGAGAGAAACTTGGTGGGGACTGTACGCATAGTGGATGTATCCCATCAAAAACGCTTCTAAAATCTGCAAAAGCGTATCATGACGCCAAAAAGATATCTGCGTATGGACTCAAGGGTGATATAGATATAGATACCTCTGGGGTACTCTTACATGTAAGAAATGTTGTTGCTTCTGTGTACGCTGGTGAAACGCCTGAAGTATTTGAAGCAGCTGGGGTTCACATCATTAAAGGTTTTGCTTCTTTTCTCAATAAAAATGAGATCAAAGTTAATGAGCAAACATATAGAGCAAGCAAATTTATCATAGCAACTGGAGCGAGAGCGGATATCCCACCGATAAAAGGCTTGGATACAGTTGCGTATTTGAGCAATGAAACCGTTTTTTTGCAAGAAAAAATCCCAGACTCGCTCATCATCATAGGAACAGGTGCTATCGGAATTGAAATGGCAACTGCCTTTAACCGTCTAGGCTCTCGCGTAACTTTGCTTGCAAGAGGCAATAGTATCTTGAAAGAAAATGATGCACAACATGCTGCTTTGCTTTTAGCTTCATTGCTAGAGGAAGGGGTAAATTTTATCGCTAACGCGGAATATATACAAGCCTCTCAAGATGGAAACACAAAATCTTTGCAAATAAAACAAAATGGTATCTTCAAAACAATCAGCGCTGATGCAATCCTCATAGCCACAGGAAGAGCTGCAAATACTGATCTTAAGCTTGAGAATGCGGGTGTGATATATGATAAAAAAGGTATCAAAGTTGATGCGTATTTGCAAACAACCAATCCAAATATCTATGCCATCGGTGATGTTGCAACACCGTATAAATTCACACATGTAGCCGAAATGGAAGCGATCAAAGCTGCTTCAAATATCGTATTGCCTCTGCGTACAAAGATAAGTTATGAACATATTGGCTGGTGCATCTACGCCGAGCCTGAACTTGCTCAGATAGGGCTTACACCGCAAAATGCACAAGAAAAGTATGGGCAAAGCGTGCAAACAGTGACTTTTTCATACAAACACACTGATCGCGCATATACCGATGTGGATGCAAAAGGATCCATCAAAGTGAGCGTTTTGAACAATGGCAAAATAGTAGGTGCGAGTATTTTAGGAGCAAGAGCTGGAGAACTTATCCACCAACTCCAACTAGCAAAAACACTTGATATATCTTTTGAAAAGCTCTCAAAGATGCTTTATCTCTATCCAACTTACGCAGATATCATCAAGCAACCCGCAAAACAGTTTTATATCCACAAGCTTCGCAACAATCCGTGGCTCAAAGCACTCAAAAGCATAGCATCGGTTTTTACAAAGACAAAATCATAAAAAAGATTTTATTGTTGGATTTTGTTGTCCGAAATTACATGTATGCTTTGATCGTTTTTATAAAGACTGTTTTAACTGATATTATGCGCCAAAACGAACGCATCCATTTTTCTCAAGAAGCTTCGTTTTGTCGCAGGGATTAAATTGCATATGTATACATAGGTGCGACCGAAGTATTTTTGGTTCAGTTAAAACTTCTTTTTTAGCCTTTTTTGCATGATAAGTGAAAAAAGTAACAACGCAATCAGCAAAGCCAAAGAGATATAAAAATCATTTGAGCCGATATCAAGTGCTTGCGCTCCTATGTTTGCATACACAAGCACACCAGGAATTATACCAACACAGGTTGCGAAGATAAAATCTCTGTAGTGAATCTTGGAGAGTCCGGCACTATAAGAGATGATATCAAAAGGCACAAGAGGAACAAGTCGCAGAAGTAAAATCACCATAAATCCATTTTTTTTGACTTTTGCATCGAGATTTAAAAGTTCGCCATCACCTAGTTTCTCTCGCAACCATGATGAGAAATATCTTGCGATGTAAAATGATACGGTTGCTCCACAGAATGCGCCAATCAAGATATACAAACTTCCAAAACCAAAACCAAAAACCAATCCTCCAGCTATAGCCAAAAGTGAATCAGGGAAAAGGGTGAGTGGCACAAGTGTAAAAAGCACAACAAACACAATCGGCGACCAGAATCCAAAAGAGAGTACAAATTTGCGTATATTTTGTGGATCTTGAAACAAGGAGAGATCTAAAAAATAAAATAAACCAACACACCCTATGATAAATAATAAAAAAATAATTTTTTGCATCTATAATTTCTCTATCATTCTTTTGGATTTATAACGATTAAACCATTTTTGGATTGTGGTATTTCTTTTTTGTTCAAAACTTGTTTGTATATTGCTGCAAAAGAGTAGATCTAAGATATGGACACCATTTTTGCCGCCCTTGCTCATCGATTCTGCACATGATTGACAATATGTAACAATAGTACTACATGTAGTTTGCTCAGCTCTTGAACGCATCTGCTTGCTTGCTAATTTTGGATTTGTCAGTTCAAGCATACCACCGCTACCACAGCACTGAGTTTTTCGTTTATTAAACTTCAATTCTTCAAAATCAATACTCATCATATCCAAGATTGCCCGAATACTTGTATGTAAATTGTCTTGCTCTCTTGTAGGGCAAGGATCATGCAAGGCAACTTGTTGAAAACCACAAAAAGCACCTACTTTTTCCTTGGGAATACCATACTGTGCTAAGATCTCATAAAGTGTAATAACTTTGATATGTGGGCTGAATTCTTTGAGACTCATATAACAATTTTCACAAGCACTAATTACAGTATCAATACCCATCGCATTGATATCGTTTTTCAATTTTGTATAGAGCGTTTCAAATCTTTGCATATCACCAACAATGCGAGTAGGTTGTCCGCAACATTGTTGCAAGATATTTATACCTTCAAGTTTTGTATTTAAATGTGCATAAATCTTTTGTACTAAAGATGGTAAGTAGGAACTCAATGAACATCCTGGCATAAAAGCCATGTTGCTATATTTGCCTTGTTTGAAATTTGTTTTTGCTGTAAAAAGCTTTGAAAAACTATTTTTTTGATGAAAACGAACCGCTTTATAACCAAATACATTAAGTGTTTTATCATCTTTAGCATACTCTTTTTTTGCATCAAAAAAGATTTTATCAAAGCTTATATCTACAGGACAAACACTATAGCAATAATTACATGTAGCACATGAAAAACTCAAATGTGGCGATGGTTTATTTGTTTGAAAATCCATCAAAAGAGACTTTGGCGAATCTGTAAACGCATGCAACATTAAGCAGCCCTTCATACAAGCCTTACAATCAATACACTCTTGTAAATTAAGATTTGGACTTTGCATAAACGCTCTTTAAAAGGTAGATAAGTGCTGAAAAAGCAAAAAGGCTCAAAAGTCCGTACACAAACGCTTTAACTCCGCCTGTAAGCATTTCTCCAGCGTATGAGTAGATAATGGTTGCTGGCAATTGACCAAGACCTGTGGCTATGAGAAAATCTTTGGTTTTCATTTTTGTAAGACCCGCGGCGTATGAGATGATATCAAAAGAGATAAAAGGCAACAATCTAGCGATAAGTATTGCATATCTACCGTGTTTTTCAAAAAAACCGTCTACACTTTGCAAAGCTGTTTTGGAAGTGAGTTTTTCAACAAAATCTCTGCCTAAATACTTTGCGATGTAAAAACATAAAATCGCACCCACCATCGCTGAAAACCACGAGAGCATTGCACCATAAACCCAACCAAACAAAGCAGCATTTGCAAATGTGATCAAAAAAGAGGGAAGTGGTGCGGCAACAGATTGAAAGATCATTAGCCCAAAAGAAATAACGGGCGCCCAGATTCCAAAAGAGAGAATATATGCTTTGATAGCTGCAATATCAAGCGATGAAAAAAGTGCTACTATATCTAAAGTAAACTTTTGAACTTGTGGAATAAAAAATAGCCCTATGAAAATCGACAGGGCTATAAGTTTTATTATGAGTTTACTTTGCAAGAACATCTTTTATCGAATCTCTTGGCCATCCATATTGACCGTCCTTGAGCGTGAAAAGATTTTCTTTTACTATCCCATTTTCAAGATAAAAATCATATGCCCTATCAGCACCACCACCACCTCTTGGACAAACTATAATCACTTTTTGATTTGGTTTGATATTTGGCAAAAGTGCTCCTAGGCGATCTTTCTCTTCTTGTATTTTTACAGGATAAGCATAAGTAGAAATAGCACCCTTAAGGTGTTCTTCTGTAAAATCATCTTTTTCTTGTATATCTACAAGAACGATATTTTCAGCATCGCTTCGAATAAGTTTTGCTGTTTCATCGGCACTAATATAGTTGTATTTAGGATTTTCTTTTACCTTGCCACCACAACCAATAAAAACCAAAACAGCCAATAAGCTAAACAAAATTCCACGCATAAGTATCTCCTGAGAATAAAATAGTACTACATGTAGGAAAATTTTAGAAATTTTTAAAGTATCAAAGAAGAGCTCATCTACCTTGATGTATGCTTAAACCTTAAGCCCATACATGAGTTGTGAAATGGTATTACACCAATACTTAAAAGATGGTAAAAAAATATTAAAAATAAACACTAAAAATAGAGCCTTCATTTTCATTTGACACTAAATCCAGAGTAAAGTTATGTTCTTTGCAAACTGTCAAAACGATATCAAGCCCTATTCCAAAGCCGCCTTGCGTAGCATTTGATCTTTGATATCTTTTAAATATCTTTTTGTGCATCTCTTTTTTGACACCTACGCCTGTATCTTGAACTTGCAAAAAAGCATCGCTCAATATAATCGTGATTGAGCCATTGATTTTAGAATACTTCACGGCATTTGAAAGCAGATTGTCGATAAGTTTTATCATCGATTCTTTAGCAACAAAAAGCTCTTTGTCTACTAGATTTGTAAAAAGTTTAATTTTTTTTATCTCCATAAAATCCTCAACATATTGTAAGCGCTCTTGTACCAAATGCTTTATATTGACCATTTTTTTTGGTTCTAGCTTTTGCGTATCACGCATCAACATATAGCACAAGTTTTGATACAGACTTGCAATACGCTTAGCACTCAATTCAATTCGTTTACGCTTTTTTTCATCAATATTTTTCAGCGATCCAACGCTCATCAATATTGCACTTATAGGTGTATTGAGTTCATGCGTAGAATCTTTGATAAAATTATTGAGTCGCTCAACACCGCTTCTAATAGGTGCTAAAAACAGTCTCGCTAGAAAAATTCCCACGATAGTTGCAAAAATAATGCCCAAAGCAAGCCCTGTTGCAACTTGTATTTGAATACTACGAATCTTCTCATTTATATGCACATCTTTTGCCACGATATAGCGTATATTTAGGTGCATTTGTACACTATCATCTATAAAATAAAGCGCTTCATCTTGCATAAAAAAATGCTCACTTTTTTCTAAATCGATATCAAATCCCTTATTTATCGGTGTATTGTTGATATCATAGAGTGCGATTTCATAATTTTTACTCTCAGCAATATCTGCGAAACACGCATTTATCTCTTTTTCAAAACATACGAGAAGACTTTTATCTCCCAACATGTGAGAAGCTATGAGTTGATTAGAGATTTTTGAAGTCACTTTTTCAATTTTATATTGGTGCGTCTCAAATAAATTTTTAATTTGTATTTGATAAAAAAGAAATGAAACAACAACCGCAAAAAAATAAACAGAAAAAAGATACACAAGCAAAACTCGTATAAGCGATTTTTTCTCATAAGCACTTAAATCGATAACCAACTCCTTTGATGTTTTCAAACAAATCTTTGCCTAAAATGATTCGCAAATTTTTTATATAAGTGCGAACAGTTGCCCTTGAGGGTTCGTTGTCGTATTCCCATATATCCGCTAAAAGTTTCTCAAATGATATCACCATATTTTTATGCTTCATAAAATACTCCAGTATCTGCGCGTCTTTTTTTCTGATTGTAATTTTTTTCTCTTTTGAGAGAATTTCATAAGATTTGGGAAAGTATAGCAAATCATCTGCTAGCAAAACGCCCTCGCTCGATTCGATGCCATGAAGTTCTTGTGTTCTCTTGATACGCACCCAAAGTTCTTCTAGCTCAAAAGGTTTTTTCAGATAATCTTCAGCGCCCAATGCAAAGCCTTTTTTAACATCGTTTATATCATTGAGTGAAGTTATAAAAATAGTTGGAATTTTTTTACCTAGAGTATTGAGTTCTTTTAAAAGCTCGAATCCATTGAGTTTTGGAACATTGATATCTAAAAGTAAAATGTCATAAGATTTTTCATACACAGCTTCAATGGCACTTTCTCCATCATAAAAAGTATGTACTTCTAAAGCATGTTCTTGCAAAAACTCTGTGATAATTTCATTGAGTATGATATCATCTTCTAACAATAAGATTTTCATATTTTATTCCAATGCCATTTTATGCCGTTGTTCTCGTGGTTCCTGTCGTGCAAAAAGTAGTCGCATCACTTATTTGCAACTAAAGCGTTTATTTTTTTTATAAAATCAAGAGGATCTGTGCTTGTCCCTCGGATCTTAAATGCGAAATGCAGATGAGGGCCCGTAACTCTGCCACTTTGACCACTTAAGCCGATAATCTCACCCCGTTTTACAGCATCTCCCACTTTTTTTGCAAAATCACTAAGGTGAAAATAGCAACTATACACACCAAATCCATGATCAATGATGACCGATCCGCCTGCATAGTATCGCTCTTTTGCAAGCACAACAATACCATCATTGCTAGCTTTTACGGGCGTAGCGATGGCGGCTTTAAAATCAATACCACTATGGTAGCTTTTGAGTGAGCCGTTAAAAACCCTTGCATTGCCAAAATCGCTTGTTGTTTGGCTCTCCAATGGATAAACAAAAGGCTCACTCCAATAAAGATTTGGCGTGCTTAATTTGTAAATATCCATAGCTTCTTTATATTCTTCGTAAATTATATCTTGATATTTTTTAGGTGGTGAAACTTTGTCTGGAATAACTTGCAATTTTTCTGATTTATACGCAACATCCCTTACATGTAAGCGAATCTCGCGGGGCGATTTGTTGTACATGTAGCGTATCGTTTGCTCGCCCAATTTGCTTTTATAATCGATTGCAATGAGAAGCAACTGTTCTTTTTTATTTTTGGGATTTGGTTGGGAAAAGATCTGCATATCTTCAAGATAAACGGGGGCATCAAGATCAATTTGTTCCAAAGTAATGATGGTGGTTTTACCCACAAAAACATCAAGGCCAAAGAGAGTATTTACACAAAAAAGAGCAAGAAAGATACATTTACGCATCAAAATCAGATTCACGCAACGACACATACGCATCAAAATTTTCCAGCAAAACATCACAAATTTTTGGATCAAAGTGTGTGCCTCGCATTTTTATGAAATATTCCCTTACATCTTTACTGCTCCACGCTTCTTTATAGACGCGTTTATCAAGAAGTGAATCAAACACATCAATCACAGCAACAATTCGCCCAGCAAGAGAGATTTCGTCTTTAGCTAAACCTTGTGGATAACCTGTACCATCATATTTTTCGTGATGTTCATGTGCTATCTTAGCTCCCAATTGCATGAGTGCAAAATGTGATTCTTTGAGCATTTCATAGCCTATTTGCGCATGCGTTTTCATGATTTCCCACTCTTGAGGCTCGAATTTACCGATTTTATTTAAAATATAATCGGGTATCGCAACTTTGCCTATATCATGCAAGATAGAAGCCATTTTAATTTTTTGTGCTTCACTTATTTGTATATTTAAACTTCGTGCAAGCATAAAAGATAGATTTGAAACTCTTTTGAGATGATTGCCCGTTTCTTTGGATTTCATTTCAGCGATTGATGCGGCTAGATAAGTCATCTCATTGTTAAGATCATTGATCTCACTCGTGGCTTTTTGCACTTCTTTCTCAAGATCTGTTTGTAGTTTATAAAGATTGATATGCGTATTGACTCTTGCTTTAAGAACGGGCGAATTAAATGGTTTTGAAACATAATCAACCGCACCTAGATTAAAGCCTATCTCTTCAAAATCGCATCCCTCATTAGCACTTAAAAAAATGATGGGAATTTTTTTCAATGAATTATCATTTTTAAGTTTGCGGCAGACATCGTAGCCATTCATATCGGGCATATTGATATCGAGCAAAATAAGATGCGGCATCACTTTTGATGCGAGTTCCAATCCCCGCAAGCCATCTTTTGCTGCAAAAATATCTAAATCGTCTAAAATGTCATCGATCATATCTATATACTCTGGTGTGTCATCTATGATAAGCACTTTACTTGTCATGGGGCAAGCCTCCTTTGAGCTTATTGACTACAAGGCGTGCTTTTTCAAACTCATACACCTTGCAAAGTTTGAGCAACAAAGCAAATGTTTCATTACCTTGCAATGGCTCACATGTAGCTAAATTTTTGAGTAGCTTTTTGATGAGTGAAAGATTTGATTGCTCAAGCGCTATAAGCAATTCATCTAGCATTGGCATAATATTTTTTATATTATCAAATCCCTCTTCTTGCATCTTTTTTTCAGCCAAACAAAGTGTTTGAAACTCTTGTTTTGCATCTTCAAAAAATACCGCATGCTCTGCTAGAAGTTGCTGAAAAAAATTCTCATCAATATCGCTAGATTGCTTCAATGCCATCTCCATTTTTTTAGCTTCTTCACGCAAACGGTTTGCCCCAATACTTCCTGCAAGTCCTTTGAGCGTATGGACATAAATCTGCAAGCCTTGTATATCTTTTTTTTCTAAAAAATCTTGAATTTGTTTTTGTAAATTATCGTATTTTTCATAAAAGTTACAAAATGTTTTTTTCCAAAGTACGACCGAATTTCCAAGTTTTTTTATCGCTGTATTTTTATCAAAACAGACATCTGCGTTCTCACAAACAGTTTGTTTTTCTTTAGCATCAATGCCTTGAAAAAGTTTCAAAAGCGTTCCATAAAACTCTTCTATCTCGAAAGGTTTTGCTATATGATCAATCATGCCAACATCTAAACATTTTTGGATGTCTTGCGTCATAACATTTGCAGTCATTGCGATAATAGGCGTAGTAGATTTAAGCTTATTTTTTATGATGCGAGTTGCTTCATATCCATCCATTATAGGCATCTGCAAATCCATCAAAATAGCATCAAAATCCATCTGCTTTATCTTTTCAATCGCTTCGAAACCATTTCTAACAAACTCTATCTTCGCTCTCGTTTCTTTGAGAAGATACAATGCAACTTCAAGATTTATCTCATTATCCTCCACCACCAAAATGCGTTTATCGCTAAAATTTATAATTTCAGGGCTAATGAGTAGATTTGATTTTTTAACTTCACACAGCGTTGTTATATCATCATACAAGAATGAAGGACTGATAGGTTTTGGCACAAATCTTTCAAATCCAGCTTCAAATGCTTGTGATTTTACCAAAGGATCTTGGCTTTTCGTGACCAATATAGCAGGTGCGAGATTTGGTTTCTCTTTTTTGAGTTTAGCAAGTGTTTGTATGCCATCAATGTCAGGTAAATTATAAGCGATGATAAATAGATCAAATGTTTCTTCCTTAAGTCTTTCAAGCGCTTTTTCACAATCCACCACAACACTTAGAAAAAAGCCAAAAGAGCGGATGATATCTTTGAGAATATTTTGAGCATTCACATCATTTTCGATGAGTAAAATATTGAGCGGTACAAACAAATCTTGTGCATTTTCTTTTTGCACATCAGCCCCTTGAGCCACTACAAGTTCCAAAATAAGTGAAAAAGTACTTCCCTCACCAAGTTTGCTTTCAAAAACGATTTTTCCGCCCATCATCGATGCTAGTTGTACACAGATATACAATCCAAGTCCTGTACCGCCATATTTTCTCGTAGTCGAAGCATCAAGTTGTCCAAAAGCTTGAAAAAGTTCGTCTTGTTTTTCATTCGCAATTCCAATACCCGTATCGGTAACACTGAGCATTAGTCGGCTTTTTTCTCTATCGAGTTTTTCTTCCTTCACATTTAAGCTGATGCTGCCTTTGTTTGTAAATTTTATAGCATTACTTTGAAAATTATTGATAATCTGCATAATCCTATATGGATCGCCCCTAAAAAAACGGTGCGTATGGCTATAGTTTCCATCAAATTTAAGTTTTTTCTCTTGCGATAAAATCTCAAAGATAGAGATACTCTTTCGTAACTCTTTGTGCAAATCAAATGCTATTGATTCGATTTTAAGTTTTCCAGCTTCAATTTTTGAAAAATCAAGAATATCATTGATGATACGCAAAAGCGCGTCACTTGCATCTTTGATTTTCATAGTGTAATTTGCCTGATGGATATCAAGATTTGTTTTTGCTAAAAGATGGCTCATGCCAATGATTGCATTCATAGGAGTACGAATCTCATGGCTCATATTTGCTAGAAATTCTGACTTGTAATTATTGGCTTCTTCGAGTTCTTTTGTGCGAAGTTTTACTTTTTCATCGAGCTTTTCATTTTGTTCCAAAAGCGTTTCTATCAAAAATTTTAAAGAGACTCTTGTTGTATTGAAAATTCTACCAAGCGTACCAAACTCATCTTTGCCATTCCATACAAAAGGTGCATCAAGTTCTTTGTTCGCTAATTTTTTTGCATCAATGACAAGTCTTTTCATAGGTTTTAAGATCTTATGGTAGTAGATGAAAGAAAAACACAAAATAATGATAAGAGATTGTACTAAAATAATCGAACTAAATACGAGTAATCCGCTACGAATAGCTTCGCTCCCGTATAGATAAAATAAAATTGGGACTGGAAAAATTAATGAAATAAGAATTATCACGATCAAAGATTGTGTAAGTGAAAATTTATTGAGTATTTTTTCTATCAAAATTAAGCGCCTCTTTAAAAATTTTAAAAACATTCATTTTTATTGAAAATCTTAGTATAACACAAAAATTGTCCACTTTGATTTATTTTCTAACCTTACGCACTTTTGTAAAAAAGTTCGTAAATACCTCTCATTTTCTCAAAAAGTACCCTTTTCACAGCTTTGGAGGGCTGTAGGGACATCAGTTATTTTGTTGTTTTTGGCAAAATTGATGAGGGGAGTTTTGCTGGGTTCGTGATCCGTAGTTGTTTGTTTACATTCATACGACCAAAAACTACTTCGACAGCAGATTTGTTCACACCAAATTCTTTTGCTAAAAACTGCACCATATGATCTGTAGCTTTTCCATTTACAGGATTTGCTGTAACACTGATTTTGAGTTGATTTCCTTTTGGCTTACCGATAAGATCTCGTTTTGCAGATGGTTTACCAAGTATATTGAGTACAAGAATATCTCCCTCCCAATAGTAAAAATTTTCTTCATTTTTCATCGCATCTCCTTTTCTTACAACACGCCTATTCCTTAATTCGATCGCCAAAATTCGCATATAGTGATTTTGCTTTTCACAATAAATACTTTTTCAATCCCTACATGTAAGGCTCAAAATGACTCAAATTTTCGATATAAAAATGAGCTAATCATAGGCAAATTGCAACTAGCAAAAAACTTGAGCATTTTGTTTGTTTTTTTGAGATTTGCTCTACACTTGCAAGTTATAGATAACTTCTGCTTAAGTTTATATCTGACCTTACGCACTTTTGTAAAAAAGTTCGTAAATACCTCTCATTTTCTTGAAAAATATCCTTTTCGTAGCTTTAGAGGGTTGTAGGGACATTTGTCTCTGCCACTAAAACGCACAAGTTCATTTTAGTGCGTAACATCAGTTTATATGTTAGATTTTATCATATCTTTTCTAAAAGCTTTGAGAAGAGCATAGATGATGCACAATTGCAAGACAAACAAGCCTACATGTAAATCATATACTTGCGTTTGTTTATCGCTTACATGTAAGTTTTCTAAAAGTTTGTAAAACCCATAAGAGATGAGCATTCCTATAAGGTATCCTTTTTGTTTAGCGATATCTACAAAGCTTAAAAGTGTTGCTTTTTTTAGTACTAAAGTCTCCATCCGTACCAGATAATTACCAAATAAAAAAGTAAATTGGTAGCCAATATAAACGACTAAAGCGCTCATAAAATCATAATTTACAACTAAAAAGAATGCTACAAAAACAAGCACAATAAGCTCAACAAAGAGTGAGATGATAAAAAAGATTTGCATGTGCATCATCGCCTCATAAAACTTTGCCACCACAAGTAAGCCAACTGCAAGCAACACTCCACCTAAAGAGTAGATGGAGGGTTGTAAAGGAGCGTAAAGAACAAATACACTTCCCACTGAGAGCCCAAAAAAAAGTGAGTTTAACAACTTATACCAAAGATAGGCTCTCAAATTTAAACGCATCAGAATGTTGCCTTAAAACCAGCAAAAAAACTGCGTCTAGGAGTGGCATAACCATTAGTGGTTTGATACTCTCTATCAAAAAGATTTTCCACTTTTACATAAGTAGAGAAAGTTTTATTGATCCTATAATCCACTTTTGTATTTGCTACAAAATAACGCCCAGTATCTTGCGTTCCCTCTTTTCTTGAACCGACAAAACTACCGTTTGCGTTCATAAGCAGGTCTTTTGCGAGAGCATAAGAAGCGTTGAGTGCCATTTGGTGGCGTGAAATTTTATCCAATCTATTGTTATTTTTGTCCTTTGCATCTGTGTAAGTGTAATTTGTTCCCAATAAAAGCGTATCAAAAAATGTTTTTTGGTACGACAGTTCGAAACCTTGCAAGATGGAGTTTCCCTCTACATTTACATTTTGCGAAGAAACCCATTGAATCATATCTTTGATTTCATTTCTAAAGTAGTTACCCTCTAAACCTTGAAATGCAAATCCTGCATTAAAACTTTTTATATTTTCAGGTTTGAGATTAAAATTGCTTACACCCCACGGATTTGTCATATCAATTATATTTGGCGTTTTATAAGCAGTGCCATAATTTGCATAGATATTTACATTCTCTGCAAAAAGATACTTCACACCAAACTTTCCAGTCATTTTATTTTTAAAGTTACTAAATTGATCAAATCGAAGTGCTTGTGAAAAAATAAAATTTTCATATCTATAAGTATTGTTTAAAAATGCTGCCTTAGAGTGATCATTTTTCTCTTTTTCAATACCGTTTAAAACGGTATATTTTACAGCTCTTTTTTCATAATTTACGCCAAAACCCAAAAGACTGTCTTTGGCATAAGTATAAGTATCTTTAAGTTCAAAAAATGGTGTACTTCCTTTTGTGTCCACAATTTGTTCATACCAAGGCGAAAAAACTAAATCTAAATCTCTATAATGAAATTTATTTTGTGTTATGCTTGCTTCTAGGAGATTTTTACCATTATAATGTTTATAGCCAAGATTGCCAGATTGCCCTTTATAATCAGCTCTTCCAATCGAATTTCCATCCATATAATCTTGATCATAATGGTTGAGAGAATTGATCTCATGATAACCTAATTGCACTTTGTTGTTTGAATCCAACCAGTATCCGCTTTTAAAATTAAGCGTTGTACTTCTAAAGCTATCATCTTCATAATCATCCAAATTATCGCCTTTTGGCATATAAGATGTAAATCCATCGCTAGTTATTCGCAAAACAGAGATAAGTGCATCTAGTGTTCTAGTTCTATGAGAGAGCGAGAGATCTGCGCTTTTGTATCCATAGCTTCCAATTTCACTACCAAAACCTATATGTGTTCCTGCTTTTGCTTTTTTAGTGATGATATTGACCACGCCAGCCGCCGCATCAGCCCCCCAAATACCACTTTGTGCTCCTTTGATCACTTCAATCTTTTCAATGTCACCAACAAATAGTGTCTCTAGCCTTGCGCCAGAGGTATTTGAAGGGTCGTTGTAGCGCACACCATCAACTAAAACAAGTAAGTATTTATTGGATAATCCTTGCATAAAAATGCTTGCTGATTGACCTAAGCCGCCGGTGCTTGTAACGCTTATGCCTGCTAAAGAATTAAGTGCGTCTTTGAGTGTTGTGAAACCTTGCAATTGTATCTCCTCAGAGGTGAGTATGGATACATTGTCTGTAATATTTGTTTTACTAACACTATTTTTTGAAGCGGAGTAAATTTTGTCATTTTTGCCTCTAATCTTTTTTGAGATTATAGCAACTGCTAACTCATCTGCCGGTGGAGTTAATTCCTCTTTTTTGTCAAACTCTTCTTGCACTTGTGCATCTTTTTTGCTATCTGTGAAACTTTGTGTTTCATTTGCTAGCGTTATAGTTGTGCTGAGTGCAAGGATAGCTGCTAAAGAGAAGTATCTTCCACGAAATCCTTTTGGATATTTCATACTCAATGCTCCTTTTTATATTCTTTACCTAAATAAAGTCTTGGATTTTACAAAAAAAAATATACAAGTCAACTGAAAATAATCTTTTTTTAGGTATTATTGGCTAATTTTAAGGAAACTTGATGAAAAAAATCTTTTTATTGCTTACGCTGCTTTCTACTCTTATCTCGAGTGATTTTTTGAGTATTGATACATTTGTTGCGATGCACCCTGACCAAAAAGTGAAGATGGAAGCATTTGATGCGCTTGTTCAAGATGAGCCTAGCAAAATAGCTACAAAGCAAAAAGAGGCGATAAAAATCGCTATCATTTATCCACAAGAGACGAGTGATTATTGGCAACGGAGCAAAAAGTCTTTTAAAAGAAGGCTTGATCTACTTGACATCAACTATACAATAGATGAATATTTTATAGATTTATCAAATCTGATGCAACAAAAAAAAGCTCTCAAACAAGTGTTGCAAGAAAACAATGACTACCTCATTTTTACACTCAATGTGGATATACACGAAAAATTTATCAACCAAATTCTTTCTAGAAAAAAACCAAAACTTATCATCCAAAATCTCACAACACCACTAGTTCAATGGGAAGGAAATCAGCCGTTTTTATATGTTGGATTTGATCATTTAGAGGGAACAAAACTTTTAGCGAACTACCTAAAAACAAGATTTCCTCATGGTGCAAATTATGCAATGCTTTACTTTAAAGAAGGATTTGTAAGCCAAATGCGGGGCGATGGTTTTATCTCTTTGATGGATAGTAGTTTTACTTTAAAAGATTCATTTTACACACAAGGCAAAATACAAGAGGCAACTCTTGCAACACAAAAAATACTCGAAGAACACCCAAATGTAGATTTTATCTACTCATGTGCTACCGATGTGAGTTTGGGTGCACTCAAAGCTATGCAAAATTTGCAAAATCCGCCGCTACTCAATGGCTGGGGTGGTGGAGCAAAAGAACTAGAACTTATAAAAGAAAAAAAGCTTACCTTTACGGTTATGCGGATGAATGACGATAACGGCGTAGCTATGGCAGAAGCTATCAAGCTGGATCTTGAAAATAAAACACAACAAGTTCCACAAATCTACTCTGGAAAATTTATGCTTATAGATGAAAAAACGGACGCTGAAATCTTTGAAGCTTACAAAAAAAGAGCTTTTCGATATAGTGGGTTGTAGTGAAAAAATATACTTTTAGCTTTAATACTTTATTTATCTTGATGTTTTCATACTTTTTTACCATAACAATCAGCAGCGCTATATTTTTGGGCAATAACGCTATGGGAATGATTTTCAATCTGCAAATTGAGCGATTTTTTATGCAAAGCATCGCTATGGCACAATCAATTTTAGATGATAAAATGACAAATATCACAAGAGTTTTAAATGATATAGAAATATCACAAGAACTTTTAGAAAGTCCCGAAGAAGAAAAGCTTGCCGCTGCGTTAGAACAAAATCTCAAAAATCAGATTGATTTTCTCATATTTATGCCTCAAAACAAAGAAAATCCACCGATAAATGCAGGTAATTTTCTCTATGATCTTGAGCCTTTGATAGCACAACTTACACAAGATATAAGCTTACATGTAACAAAGCTTGTCGTCACACAAAACAAAAAACAACCGCTCGTCTTTTTACTTTCTTCAAAAAAAATCCTTGATGCAAAAAGTGGCAAAGTGTTGGGACTTCTATTGGCTGGAATTGAGCTTGGAAGTGACAGTTCTTTTTTCAATAGCATAAAAAAAATCACCAAGCTTTCAGATCTTTATCTTATAGCAAACGGCATAGCCATCAACAAGCAAAACAGCATACTAGAGCAAAGGGTACTGAATATCACAATTTTTAATGAAGAACAGCAGAGTATTTGGATGCACAAAAATTTTACATTTGAGAACGAACCAGCAACAATCACACTCGCCATGCAACTACAAACAGATGAACTCAAAGACATCACAATGCAATTACGCAAAGATATTATCATTATGCTTGTGCTTTTTGGCATACTGCTTACTCAGCTTATCTATCTCATCAAATTTATGCTCACAAGACCACTTTCAAAGCTACAATTTTATACTGAGAATCTTGCATACAATGCACAAAACGCACAAGCACCTAATTTTCACATCATCGAATACAAAAATCTTTGCAATCATCTCAAAACGCTCTTTGCACAATTACAAGAATCAAGAAAAATAATCGACACAAATATGCGCATCATAGATCAGCATGTTTTAACTACTTCAACAGATATACACGCCAATATCATCGAAGCAAGTAGTGCTTTTTGTAAACTCTCAGGCTACAGCAAAGAAGAGTTGCTTGGCAAAAATCACAGAATTATGAAAAGTGATCACACAAAAGAACAAACATATAAAGAGTTATGGAACACCATAAAACATGGAAAAACTTGGGAAGGCGAGATGTGCAACAAGGCAAAAGATGGGAGCCTATACTGGACGCATAACATCATCACACCTATACAAGAAAATGGAAAAATTATCAAATATACAGCCATCCGAGAGGACATAACCCATAAAAGACAATTAGAAGATTTTGCGATTAAAGATCCGCTTACCAATCTCTACAACAGACGATACATGCAAGAAGCACTACTCAATGCTCAAAAACTATACAGTAGGCATAAAGAACCTTTCTCTCTTATAATTGTAGATATAGATTTTTTCAAAAAGATAAATGATACTTATGGACATCAAACGGGTGATAGTGTCCTCAAAGAGTTTGCAAATCTGCTTTCAGAAAATACAAGGCAGAGTGACAAAGTGAGTCGTTGGGGCGGCGAAGAATTTCTTATCTTCACACCAAAGACAACGCTACAAAACGCATTTACACTCGCTGTAAATATCTGCAACAAGATAGCACAACACCAATTTGTTGAAGCGGGACATGTCACTGCTAGTTTTGGTGTTGCTGCGTATGAAAACTGCATAGATAACACAATAAAAAATGCAGATGAGGCACTCTACAAAGCCAAAGAACTTGGGAGAAACCAAGTGCAACTAGGCATTTAACTAAACATTAAAATACATCGCCTCTCTATGGTGTAAAACCATCGCTGTCGTACTTTGCTCTGGGTGAATTTGAAAAGTTTCACTTAACTCTATACCAAATTCTTCTGGTTTAAGTAGATCAAAGATCACTTGTGTATCGCCAAGTTCAGGGCAAGCAGGATAGCCAAAAGAGTAACGACACCCATGATACGCTCTCATTTGCACATCTTTAAGCGCGTGTTTTTCATTCTCTGCTATGCTTAAATCAAGACGGATTTGTTTATGAATAATCTCTGCGAGTGCCTCAGCAA
This sequence comes from Sulfurospirillum sp., assembly GCA_014859685.1. GTDB lineage: Bacteria > Campylobacterota > Campylobacteria > Campylobacterales > Sulfurospirillaceae > UBA6810. Next base: position 109,847 of record JACUTU010000006.1, on the reverse strand, counting down.
GTTCTATGCTAATACCATGAATTAAGTGGTACTTTGTAAAATCACCCTTATCATAAAGCTCTTTTTCATACGCACTAAATTTAGCACCCGTACTCACACATGTAAATGCCACAACATCATCCCGATCTTCTCTGAAAAAATCACTCAAACATCGATAAGGCTTTCTTGCTTGCCGTGGAAAATCAAGTGTTTGAATAATATCGCTTTCATTTAAAGGCTGGGTATTGACCTCTTTGGTTGAAAAATATCCTCTGCTTTCATCTAAGATATAAAGCTTGTTATGGTCACGCCTGCAAGGATAGTAGCCATAGATAAGTGTCGGCTCAAATAAATGCAACTGCTCAATTTCACTCTTAAGTTTTTCAAAAAGTGGCCATAGCACTTCATCTCTTTGTTTTACTTTCTCCTCTTTGTTCATCCCTTTGCCACTGTATCCCCATGCACGAGAAAAAAGAATCTTGTGATTGATCCAATTATAAGCAAATTCTTTTACATCTACATCCAAAACTCGTCTGCCCCAAAATGGTGGTGTTGGAATCTCTTGTAAAGTAGTTGGCATTTTGATCTGCTCATAAGGTGGCAAGATAATATTTTGAGGACTTTTCTCAACAAGTTCTTCACTAATTTGAACTCTTCCGAAATCTGTATTAAAATTGCCAGCTTCTATGCGACTCATCGCTTCTATACCTTCAAAAGCATCTTTACAATAAAAAACAGGTCCATCATAATTCGTGCGACAATACTCCTGCACAAAACGATCAGTAAGTGCAGCACCACCAAGCAAAATAGGCACTTTTATACCCATCTGTTTAAGTGATTCTAAATTTTCACGCATCACAGCGGTTGATTTGACAAGCAAGCCACTCATCCCAATAGCATCAGCTTTATGTTCTTTATAGGCTTGTAAAAACGCTTCAAGATCTGCTTTTATGCCGATATTTACCACTTTAAAACCATTGTTTACAAGGATGATATCAACGAGATTTTTACCCACATCATGCACATCACCTTTTACAGTTCCTAGCACAAGTGTTGTTTTACTCTCTTTCTCCTTTTTAGGTAAAAATGGATTGAGATAATTTACACTCGCTTTCATCACTTCAGCACTTTGCAACACAAAAGGCAGTTGCATCTTACCGCTTCCAAAAAGTTCACCGACCACTTTCATGGCATCTATGAGGATTTTATTGACTATCATATCTGCTGGCAACTCATCTTTGGCTTGCACCAAAAGTGGCATCATCCGCTCTTTATCTCCATCTATAAGTAATTTTGCAAGTTTTTCTGGTGTACTGAGAGCATTAAATACCTCATCACTTTGCTCCTCTTGCGCACCTACTTCACTGAAATAATCGATAAATTTAAAAAGCGGATCACCTTCGCTTCTATTGTTAAAAAGCAGATCTTCACACACTTTTTTCTGCTCATCACTGATCTTATGCATGGGATAGGTATTTTTGACATTTACGATAGCCATGCTCAATCCTGCCTGTACGCAGTGGTGTAAAAATACAGAATTAAGATACTCTCTTGCATGTTTTGCCAAACCAAAAGAGATATTTGAAACACCGAGCACAAATCCAACTTCAGGGTGCATATGTGAAAATTCTCGTATCGCTTCTATCGTCTCAATTGCGGCCGTATGATACTCCTCATCGCCACTTCCCACAGTAAAAGTAAGCAGATCAAAGACTAGGTCATACGCATTAAGCTGATGTCTTTTTGTCGCAAGTTCATAAATCCGCTGGGCTATGGCTACTTTTTGCTCTTTTGTTTTAGCCATCCCTTTTTCATCGATAGTTAAACAAACCAAAGCACAACCAAATCTTTTGGCAAGTGCGCAAACTGTATCGAATTTTCCCTCACCATCTTCAAGATTCACCGAGTTGATGATAGGTTTACCACCAATATGCTTGAGTGCCACTTCAAGCGCATTGACTTGTGTGGTATCGGGCATTAGAGGTAAAAGAATTTTTTGCGAGTATCTACTCACCACTTCTTGCATATCACGAGCCTCATCGCGCCCAGCAAAACCAACACTCACATCCACACCATGTGCACCACTGCGAACTTGTTGCTGTCCTACGCTGATCGTTCCATCATAATCCTCACTAAGCAAAAGATCCTTGAACGCTTTTGAACCTGTTGCATTAGATCGTTCACCCATTAAAAATGGCGCTGGGTTTTGCTTGAGCGCTCTTGTTTCAAAAAGTGAAGCAATTGAAGCTGGAGTGCTTCCTGTTGGTTTGCGTGGTTTGCGTCCTTTGACTCTTTTTGCAAGTTCGAGTATATGCTGTGGGGTTGTACCACAACAACCCCCAAGTATCGCTACGCCATCGATATCTAAAAAACTCTCTTGCAGATTTGAAAACTCTTCAGGTCCCATTGGATAAAAAGTATGCCCACCTCTGTTTTGTGGCAATCCTGCATTAGCATGAACACTGATTGGAAATTTTGAAACTTCGCTAAGCGTTTTTACATGTTTGGCAACTTGCTGCGGACCTGTGCCACAGTTAAAGCCTAAACAGAAGATGTCAAATGGCTCAAGTATCGCATAAATTGTTGGTGCGTCTGTACCGATGAGCATCGTACCACTTAGTTCAATCGTAACTGAAACCATGATCGGCACAACAATGTTTTTTTGCTTACATGTATCTGTGATTGCATGCATGGCGGCTTTGATTTGCAAAGGATCTTGTGCTGTTTCGATGAGAAAAAGATCAACTTTTGCATCGATTGCGGCTTTGGCACTTTGTGCATATCCAGCATACATAGCATCATAACCGATATGACCCAATGAGGGAAGTTTTGTACCAGGCCCAAAAGCAGCAGCAACAAATCTAGGCTTATCAGCGGTTGAAAACTCAAGACACATCTCTTTTGCCAAAGTTGCACCAGCAAAACAAAGTTCATATGCTCTATCTTTTATTCCATAATCATCTAATACCCAAGGCAATGCACCAAAGGTATTTGTTTTGATGATATCAGCACCAGCCATCAAATAACCGCGGTGAATTTTCGCAATAATTTCTTTACATGTAACATTTAAAAGTTCATTGCAGCCTTCAAGTCCATCCCAAGCTTCAAGAGAAATGCTAGCCGCTTGTATCTGCGTACCCATCGCACCATCGATAATCAATACTTTTTCTTTTATGAGTTGTTTGAGCAAAATAGATCCTCTTATATATATGGAAGATTGTAACAAAATAGTTATAAAACTATCATAATACACACTAAGAGCTTTAATCCCAATCATTAAAACAGATGAGTTTGTTTTAATGCGTAACACAAGATATTTTTATAACAATTCTTTAACCTCAATTCAAAAATTTTTTTGTTATAATTTTAAAATTTTAAAATTATAAAAAAGAGTTGTTATGAGCATTCAAAAAAATATTCAAAAATTTAAGTTAGCTACTATGTTTTCAGTTATGTTTGCTGTGGCATTTATTGGTATTTCTGCATTATTTTATTACTATAATTACACGAAACAAGTTGATGCACAAAGAGCAAATTTAAAATCACAGGCTACTTCTATACTTGATTTTGCTGATGTGTTGTTACAATCAAGAAATGAAAAGTTTTTTAGCGGGGAATCGCCTGAAGTGCCACAAATCATTCAAAATGAAGTTTTTGATAAATTTACACACATATCAAATGGTAAAGTTTTTTTTAAACAAGCTTCAAAAAATCCTATGTCAGAAAAAAATCTAGCAAGCTCTTTTGAAGCAGGGACAATCGATGCTTTTAATGCAGATAAAAATCTCAAAGAAAAAGAGGCAATTATCAGCGAGGATGGCAAAGATTTTTATACACTTTCGCGTCCCATTATCGCTGAAGAAAAATGTAAAATGTGTCATCCAGCTTGGAATAATGGCGATGTTATCGCAGCTGAAAATATCAAAATCGAACTACAAGATTTTTACGATGCACTCAAAAACAACACGCTTTTAACTATTTTTACAGGCATTATAAATATCTCTATAATTTTACTTCTAACACATTTTCTCTTCAGTAAACATGTCTCAAAACGCATTAATAAGCTTTTGGAAATTATCTTGAGGGTTGAAAAAGGAAACTTTGTCATTGGCGAATTTTTAAAAGACGAAGATATAGAAGACAAAACTTCGCACAATGAGATAGATAAACTCTTCTTACATGTAAAAAATATGGTCGATGCACTCCGACCTGTCATCTCAAATGTAGTGGAAGCTAGTAAAAATATGGCATTTCAAGCAAGTTACAGTTATGTAAAAATCGATGAAACAAATCAATATGTAAACTTGCAATCTACATCAATTGATCATTCAAAAGAAAAACTAGATAATGTTTTAGATAACAACGAACGCATCAGCATCTCACTCAACGAACTCATAGACACATCAAGCGAATCCGCAAAGATAGTGCAACAAAGCAAATATGCCATCTTGAACAATGTCACAAAAGGCAATGAAGCTGCGGTTGCTATGGATGAGACGGCGTTGAGCATTGAACACCTTAAAGAATTTTCAAATGAAGTCTCAAAAACAACTGAAATCATCACCGATATCGCAGATGAAACAAATCTCATTGCTTTAAATGCTGCGATTGAAGCAGCGCGTGCGGGCGAACATGGGCGAAGTTTTGCTGTTGTTGCTGATAAGATCAGAGAACTTGCAGATGTTTCTCGCGCAAATGCTGCTGAAATTGCAAGCGTAATTGCAAAAATAGATAGCCAAATCAATACAGTCAATCAAAGTGCCACAATTTCAAAACAGAGTATCATTTCGCTCGTGCAAAATTCGCACGATATGAATAAAAGTTTTGAAAAAGTAGAAGATGCTTTCTTGCTTATTGAAAAATCTTTGCAAACATTTCACGGAGATTTTGCAGATGAATCAAAAATGCTTACAAATGTCAATGAAAACCTCAATAGAGTCAAAGAATCAAGCTCTATCTTAGCACAAAATGCACAAACTACCGAAGAAGTAATGCGGATCATTTCACACAAAAGTGGACAGCTCAAAAGCTTAGCAGATGGTTTTGAACTTGTGAAAAACAATAGAGAAGATGAACGAACAGTGCTAACACCTCCAATATCTGGCGTGGATCAAGACAATCACAAAATCTTTGTATTTGATAGCAGTGATAGTGGCATCTCTTTTTACTATGCAACGCATACTACACATAAAAACACAAATGATCGTGTCACACTACAGTTCGACACGCCACTGCATAACAGATCAACTCTTACATGTGAAATCCGTTACGCAAGTCAAGAGATTATGGACGGAGTGAATTTTTATGGAGCAAAAATAATCTAAGCTCTAATGGCTTGTAAAAAATAGTTGCCGTATTGCTCAAGTTTCTTTTGCCCTATACCATTTATCGCTAGCATCTGCTCATCAGTTTTTGGTTTCATCTTGGCCATCTCTTTAAGCGTTTTATCACCACATATGATATATGCGGGTACATTATTTTCTTTGGCGAGTCGTGTTCGCAATGCTTTGAGTGTTTCAAAGAGTGCAACATCAAAATCATTTGGCATTTGCACGACACTTTTTGCTACTAGATTTTTCTTCACCATAAGTCTATTTGCGTGGATATTTACCGTTTGCAAACTTTTCAAGATATCACTGGCTATTTGTGTGAGTAAAAGTACTTGAAATTCACCTAACCGCAATGCTTCTATCTCTAAAAGTCGATCAACAATTACAAACCACTGCTTTTTATGCAAATCCTTGCCAATTCCATAAACGCTCAACTGATCGTGTCCATTTTCAAGAATTTTTTTGTTACTTGATCCCGTAAGGATATCAATGAGATATGTTTTACCAAATTTCTGTTCAGTGCGGTAGACACAAGAGAGTATTTTTTTGCAATGCCATGAGATATCTTCTTTGATCACTTCTGGTTCTAAACAGTTATCACAATGATCCTCGCAAGCTTTGATCTCATCCTCAAAATATCGTGCGATACTTTGATGTCTGCATGTTTCACTACTCACAAACCGGTACACGCTACTCAATTTTTCAAGCATATTTTGTCGGTATGCAGCGTTTTGAATTTCACCTGCACGCATTTTTGCATAAAGTAAATCTTGTGCGGCATAAAGCATCAATACGGTTGCATATTCACCATCCCTGCCCGCTCTACCTATCTCTTGAAAATAATTTTCTATCGTTTTTGGCATACTCATATGCACTACAAAACGGATATCACTTTTATCGATACCCATACCAAAAGCGATAGTTGCTACGATGATGTGAATCTCATCGCGTACAAAAGAAAAATAGACACTGTCTCTTCTTGCATTTTCCATCCCTGCGTGATAATAATCGCTCACAAAACCATGAACATTGAGATATGCGGATAACTCTTCACATTTTGCACGAGATGGCATATACACGATGCCTTGTTGCTCTTTTCGATCTTGCAAAAATTCCAAAAGTTCACTATAGCCATTTTTCACTCTTTGCTTGATATGGATACCCAAATTTGAGCGAAATATCTGTCCCTTAAGGATAAGTGGTTTTTGTAAGGCGAGTAGATTTTGGATATCTTTTTGTACATGTAAAGTAGCAGTTGCAGTAAACGCTGCAATCGCTTTTTGAGGAAAAAGTTGTTTTAAAACTCCCAAAAAACGATAATCTTCACGAAATTCATGCCCCCATTCGCTGATGCAATGTGCCTCATCTATTACAAAAAAATTGATAGTTATTTTTTTGAGAATCTCTTGCATTTTGGATGTATTGAGTCGTTCTGGCGAAATGTATAAAAGTTTTATTTGCCCTTGCAAAACACTGCGAATGACTGCATCATTTTCACTTACATTTTGATTGGAAGCGAGCATCGCTGCTTGGATATTTTGATCTTTGAGATTTTGTACTTGATCTTGCATAAGAGCAATAAGTGGTGAGATTACGATCGTTGTGCCTTGCATCATCAAAGAGGGAAGCTGGTATGCTAAAGATTTACCGCCGCCTGTGGGCAAGATCATAAGCACATCTTTGCCACTCAAAATAGCATCGATCGCCTCTTCTTGTTTCGGTTTAAAATTGTTGTGTCCAAAGAGATCTTTTAAAAGAGTGTGCTTATGCAAACTGAGATTCTTTTACTTAGCTTGCAGGGTGCGAAATACGCTCACAAGGTTGAAACACAGTTCGCTTAAAACAAACAATTGCCAGTGTGAGATCACTTGCAAAAATTCCGTATTCGTATCTAATGCTTCAAAATCTATCGCGCAGACAAAACCATATTCGAGATTTGGAGAGGCAATTTCTGGCAGATCAATCGCGTAGATAAATTCAAAATTGATACTTGTTTTTCGCTGCATTCGACGAATGCGTTTGAGTGTACCATCAAAGTCTTTGCTAGCTAGCTTGATCTCTGAGTGGATATTGTGGGAGAGAACATTGCGTACAAACGAAAGAATATCAACAAAATCCTCAAAACGATCGACAAGTTTTTCTTGCATAAATTCTCTAAAATTACTCTCCAACCGCAACGCTTCCACCATCGCCATACAAATGCCACGAAAAGCATTGAATTCCACAAAATACTCAAACAAAGAGATCTCATCTGTTTTAGTTTCGTACGCATTTTGTAAAAGCACTTGCGTGATCTCAGCATTTAAATAGTACGCACCATTAGACATCTTTTTGACAACAAAAGTACTATGATCATGGCTTAAATCTTCAGTTTTAGAAAGTTTTCCCAAAAACTCACCCATATGCAAAAAGTAAAAATTCTGCTCCACAAGCAAAAGAGCGTCATCTACGAGCGCATCATCATTCATCGATAACCTTAAGTTTGACCTTTTCCTCTTGAAAAACAGCCATTTCGCCCTCTTGTGACATCCTAGTCGGTGTAAGCATATTTGCATCACGCGCGCCACTATAGAGCAATACACAATCATTCCGCAATCTCGCATCATTTTTCACAACATATCTACATGTAAACTCTCCACGAGAAAGTTGCACAATAGAATCATCCGCAAGTCCAAGACAAGGCGGTACATGTAAGGCATCATGGGTTTGAAATTGTGAATTGAGCGATTTGTTATATTTGCCACTCAAGAGGTAAAAACCTTCTTCTTCTTTGCCATCTTTTTCATCATAAAATTCATCAAAAAAGAGAAATTTTTCATCCGCAGTATAAAATTTTGAAGCATACGCAATTTCATCATAGACTTTACTTATGAGATGACCATCTTTTTGCACAGCACCAGAGGCGATGATTTTTTCTATATACTCTTGTTCACGCAAGGCTGGTGCAAAGCCAAAATTTTTGAGTAAAAATTGGGTTAATTCATATTCACTGATCCCAAATTTCGCCTCAGTAATTTTTGGCATCAAACCCACAAATTCATGCCCATAAGATAGTTTAACATCCTCTTTTTCTAAAAATGATTTAGCTGGAATTACAAGCTGGGCTAGGTTGGAAGTTTCGTTTACATGTAAGCCCATATACACAACAAATTTGGCTTTTTTCAGTGCTTCTTTGATTTTTGGTGTGCAAGGCATTTGATTGGCTGGATTGCCACCTTGGATAAAAACTAGATCATACGCACCAAAATCAACAAGTGGTAATGGCGTCGTTTTTGCTCTAAAGAAAAAAGGATTTTCAAACCCATAAAAACTATTTGATGGATACCCAACGCCACAACCCTCTTTGCCAAAAAGACCCAAAAGTGCTGCAAAACTATCGATGGCACGCAAAACACTGTGTCCATGTGTATATTTTTGCACACCAGTACCTACAAGTATCGCAACTTTTTTACCAGCAATCATAGAAAGAATTTTATCTGCATCGCTCAAACAAACGCCTGATTTTTGCGAGAGATCACGGATAAAATAAGCACTAATCATATCAAGATAATAATCAAAATTTTTGCAACGATTTTGGATAAACTCTTCATCATCCATTTGTTGCGTGTAGGCAAATCGTGCGAGCAACATTGCAAGATAGATATCTCCACGAGGTTTTATACTTACATACAAGTCTGCCTTGAGGGCTAAATCTATCTTGAGCGGATCTATCACAATGAGCGTTTTTCCCTTGATAGCGTGGAGCATATGCGGATTTGTTACAGCAACATTGCGTCCCCATAAGATAACAACTTCACATTTGGCAACTTGCGTTGGTGAGAGCGCTAGATTTGCACCCCTGCCCTCTTCTATGCCATAACCGCCAGCTTCATCACACAGTGAGCCTTGGGCGATTGTTGCACCAAATTGAGAAAAAAAGAGTTTAGTAATATTTTGCATCTTGCCAAGATTTCCACTACCTTGAAGATAGAGGACTTTTGCTGGTTTACTTTCGGTCAACTTGTCTCTTAAAATTTCAAGTGCGGCGTCTAATTCAATCTGCTTTTGTTCAAAAAGAGGTGTGCTGATGCGAGTAAAATCAAAAAAATGATTGAGATTTGCACACAAATGTCCTTTGGTGACTGGATGTTCTTTTTCACCCTTGAGTACTAAGTTTTTATCCACAACAACACTGCATCCATCATAACAATCAAGTGGGCAGGTTGTTTTTTTGCTCATGGCTTAAACTCAACTTTAAGTAGCTGTGAAAATTGTTTTGGTGCATCTATGAGAATTTCGGCCTTATAAGCTGAAATATTTTGTGAATCAGCAACATTCCAAATCTTATGCACTTTATAATTCGTTGGTTCACCATCGATATACACAACACCACTTTTTGCCAACTCTACATCTTCTTTAAGCAAAAAGAGGGTGAGTTTTCCTTTTGAGAGGTCAAAAACATCTATAAGAGGTGTGCCGATATTTACAAAATCGCCTCTTTCTACATGTAAGGCATAGAGATAAAAATCTTTTTGCACTTGGATATTTTTCTTACTGATTCTATCTTGTAAAGAAGCTATTTTAAAATGCAGATCACTCACTTGTATCTTGAAATTTTCAAGTGTATTTTGCAGTGATATGCTCTGATTTTGTGCGTTTATCAATGCAATGAGTTCGTTTTCTTTCTCTAATCTTGATTTTGTTTTGAGATTTTTTATCCGCTCATAACTCTGCTCTTTTAGCCCTTCAATCTCTTTGGCATTTTTGATATTTTGCTTTGTTGCTTCAAGTATTTTTTGCAAAGAAATCAGTTTTTCTTTTGAAGTTTGTAATTCGGTATTATCCAAAATATCATCAATTTTAACGACTACTCCACCTTGTGAAAATTTTCCCTCAAGTTCTTTTGCCACTTCTTGTACTTCACCACTCACGCTAGCCTTGAGTGACACACTGTTGAGTGGCTCAATTTTTGCATAATACACGCCAGCGAAAAGCTGTAAAAAAGCCAAAGCCGTTATAGTAAAAATTTTAAACACACATTACACCTTGCAATAATTTTTAAACATTATAGTGTGATTTCTTTAATATCAGCAACGGATTTAAACTCTTTGTAGATAGAGGCTATGAGATTTTGTCGATTGGTTTTCAATTTTTCGTCTTCAGCATTGACCATAACATTGTCAAAAAACAGATCAATTTCTTGTTTGAGTGAAAAAAGTGCATCAAGCTTTGCTTCATAACTTTCATAATATGCTTGCTGTTTCTCATAAAAAGCTGCGTAAAGTTCTTTTTCATACGCAGATGCAAACAAAGTTTCATCTATAGCTAGCTCGCCTTCAAGATCCATACCTTTTATGATATTTGCAACTCTTTTAAATGTTGAGAACATCTCTTTGAAATCGCTACTATGTGCTATCTTATCGAGTGCTTCTACTTTTTGGGCGATTTTTAAGATATCTCTCTCGCCACTTTCAAGCACTGCTTTGATGAGCGAAACATTGACATCAAAAAATTGGTACATCCTTTCGATAAAAAATTGCTCAAGCACCACTAAATCAAATTTTGCATAGTTTTTACGCAAAGCTTGCAAATCGCTTGTGATATCAAAAGAGAGTTTTTTACTTAAGACTATCTTAATGATGCCATTGACGGCACGACGCAGAGCATAAGGATCTTTTGTGCCTGTTGGAATTTTTTGAATACTAAAAAGCGCCATCAACGAATCAAGCTTACATGCAAGTGCAACGATAGAGCTAAAAATATTGCTCGGTAGTTCACTTTCTTCTGCATTTGGCAAATACTGTTCTTTGATAGCCAAACTCACAAGTGTATTCTCGCCTTGTGCCTTGGCGTAATAATACCCCATAAGTCCTTGCAATTCTGTAAATTCATACACCATTTCACTCAGTAGATCCGCTTTTGAAAGCATAATGGCACGATTAAGATGTGCAAAAAGTTCTTTTTCGCTTTCACAAGGAGTATCGATGTCCAAATCTTTTTTGTATTTTAAGGCTAGAAAATCAACGATATTTTTCTCACGAATAACTTTATCAAACACAGATCCCAAACCATCAAGATATACAATATCTTTGAGTCCATGAATACTCAAGCCATTTTTGAGATCATTGTCATAAAAAAAGAGTCCATCGCTGAGTCTTGCACGAAGCACTTTTTCATTGCCCTTAACAATGAGTTCATAATCATCACAAATAGCATTTGAAACCACTATAAAATGGTTGCTCAATTTGCCATCTTTAAAAACTGGAAAGTAGCGTTGATGTTCTTTCATAGAAGTGATGATCACCTCAGGAGGTAAACGCAAAAATGCCGCATCAAAAGTGCCTATCAATGCTTTTGGATATTCTGTGATTGCGACAACTTCAGCAAGTAGATCCACATCAACTTGTATCTGCACACCGTGTTCATGTTCCAAATGTGAAAACTGCGCACGAATCTTTTTTTCTCTCTCTTGCGGATAGAGAATGACGCCACCTCGCTCTAGTTTTTCAAAAAAATCTCCCGCAAAATCATACGCAAATGGTTCATAAGAAATACTTCTGTGTGGATAGGAAAAATACATCGATTCTACACCATAAAGCGAAAAAGGAATATGCTCATCGCCAAGCATAGCACCAATCCATCTAATGGGTCGTATAAAACTTTCTTTGTGATCTGCCCATCGCATAGACTTACCAAAGTTCAGTGAAGCTAAAAATTCTTGCAGCATAACAGCGATAAGGTTTTTAGAATTTTGCCCCTTAATCGTTTGCTCAAAATACAACACTTCTTTACCATCTTTTTGAGCAATACCGAGTGCATCTACACCTACACCACATTTTTTTGCAAAACTTAAAGCGGCTTGTGTAGGTTTGCCATCTTTATAGGCCACATGTAGGGGTGCGCCAAATACTTCTTGCACCCTGTCTTCTTGTGCAAGTGCGAACTCTGGGTGCCAAAGTACAAGTCTGCGAGGTGTGTAGTAAAACTCAAACGCACACAACAGCGCATTTGCTTCAAGTATATCTGCCCATTTTTTTTCAATATTTGGAAGTTCTTTCAAAAAAGGAATAGCTGGCAATTCTTCAACACCAACTTCTAACAATAACGGCTTGATCATCAATCTACCTTTAAAATTTAATCAAAAAAATATTTTATCTAACGCAGCGTTAAATGACTCTTAGTAGATAGAAAAATCCGCATAAATTGCAAGATGATCTGAAAAACCGTCGCCTAAATGCTTGCCCTTTCCAGAGTTACTAATCTGCCATCTATAGGGTCTTTTTTTGGCATCCAATACAAAATCAGGAGCAAATACTCCAAAACTTTTTGGCTTGTATTCGATCTTTTTACCATCTTGCATATTCGAACTTAGTATGATGTGATCTAGTGCTTTTTTATTGGATTTATATACATGTGAGTAGCGTTTTTGCGGTGTTAATTCCAGCCATAAATTTAGGCTTTGTGTGTTTTTTACAAGCTCATTCACTCCAATACCCCAGCCATCTTTTTGGATCTGCAAAGGAGAATTGAGATCCCCTAAGATGATGTATTCATCCTTTTTTTTGAGTATTTTTTGCAAAACTTTTACATATTCCAAGCGACTTTCATTTGCAAAATTGTAAGAGGGCCAATGATTTAGATAGAGTTTTAACTCATTTTGCTCCACAAGAAGGCTCAATTCACTGATACTTCTACTAAAACCCTTCACAAAATGTTCTTTTGATTTTTGAATTTTATACCTTGAAAGCAAAGCGTTTTTGATATTTGCTCTTGTTTTTTGGATAAAGATATAGGGATATTTTTTCACGCCAAGTGCTTCGTTGAGATCATAGAGGGCTTGTTTTGATTCAACTTCACTCAAAGCTATGATATCTGCATCAATAACTGCGATAACTTTTGCAAGATTGGATAGTTTTTTGTTATACATGTCTTGCGTCCAACCACTTTTTGCGTTTGGAATATACTCTTTATATTCAGATGCGTTGTATTGCATATCAAAAAGATTTTCCACATTGTATGCAGCAACACGAAAATCTTTCGCCACAAGTGAAACACATAATGCAATAGATACAAAGAAAAAACGAAACACTAAAACTACTCTCCCATTTATAAAAATTTACCATTTGTATCATCAAAATACTACGACTTGGAATATTGAAATTCACCAAAACTTGCTTGCGTTATACAAGTTAGATCAGCTCTTAACTAATGTCCCTACAACCCTCTAAAGCAACAAAAAGGGTACTTTTCGAGAAAATGAGAGGCATAAACGAACTTTTTTACAAAAGTGCGTAAGGTCAGCTCTTAAATCAAAATACGCTCTGAGTAGAAATTGCATAATTTTATCATCATTTTTGAAAATTGGTGGTACAATTATGCTTTTATAAGTTCTTAAGGAATTTAAATGACACCAAACAGAAAAAATTTTTTTATATTATTAGTTTTTATTCTTTTACAAACAATCATAGCTTTTACGCTCATACCTCATTTCCAAGAAGAAAACTTTGTTCAAAATATCATTATTTTTGGCGTAGCCTTTATAATTGCGATCATCTTTGTTGTCGTTTTTTACAAAAGGCAACAAAATGCTTACAACCAAATTTTAGAAATAAAAAATACTCTAGAACAAGAAGTTACAAAACGCACTAAAGAGTTGAGAGAAAGTGAAAATCTTTTTAAAACCATCATTGAAACTGTACCAATTCCTGTATTTTACAAAGATTTAGAAGGAAGGTATATCCTGTGCAACAAAGCATTCTCAAAACTCACCAATATAGAACAATCCAAAATAATCGGACTCAAAAGTCAAGATCTATTTTCCACTCAAATCACACAAGAGTTCAATGCTTCAGATAAAAAAGCTCTTGAGCAAAAAAATACCTACCACTTTGAAAGTACGATAAGTGGTCTAAAGTCTAAACCTCTACATGTAGTGATCTATAAAAAAGCTCTCATCACAGAGGAAAAACCTATCGGTATCATCGGAGCAATTCACGACATCACAAAACAAAAAAATGCACAACAAAAACTTGAAAAATCTCACGAAAAATTAAAAATACAACAGAGTATTTTAGAAAAAAACTACGGCGAAATCAAAGAGCATGCTTACAAAGATGAGCTTACTAAGCTTTACAATAGAAAAAAATTCAACGAAGAACTTGAGACTTTTTTACAACTTTTTGCAAGATATGCAGATCCAACAGCTCTTGTACTTTTTGATATTGATAAATTTAAAGAGATCAACGATATTCACGGTCATCTCATTGGTGACCAAATTCTAAAAGATTTGGCTACCATCATCTCTATAAATACTAGAGAATGCGATATATTAGCCCGTTGGGGAGGGGAAGAGTTTACCATCATCTTGCCAAAAACAACAAAAGAAAATGCTTTACTTGTGGTTAAAAAGTTACGAGAAAAGATCATCTACCATGACTTTGGCATCAAAAGAAGCATCACATGTAGCTTTGGTATCACCGCTTTTTCTCAAAATGATGATGCTAATTCACTCATCAAAAGAGTTGATGATATGCTCTATGAAGCAAAAAATAAGGGTCGAGATATGATCATACATGATTAGCACATGCAACTGCGCTTGCAAATGCCCATTGCAAATTGTAACCGCCAAGTTCCCCACTCACATCTAATACTTCGCCTATAAAATAAAGCCTTTTTTGCAATTTACTCTCAAAACTATGTGCGTCTATCTCATCAGTACACACACCGCCTTTTGTGATCTCTGCTTTTGTATAGCCAAAATTTCCAGCAGGCGCGAAGATGTAATTTTTCAAGCTTTGCAAAGATGCAATTTCTACATTTGTGAGTTGTGCTATGGATTTATCTTGCAAATTTATTGACGCCAAAAACTCTTTTATAAATCTTTTAGGAAGAGGTAAAAGTGAAGAGATTTGTTTATTTGTTCTTACATGTAAGAGTTTTTTTAAATCTGTATCTGGTAAAAAATCAATTATAATCTTGCCTTTTTGCCAGTACAAAGATGTGCTTAAAACAGCGGGTCCACTGATACCTTTGTGGGTAAATAAAAGCTCATTTGTAAATGACTTTTCATTTATGCTTATTTTGACATTAAAGGAAATACCAGAGAGGTTTTTCATCCAAAACTGCTCTTTTTGCACGCACAAACCCACAAGTGCAGGAGCAGGAGTTTTGATAGTATGTCCAAATATTTTTGCTATCTTATAGCCTATATCTGTGGCTCCAAGAGTTGCATAACTCACTCCACCACTTGCAACGATACATTTTTTTGAAAAGATTTTTTCACTATCTGTTTCAATTATAAAATTTTCCATAAAACACACACTTTTGACTTTTTGTGCCAAAAAAAGAGTAGCATGTGCATTGAGTTTTTTGAAAAGCTCGACAATATCTCGTGCTGAATTTTTACAAAAATACTGCCCGTGATTTCGCAATTCAAGTGGAATATTAAATTTTTCTAAAAAGCTTAAAGTATGCTCAGAGGTAAAATTTTGTAATGCGTATTTTGCAAAATCTGCATTACAAAGATAGTTTTGTGTAGATACATTTTGGTTAGTAACATTACATTTACCACCACCGCTAGCTAAAATCTTCAAACCAATCTTTGTATTGCCGTCAATCAATGCTATTTGTTTATCTCCCAAAAATGAAGCTACCATCAACCCACTTGCACCAGCTCCGATGATGGCTATATCATAGATTTTCACTTCTGCTCAAAATGATTAAAGTTTTTTGAAATAGCGTCATACAAAACAATGCCAACAGCCATAGCTTGATTGAGACTACGACCGTTTTTACCCATGGGAATTGTGATCGCATTTTCCCATTTTTTTTGCATAAGTTCCATCGGAAGCCCAGTGCTTTCGCCACCAAAAAAAAGAAAATCCCCTACTTTAAATTTTGCTTCAAAATAGGGTGTTTTGGTTTTTGTAGTTGCAAAGAAAAAACGATCTACAAACTGTTCATGGCATGCTAAAAAAGCGTCTAAACTTTCCCAAACAGTAATGTCTAAAAGCTCCCAATAATCAAGTCCTGCTCTCTTGACATTTTTGTCATTAATCTGAAAACATGTTGGTTCTATGATGTGTAATTTCGCATCTGTATTGACGCAAAGTCTGCCTATAGCTCCCGTATTTTGTGGAATTTGTGGGTGTACTAAAACGATATTGAACATCAAAAAATTACCGTTTTATTGCCATATACAAAAACTCTATCCTCAAGCACTAAATCAACTGCATTTGAGAGAACATTTTTTTCCACAGTACGCCCAGCTCTTTGCATATCTTTCCATGAGTATTCATGGTTTACGCTCACTACATCTTGTGCAACAATAGGACCTTCATCAAGATTATCATTGACAAAATGTGCAGTCGCTCCAATGATTTTTACACCACGGATAAATGCTTGCTTATAAGGATTTGCACCTATAAAAGCTGGTAAAAATGAGTGATGGATATTGAGTATTTTTTGTTCATAATGGCACACAAATTCACTAGAAAGTATGCGCATATATTTTGCTAAAATGATAAAATCTATCTTGTAGCTTTCCAATACTTGCAAGATCCGTTTTTCATGTTCTTGCCTTTCACAACCAAACACATCGATACAATGAAAAGGGATAGCAAATTTCTCCACTAAAAGCCTTAAATTCTCATGATTTGCAACAACAGCTAAGATATTTGCATTGAGTTCACCACTATCGTGCTTCAAGAGAAGTTCTCCCAAACAATGTGATTCTTTTGTCGCCATAATGATGATATTTTTTTTTGTCTTTTTGGCAAGTGATATATAGCTATCTTTTGGCAAAACACTCAGGAGGACATTTTTGATATGCGTTATTTCAAGAGTACCGCTCAAAACTGCACGATAAAAAAACTTTTTATTTTCACCATCAACAAATTCATCGTTTTTTTCGATGTTGAGATCATTTTTATATAAAACATCTGATATTTTGTACACTAAACCTTTTGCATCACTACAATCTATCTTGAGTATATAATTTTCCATGCTTACTCCAAAAATTAAAAGCGGTATTATAACAAAATAATAGTTGCTAAGCCCAGAAAACTAAAAAAGCCTACAACATCGGTAACTGTCGTTAGCAAAACAGTGCTTCCGATAGCTGGGTCGATATCTAATTTTTGCAAAACAAGAGGAATTGCCGCACCAAAAAAACCCGCACTCAGCAGGTTGATGATCATAGATAGAGCAATAACAACTCCCAACATCGGCAAATTATACCACCAAAAAGCCAGCAAACCGATGATAGACGCAAATAAAAGTCCATTGATTGAAGCGATAATAAGCTCTTTATAAATTGTCTTTTTTGCATCATCACCTTCAATCTCACCGATAGCAATCTGCCGAACTGTTACTGTGAGTGATTGTGTACCTGCGTTGCCACCCATTGAAGCAACTATGGGCATCAAAACCGCAAGAGCAACCAAGGATTGGATAGTTTGATCAAAAAAACCGATGACTACTGAGGCAACGATCGCCGTTACAAGATTTATACCAAGCCAAATCGCTCTTGATTTACCTATCTCATAAAGATCTTCTTCCTGCTCTGCATCATCATCTACACCTGCCATATTATAAATCTGTTCGGTTGCACTCTCTTCGATGATGTCGTAGATATCATCTGAAGTAATTCTCCCAATAAGCTTTTTATTTTCATCCAAAACAGGCAAACTTGAGAGGTTATAGTTTGTTACGATTTCAATCACTTCTTTTATATCTTGCTTATGTTCGATACTAAAATGTTTGAGTTTATCAGTTGGAATATCTGAAAATTTTAAATTATGTTCAAAGATGATAAGCTCTTCAAGCCCAACCGAGCCAACAAATACACCATCATCATCAGTTAAATAGCAGTGCCAAATATTGTTTAGCTCCCCGCTTTCTTTTAAATCTTTTAAACGCCTTAAAGCACCGCCTATATGCTCATGAATCACCGCGTGAAAAAGCTCCGTCTGCATATAAGCGCCCGCTTCATCCTCATCATATGAGATCAGCTGACGCATCATCTCTTTGTCTTCACTTTGAAATGTTTCTAAGATATGATGTGCAATATCTTCGTTTTCTTCACTGAGTGTTTGGATAAAGTGTGCCGCATCATCAGTATCCATCTTTGCGGTAATATCTGCAAGTTTTGGGATACTTAAAAACTCTGAGAGTTCCTCTTGCACAAAATCAGGTAATTCAGAGAGAACTTCGGCAAAAAGTTCATGAGGAATTTTTTTGATGACATCTTTATATAAATCTTCGTTAAGTTCACGAAGCGATAGGAGCAATTCGGCAATATCGTAAGGATGAATCGAGTGGTGTTCAACGGTAAATTCTTGAATTTCAAAAAGGATTTTATCGATTATCTCTTGTTCGCTGAGCGTATTCAATTCTTGCATAAATCCTCCTTAAAAAAACAATTGATACTTTAGCACTTTTGTGATTAAAAAGGTTTTATAGTCTCTAAAACTCTTCGTGCATACTCTTTTGCGATCGCTTCTTTCTCAAACCCATCAACAATAACATCATGCACGCTTACTCCACCTGTGTATTTTACATCAAAAATATCTAAATTCTTAGCTTCTTGCTTAATGGGCTTTTTGTAGTTTCCAAGCCACTGTTTTATGGGCATTTGAATCGCTATCGTATAGAGTTCTTGCTGCGAGGGATTTGGTATGAATGGTTGGTATTTGAAAGTGTTAAAATATCTCTTTGGCGCTTGTAATTTTTGCAAAATACTCTTTACATGTACACCCAAAACGCCACAAATAATAAAAAGCAGATAATACTCTTTAAATTCTTCTTCAAAGTCCACATCAGTGAGTTCTTGAATGATTTTTTCAAATGCTTCAGGGCTTACATGTAAACCAAATATCCGCTCAAACATTCCAAGCTTATAAAAATATAAAAGCCCTACATGTAGAAATTTTGCTTTGAAAAATTTTTCTAATTCCCAAAAAATCCGCGTCATACTTAAGTCGCTTATGTCGATGCTTTGCATAACCAAAAGCGTATGCGCATCTATGCTAAAATCAAAACGGGCTGCAAATTGTACTGCACGCAATACACGCAAACTATCTTCACGAAATGCTTGCTCATCTATAAGTTTTATGCACTTTTTTTTTATATCAGACTCACCGCCCCAAAAATCCAATGCAACACCATTAAAGATATTGAGCATCAACGCATTCATCGCAAAATCGCGTCTTTTGGATGCTTCTTTTTCGTCTTGTGAGATGCGAACACTAAACGCACTATGACCAACACCATTTTTTTGTTCCAAGCGTGGCAAAGAGAGATCTATATCTTGAAATTTATAAACAAAAAAACTTTTGCCTACTCCAAGAGCGCCAAATTTACACATAAGCATATCAAATGTTTGTGGATCTATATCATAAACTTCTATATCAATATCAATTACATCACAGCCTAACAAGAGATCACGAACACAACCGCCCACAAAATAAGCTCTTTTTGTATAGGGAGATAAAAAAGTGATAACTGCGTCTATTTGTTGTTGCAAGTGCGGGGGAAAATCCCTTATAAAAATCATTTTTTGTGGGACTCTAAGTTTTCCAATCGTTCATCAAGTACCCCAAGGAGATATTCTAAAAAATTAAGTGTAAGATCGATTTTTGATTCTATGTTTTTATTGTTGGGGGATTGAAAACCCTCAAAAAGCACTAGCACTCTTTCTCGCAAAGCCTTACAAAATTGCACCTCATCACTTATGCATGGGCTTTCATCATCACTCGTGTATCCCTCTTTTGGAGTTGGAATCGTCGAAGGCTCTTGTATTTTTTCTACTAATTCTTTTACTGGTTTCTCTTTTTGTACCTCTTCTAACTCTGCTAGAGTTGAGAGAATCATATCTTTTAATTCCATAGTTTTACTAACCACCTTTCAAATTCCATAAACTCAACTTCACTATCCATACGAATAAAAAACTCTTTCATATCTTGATTGACTCCGAGATATTTTTTGCGAATACCTGAGAGTCTTTTTATAGCGATTTTTGCATCTTTATTGTTTGGATTTGCTATCAAAAGTTCTTTATAAATTTCAAGAGCTTCATCTTTTAAGCCTTGCAGTTCATAAATAGACGCAAGCGTGAGTGTTTTCATATAAGGTATCTTCTACGAAAGCTTTGCTACATAATTGGCTATTATCGAGCCTATTTCACTAGTAGAACACACTTCACTTGCTCCCATTGCCGAGAGATCTCTTGTGCGATACCCATCTTTAAGGACATTTTTTACAGCAAGTTCTATGCGATCGGCTGCATTTATTTCGCCAAGTGCAAACCGAAGCATCATGGCTGCACTCAATATTGTAGCGATAGGATTGGAGATACCTTGCCCTGCTATATCAGGAGCTGAACCGTGAATTGGTTCATAAATCCCTACTTTACCACCCATAGAAGCAGAAGCAAGCAGACCAATCGAACCACTTATCATACTTGAAGCATCACTCAAAATGTCGCCAAATATATTTCCCGTAAGAATTACATCAAATTGTTTTGGATTACGGATAAGTTGCATCGCGGCATTATCTACATACATGTGAGAGAGTGAAACTTCTGGATAATCTTGTGCAACTTCTTCAACTACTTCTCTCCACAATTGACTTACTTCAAGCACATTTGCTTTATCAACAGAACAGAGTTTTTTACGGCGTTTCATGGCACTATCAAAACCAACCACAGCAATACGACGGATCTCTTCTCTTGTATAAATCATCGTATTGTACGCAACATCTGCTTCTTTAGCTCGTGGTTCTCCAAAATAGATACCACCCGTAAGCTCCCTTACAACAAACAGATCAACACCTTGCAGTACTTCTGGCTTGAGTGTACTTGCATTAACAAGTTCGTCAAAAACTTTTGTTGGTCGCAAATTTGCAAACGCACCCAAAGCTTTTCGAAGTCTCAAAAGTCCACTTTCAGGACGCATATCTCGTGGAAGTTTGTCCCATTTTTCGCCCCCAATAGAGCCAAATAAAACAGCGTCAGAATTCAAACAACCCTCAATCGTCTCATCAGGCAAAGGCGTACCTTTAACATCGTACGCAATACCACCCATAAGATACTCTTCATAATTGAGTTCAAAATCCTCTTTAGCACTCACAGCGTCAAGAACTTTTACCGCTTCATCTACGATCTCAGGGCCTATACCATCGCCTCTAATTACTGCTATCTTGTATCGTTTCATGCTTATGCCTTTATCTCTTTTTTTGCGTAATTGATGAGTCCACCACACTCAAGTAATTCTTGCATAAATGCAGGGATTGGTGTGAATTTATAGGTTTTTTGTGTGTCTTTATTTTCGATTTTTCCATGATCTGGATCTATTTGAATTGTTTGTCCCTCGCGTATTTCATCGCTTTGTGGCAGTTCAAAGATAGGCAAGCCCATATTGAAAGCATTTCTGTAAAAAATTCTTGCAAAACTTTTTGCAACTACTGCTGAAACGCCAGCTGCTTTGAGTGCAATCGGTGCGTGTTCTCTTGAACTACCACAGCCAAAATTTTCTCCAGCTACGATGATATCACCCTTTTGTACTTTAGACACAAATGCAGGATCTGCATCTTCCATAACATGCTTTGCTAATTGTTCTGGGTCTGAAGTATTGAGATAACGGGCTGCTATGATGAGATCAGTATCGATATTGTCGCCAAAATTCCATACTTTTGCGGTTATAGTTTCCATAAAAATCCTTACAAACTTAAAAAATGAATTCGTACATTCTATCTAAAAAGGTGTATAAAAATAATTAAGCCGATTTTTTAATCTTTGCTTTGATAGAAAAATCGACTTACATGTAACTGACCCTTACGCACTTTTGTAAAAAAGTTCGTAAATACTTCTCATTTTTCAAAAAGTACCCTTTTCGTTGCTTTAGGGGGTTGTAGGGACATCAGATGTAAGTTAAAATCTTTGAGTATAAGCGTGGCAATACGGCATCTTACCATGGTTTTGATAGTAGTGTTGATGGTATGTTTCAGCTGGATAAAACATTGTTGCTTCACGCAATAAGGTGGCTATATCATAGCCTTTTTTTTCAAGCAAAGTTATGAGATTGCTTGCGATATTTTTTTCATTTGCATCATTGTAAAAAATGCACGAGAGATATTGCTGACCAATATCAGGCCCTTGCCCATTTTTTTGGGTTGGATCATGGATTTCAAAAAAGAGTTTAGCCAATGCTTCAAAATTTACAATCGTATCATCATACGCAACTTGTACAACCTCTAAATGCCCTGTATTTTTATAGCAAACATCCTCATAAGTGGGATTTACCATCGCACCACCCATATAACCACACAGAACTTTTTGCACACCTTGGACTTGTGAAAAAAAGTATTCTACTCCCCAAAAACATCCTCCAGCAAAATAGGCATATCGACTCATAAATTCTCCTTTGGTACAAAATGCAAACTCAAAGAATTGACACAATGGCGGGTATTGTTTGCAGTAAGCCCCTCACCTGTAAATACATGCCCCAAATGTCCTCCACAAGCCTTACATGTAATCTCTACGCGTCTTCCATCTGCATCGATAGTTCTTTGCACCGCACCTGCTATCTCATCATCAAAGCTTGGCCAACCGCAACCTGAATGAAACTTGTCGCTAGATCTATACAACAAAGCATTGCAACGCCTACATGTAAAGGTTCCTTGTGCGTCAAAGTTGTTGTATTTACCACTAAATGGGGGTTCGGTACCTTTTTGCTCGATGATATATCGTTCTTGTTCGCTGAGTTCATTATATGCCATAGTGTCGCTCCAAAATTAATTTGTTGCATTATAACAACACAGATTAACTAAACTTACACACTTTTGTAAAAAAGTTCGTAAAATACCTCTCATTTTCTCAAAAAGTACTCTTTTCGTAGCTTTAGTGGCAGTAACATCAGTTACATGTTAAAAAATTTTCTGCACACTGATCATATACGCAACCGTAGCGAGCAAAATACTCAAAAGAGCGTTGTTAAAACGCAGATAAGTAAGTAAAGTGATGGCTATAGCAATGATATGAGCAAGTCCATAAGGATAAACCTCCCATTTTACATCTTTGAGTGCATAGAAAACAAGAATAACCATGATCATAAGTGGCATATTGATTTCAAAATATTTCACCAACGAGGATGGTTTTTTCTTTGCAAAAAAAGCAAAAGGAATGGCTCTTGTAGCATAAGTAACACACGCTGCTACAAAAATAGATCCGATAAGATAGCTACTTTCAAACATTGTGTTCAAGCGCCCTCTTAAATAGCACGAGTGTTGCCGCAGCTATGCTTAAAGACAAAATGAGCATCTTATCACTTGGCAAAGCAAACATACCAAATACCCCAATAACAAGTGCGAGTAAAAAAGGTTTATGCAACTTTGTTTTTTTATACAAATCAATCGAAAGCACTATAAAAAGAGCGGTGAGAGAAAATTCGATGCCTTTATAGTCAAAAGGAAATACATTTCCCAAAACTGCCCCCAAAACACTCCCTAAAATCCAATAAAACTGGTTGAGTGCTGTGATGATGAGATAGGTTTTTTCCCGATCAGTCTCACTTAATTCATTTGTTTTTAAAAGTGCAAATGTCTCATCAGTTAGTCCAAAGATGAGATAATGCTTTCTCCAAGTAAATTCCTTGAAAGTAGAAATCATAGAAAGTCCATAAAATGTATGGCGAAGATTGAGTAAAAAAGAAGCTATGCCTATTTCTAAAATGGTAGCTTGTGAAGCAAACAAACTTAAGGCTAAAAATTGTCCCGAACCTGCAAAGATAAAAACACTCATAAAAAAAGCGTAATACCACGGAATAAGCAAGGAAGCAAGCAAAAGTCCAAATGCCATTCCTAGAGGCACATAGCCCATCATCACAGGAATTGTAACTTTTACGATAGCGAAAAAATTCATTTTTTGATGTATCTATCAAGATAATTTTGTGAGCTTTGATTGGCATCTCTACTTTTTTGTGATGACTCTTTCGTTTTTTTTGGAGTCGTATCTGCAAAATAAAAAAAATCTACCAGATAAAGACTCAAAACAATGATCAAGATGGGAACCAAAAGGAGCATACTACTTACTTATCGCTTAAGCTGGTTCACGGTTTGCAACATCTCATCACTCGTTACAATCGCTTTAGAATTTGCTTCATACGCTCTTTGTCCAGTGATAAGATCCGTCATCTCTTCTACAAGCTGAACATTACTCATCTCTACAAACTGTTGCCTTGTTTGTCCGATTCCATTGAGTCCAGGAGTGCCAACTATCACATCACCTGAAGCTGAAGTGTTGATAAAATTATTATCACCCAAAGAATGCAAACCAGCTGGATTGATAAAAGTTGCAAGTTCGATTTGCCCTATTTGATTCATCTGCGTAGCACCCGCTTGCAATACCGAAACTGTTCCATCTATACCGATAGAAATCTGCGTAGCATCTTCTGGTACAACAATCTCAGGGATAAGTCTGTAACCATCGGAATTGACTATATTGCCGCCATTGTCTAGCTTAAAAGAACCATTTCGAGTATAAGCGGTCGTGCCATCAGCAAGCTGGATCTGAAAAAATCCTCTACCGGTTATCGCCATATCTAGATCATTGCCGGTTTCTTTGAAATTGCCTTGCGTAAACTGCTTTGCAATAGCTGTTGGTCGCACGCCAAGCCCTACTTCAATACCTGTTGGTGAAACTGTGGTAGCACTCGTAGAAGTTCCAGCATATTCCATCGTCTGATACA
Source organism: Sulfurospirillum sp. (assembly GCA_014859685.1). Lineage (GTDB taxonomy): Bacteria > Campylobacterota > Campylobacteria > Campylobacterales > Sulfurospirillaceae > UBA6810. The sequence goes on along the minus strand of JACUTU010000006.1, from coordinate 84,817 downwards.
TCAAATCAGCAAATTCCGCTCGCTGTTTTTTATAGCCTATAGTGTTTACATTTGCTATGTTGTTTGAAGTTGTATCTATCTGTGTTTGTTGAGCTATCATGCCCGTTGCTGCTGTGTATAAAGATCGTAGCATTTGTTTCTCCTATGCTTTTGCTGCTAATTTAGTAATTGCGTCACTATTGACATCATTCATATGTGTTGTCATCACTTTTTGATACATCTCAACCATCCGTTGTGCTTCGATAAGTGCTGTCATCTCTCTGATTGCACTTACATTGCTCATCTCCAAAAAACCCTGTGCAATTGCATCTGCATTTTGCAAATCTTGAATCTGTGTGACATCTTCAAAACGGTACAATCCATCGCCTTGTTTTGTGAGTGCCTTGATGTCTTGTGGTTGTGCTAAAAAAAATCTTCCATTTGCCTGTTCACCATCTGCCAAAGTTCCGCTAAAAATATTGCCTGATTGATCTACACTCAAACTATTTTCGATATCAAGCGTGATGTATTGTTTATTTTGAAAATAAGTTGATGGTAAAACGGGATATCCTTCTTTGGTTGCAAGAATGCCTTTTTCATTGAGTACAAATGAGCCATTTTGCGTGAGTGCTAAACCACTTGGTGTTTCAACTACAAAAAACAGATCAGCTCTTTTGAGAGCAAAATCAAGCGTATTACCGGTGGATTTGAGTGCCCCCGCTTGAAATTCTACGAATTGTTCACTCACCTGTGGTACACGATCAAGCGTTGCATTGAGGTATGCAGCACCCTCTTTTGTATGATTTTTTATAGGCAAATTCTCCTGAGCTTCTTGAAAGATCCTCTTAAAATCGCCAATAACAACATCATCTCTCTTGAAACCAACACTATTTACATTGGCTAAATTGTTTGAGATAACATTGAGCTTATTAAACTGCGTAACCATGGCACCGGTAGCAGCATAGTATCCATTTTGCATTGCATATCCATATCGCGTTATTTTATTATACAAAGCAACTCTTGTTCCATTCTTTTGAGTGAAAAAATGTGTACATGTAAGTGAACTTAATTCACTTTTAAAAAACTTTGGGTACAATATAGCCTTTTTTAAAATGCTTAAGGAGCAAAATCTCATGGCAACCAAAGAACTCTATACACAGCTTGAAGAACTTTTTCAAGAAAACGAAAAAGGATTTGTTACTTATGAACGAGTGATGAATCTTTTTGATAAACAACCCTCAACTTCAAACATCAAAAAACTTATGCAGCTCAAGGAAAAATCAAAAGTTACACTGATTACTTCAGCTGAAATTGCCAAAATGAGAAATATCGAAGACGCTAAGAAAAAAGCAGCTGAACAACAAAAACTCCAAGATGAAGCGCTTGAAAAAGAGTTTGATCTTGCCAATGAAAAAGAACTGCTTGAATGGTCTAGAAGCGATAGTCCTGTAAGAATGTATCTGCGAGAAATGGGACTTATCTCACTTTTAACCAAAGAAGAAGAGATCGACATCAGTAAAAAAATAGAATTTGGTGAAGATATTATCATCGATGCATTCTGTTCTGTTCCCTATCTTATCGATTTTATCCTAGATTATAAGGAAGCACTTATCAATAGAGAAAGACGCGTCAAAGAACTTTTTAAAAACTTTGAAGATGATGAAGCTAGCGACGAAGATGAAGAAGAGGATAGTGATGAAATAGACAGTGCAGATAATGATGTGCCTAAAAAAATCTCTAAAAAAGATAACACAAGAACACAAAAAGTTATGGAAAGCTTTAAAGCTTTAGAAAAAGCAAAAAAAGATTGGCTCAAAACAAGTGCAAAACTTCCAGATGCACCTGAAAATCCCGAAGAACAGATGATTTTTGATATCACTGTTGCATACAAAAAAAAGCTTCTCAAAGAAAACCTTATGGAATTAGGGCCAACAAGCAAACTCATTAACGAACTTGTAAAATCCATGGAAACATCCTTAAAAAGTGATGACGCTTTTGATGTGGAACTCAAGAGACTAGAATACAGACTCCCGCTTTTTAATGACAATTTGAAAAAAAATCATCAAAAATTACTTGAAAAAATCACTGATTTTAACAAAGAAGACATCATCGCTATAGTGCCTGAAGCTACAATGGTTTCAACATACATGGAGATCAAAAAACTTTTTCAAACTAAAGAAGCTAGCAAACAGAGTTTTGATCTTGAGCCTGAAAGACTTAAAGAAGTGCTAGAGCAGATCAAACGAGGTAAAAAAATCGCCGATGAGTCTAAAGCACGCATGGCAAAATCAAATCTTAGACTTGTGGTATCCATTGCAAAAAGATACACAAACAGAGGATTGCCTTTTCTTGATCTCATCCAAGAGGGAAATATCGGGCTCATGAAAGCGGTTGATAAATTTGAGTACAAAAAAGGATATAAATTTTCAACTTACGCCACATGGTGGATCCGCCAAGCCATTTCTCGAGCTATAGCAGATCAAGCTAGAACCATTCGCATCCCTATACATATGATAGAAACGATTAATCGCATCAATAAAATCATCCGAAAACACCTCCAAGAGGAGGGAAAAGAACCAGACATCGATACAATCGCTCTAGAAGTTGGACTCAGTGTCGATAAAGTAAAAAATGTTATCAAAATAACTAAAGAGCCAATCAGCCTTGAAGCGCCTATCGGCAATGAAGATGATGGAAAATTTGGAGATTTTGTAGAAGATAAAAGTTCACTTTCACCGATGGATTATATCCTCAAAAGTGACCTTAAAGATCAGATAGATGAGGTACTAGATCAACTTAACGATCGCGAAAAGGCAGTTATCAGAATGCGTTTTGGGCTTATGATGGATGAGAGCGATCGTACACTTGAAGAGATTGGCAAGGAACTTAATGTCACACGAGAACGAGTGCGACAGATAGAAAGTTCTGCCATCAAAAAACTCAAACATCCAAAAGTTGGGAGAAAACTCAAAAACTACATCGAAGGTTAAGCGTGACCTTCGAAAAAGCGTGGATCGAGTATGATTACAATCCTTTCATAGTTTTTGATGCTGATCGTAAAATAATCTCACTCAATAAAGAAGCGCAGTACCTCACCGCTCATGCAAGTATCAAAGAGATTTACGAGCTTGTACAAACTTATGCAAGTCATACTTATGGGTTTAAAACTTCAATCATTGACTTGAATTTTGGCTCTTTTAAATTTTATGCAATTACTGTTGGATATAACGATGAAAATCAAATCGGCATCAAACTTTACAAAGTGCCGACGAAAAAGTTTACAAGTATGCAAGAACATGGCGAGATGCTCAATATCTACGCTCTTTTAGATCTATGTATCAGCGTCGCAGCCACAAGGTGCGATGCAAAATTTGTCAAAGAATTTGATCCTACTTTACCAGATATACGCATCAAAATAGATTCATTTACAAAACTTTTAGATAAAATTTACCAGTCCTATGCTACCAAAGATTCTATCACAACAAAACTTTCACTCGTAACGGGAGAATATATAAGATACAATGATAAAAAATACCCGATATTTGCCATCACCATTAAAGCGCGATTTAGGGACGCTTCAATGCAAAAAACCATAGAAGAAAACGCACTCAAAAGTAATTGTGCGATTACTATGGAAAATGAAGCTACCATCATCACCTCAGCTCTCGTTTCTTCGTAAAAAAGCTCCATAAAGTGTTGCTATGGGCATAATGCCAAGCCCTAGCAAAAAAGCAAGTGGCTCAAGCATATCTTTGCGAATAAGCACAAGCATACAAATGACTAAAATACCATAAGCAAGCAGTCGAAAAATACCAAGCGCAAAGCTCCAGCTTGCCATAAGATTTGAAAAACTCTGTTTAGCACTAGTTAGTTTTTCCGAGTTTACCGGCATATCTTCTTCTTGTTCTTCATCATACAAGTTATATTTATCATCATTTGGCGCACTATGATCTTTGAGCGATGTGCTTTCGCCTAGTGCAAGTTTTTTGTAAATCATCGACTTATAAGAGTTAAAAGAAGCAAAAAGTATAAACATCGAACAGATAAAAGCAACCTGCGTATTGATAAGCCACAATCCTCCCTTAAAAAGAGAAAAAATGATAAGCACGACATCAAAAACGAGATACACAAAAAGAAAACTATTCATCCTCATCGTCATCATCTTGTGGTTTATAGTTTTTATAACGAACATCATCCTTAAGCTCTTCCAATGATCGCATCTGTCGCTTGTAGGCTTTGTAGATATTGAGTCCAGCGGCACTCACGCCCCAAAAAACGCCTACCCACAAAAGCCATGTGATGCCAAAAATATTTTTCATAAGTATGCCGAGTCCTGTTCCCATTAAAATAGCAACAACGACTGAAACGCCCAAGGAGAGCTGTTCGCTTCCCTGTGCTAATTGTTTAAACCGAGGTTCTTTTTCTTCTTGAGTACTCATTTTATCGCTCCAAAAACCCGATCTGCTGCAACTATAGTCTCCTCTATCATTTCAAGAGTAATCGCTTCACTGATAAATCCAGTTTCAAATTGGCTACATGCAAAATAATATCCCTCTTCTAGCATCGCTCTATGAAATCGTGCAAACATATCGGTGTCGCTTCTGCGTGCATCATCAAAATCGCGTACAGGATTTTCATTGAAGAAAAAGCCAAACATACTGCCACGACTATCTACATGTAAGCTTATGCCATGTTTTTTTGCGGCTTGTTGTAAGCCTTGTGTGAGCCTTGCTGATTTGCTTGCAAAATCACGATAAAGCTCTTTTTGTGATTTAATCTTTGTAAGACTTGCAAGTCCGGCATTCATAGCAACAGGATTGCCGCTGAGTGTTCCTGCTTGATACACAGGACCATCTGGTGAGAGTTGATTCATAATCTCCAAACGACCACCAAAAGCACCAACAGGCATACCACCCCCGATAACTTTTCCAAAAGTAATCATATCTGGCACAACACTCACCAAACCTTGTGAACCCTTAAGTGAAGCTCGAAATCCACTCATCACTTCATCAAAAATAAGCAAAGCACCGTGCGCATCACACAGATCTCTCAAACCTTGCAAAAAAGTTTCATCAGCTGGAACTAAGCCCATATTTCCTGCGATTGGCTCGATGATAACACAAGCTATATCATTTGAGTTTTCAAAACATTTTTGAACACTTTCAAGATTATTAAATTTTGCCAAAAGCGTGTGCTTGGTGAGATCGGCTGGCACTCCGGGACTGCTTGGTGTACCAAAAGTTATGGCGCCGCTACCAGCTTGTACAAGTAACGAATCACTATGCCCATGATAACAGCCCTCAAATTTAACGATATCATTTTTACATGTAAAGCCTCTTGCAAGCCTAATAGCACTCATCACAGCCTCAGTTCCACTACTGACAAAACGGATTTTATCTATCGCTTCAAACAGATCACAAATCTCTCGTGCAAGAAGTGTTTCAACCTGTGTCGGTGCGCCAAAACTCAAGCCTTGCTTCACAGCCTTGATTACTGCTGCTTCTATATCGCTATCACAATGTCCAAAGATAAGCGGTCCCCAACTTTGTACAAAATCCACATATCGATTGCCATCAATATCAACAAGATACGCACCCTCGCCTTTTTGAATAAAAAGCGGTGTTCCACCAACACTTTTAAATGCACGAACGGGAGAATCTACACCACCTGGAATTACTTTTTGAGCATCTAAAAATGCCTGCTTACTTTTTTCTGTATTCATTTTCTTCCTTTTATTTATTTACTTCACTGGTGACATAAAAATAGAGCATTTCAATTTCATTATTTGTTAAAAAATAACGAGGCATTACTGTGTGTGTTGATGCGAATGCTTGTTGAAATTTCTCTCTTGATGTCTTTGTTATATCAGGCGCTCGCAACTCTTTTTGTTTACCTTTGTCTTTATACTTTGCGATCACAGTACCCTCGCCTTTTTGTCCATGGCATAGATTGCAACCGATGCCACGAGGATTGGCGTAGAGCATCTTTGCGTATTCCATCTTTGTGATAAAATCTTCTGCAAATAAAATAGCATGTAACAAAAACAGAAAAACAACAAACCGCATTTGACCTCTCTTTAACTTAAGTGTTGTTATAATATCCAAAAAATTATTTAAGGGTACTAAAACATGCAAATTTTAGATGGCAAAGCCCTCTCTATCAAGATTAAAGAGAAGCTAAAAGATGAAATTACAACACTCAAAAAAGATGGTATCACACCAGGTCTTGCGGTTATTTTGGTTGGTGAAGATCCTGCTAGCCAAACTTATGTCAATGCAAAAGATAGAGCCTCACAAGAAGTTGGCATCTATTCAAAAAAAATAACACTTCCACCAGATACAACGCAAGAAGCACTCTTGCAACAGATAGCAGACCTCAACGCAGATAACAGTATTCATGGTATCTTGGTACAACTGCCGCTTCCAAAACATATCGACACCGCTAAAGTGATAGAAGCTATAGCACCGCACAAAGATGTAGATGGTTTTCACGAGCTCAATGTTGGCAAACTCAGCACAGGATCTGCAAAACTTATTCCTTGCACGCCACTAGGCGTGATGGAAATTCTCAAAGAATACAACATCGATCCTATGGGGTTAGACGCGTGCGTTTTAGGCAGAAGCAATATAGTCGGCAAACCCATGATGAACTTATTACTCAATGCCGGTGCAACAGTAACTATCTGCCATTCTAAAACAAAAAATCTCAAAGAAAAAACAAGCAGAGCCGACCTCATAGTAGTTGGCATAGGCAAACCTGAAATGCTTCAAGCAGATATGATTAAAGAAGGTGCGATCATCATTGATGTTGGCATAAACCGCCTTGAAAGTGGCAAACTCGTTGGAGATGTTGCCTTCACAAGCGTGGCACCAAAATGCTCCTACATCACGCCCGTCCCAGGAGGCGTTGGCCCAATGACAATCGCTATGTTACTACAAAACACACTTATCGCTGCAAAAAATAAAGGTTAGAGCATATATGAAAAATTTTCTAAAAAAATTTATACGATTTTCAAACTCTTGGACAGGCACTATCATCATTGTTTTACTTGTCATCTTTTTTATCGCACAAGCTTTTGTCATCCCAAGTGGAAGTATGAAAAAAACGCTTCTCATCGGCGATCATCTTTTCGTTAAAAAATTTTCTTATGGTATTCCTACGCCACATCTTCCTTGGCTTGAAATCCCTGTTTTACCTGATTTTAGAGGCAATGGTCATCTTATCAATGGGGACAAACCACAAAGAGGTGATATCGTTGTTTTTCGCTATCCAAAAAGTCCGAACATACATTATGTAAAAAGATGCGTTGCTACCGGTGGTGATGAAATTTTCTTTTATGATAAACATCTTTTCATTCGCTTTAGTGAAGGTGATGCGTACATGCAAAAGAATTTTGCCAAAGAAAAACTCTACAATTTAGTCGGTAGATTGTGGGTTTTAAATCCATATCAAGAAAAATACAAAGGCATTAGTTACGATAGCGATATTGATCTTTTTGCACAGATGACTCAGTTTTTAGCAGTAGGTGAACTTGATATGAAACCGGCTATAGTTCCTGAACTTCCGGCCAATACAAATGCTCCATTTAATGCTTTTTATAAAAAAATACCTAAAGATGAATTTTATATGATCGGGGACAATCGTGACCACTCCAATGATAGTAGATTTTGGGGCAGTGTTTCGTACGCAAATATCGTGGGTAAACCATGGTTTATCTACTTTTCTTGGGATGATGAGTATAAAATCCGTTGGAATCGTGTTGGAAGACTTATCTCAACGATTGAAAATAACACAGAATTTTTAGATGGAAAATAGCGAGATAATCCGCCTTATAGCGACTATACTAGCGCTTATGGTTGCTATCATAGGACATGAGATTATGCACGGATATATGGCTTATAGATACGGTGATCATACCGCCAAAGCAGCGGGCAGACTCAGCATAAATCCACTCGTACATGTAGATCCGATTGGTACTATATTGGTGCCAGCAGCTTTGTACTTCAGCGGCGCACCTTTTATGTTTGGCTGGGCAAAACCCGTTCCAATTTACATGAAAGAAGTAATGCAAAATGGTGGCTACAAAGGGGCGATAAATGTCTCATTGGCTGGGATTTACTATAATTTTACACTTGCATTTATCGCTTCTGTGATGCTTAATTATGTTGATCTCAACGCCATTGATTCAGCATTTTCATTGTTTTTTGTGTATTTTTTGATCCAATCACTCATTTACAATGTGGTGCTTGGTATATTCAATCTTTATCCTATCCCGCCACTTGATGGCTCACATGCACTTTCTTATTTTGCAAGTTGGAACAAGTGGGACGGTATAGCCAATTTTTTAGAATCGATAAGTCGCTATGGTATGGTGATCCTCGTTTTACTCATCGCCACACCACTAGGAAATTATTTTTTTGCACCTATAAAATTCGTTATCAATTTTTTGATAAAATGATTTAAGCTTACATGTAAAGGATTATTATGAAGTTTTTTATTGCTACCGATCACGCTGGAGTTGCTATAAAACCAAATATCATCGCCATGCTAGAACAAAGAGGTCATACAGTGATTGATCTTGGACCTAGCAATGCAGATCGCGTTGATTACCCTGATTTTGCACACAAACTCTGTACACAGGTGCTAGCAGATGCAAGCACACAAGGCATTCTCATATGCGGGACTGGTATCGGTATGAGTTTATCCGCCAATAAGCACACAGGAATTCGAGCGGCCCTTGTTCACGATGCATACACAGCAAGTATGGCAAGAGCACACAATGACGCAAATGTACTGTGTTTTGGTGAAAGAGTTGTGGGACTTGGTGTTTGCGAGTCAATACTTGATGCATGGTGCAACACACCTTTTGAAGGTGGTAGACATGCACAAAGAGTTGCGAAAATAGAAGTCTAACATGGCAGTAGAATGGATCATAACTACTACATTGGGTTCTTTGTGTGTGTATCTCATCATTATGGTTTTTTACTACAAAACACTACTCAAAAAAGAAAAGCTTGGAAGCGTTGTGGTCAAAAATACTCTAGGTGACGCTGAAGTGGTTATTCGAAAATATCAAGTCCAGCTCCAACGCTCCCTTGGCAATATTGACATCCTCAGCGATGAGCTCAATAAAGTAAAAAATGACTTAAAATCCCTGCGTACGAGAAATTCACAGTACCGAATGGAGGGCGATAAATTACGCCAACACATCAAAGAACTTGAGGGAAAGATAGAGGCACTATTATGAGTGCTGCGCTTATCTCTTACAGTGCTTTTGCTGTTGTATTGGTTCTTTTTTTATATGTAAAATTCACAATGTTTCGATAGGAGAGCTTTATGAAGGTATTAAATAATGTTGACAAAGAATATTTGTTAGCAAGTATTCGGGATGTGAAAGACTTTCCAAAACCTGGTATTGTATTTAAAGATATCACTACCCTTTTAGCTGATGCAAAAGCATATAATTTTCTCATGGATCATCTCTATGCACGCTATAAAGATGCTGGTATTGATTTTGTGGCTGGTATCGAAAGTAGAGGATTTATATTTGGCGCGGCACTTGCCAATAAACTAGGTTGTGCCTTTACACCTATCCGCAAACCAGGGAAGCTTCCCTACACAACCATCAGCGAAAAATACTCACTAGAGTATGGCGTCGACGAGATAGAGGTGCATATAGATGCTTTTACATGTAAGCACAGCAACCCAAAAGTTTTGCTTATCGATGATCTTATCGCAACTGGAGGAACCGCAAATGCAGCGGTCAATCTTATCAATAAAGCAGGAGCAAATTGCTTCGAAGCTTGTTTCATTGTCAATTTAAAATTTTTAAACGGTGAGGCACTTATCGAGAAAAATACCCCTGTTTATAGTGTATTGGAGGTAGAATGATGTATATACCTAAACCATCAAAATTTGATCCTGATTCCTTTGGACATTTTGGCATTTTCGGCGGTCGTTATGTTCCTGAAACGCTGATGCCTGTTTTGTTAGAACTTGATACTTACTATAAAACTTTGCGTTTTGATGAGGCATTTTGGAGTGAGGTCAATGCTTACCTCAAAGACTATGTAGGGCGTCCATCGCCTTTGTATTTTGCACAAAATCTCTCAAATCAAATGGGTGCGAAGATCTATTTTAAACGCGAAGATCTCAACCACACAGGTGCCCACAAGATAAACAACACGATAGCACAAGGACTTATTGCCCAAAAAATGGGGAAGAAAAAAGTTATCGCTGAAACTGGCGCTGGACAACACGGCGTTGCTACAGCAACAGTTGCGGCACTTTTGGGCTTGGAATGTGAGATATTTATGGGTGAAAAAGATGTTGCTAGACAAGAACTCAATGTCTTTCGTATGAAATTACTTGGTGCAAAAGTGCATGCAGTAAAAAGCGGTTCTCGAACACTCAAAGATGCAATGAATGAAGCTATTCGCTACTGGGTTACCAATGCAAGAGATACATTTTACATCATTGGTACAGTAGCAGGACCTCATCCATACCCTATGATGGTGCGTGATTTTCAAGCGATTATCGGCTATGAGGCCAAAGCACAAATTCTTGCCAAAGAAAATCGTTTGCCTGATTTTGTGATTGCTTGTATCGGTGGCGGTAGCAATGCCATCGGTGTATTTAGTCACTTTTTAGAAGATGAAGCGGTACAGTGTATAGGCATAGAAGCTGGCGGACTTGGCGTAGATACGCTCAAACATGGTGCGAGCTTGCTCAAAGGAAGCCCCGGTGTGTTGCATGGGCAGATGAGTTATCTTTTGCAAGATAACGATGGACAAATCCTCGAGGCCCACTCTTTTTCAGCTGGACTTGATTACCCTGGTATCGGACCTGAGCATGCGTATCTTAAAGATTTAGGCGTTGTACAATACGATAATATCACAGATCAAGAAGCACTCGATGCATTTGTCTGGTTGAGTCAAAAAGAGGGTCTGATCCCAGCTTTTGAGAGTGCACACGCAGTTGCCTATCTTAAAAAGATGCCGTCAGAAAAACTTAAAAATTCTCTCATCATCATCAATCTTTCAGGCCGTGGCGACAAAGATATGATACAAGCAAAGGAACTGCTCTCTTTTGAGTAAAATTTTATAAGGAAAAAATATGAACATACAAATAAGCAATAAAACTTTAGAAGATTTTGAAGCAGACATTAAAATAGTTTTAGTCATTAACAAAAACTTTGAACACAAATGGGTGAAAGACAAAGAAGCATTAGAGTTTTTAGGATTTGAGGGCGAGAGCGAAGAAAGCACTTTTGTAACGCACGCCAAAACTATCTATGTTGGTTGCGAGAGTTTAGAAGCTGAAGAGATAAGACTTGCGTGTGCAAAAGCCTTGAGCGTTTTAAAAAAAACAAAAGCAAAAACCGCAAAAATAGGCACATATTCTAACGATTGCCCTGGTGTGAATATCAAAGCGATGAGCGAAGCTTTTGTGCTTGGAGGCTATACTTTTGATCAATACAAAAGCAAAAAAAGCAAAAGTACACTTGAGTGTATTACTATCTGTTGTGATGATTATAGCACAATAAATATCTCCCTCGAAACTGCCAATAAAGCCTTACATGTAGGCACTACTATTGCTGCTTCTACGAACTTTGCAAAAGACCTTATCAACACTATTCCTTTTGAGATGCACTCGTTGAAACTTGAAGAAATCGCACATTCATTAGCTTCCATCGATGGCGTTACATGTAAGAGTTATGGCAAAGAGTTTTTAGAAGAACAAGGTATGGGTGCATTTTTAGCAGTCAATCGCGCAAGCCACATCCCACCACGACTTATCCATCTTACTTACAAGCCAGAAAATGCCAGCAAAAAAATCGTTTATGTTGGCAAAGGTTTGACTTACGACACTGGTGGACTCAGTCTCAAAGGCGGCGAACATATGGTCACGATGAAATGCGATATGAGTGGTGCTGCCGCTGCACTTGGAATCTTTCAAGGCGCTGCACTTTTGGGCTTACCTTATGAAATTCATGCCATCATAGGCGCTACAGAAAACGCCATAGGACCAGAAGCATACAAACCAGACGATGTGCTTGTAGCCAAAAATGGAAAAACCATAGAGGTGCGAAACACGGACGCTGAGGGTCGCTTGGTGGTTGCTGATCTTTTATGCTATGCGCAAGAGCAAAAACCAGATCTCATGATCGATATGGCAACACTCACAGGCGCTTGCGTTGTGGCACTTGGAGAGTACACAACAGGCATCATGGGACATAGTGAAAGCCTCAAAAATGAACTCTATGAAATCTCCAAAAAAAGTGGCGAACTCACAGGTATCTTACCATTTAACCGCTATCTCAAAAAAATGCTCAAAAGTCACATAGCCGACATGAGCAACATTTCAAGTTCACGATACGGTGGTGCGATAACTGCTGGGTTATTTCTCGCAAACTTCATAGAAGATGCCTACAAAGACAAATGGCTTCACCTTGACATAGCAGGTCCAGCATACAGTGAAAAAGAATGGGGCTACAACCAGTGCGGCGCCAGTGGCACAGGTGTGCGCATGAATCTTTATTGGCTCATAGAACAAAGTAAAACTCTCCATTAGAATTGATGGAAGCATTGTAAGGCTGGCACCCCAAACCAACCTTACAATCCAAACTATAAAAAAAATGGGGACAGGCTAGAATAATTTTTAAAGAAAAAATGGGGACAGGCTAGAATAATTTTTAAAGCTTAGAAACATTTGCAAATTCCCCCAAGCATAGGGATTTACTTTTATAGGGGGCGCTTCATGAGCTTTAGCAATTTTATTGAACAGTTTGTTATCAAAAGGGTCATTAGTCAGAGCAACTAAAAATTCTTTTTTGTTCGCTTAAGCCTAGGTAATTTGGTTGTTTAATGAGAATTACAAAGTCAGTGTAGATAAAAAGTAGTCATAAAATCTCTGTATTATAACCGATGCAAGCGACTCAATATAAAGATTTATCTCTTTTCTCTCTTGTAAGACATGTTCGTTTCTATTGAAACCTTAAATGATCTAGGCTAGTTGCTGAGAAATTATTTTTTCCCTTTTATAGGAAGTGTAATCGTAAAGCAACTTCCAATTCCAATAGTACTTTGCACATCGATACTTCCTTGGTGAAGTTCAACGATTTTTTTTGAGATAGCAAGCCCCAAACCAGTACCTTTAATAGCTTCGTTTTGGTGCTCTCTTACTTGTGAAAAAGATTGGAAAAGTTTTGATATTTGCTCCGAATTCAGTCCTACTCCTTGGTCACATATTTTTATGTGATGTTCATTGCCTGTATTTGTATAGCTCATAACAATCTCTGATTTTTCTGGAGAAAATTTAATAGCATTTGAAAGGATATTTACAACAACTTGTTTAATGAGCTGTGCATCTGCAAAAATCATTTGACCTTCATAGTTACTTTTGCGTATCTTAATCTCTTTGATTTGTGCTTGGCTTTCTAACAGAAGAAAAGATTCATTGAACAGAGTATTAAGGGTAAAATTTTGTTCGTGAAGATCTATCTTGCCTGAGTCGATTTTTGAAAAGTCAAGAATGTTGTTTACTAAGTTTAAAAGGTGCTTGCCTGAAAGATTGATTTTTTCTATAAAACTTTTAATCGCCGCATCTGCCATATTTTCTTTTTTTATAAGAATTTGCGAAAAGCCTATAACGGCGTTAAGTGGCGTTCTAAGCTCATGGCTCATAGTTGCTAAAAAAGCGCCTTTTGCTTGTTCAGCAGCGAGTGCTTGAACTCTTGCAGTTTCAAGTTCGGTTACATCTGTAAATGTAGAGATAATAACACTCTCCGCTTCAAGACAAATCTCTTTGGCTTTGACCGAAAAGACTCTTTGTTGTTTCTCTTTGTTGACGACTAAGACTAAGTGTGCTTTTGTTTGATCTTCAAGTAAAATCTCTAACCAGCTTTTTGCATCAACTTCTCTTGAGAGATACCCCTCTTGTTCAAGAAATAGGTCGCATATACAACTATGTTGCGATAAGAAGTCATCCATATCTTTATAGTCAAAAGTATCAAAGAATTTTTGATTAAGTTGTTTTAATTGCATAATGTTATTAACTAAAGATGTCAATAAAACAATGCTGTCTTGAGCATTTAAAATAGCTTCTGCACGCTCTTTTTGGTATTTTATATCTGTAATGTCATTACGCATACCTACATACCCTGTTATATTTTCATCTTTGTCTAAAAGAGGGAAGATAGTCGCATCTACATAGTAGCTTGTTCCATTTTTATGAAGGTTTTGTACTACACCTCGCCAGATTTGTTTTGATTTGATTGTTTGCCACAAATCTTCAAAAGTTTCAGATGGCATGTTAGGGTGACGCAAAATACTATGAGATTTGCCTAAAAGCTCCTCTTGCGTATATCCAGAGACCTCGCAAAAACGTTTATTTGCAAAAGTGATTTTCCCTTGTAAGTCAGCTTTTGAAATAATATATGAAGCGTTAATTGCTTTTTGGTATTGGTCGAGAATAACAATTGTATTTTGTTTCTCTTGTGACTCTTTTTCAAGGTTAGCGATGCTTTTTTCTGCAAGATGGATAAGGGCTGTTGTAGAGAGGCTTACTCGATTTGTAGATTCTACGAGATTTTTTCTATTGTTTTTGATGGTATCAGATTCTGAAAGCCCTAAAACAGTCGTGGTAATGTTAAGCATTTGATACTCTTTATCGCCAGAATAGAGTTCTCCATAAGTAAAAAATCCACTTATAGGTGCTAGATTTGTTAAGGGTTCTAGTTCATGTTCAAGCTCTTTGCCTAAAAACATTTTACGTCCCACACAAGAGTAGATAAAGAGAGACTCTATGGGTACATTTTTATTGATTTCATAGAGTTTTTTACTTCCTTGGTCAAAAAGTGTAGCACTTGCAACACCGAAACGCACTTTGGTTCCTCTTGCAATTTCACCAGCATATGTAATTGAACTTTCATCCGCAGCCACCATGGAGCGTGCAATTTCAAGGTTTGCTCTTTGGAAAATAAGAGGAAACTCTATGGCAGAATCAGGAAGGTTTTGTACTACATCTTCTCCTAAATACTCTCTATAAATATCAATAATTGGCTTGTTGTCAATTTCGTAGATACGATTTTTATCCGCTTTGGTAATCATCATAGGCAAACCAATAGACTTCCATGAAAGGTTATAACTATTATGAACTTGTAAAGAGGTACTGCTTAAAGATACGGCAACAGCACCTTTTTCGAAAATATTTTCATCATGGATTACAAATGTTTTGAGAAATAAACTATTGTCACCAGCCATACCGCCTGAGACGATAATGCCTTTTTTGCTATTTTGATTCATGCCTTGAAGTATCGCTTCTCCATTACATTGAAGACCATCAGCAAAAAGAATAATAGCTTTTGTTGTATCAGTTACTATGTCTTGAGTAATTTTCTGCCCAATAACCAAAGAGTCTTCATTTGAATAACTTTTAGCAATAAGTTGTGTCGATGTAAAAACAGATACAGAGATAACAATTGTTTTATCAAAGATTTTGCCATTTAAAATTTCACCTGCTGTTGAAGATCCAATGATAATTGCGCTACGCATAGTATATTTGATATGTGCAATAACTTCTTCAAGGGAAGTGTGTTCAAGCATACCAGAGAAGATTTGTACAAGAATGGAATCTTCTTTTTTATATTTGATAGTATGCAGAAATATTTCTAGCTCTTCGAGTGTTGTGTAGGAGGTATTGAATGTTTGCATTTTAGATTACTAAATATTTAAATAGAAATTTTTCAGGCTCATTAATATCAACAGGTTTTGATATATAGCCATTAAAATTAAGCAAGAAAAGTTTTTCTTTGTCACCTTGGATTGTTTTAGCTATTTGCACATGGCGAGAGTCCACAAAAGCAAACTCAATGAGGTCTGAGTTAAATAATTTGTCATCAACAGCTAAAACGCTAACAATATGCATAAGGGCCTCTCTCTTTTTAGTTTTCTATGAATTGTATTTGAATAATCTTTAATCAATCGAGCCACTTGCAAATTACCAAAAATAATTGATAATTTAAGCTCAATAAAATTTAAAAAAGCCTTTTGTAAACAGGTATAATGATAGAATTCCTTGTTGCAAAAACAATCCAAACACTGATCACAAAATATCTTTTATGATTATGATACCAAATATATCTTTTAAAAATTCTTTAACTAGCTTGTCTAAATTTTGGGCTTAATATCGAAAAATGGGGACAGGCTAGAATAATTTTTAAAACCTTTTCAAGCAGATTAAACACTTCTTTTATCTCTCTTTTTGGCAACTTAGCCTATAATTGCAAACTTTAAAATATACAAATTAGGATACAAAATGGGACTTGGAGTAGGAATCGTAGGGCTACCAAATATAGGCAAATCAACAACTTTCAATGCACTTACAAAGGCACAAAATGCACAGAGTGCAAACTATCCTTTTTGTACGATTGAACCAAACAAAGCAGTGGTACCGGTACCAGATATTCGATTAGCTGAGCTTGCGAAGATCGTAAATCCTGAACGAATTCAGTATTCTACGGTTGATTTTGTTGATATCGCTGGGCTTGTGAAGGGTGCAAGCAAGGGCGAGGGTTTGGGAAATCAGTTTTTATCAAATATTCGTGAAGTAGAAGTCATACTTCATATGGTGCGATGTTTTGTTGATGAAAATGTCACACATGTTGAGGGCAGTATCAATCCGTTGAGAGATATAGAAATCATTGAAAGTGAACTTATATTTGCTGATATTCAACAGCTCGAAAAGAAGATGGACAAACTCAACCGCACTGCAAAAGCAGATAAAACGGCTCGTGGGGCTTATGAACTTGCACTTGAACTCAAAGCACATCTTGATGATTTGCAACCTGTAAGTACTTTTACAAAAAAAGATGATCCAATTTTTGAAGCGCTCGATAAAGAGTTGCGATTTCTCTCAAACAAAGAGATCATTTATGGGGCAAATGTAGATGAAGAGAGTTTGCTTGAAGAAAACGAATATGTCAAAGCTGTGAAAAATCACGCACAAGAGATAGGTGCGGATGTCATCGTATTGTGCGCAAAAATTGAAGAAGAACTTGTTGGATTGAGCGATGAAGAGGCACAGGAATTTTTATCTGAACTTGGCGTAAGCGAATCTGGACTCAACAAGATTATTCATTTGGCTTTTGATAAATTAGGGCTAATCAGCTACTTTACCGCTGGAGTCAAAGAGGTTCGAGCGTGGACTATTGAGCGGGGTTGGCTTGCACCAAAAGCAGCTTCTGTGATCCACAATGACTTTGAAAAAGGCTTCATCCGTGCCGAAGTGATCGCTTATGAGGATTTTGTTACATGTGGAGGCGAAGCGAAAAGCAAAGAAGCCGGCAAGATGCGTCTTGAGGGCAAAGAGTATATCGTAAAAGATGGCGATATAATGCACTTTAGGTTCAATGTTTAACCACAAATGAAAACCTCACAGAGTGACCTCACCCAAGGCGATATCAAAACGCACATAAAAAACATAGCACTGCCATCAAGTATTGGATATTTTTTTCATACGATGTTTAATGTCACCGATACTTTTTTTGCAGGTGAGATCTCTACGCAAGCACTTGCGGCTTTGTCTTTGACTTTTTCTATCTTTTTTATGATCATCGCATTGGCTGGGGGAATGTCACAAAGTGTTACAGCGCTTTTAGGCAACGCATTGGGCGAAAAAAACGAAAGCTATGCAAAACAAATCGTCTATCACAGTGGCATATTGGGGCTTATTTTATCGATTTTTCTTACGATAATCGGACTTGTTTTAGCACCTATATTTATAAAACTTTTAGGGGCACAAGATGCGTATTTGCAAGAAGCATTATCGTACATTAACATCATCTTATATGGGGCTGTGTTTTTCATCATCGTCTTTTTTGCCAATGCCATCTTAAATGCGTTAGGCAATGCAAAAGTATATCGAAACTTCCTCGTAGGTGGCGCTTTTGCCAATATACTTTTGGATTTTTGGTTTGTCAAAGGTGGTTTTGGCGTGCCTGCTTTAGGCGTTGGCGGCATCGCACTTGCTACTGTGTTCATAGAGATAATAGGCGCTTTGTATCTGTTTTTGGCAGCAAAAAAGACAACACTTTTTCAAGATATGCCACCTTTTGTTTTTGATATACAAATCATGAAAGATTTTATAAAACAAGGTATGCCACCTACAGCAAATATGCTCCTCATGGCACTTGGCATGTATATTATCACCTATTTTATTGCACCATTTGGTCAATACGCAGTTGCGGCTTATGGCGTTGCTGTTCGCATTGAGCAGATCATCTTGCTACCAAGCATCGGCATCAATGTCGCCGTACTTGCTATCGTTTCTCAAAACAATGGTGCAAAAGAGTTTGAACGGATCAAAGAAACGATTCGTGAAACAAAAAAATTGGGCTTTATACTGTGGATCATCGGAATCTTTTTTCTCTTTGTTTTTGGTGCTTATTTTATGAGTCTTTTTACCAAAGATACGCAAGTCATCGCAGCTGGAAACGCCTATTTGCAAGCAGCGGCCGTTTCTTTGTATGCATATGTGCTGGTTTTTATCCATATCTCATTACTGCAAGGTATCAAACAACCTGCTCTTTTAGTTTATCTTGGACTATTGCGACAAGTGATCGTGCCTGTGACATTTTTTGGCATCTTTGCTCTTTTAGATCTAGATTTACAAGTGTATTGGTGGGGAATAGCCGCCACCATTTGGGGTTCGGCGTTTTTTATACTTTGGTATGCTAAAAGAAAACTTAACAAACTTAACTGAGTGTAGCGATAGCATCACCAAATCGCACACTCGCCCCACTCTTACATGTAAGCGCTAGAGTATCTTGTTCGAAAAGCATTACGATGGTTGAACCCATCTCAAACCTCCCAAGTTCATCACCTTTTTGCAAATAAAGCTCATCGTATGTATAAAATTTCTCACCCTGTTTTTTAGCATTTGTTTGAATGCACGCATCAAAATTGAAAACCATCTTACCGACATTGAGTGCGCCCACAAAAATCAAATAAAAAAGCTTGCCCTTTTTTGTGTAACACTCCAAAACAACCCGTTCATTTTCACAAAAAAGTTGAGGAATTTTTTGCAACCATCTAAAATTCACAGGATACAATCGACCTGGTATATGCACCGCTTTCGCAACATACATATCGATAGGTACATGATAGCGGTGGTAATCTTTTGGAGAGAGATAAAAGTTGATAAATTGTCCATTTTCCAATCTATTTTTTTCACTTTTAACAATACTATAACCCAAAAGTTCACTCACACCATAGGAAAAACCCTTGATCTGCAATGCTTGTGCATCTTCTATCTTTCCGCTGGCACTGATGAAACTATCGCATGGCGAGATCATCACATTTTCATTTTGAGAAAAAAATCGTCCTTTTTTGAGCTTTCGCGTAAAAAGAGCATTGAGAGAAGGATAGGATGCAAAATTGTCAAAATCATATAGATCAACGCCCAAAATTTTTGTATAAGCAAAGTTGATAAACCATTGTACTGGTTTTGGAAATTTGCAAGAAGCAAAAGAGCCGAAAAGTCTTGAAAATAGGGAACTTTTAAATTGACGCATAATGATTTATTCTCTTTTTTATTGAAATATCTCGCTATAATAGCAAATTTACATACAAAGCGAGATTAAGCATGCAACAAAAATTTGAACAATACATTGAACATCCCTCAATGTTAGAAACACTTAAAAGACTTGGTTTTTTACACATGACGCCCGTGCAAGCTCTGTGCTTACCACAAGCACTTCAAGGAAAAGATCTCCTCGTGCAAGCAAAAACAGGTAGCGGTAAAACACTTGCATTTGCATTGCCCCTCTTGCTCAAACTCGATATAAGTTATCCCATCAAATTGCAAGCTTGTATCATTACGCCAACAAGAGAACTTGCACAACAAGTTGCTGAGTCGTTGCGAAAAGTAGCTAGTTTTCAAAATGACATCAAAATCATAACACTTTGTGGAGGAACACCCTTACGCCCGCAAGCACAATCTTTGCAACATGGAGCGCATATCATTGTCGGCACTCCTGGGCGTATTAGGGATCATTTAGAAAAAGAGACACTCAAACTCGAATCAATTACCACTTTTGTACTTGATGAAGCTGATAAAATGCTGCAGATGGGTTTTGTTGAAGAGATAGAATTTATCCTCAAAACAGTACCAAAAAACAAACAAACACTCCTCTTTTCAGCTACATTTCCGCAAGAGATTCGCGATCTCTCAAGCAAATTCCAAAAAGATCAAGAATGTATCATCACACAAGAGGAAAAAAACTCCATAGAGGAACTTTTTTATCACTACCACAATGACGCTTTAGCTACAGTTATTTCGCAGTATCAACCCAAACGAGCCATCATCTTTTGCAACACAAAAATCCAATGTGACACACTTGAAATGCAACTCAACAAACTAGGCTATGAAGCAAGGGCAATGCACAGTGATTTAGCACAAATCGATAGAGATGAGACGCTACTTTGTTTCAAACAACACAGTTTTTCTTTTTTGATAGCCACTGATGTTGCTTCAAGAGGATTGGATATCCCACTTGTGCCGATGGTTATCAACTATGACTTGCCACACGATGGTGCTGTTTACATCCACCGCATTGGACGAACAGGTCGCATTGAAACAGAGGGAATAGCTGTTTCGTTCATCAAGACGAATTTGCCGGCATATCTTGAAAACATTCAGGTGCAAGAGCTAAAAATTTGCAAACCGCAGATTTACAAAGCACCTTTTAAAACACTCTGCATAGCAGCTGGAAAACGCGATAAAATCCGCAAAACAGATATTTTAGGAGCATTTATCCACGAGGGTAAAATGGCACCTGAAGATATAGGAAATATAGATATTTTTGACAAATACGCTTATGTAGCCATCAAAAAAGAAAAAGTGCGTGCGTGTTTTGAAACTATGCAAAATAAAAAAATTAAAAAGAAAAATTTTAAATTATGGATACTCTAAAAAATTACAAACCAAAGCCGATGATGTTATTTGTCATTCTCTTTACATGTAGCGCACTAGCACAATTTTTTTGGTCTTTTGGTTTGTGGACAAATAGTATTTTTTGTGATTATTGGGTGGATAAAAATGCGTTTTGATAGACAAAATACAAGTTACCATCTAATGTTAGGCACTAAAACAAACTTGTGCGTTTCAGTGGCAGGGACAAATGTCCCCACAACCTCCTAAAGCTACGAAGAGGTATTTACGAACTTTTTTACAAAAGAGCGTAAGGTCAGTTATCATCCCCAAAGAGGAACAAGTCCTTAGTGAGCTTTTTGAAAAAGCATATGAAGCATATCGCCAAAGCACAAGAAGATGGCTATAAAAGTGCATCTTCGTTACATGTAGTGCCGATAAGTGGGTGAGTTTTGAGGATTTTAAACTCTAATACAAACTCTTTTTCTTGCATCTCAGTATGCCGTCGCCTCAGGCTTATCACTTCTTGCAAATCATCTCGTATCTCTTGCAATAAAAGTTCTAACCGCACCCCATTGTAACCTCCCCCATCGGTGCGAAATAAATAATACGCATACGGATTTTCCCGTAAGTTTTCTAAGTTTTTTCGCTCAAGAGTAACAAATCGTACACTATCACCTTTTACATGCGGGCGTGCATAGATAGCACAGTTTACTTCGCCACTTTTGCTAGCAGTTGCTAATACTCCGGTTCCCATAGTGTTTTCAAATAAATTATATAGATCCATCTTTTTATCCTTTTTAGATGCCAGCATTGAGTGCTTGCCATTTTTTTGGAAGTGCATCAAGTGAATATTTTGCCAAAAAAATCATCGTAGCATTCATTCCTCGTGCGCTCGAATCACCGCCTGCTTTAGCATTTTCTTGCAACATAGTCTGCAAGTTATCATATTTGCACAACAGATGTATAACACCACTTAAACCCTCTTTTATATCACATGCTGGTCCAAACTCGCGAATCGTGATAAAAGTATCTGCTTCTTTGCTTTCAAGTCCATTTTGCACCATTTTTTGGATTTCAGGCGAGCTTACATGTAAGAGTTTTTGGATAGAAGCATAAATCTCATTTCCTTCAAGAACTAGCACGAGAAGTTTTGCGAAAAAATCACCACAGGCAAGAGCAAGTTCACTGTTGTGCGTGATGCGTATAAACTTGTAAACATTTTCATAAAATTCTTGCGGTGTATTTGAAACCTGTAAAAGTGGGACTATGCGAGCGGTGATAGAGAGGTCGGTTGAAGATGCGCCGCTTGGATTTTTAGCATTTTTTATATTTTCCAAACTAACCCTTGTGGCTCCATCAATATAGCCTGTATAGTGCTGCATCTTTTCAAACCAAAAATCTTGATACGCATCGGCGTCAAAACTTGTTTTATCTTTCAAAAATTGATAAAACCAGAGCAATTGATCGCCATAATGGGTAAAATCGCCAGCAACTTTACCTTTGTGCCAAATAGCTAGAGGTGCATTGAGTCCATCCCAATTTATCTTTGCTTCACGCAATTGTTTCTCATCATAAACCCAATGCGCCCCGAGGCAATACGCATCGCTTACCAACAAACCGTGTACTAATGTATCTATTTTTTCTGCAAACATTGTATGCTCCTTGTTTTTATGACATCATTCTATCGTTCTGCTTAAAATACTTTATAAATGACACAATTTTTAATACTTTAGTATTTTTATAGAATTACTTGACATTTATATTTTAAAACACTACAATTCTAAAAATTAATAAAAAGGATAAAAATTGTCTCAATCTTGCCCTATTTCACTGAAGCTTGTTGATGGCACTATTGCAAGAATCAATGCCTTTTGGATAACATCTCTTGTATTGCTTTTTTTGGCAACATCACAAGTAGGGTTGTTGTATTTTTTATTTTTAGATTTTATCATAAGACTTTCTGGATATCTCAACTATTCTTTAGTATTTTTAACTTCAAGATTTGTTAAAAAGATATTTGGACTCAAAACGAAAATGACTGATGGTGCAGCAAAAAAATTGGCGGCTTATTTTGGACTTGTATTTATCGGCTTAATGATATTTTGTTGGCTATTTGATCTACATGTAGCCTTACATGTAACTGCTTTTATTTTGCTTACATGTAGTAGCTTAGAGGTGCTTTTCAACTATTGTGTTGGATGCAAGATTTACTATATTTTTAAAAAATTACATATACAAAGGGGTTAAAATGAAGAAAATTGTACTTACTTTAGGGATGAGCGCACTTGCGTTGTACGCAACAAATGGTGACAATCTCATAGGCAATGGTTCCAAATCACGCGCTATGGGTGGCGTTGGTATCGCTACTTATTTTGGAGCTGAAAATACACTCTCAAATCCAGCACTCCTCTCATATGGCAAAAATTCACAACTTGATGTTGGCGTAATGTATTTTGCTCCAACCATAAAAACAGGTGGTACGACAAGCGATGCTGATAAAAACTTCATACCGCATGTTACATTTTCACAAGGCAAAGATGGAGATTTTTCTTATGGTATTGGTGTGTACGGCTCAGCTGGCATGGGTGTTGATTTTAGGAATAGTGGCAATCCTTCTTTAATGGAAGCACGAACTAACCTCATCCTTATGAAGGTAACGCCCAACATTGCTTACCAAAAAGACAACTTTTCTTTTGGTTTCGCTCCAATTATCCAGTACGGTTCACTCAATATCTCTTATAGCAACACAGGCACACCTGTTGGCAATGGCAAAAGTGATGATTATGGCTTTGGCTACAAACTCGGCGCAGCGTATGATGTATCGCCACAACTACGAATTGGGCTTACTTACCAATCAGCCATTGCAATGCACTATAAAGACACTCTTAGTGTAGCTTCTGCACCATTTGTGCCTACTATACCAAATGCAATAAGTGATGATCTAGAGCAACCGCAAGAATATGGCATAGGCTTTTCTTATGATAAAGAGTATTTCAATATCTCAGCTGATTATAAAAAAATTAAATGGGGCAGTAGTGATGGATATAAAGATTTCGGCTGGGTTGATCAAAATGTGTATGCAATAGGTGCGAAATATGAAAAAGAGGGAACTTGGTTTGCTGTGGGTTATAATCACGCTAAAAATCCAATTACGAACAATTATGGTGCAAATTCAAACATAAAAGCCATTATGAATACTTTCAATTATATTTTCTTTCCAGCTACTCAAGAAGATCACTATACTTTTGGTGCAGGAACACGGATTGCAAAAGATTTTGAACTTGGCTTAGGTATAGTCTATGGAGTTAAAAATACGCTCAACACACAAGGTGTCACAGGCGCATTCAAAGTTGATCACAGTGAAACTTCAGCAACACTCTCGCTCAAATATATTTTTTGAAAAAAAGATGATATAGTTTTGCAATTGATACAAGGAGTTCATTGTGGATGCACTCAATGCAACAACTCAGATGAGACCTGAAATGTACGCGCTTAAGCAAGCTACAAAAGTTCAAGAAGAGATCATAGGCAAACTCCTTAATTCTCTTCAAACGCAAAGTACAACACAAACGCAAAGCGTCTCAGGACTCAAAGACCAAGGCATCGGAGCAACCCTTGATATAAAGGGATAGCTTCGATGCTATCTTCATCTCTTACATGTAAGCTAGTTTTGGAGTGTTTTGAAAAGTTCTATAGCGTCTAGTTTTTCCCACGGATAATCACTTTGACCTACTTGACCGCGTGCGGCTACATCAGCGTACAAAAAGGTATCAGCTGATGGCTTATCAAGTGAAAATTTATTTATTATCCAACGAGGTGTGAGGGCAAAGTTGTTCATCACAAAAGCAGAGAGAACATCGTCATTGGCACTTGTATATGTGCCAAAAGTATCAACACTTATAGAAACTGGCTTTGCAACTCCGATAGCATAAGAAAGCTGTACGGAGCATTTTTTTGCAAGTCTGGCTGCTACTATATTTTTAGCGATCCATCTGGCTGCATAAAGCCCACTTCTATCGACCTTTGTATAATCTTTTGAACTTTGCGCACCACCGCCTATCGGTGCATATCCACCAAAACTATCTACTATAAGTTTGCGTCCTGTTAAGCCGCTATCATGCAGTGAGCTATGATTGACATAACGATCCGTTGGATTGATGTGGATGATCGTATCTTGTGGGTCATAAAGTTCAACTGGCAAGCCAGTATCATCGATCAAGCCTTTGATGAGCGTTCTTACTTCTTCTATTGGCATTGTTTCGACTGAAGGAGCTGAGATAACTATAGTGTGAATTTTTTGTGGTTTACAATTTTCAAAATTCTCTTTATTGCCATAATCAATAGTCACTTGCGTTTTTATATCAACACCGAGTTTATGCCCATGTTTCAGTGCGTAGTTATAAACCTTGTCACACAGCATTCTTGCATAAAATATAGCAGCTGGCATCAAATCAGCTGTTTCGCTAGAGGCAAAACCAAACATAATACCCTGATCACCAGCACCAATCTCACCGTCTTTTTGATCTACACCTTGGTTGATATCGTTTGATTGTTGGTTTAAAAGTATCTGCACTTTAACATCATCTGGATGCAAACACTGCTCTTTGCTGAATGCCGACTTGCCATCATAGCCTATCTTAATGAGTGCTTGCTTTACAATTTGTTCATAATCAGGGTGATTTGTTGTTTTTACTTCACCGCCAACTATAACATGTTTACCTGCAACGAAAACTTCGCTCGCAACTCGAGAGTTTGCATCTGCTATCAAAAGAGCATCAACAATACTATCTGCAATAATATCAGCACATTTATCTGGATGACCAGCGCTGACAACTTCACTTGTAAAAAGGTAGTGGGAATGTGTTTCCATATTTTGTTTTCCATTTCTTTGTTTTCCCGTTTGCAATATCTCTTTGCAAACTCGTTTTCCATCCTTTTGTTTTCCATTTGAGAAAACTTTCTGTTAGATAATCAAAAAGTTTAAAATAAAAGTTAAAAGTTTGAACTGAGACTTAAAAGTCCACCATTTTTTCAGAAGTCAAATTATAACCATCCTTTATTAAATATTGATTAACTGACCTTACGCACTTTTGTAAAAAAGCTCGTAAATATCTCTCATTTTCTAGAAAAGTACCCTTTTCGTGGCTTTAACGGATGAGTTCGTTTTAGTGCGTAACATTAGTGATTAAATAATTCCACAAAGGAATCGTGATAAAAGAGGCAAGTATGCCAAGTCCAAGCGTATTGATAACTAAATCTTTATTGAGTCCGCCACGGATAGCTAACACCGTTGCCATCGTCATCGGTGGCATTGCTACTTCTATAAATGTCACTTTCATATAAGTTAGATTAAAATCATAAAAAGGATAGAGTACGAAGAGTAGTAACAAAGGCACTACAACCATCTTGATTCCCAATGCAATAACACTCTCTTTAAAATAGCTTTTAAATGCTTTTATATCAAGTTTCATACCCACAATCATCGTCACAAGCGGTATAAGTGTCGCTTCAAGTTTGACAAGTATGCCATCTACATAAGCTGGAAATGTCACATCCCGTAATAAAATCGCAAAGATAATTGCTTGCAACGGTGGGGTGAGTAAAATTTTGATTTTACCCCATAAACTCAATTTCTCTTCTCTGCCACTGCCCCAAGCGATAAATACCATCCCAATCGTGAGCAAGGCAATAAAGCTACCTATTTGATCATACACAAGTGCGTACACAAGTTCTTTTGCACTATATAGTGATTCTGTATAGGAAAAGCCCACAAAACCGGTATTTCCAAAGATAGAAACCACCATAAAGGAAGCAAGAATATTGCGATTGAGTCTTAACATTTTGCCTATAGCATAGGAAACGACGGCAGCCACAATCATTGCCAAATACGAAATCACAATGACATCAATTATAGCATCGTTAAAATCGATCTTTCGAATCTGCACAAGTGCAAGTGCCGGTAAAGAAAAATAGATCACAAAATCAATCAGGGATTCTGAAATATCTTTTTTAAAAACCTTAAACCCGTAGCCAAGTGCTACAAACAAAAATACAGGCATAATCTGTGCTATCATAGAAAAACGACCTTTTTATCTCTACTTATAGAGAGTTTTTTTATAAAATCTTTGCGGTAAATCTTGATAGCGCCCAAAGAAAGTAGATGATCCGTAGGCATTTGACAATCTATAAAATCGCCACCTGCTTGTACCATCATTTCACACAATTTTGCAAGCGCGACTTTTGAAGCATCTCTTTCTTTACTAAACATCGATTCACCACAAAAAACAGCGCCCATCATCACACCATACAATCCACCGACCAGCACGCCATCAAGATAAGTGCCAACACTTTTCGCATATCCCATCTCGTGCAACTTCAAGTACGCCTCTTGCATTCGCCAATCAATCCATGTATCAGCCCGCATATCCTTACATGTAGCCATAATTTGTGCAAAATCTACATTAAATCGCACTTCATACTTACCAATACTTTGTCGAAATGATTTTGAGATCTTCAGCTCATACGGATAAAGGATAGCTCTAGGATCTGGCGACCACCACAACAGCGGATCATTTTTGGAAAACCACGGAAATATTCCCTGTGCATAGGCTTCCAAAAGTCTTTGTGGATGCAGATCTCCACCCCAAGCTAAAAGCCCATTTTTATCGGCTCTTAGCGGATCTGGGAAGATATATGTATCTTCTAAAAGTTTAGGAATTTTTACTGTCGTATGCAAAACTTAACGCATTTTTTTTGAGATCAATTTTACAAACGCCACCATTTTGTAAGGCACCAAACAAGATCTCATCACTCAGTGGTGTTTTGATCTCTTCATCTATAACGCGTCGCATAACGCGTGCGCCCAACTCTTTTGAGTAGCCCTTGCTTGCCAAGTACTCTTTTGCTTTTTTACTTGCAACTATTTGGACATTTTTCTCTTTAAGCTGCATTTCAAGTTCGCTTAAAAGTTTTTCTACAACACTAATCATCACCGTGGTATCGAGTGGTTTAAAATTGACCATCGCATCAAGGCGGTTTCTAAATTCTGGTGCAAAGAAGTTTTTAAGTGCCGCTTCACTCTGATATCCCTCATCTTTTGTAAAACCAACTTGCGGTGCTTCTTTTGTGCCAAGATTGGAAGTCATGATAATGATGACATTTCTAAAATCTGTTTTCAAACCGTTGTTATCAGTAAGCGTTGCATTATCAAATACCTGCAAAAGAATATTGAGCAGATCAGGATGAGCTTTTTCTATCTCATCTAAAAGTAACAATGAGTATGGATGTTTGCGAATCGCTTCAGTGAGTTGTCCGCCCTCTTCATAACCAACATATCCAGGAGGCGCCCCGATAAGACGAGAAACGGTATGTTTTTCCATATATTCACTCATATCATACCGCTCAAAATGCACACCAAGTTCATTTGCTAATTGTTTTGCAACTTCAGTTTTTCCGACGCCTGTTGGTCCCAAAAAGAGAAATGAACCCACGGGACTTGTTGGATTACTCAAGCCAGCACGAGATCGCTTGATGGCTTTTACAAGTTTATCTATCGCTTCATCTTGTCCAAAAACTTTTGCTTTCAGTCTCTCTTCAAGTCCTCGCATCATTGTAGATTCATCGCTGCTTACAGTTCTGTTTGGTATATTTGCGATAGATGCTAGGATATTTTCTATATCGTGAATGCTGACCGTTTTTCGCTTTCGCTTTTGCAAGTGAAAAGATGCGCCCACTTCATCGATGAGGTCTATCGCACTATCTGGTAAAAATTTATCGTTGATATATTTTTTTGCAAGTTCAACAGAACTTTTCAGCACTTTTACAGGATAAATAACTTGATGATGCTCTTCATAGTGCGATTTCAATCCTAAAAGAATTTTATAAGCATCATCCACGCTAGGCTCACTTATATCAAGCTTTGAAAAACGACGGGAGAGAGCTTTATCTTTATCAAAAAAATTGCGAAATTCACTATAAGTTGTGGCACCTATACATTTAAGCTCGCCTGAAGCAAGCGATGGCTTAAGTAAGTTTGAAAGATCCATCGACCCACCGCTTGTCGCACCTGCACCTACTATATTGTGAATTTCATCGATAAAAAGTATGGCATTTTTTTGTTTTTTTAACTCGTTTAATATTTCTTTAAGTCTTTTTTCAAAATCGCCTCTATATTTTGCACCTGAGATAAGTGAACCAATATCAAGTGCATAAAGTTTTGCATTTTTGAGAATTTCTGGAGTTTGCTCTGCTGCGATTTTTAAGGCAAGTCCTTCTACGATAGCTGTTTTTCCAACACCAGCTTCACCCACCAAGATAGGATTGTTTTTCTTTCTGCGGCAAAGTATCTGCATGAGTCTTTGCACCTCATCAAATCTCCCAACAAGCGGATCTATTTTTTGTTTTTTTGCCATCTGCACAAGATCTATCGTGTAAAGTTGCAAGGCATTTTTTTTATCAGCGTTCACATCTTGTGGATTTGAAAGATGAACATCTTGAGAGATAGCCTCTAGCAAATCAAGCTTTTGGACATTTTGTTCTTTAAGTAGTCGGATGCTAAAAGAATGTGATTCATCATACAATGCCACAAGCATATCAAAAAGCGTTGCTTCCTCTTTTCCAGCACTCTTTACATGTAGCATCATATTTTCTATGGCTCTTGTAAGTGATACTGTTTCAAAAGGCTCATAATTTATACCGTCGCTCAGTTGGTCTATATTTTTGAGAAAATAATCCCGTAAAGCTCCTTTCATAAATTTCACATCACAACCTAAATCCTCAAGAAGCTCATGAATGCTTTGATTGTGCAATAGTGCGAAAAAAATATGTTCTATTGTTATATATTCGTGTCGATTTTCTTTTGCAAAATTGATTGCATCTGCAAATACAGAATTTAACTCTTGGGATACCATCATTACTCTTCCTCCCAGATAGCTTTCAGCGGAAAACTGTTTTTCCGTGCTATAGTTTCTACTTGTGTAACTTTTGTCTCGGCTATTTCAAAAGTATAAACACCGCACAATGCTTTTCCCTCTTTGTGTACTTTCATCATAATTTCATACGCTTCGGATTGAGATTTTCGGAAGATACTTATGAGTACATTCATCACAAAATCCATACTCGTATAGTCATCATTGAGTAAAAATACTAAAAAATGTTTTGGTTTTATTACCTGCGTTTCACCACTTATTTGCTGTTCAAATTCTATTTTTGGCATTATTTCTTCTTTATTACATCTAGATCAGTTTGCATAACTGGTATCGGCACTTTTCCTAGATAAAAATTGTTTGCTGGATTTTTTTCGTATATATCTGTTAGCAATTGATACGCACCATTTTTTAACACTACTTTAAATGGAATTTGCAAAATAGGCTTATAATTTATATCATCTAAAATAGTTGCAACAATCTGTTCGTTTTGGGATGAATTTGTGATGAAGTAATATGCGTTGTATTTTCCTGAAAAATTATCGACGATATACGCGTCACTAACCTCTTCTAAATGATCTAAGCCTATAAGCATCACATCATCTGCATTTTTGATCTGCAAGTCCATTAAATGAGCCGCTTCTTCTTTACATGGTTGGCAAAAAGTACCAAAGATATCAAACATAATTATCTTATCCTCATTGCCTTTGAGTACAAAACCTTGCTCTTTTCTAATCAATGTTGCTTCACTTCCCATAACACTTTTTAAATGTATCTCTTCGCCTACAGTAAAACTTTTTTTGGGTTGTGTTTTTACTTCTTGTGAACATGCAACAAAAAATAAACTCATCAAAACAAATAAAAAAACTCTCAAAATACTTTCCTTTTTGAAATTTGTGAGATTTTAGCAATATTTTATAAATATTATCTAAATTTAATCATTTTGGCGATTTTTCATCGCGGTTTGCGCCTCTCGCAAGGCATCTTTTTGTTTTAAGCTTTCTCTTTTATCGTGCAACTTCTTACCTTTTGCTAAAGCTATCTGTACTTTTACAAAGTTTTTGGCATTAAAATACAAGCTCAAAGCGACAATAGATAGTCCATCTTGTGCAACTTTTACAAAAAGTTTGTCTATCTCTCTTGCATGCAATAAAAGCTTGCGGTCTCTTCGCTCATCTGGCTTGAAGTGTGGATTTGCCGTATCAAGATAGGAAACATGCATCCCAAAAAGATACGCTTCACCTTTGATGATTTTCACAAAAGAATCTTTGAGATTTACCCTGCCTTTGCGGATCGCCTTTACTTCACTGCCAGCAAGCACAATACCGGCTTCAAATTTCTCCAATATCTCATAATCAAACAGTGCTTTTTTGTTTCTTGCTATCGTTTCACCCATTGTATTTCACCTTAAAAAAACTACTCCCACTTCCGCTAAAAAACCAGCCCTCTTTTTGATAAGCACTCAGCTTTGGATAAACACTCAAAGCAGCGTTTAAAAGGTCATTGAGCATTTGCGCATCGTAATTTTGCAGTAACTGCTCGCTACGCATATGCGTCATCTTTTTTGCAATATCTGGTTCTATTTTGTACTGTTGCCTAAAAGCTTGATACACTTTTGGCGTATCGCATTGAATGTTAGGTGTACATATTTCCAAAGGTAAAGATTCTTCATTACATTCTTCCACAATTTCGCCCACACCACTAACATTGGCACTTTTATAACCTGAGAGAAAAAAAGGAACATCAGCACCAACACGCGCTCCAATTGCCATCAACTCTTCCTCGCAAAGGCTTACATGTAAGTATTTGCAAAGAAGTAAAAGTGTTGCCGCTGCGTCACTACTCCCACCACCTAAACCCGCGAAAGAGGGAATATTTTTGTTTACATGTAAGGAATTTTTGGCACAAAAACTATCTACTGCATCACTAAAACCAGCATTTTTGAGTTCCATCACTGCTTTATAGATCGTATTTTGCTCCGATTCACAGCCAAAATCACCATGTAACTCAAGATAATCTTGCGTTGTTTTTGCCCTTACATGTAAGGTATCATACAGATCATCTACCAGCATAAAACGGGAGAGAATTTCATGGTAATTGTCTCTTTTACCCACTATCTTTAAGAAGATATTGACTTTTGCGTACGCTTTAATGGTCATTTTTTTTGGATCTTGAGTGAGAGTGTTTTGAGTGTATTTTCATCTACTTTGACACTTGCCATTGTATTTGCTTTTTTCACCTCTTGCTCTAACTCTTCTCTTAAGATGAGCATATCATGAGGTGCGTCAAAACCGAGTTTAACTACACCTTTTGAGATCTCAATGACACGAACAGTCACTTTTTCATCGAGCACTATGCCCTCGCCTATTTTTCTTGATAAAATCAACATAATTTCACCTTATTGAGTATGTATTGCACACTAAAATCTTCTATCTGCACTATCGCAAGCTCATCATGACTTACAATTTTATAAAATCCATCTTCGCTACATGTAAAATCTTGTGCATTGAGTTTGCGTCCAAGCTTTATATCTTGCATATCAGCCTTGTAAACATTGTCTTTTATCTCTAAAAAATCAAGTGGATTGAGTGGCTTTTCATCTTCATAGACAAAATTCCCTTCGCTGAGTCGTTCAAGATAAGTTAAGGCTCCATCAAAACCAAATTTTTGTGCGATGATTTGCCCAATTGAACGGATATATCCACCCTCGCTGATAGTTATCTCAAATGTTAAAAATGGATGCATATAGTGCAAAATCTTACAATCAAAAATCGTACTTGTAATCTTTTGCAATGCAAAATCTACATCATTTCGAGCTAGTTTATAAGCCCGTGTGCCATCAACTTTTTTAGCACAATATTTTGGTGGTAGATAAGTTATCTCCCCTTGCAAACTTTTAGCGATAATATCGAGTGAATCTTGTGCAAAAGGCAAAATTTCTTGTATACATTCGATCTTTTCACTATCTAAAGTTGGGCTACTTGCACCTAGCCATAGTGTAGCCTTGTAGGATTTTTTCTTTTTATTTAAAAAGCGAAAGAGCTTTGTAAATTGTCCAAAAGCGATGATCAAAACACCTTGTGCAAAAGGATCAAGTGTGCCTGAAAAACCAGCTTTTTTTACGCCATATTTTCGTTTAATTTGTCCTAAAAATCTATTTGATGAGATGCCTTGAGGTTTGCAGGCAACAAAAAGTCTATTTTGCACTAGACTTTCTCCACAAAAGTTGCAAGGATATCACGCAAAGTACCACTAAAGTTAATTTTGAGTTTGAACTCTCGCTTCACCCTTGCAACTTCTACAACCCTGCCTATACCAAAGATTTTATGACGCACCAAATCACCCTTTCGAAAGGAGGTTGTTTTTTCTAAGCGCAACGAACCCTCACAAACACCTGCTTCATTTAAAAAGCGGCTTTTACCAAGTTCTGTCCGCCTGCCTTTATAAAATCTGCTTTGTGAATAACTCAGCGTCAATGCCTCTTTGGCACGCGTAATAGCCACATAACCTAAACGGCGCTCCTCTTCTATATCACTGCCATCTCCGATAAGTGGGAAGAAACCCTCTTCCAAACCAATCACAAATAGATGATCAAATTCTAAACCTTTTGCGGCGTGGATGCTCATGATGGAGATATTTTCCTCGTTTATCGTATCTTGATCGCTTTGCAATGCAAGCTCGTTAAGAAAATCATCCACGCTCATTTGTGGATTTTGCTTGATTACATCGCGATAAAGCCCAAAAAATTCGTCGATATTTGAAACGCGTTCAAGTGCATCAGGAAGCTGTGCATAGTATGCTTTTACGCCAAAAAGCTCTTCAAGTTTATCGATAACATTATAACTTGCACTTGAGGCAACCTCGCCGAGGGTTTGGATATTTTGTATAAATTCATTTAAGGCACTCGCACATTTTTTGCTCACAAGCGTTTCAAGATTGTCTTGGTTATAGCTTAGATACTCAAAAATTGACTGTTTTGCATCATAAGCTGATTTGATAATTTTATCGATAGTTACTTTGCCAAGACCTCTTTTTGGTCTGTTGATAATTCTCTTAAATGAAAAATCATCATTCAGATTTGCAACGATACGAAGATAAGAGATGAGATCTTTTACTTCTGTTCTCTCATAAAACTTCACTCCACCTACCATATTGTAAGCGATACCAGTGCGATTGAGTCCCTCTTCTAGCGATCTACTTAAAGCATTTATACGGTACAGTACGGCGATATTTCTCGGATTGACTCCGGCTTCAATGAGCTTTTTAATTTTTCTAGCAACACTGCTTGCTTCTTGATTTTCATCGCTTGATTCTAGCACTTCTATATCACTGCCCGCACCTTTTGTGCTATTTAAAATTTTACCGATTCTTCCTCGATTGTGTTCGATAAGTTCATTGGCAGCTTTGAGGATTTTTGTAGTTGAGCGGTAATTATCTTCAAGTTTTACCACTTTTGTATCCGCAAAAGAGCTTGAAAAATCAAGAATATTTTTGATATTTGCTCCACGCCAACCATAAATACTCTGATCATCATCGCCAACCACACAGATATTGTTATGTGTTGTGCATATTTTTTGGAGCAATTTATACTGTAAATCATTCGTATCTTGATACTCGTCTACCATGATATAACGATACCGCTCGCTCAAAGCTATCGCTTCTTCTTCAAAAGTATCTAAAATCTTATAAGGAAGTGCAAGCAAGTCATCAAAATCCACTAGATTATTATCCGCAAGATAATTTTCATACTGGGCATATATGCGTGCTATCTTTTTATACTGCTCTTGCTCGGCTTTTTCAAGTGCCATTTGTGGATCTATAAGATTGTTTTTATATCTTGAAATCTCACTTGCTATCAATCCAGCAGAAAGCTCAACACCAAAACTTTTAATAATTCTTTTTTTATCATCAGTGTCGATCACTACAAAATTGTTTCTTCTGCCAAGTTTTTCGATGTGAAATTTGAGATACAGCAACCCAAACTTATGAAAAGTACATAGAAGAGGAGGATACGAGACATTCTCGATCATACCCAAAGCACGATCACGCATCTCATTTGCAGCCTTGTTGGTAAATGTAAGCGTAAGCGTACTAGCTGGATCTATACCTAAAGAAAGCAGATATGCAAGCCTCGAAGTTATAGTTTTTGTTTTGCCACTTCCAGCACCTGCAAGTATCAATAAGGGACCATCAATATGTTGCGCCGCATTTTTTTGTGCTTTGTTGAGTGATTGTAAGATTTTTTCCATAGACCTGACTTTATTGTATAGTTTATATTTATTATAGCAAAATTTTTTACTTATAAAATAAAAAAAATTGTTGTTTTTATTATCAATGTATGTTATAATGGAGAAATTTCATAATAATTTATAATAAAAAGGATAATTTGTGTTAAAAGATTTTTCAAAGATAGAAACCTTTTTAACAGTTGTTAAAGAAAAAAGTTTTTCAAAAGCTTCCAAAAAACTCGGTATTTCCCAGCCAGCGGTTACGCAGCAAATTAAACTCTTAGAAGACTATCTTGATACACAAATAGTAGATAGAAAGAAAAATGGTATCCGTCTGACAAAGTCGGGCGAAGAGGTGCATAAGATTGCATTAAAACTTGAGAAATCTATATACAATGCCGAAAAAGAGATACTAAAAATCATCAATAAAGATATGGTTTTTATCATAGGTGGCTCTTTTATGATCGGCAATTATATCTTGCCAGATTGTATCAGCGAAATCCAAAGTGCTATCAATAACGACATCATGATTAAAGTAAACGATGTCAATAGTATCACCGAAGAGCTTATTGAAAAAAAAGTTGATCTTGCACTCATCGAAGCACCTACTTTTCAAGATGGCATAGTATATCGTGAATGGATGGACGATGAGCTTGTTGTGGTGAGCAAAAGTCCATTGCCAAAGATACTCAAAAAAGAAGATCTTTACTCATACAACTGGATTTGTAGAGAAGAAGAATCAAACACAAGAAAAATTGTGTTTGAAATTTTTGATAAAATGGGTGTGGATTGTCAAAATTTTCAGTTTAGAAGCACAGTAACAAGCTCAACTGCCGTGAAAAATTCTCTCTTAAAAGCCCCAGTGGGTGATGGCGTGCAAGTCACAGTTTCTGTGCTTTCAAAACATATGATCGAAGAAGACCTACAAAAAGGAGAACTTTTTGCAGGTAGACTCAAAGGATATAAGCTCACAAGAAAACTTTATCTAGCATATCTTAAAGATAGAAAACAAGATCCTTTGATGGACAATGTCATCAACTACATTATGAGTAAACGCCGACTCTAATTACTTTTTGAGAAGCTTTTTATTTTCAGGATTGGAAAGAAGAGCTTCCATCGACCTTTTTACGCCATTATTTTGTTTTTTTGCACTTTTATTTTGGCTTGCTAGATTGATAAAAATAGGTGTTTCATCTAGGATAATTTGCATGATGCCCAGCAAAGGCACACTCACCCAAGATGCAAAATTGTTTGCTCCAAAACCAGCTTCAAAACTCATACTCTCTTCGTCTATCACGCAACTCTCAAAAGTATAGCCTGCCAAAACAAACATAGTGATGGACTTAAAATTTTGTTTTATTTCATCTGGAAGTTCTGGTTCAAAACTTATCTGGGACATACTTGTCAAAATGGAGAAACTAATACCTTTTTCTAAAAGATTTTCTATCAACTCTTTGACATGTTTTTGCATTATCAAACCAAATTTGGCATCATTTAAAAGTTCTTGAAGCATCTTGCAATCCTTTAAATTCATTGAGCAATTTTTTAATCTCTGTAATTCCAATTTTCCAAAATTCTACACTTTCTATGTCAAATCCGAATCGTTCTATCAACTCTTTGGGACTTTTACTCCCACCAGCACTTAAAAATGCACTATAATTTTCGACAAAATCAGTCGTTTTACCACTTTTATACAAGCCATACAACGCCAAAACAAGCAACTGTCCATACGAATAAGAGTAGCAATAAAACGGTGAATGGATAAAGTGGGGGATATAACTCCACCATATTTCATAGTTTTTGCTAAGCACCACGCTTGAGCCAAACATCTTTTTGCTTTCTGCCATCCAAAGGGCATTGAAATCCTCTTTTTTTAACTCTCCATCACTTGCATGCACAGCTCGTTCAAAAGTCGTAAAATTTATTTGACGATAAAGTGTGGCAAAAATATCTTCTATTTTGCTAGCATATAATGCTATTTTTTCAGTCTCATTTAAGTCATCTTTGATAGAGTCAAAAACAAGCATCTCAGCAAATACTGAAGCGGTTTCAGAAGTGGTAAGTGGTGTATTTGTTCCCAAATAGCCAACATTGCGGCTAAGGT
This sequence comes from Sulfurospirillum sp., assembly GCA_014859685.1. Classification (GTDB taxonomy): domain Bacteria; phylum Campylobacterota; class Campylobacteria; order Campylobacterales; family Sulfurospirillaceae; genus UBA6810. Next base: position 47,648 of record JACUTU010000006.1, on the reverse strand, counting down.
ATTGGTGGATTGCATGTCCTAATTCATGCGCCATAGTAAAAAGATCTCGTCTTTGGTTTGTATGGTTTAAAAGCACATAAGGATGTGCGTCAGGCGTTGCTGGGTGTGAAAATGCACCACCTCTTTTGCCCTCTTTGGGAAACACATCAATCCATTTTTCATCAAAAGCTTTTTGAGCTATGTAAGCCATCTTTGGAGAAAATTTTTCAAATGCACTCAGTACAATCGCTTTTGAACTTTCAAAATCATACTCTCGCTCTTTGCTAGAAAGCGGAGCATATCTATCATAATCATAAAGCTTTTCAAGCCCTAAAAGTTCCGCTTTTTTAGCATAATACTCATGCACTAGCGAAAAACTTTCCTCAGTACTTTTCACAAGCGCATCCACACTTTTTTGCGATATTTTATTGTGCATATGTCGAAATGTTTCAGGTGATTTGTAGCCTCGTAATTCACAATCAACCTTATGATCTGCCTTGATCATATTGTAAATGTAAGCGATAAGGTCTTGATGTTTTTTCAGTGTTTTACTCAGCGAATTTGCAGCCTTCTTACGCACTTCTCGATTGGAATTGTGCATTTTTGAGAGAACCTCCTCTTCGCACAATTGCTCTCCGTCAAAATCAAATTTCAATCTTGAAAAATGTTCATCAAATAATCGACTCCAAGCCGAAGCACTTGTGTTGTCTTTTTTGAGTAGTATGCGCTCCTCTTTGCTTGAGAGTTGGTAAGGTTTTTGTTCCAATAAGGAGGTTAAAAAATATTTGTATATACTTGCAACCTCTATAAATTCTTGCTGTTTTGCCTTAGTGAGTTTGTTGAATTCGAGTTCAAAAAAGAGTGTATGCTCGCTTATGTTTGCATACGCATTTTGGTATTTTGCATAAAAACCCCCATTGCTACTATCGGTTGCAAATTTTAAAAAAGCATAAGTCATAAATTTTCCAAAAGTTTGCGAAAGTGCTTCATACTCGCTCAAAGCCTCTAAAAAATCAGTTGTAGATAAAATTTTGAGTCTATTTTTATACAAAGATTCAAAAGTTTTTGCTTTTTGTTCTACCCGCTTTACATCCACCTCCAAAGCTTCATCATCAATATACAACGCACTTAAATCCCAATTCAATATACAATCCTCACATTTTCTATAATTTTAAATCCCAATAAAGCGTTCATTATAGCAAATTTTTCTGCTATTTTTAAGCAATGTGTGTCCAATTTTTCTACTCTCAAAAAACCCTCATCCAAAAGTCTTGCTCTAATTGTCCCCTCAAGCAATGGCTCTTTGGGTGTCATCCAAACTCCATCTATAAAAAGTGCGATATTTGCTATATTTGTATCCTGCAAGATGCTATTTTTGTGAAAAAGTATATCCTTGCCATAACCATCAAGTTTTTTTCTCTCAAGGTATTTATAAGGATAGATAAAATCGGACTCTTGTAGCGTGAATGATTCAAAAATTCTCGTGTTTTCGTATAAAGAAGTACTTACATGTAGGCATTCTTTTGCATAAATCACCTTTGCTCGATATATTTTAGCATCATTTACATGTAGCAGTGATTCAAGCTTCAAAGGCTTATGCGTGCCATAAAGTTCGCGTCTTGTTTTGTCGCATCTTTTTTGATGGTAGGTAAGATTTGCTATGGTAAAGTTTTGCACCAAAAGCGTTTCAAAGCACGGGAACATAGACTTTATCCATCATCTCTTGATATTCGCTGCGTAAGTCGCTGTCGATCGTTATACCGCCGCCACTTTTATACACATACCCGTCTTTTGTTTTTTCAATAAAACGGATCATCACCGCACTATCAAGATTTGCACCATCAAAATACCCAAAAACTCCTGTAAAAAAACCCCGCTCATACCCCTCAATTTCTTCGATAAGTGAAAGGGTTTTTTTCTTTGGCGTACCACTTATTGAGCCTGCTGGTAGAAGTTTTGCTAAAATCGAACCTATATTGCATTGCCAATTTTCACCCAAATCGCCTTGTATTTCAGAACTTACTTGCAAGAGTTCTTTTTGCCCTGCTTGTATCTTTTGGATGTAGCGAAATTTGGTAACCTTTATATCTTTTGCCACAATTCCCAAATCATTACGCAAAAGATCTACAACCATCACATGCTCACTCATCTCTTTTTTATCTGCCAAAATCTTTTCGCTTGCATTTTCCACCGAAGCATCAACGGTGCCTTTCATGGGATATGTTTTGATTATATTGTCTTGAATCTTTACAAATCGCTCAGGCGAAAAACAGACAAAATGATCTGGCACAAGCACTTTAAAAGGGGCATTTGATTGGTGAAAAATCGCCTCAAGATCCACTTCCCCTTTGAGTGCAGTCTTACATGTAAGATTAAGAAGATAGGTATTGCCTTTTTTAATCTCATCCTTGAGCGTTTCAAATGCGATCTGATATGCGTTAAAACTTGTAAAAATTTTTTCTATCTTTGCAAGTTGAGAAGTTTTCTTGGTTGTATAGTTTTGCTTTGTATCTAAACGAAAAAGCACCTTCTCATCGCCGAGAATTGCTAGCTTTGCTAAAAAGTCTATCGCAAAGAAAAAAGGCTCTTTTTTGGTTCCTAGGGCGTTAAATTTGTCTATAAATTCATCAAGAATGACCAATCAATTTCTCCAAAACAGCCATACGCAAGATTACACCATTTTTGACTTGCTCAAGGATTTTGCAACGGGAATCTCGGAGCATTGCATCATCAATATCTACATTTCTATGCACAGGGCCTGGATGCAACAAGATGATATCTCGTTCACCCACTAACTCTTTTGTGATGCAAAAATCAAGTGCATAATCTTTTAGCGAACCATATATCTGATTTTGGTGTCGCTCTGTTTGCGTACGAAGACTCATAATGATATCCACCTCGCCTATGACCTCTTTGATATTATGGCTTGTGGGTAAATTTGTTTCTGGTAAAAAATGCGGCGGGGCAACAAGAATCACTTCTAGCCCAAATCGGGTGAGTAACTCTATATTGCTATTGGCAACACGAGAGTTTTTGATATCTCCAACGATGGCAATTTTTTTGCCTGTTGGATCTGGAAAATAACGCGTTATAGTCAAAAGATCGAGCAAAGCTTGCGTAGGATGTGCGTGCGAACCATCTCCCCCATTGAGGATAGGACAGTGTACATAATTTGCAAGAATATGCGGTACGCCTGCATTTTTATGGCGAACCACTATAGCATCAGGCCCCATAGCATCGAGATTTGCTGCTGTATCAAAAAGTGTTTCTCCCTTGCTTGAGGAACTCCTAGAAACATCCAAACTTACAACTTGCGCCCCTAGTCGTTTCGCAGCGACTTCAAAACTACTTCTCGTTCTTGTGGAATTTTCAAAGAAAATAGTGATGATCATCTTGCCAGCAAGGATATCTCTTTGTTTTTCATCACTAAAAACCTCTGCTCTTTCAAATAGTGCCTTAATCTCTTGTGTGGTAAAATCACGGGTAGTTATTAAATGTTGCAATGTTCAAACCTTAGAGAAATTTGGAAAGATTTTACCAATTTTTCTCTTAATTAACACTCCGTTTATGCTTATTTTGTAAAATTCTATTTAAAGGAGATTTCATGAAAAAACTTACACTTTTACCAATTTTAGTTTTTGGTACATTTTTAGCAGCTGAATCTATCAGCTATCAAGAGAGGGTAGATGTCATCAAAAGTGAGCCTATCTATAAAACCATTACCACAAGAACGCCATATCAAGAGTGCTGGGATGAAGAAGTAACACAAAATGGCTCAAGCGAAAGTCCTATCGGTGCTTTGATAGGAGGCATTGCTGGAGGAATTTTAGGCAATCAAATAGGCGGAGGCAATGGCAAAACCGTTGCAACTGTGGGCGGAGCTATAGCAGGAACACTTGTTGGCAAAAATCTCTCTGAGGGTTCAAGACCATCAAGTTCCATGCAAAGACGCTGCGTTACAAAGTATCAAGAAAATAGTGCTGAAAAACTTGTAGGTTATAAAAATATTGCAAATTACAAAGGTAAAACGATCACAAAATACAGTGACCGCGCACTTGATCGCATCGATGTAACTATCAGCGTAAATTACTAAGTGATGTTACGCACTAAAGTTAAGAAGAGTCTTTTAGGCTCTTCTTACAAAAGCTCTATCGTACACTCCTGCATTTTTTTGTTTTGCTTTTTTATCCGTATCAAAAATCCCCAATTCATTTTTTAAATTCTCCAATCTCACAACTCGCTCGCTCACACTTGGATGTGTTTGAAAGAGCGTTTGCATGGAAAAATTTGACTTTGTAAAAGGATTGATGATCATCATATGTGCTGTGGCTGGAGTAGCTTCTTGCATCGGAATTTTTTTCGCATAATTTTCCAATTTCACCAAAGCACTTTGTAGCCACTGAGGATTTTTGGTAAGTCGTGCTGCTCCTTCATCTGCCATATATTCACGATTTCTACTCACACTCATTTGGATAAGCATCGCAGCTATTGGCAACACAATCGCCATAGCAAGCATCAAAAAAGGATTGCTAGTTTTCTCTCTTGAGCCAAATATTGCACCAAACTGTAAGATATTTGCAATAAACGCAATCGCACCTGCAAAAGTGGCAGCAATCGTGCCTATAAGAATATCATAATGCCTTACATGTGAGAGTTCATGTGCAATCACGCCCTCTATCTCTTCATCGTTTAAAAGATCAAGCAACCCCTCAGTAACTGCCACCGCTGCATTTTGCGGGTTGCGTCCTGTTGCAAACGCATTGGGGGCAGATTGTGGGACAATGTACACTTTTGGCATAGGAAGATTGGCTTTTGTAGCAAGTCGTTCCACAATTGCATAGAGTCCACTTGCATTCGTGCGGTTCACTTGTACGCCTTTATAATGTGCTAAAACCATCTTATCTGAAAAATAATACGCATAAAAATTCATACCGCCTGCGAGTAAAAGTGCTATAAGCATACCGCTTTGCCCACCAAAAAGATTGCCGATAAATACAAAAATTAGGGTTAAAAAAACTAAAAGACCGACTGTTTTTACCTGTTCCATTTTATACTCCTGAACAATTTAATCATTGATGTTACACACTAAAGTTACGAAAAGGGTACTTTTCGAGAAAATTAGAGGTATTTACGAACTTTATTACAAAAGTGCGTAAGGTCAGTTAATCATATTTAAATTTTATTATATAAGGAGTTTATTAACAATTTTTTCAAGGTCATATTGCAGTGTAAACACCGTATCAAAATGGCTTGCATAAAAGGGCATTGTCTCGCTCATAAACTTCTCTTCATTGTCTTTGAAATTGACACACCATTCATGTGCCACATGTAAGCTTTGCAAAAATTGTAAATTTAAAAGCGTGTCATGAATGCAACCTAGATTTGCATGCGTTACGAGAAGCGTTTTCGCATCAAACTCTTTGATCAAATGATACATGTAAAAATCCTCATCGATAGGCACCATCAATCCGCCCGCACCTTCTATAAGGACGATATCGCAGTGTTTTGCGATTTTCTCAAAACTAGTTTTCAAGAGTTTTTTATCGATAGAATCTTGTGCTTTTGCTACAAATGGTGCCGCTGCTAGTGAAAATTGGAAAGGGACTATATCCTTACATGTAAGCATTTTTAAAGCTGGATTTACCCGTTGTGCGTACTCTAAAAGCAGAGTTCCATCAAGTGGTTTATCGATTACACCTGTTTCAATAGGCTTAAAAACTCCCACACGAAACCCTCTTTTCGCAAACTCTTGTATAAGCTTACATGTGGCATATGTTTTGCCAACATCCGTGTTTGTAGCTGTGATAAAAATAGTTTTAGTCTGCATTATACTTCTTTACTTTATTTTGAGCTGATATTGTAGCATATGAAAGGGTTGAGCAAAAATTAATTTTAATTTTATCTAGTGTTACGCACTCAAATAAAATACCAAATGTGCGTATGGTTTTTAAAAGGTATATTTGATACAATATCCTTTAAAGTCTTTGCAAGTGACTTTTAAAGAAAAATATTTTATTGGGGTTATGATGGAAACTATAAATGTTTTGGCAGTTGATGATGAACCATTTAATTTAGACTTGATTGAACTTGCATTTTTAGATATCCCACAAATACAACTCACGCAAGCCATAAATGGTCAAGATGCACTTGAAAAACTACAAACTTGCGATGCTGAAGTTGTTTTGCTTGATTTACGAATGCCTGTTTTAAATGGTCTTGAAGCACTTAAGATCATCAAAGATGACCCGAAACTTTGTGAGATACCTATCATCGTTGTAACAGCAAATAGTGAAGAAAAACACACAGCACTTGCACTCGGTGCAAATGATTTTTTAGCAAAACCTGTTGATGTTGAAGAGTTAAAACTCCGCACAATCAATCACGCCAAATCTTACAAAGCCCACAAACAACTCGATATAATCAATAAAAATCTTGATGCTCTTGTTGCTACAAGAACAGAAGAGTTAAACAAAGCCCTTAACTTGGCCAAAGAAACAGAATATGAGATTTCATTGCGACTTGGTATGGCAAGTGAATACAGGGATCTTGAAACTGGAATGCATATCAAACGCATGAGTGCTTACTCAGCACTTTTAGGAAAACTCAGTGGCATGGACGCACAAGCAGAACAACTCCTTTTATACGCTTCGCCATTGCATGACATCGGCAAGATAGGCATACCAGATGCTATCTTGCTCAAACCTGGAAAACTAGACGACAAAGAGTTTAGGCTTATGCAAGAACATACCACTATCGGTGGTTTAATGCTTGCCAATGGACAAAAATACCCCATCATAGCTCTAGGTCAAATCATCGCTACACAACATCACGAAAAATACGATGGCAGTGGTTATCCAAATAGGATTGCAGGTGAGCAGATCGACATAAATGCAAGAATCGTTGCCATCGCTGATGTATTTGACGCACTCTCATCCAAAAGAGTTTATAAAGAAGCTTTTGCATTAGATAAAGTGCTAAATATCCTCAAAGAAGGTAGAGGAACGCACTTTGATGCAAATCTACTTGATCTTTTTATAGACAATATTGAACAATTTTTGCAGATACAAAAAGCGCTGCCAGATCTTGATGAAATGCCACATATCCTAAATTTACTTGAGGAGTATAGATGAAAATTTTACTTGTTGAAGATGAAGAGTTCAATCTTATGGTAATTGAAGAGATGATCGGGATCTTTTATCCAGATGCAAACATAACAACAGCCACTAATGGTCAGATTGCCTACGAGATACTACAAACAAAGAGCTTCAATCTTATCTTGAGCGATATAAATATGCCTATACTTGATGGCTATGAACTCATCAAAAAAATACGAGAAGATTTAAGACTACAAACACCCACTGTTGCAGTAACTGCTTTTGCGATTCAAGGCGACAAGGAAAAAACTTTGCTTGCCGGTTTTGATGGATACATCTCAAAACCTATTGACATGGGAGAGCTGGAAGTGGTTTTAGATAAATATCTTACAAACAAAAACAGCGCTGAGAGTTGAGTACATATGAGCCAAAAAAATGTGCAAAATTTCACAGATATAAAAGATAATTCTCTTGTCATTCTTACCCAGTATAAAAAGGCGATGGATCACTCTTATATCATCTCCGAAACTGACCCGCGAGGAATTATCACCAATGCAAATGAACTTTTTTGTAAGATATCTGGATACACAAAAAAAGAACTTATAGGTAAACCGCACAGTATTGTGCGTCATCCGGATATGCCATCTGCTGTATTTAAAAATTTGTGGCAAACTATCCAAGCAAAACAGATTTGGCATGGCATCGTGCAAAACAAGCATAAAATGGGAGGTAGTTATTTTGTTGATGCAACCGTTTTTCCTCTTTTAGATTACAAAGAAAATATAACAGGCTATGTTGCGATTCGAGATGATATCACAAATCTTATCAAAGCTCAAAAAGAAGCCCAAGCCGCCGAGAGAGCAAAAAGTGCCTTTTTGGCCACAATGAGCCATGAATTACGAACACCGCTCAATGCAGTCATAGGATTTTCTCAAATCTTGATGAAAAAAACAGATATGCCACAAGAGAGTATGAAAAATTATATAGAAAAGATTTATACTTCAGGCAAACATCTTTTAGAACTTGTAAACAATATCTTAGATTTCTCTAAGATAGAAGATGGCAAGATGGAAATACATCCAGCAAAAATCGATCTTGAGTCTTTTATGACAAATACACGCACACTTGTTGAAACAGCAGCAAATAAAAAAAATATATCCATAACTCAAGAAAATTTTACAGGCAAAACATTGGTAGCAGATGAGCAACTTATCAGACAAGTGTTGCTTAATCTGCTTTCAAATTCGATTAAATTTACACCACAAGGTAAAAAAATAACACTTACATGTAAGGAAAATGAAGCAGAAGTTATCATCAGTGTTTGTGATGAGGGACCTGGTCTTTCAAGTGAACAGCTTGAAAAACTTTTTAAACCTTTTTCACAAATAAAAGAACATCAAAATGAAGCCATCAAAGGAACAGGACTTGGGCTTGCTATCTCTCAAAAGATTATGGATCTTCACCATGGTTTTATCAAAGTACAAAGCGAGTTGGGCAAGGGAAGTTGTTTTGATATGCACTTCATAAAATACACAAAGGAGAATTTATGAATTTTTCAAAAAAACTACTCGCAGCTTGTATACTGCTTGCTTTAAGTATCAATCTTTTTGCAAAAGAGCAAAAAGAGCTACTTTTTTACATAGGTATCACGATGGTAAAACCTATCGATGAATTGGCAAAAAATTTTGAAAAAATGCACAATTGCAAAATCAAAATTTTACAAGGAGGCAGCAAAGATCTCTATGATAGTCTCAAGATGAGTCAAGTTGGAGATTTGTATTTTCCAGGTTCTTTGAGTTATAGAAAAGAAAATCTCAAAGAGGGACTTCTTTTGGAGGGGGTTTTTGTAGGTTTTAACAAGATGGCACTAGTAGTCAAAAAAGGTAATCCAAAAAATATAAAAGCTAGCCTTGATGAATTAACGCGTCAAGACTTACGAGTCGTTTTAGGTAATGCCTCAAGCGGTAGTGTAGGCAATGCAACTAAAAAAATTCTTTCACGCTATGGAAATTTTCAAGAGGCGATGCTCAATGCCATTTTTCTTTCTCCAGATTCAAGAACACTCACACATTCATTAATAAAAGATGATGCAGATATTATTTTAAACTGGTATGCAACCGCATTCTGGGATAACAATAGTAAACTTGTTGAACCTTTAATTTTGAGTGAAAAAGATGCGCCAAAAGCAATGCTTGTTTTAAATCTTTTGCAAACTTCAAAACATAAAGAGCTCGTACGATTGTTTATGCAATACGCCTCTTCCAAAGAAGGACAAGAAGTATTTTACAAATACGGCTTTTTAGACGATGAGGATAGAAAAAATTTTGATAAAATATCTTTTTGATGAAACTTTTATTGAATACCAAACAGGATTTTTAGGTGAAAAATAAAAACAATCTCTTAAAAAGTCTTTTGGGACTCTTGGGCGTTTTTATACTGGGATTTATCTCTATAATTGCGCTTCATTTGATTTTCGAAAATATCATTAAAAACCTCGATCAAGATGTTAAAAATGAATCTGCAAAGCATAAAATAGGCGAATACATAGTCAGAAAGATAGATATGATTCAAATGAATTACTATCAAATGGCAACTGTTTACAACATTCGAGGATTAAATACTATCGAAAAAGAGATACAAAAAGAGATCGCCGATATAAAAAAAGCAATTAGGATATTAGAAGTCGGAGGAACTTTAAAAAATTATATCGATCTCAATGTAGTTGGTATAAATGATACAAAAGAAATCATTACTTTTGTATCAAAAGATAAAGTAAATTTTATTTTTGAAGCGATAGATCTTATGCCAAAACTTCAAGCGATAGAAAACAAATTTGGCGAAATGCATCAAATTATAGAACTCAAAAATGATTTAATTAGTGGCAAGATTGCACAAACAGATGTTGCCGATAAACTCTTTGAAGTACAGATGTTTTATAAAGGCATTTCTCCTTTATTTATCCGTATGAAAGAAAATGCAAATCGCCTGCTTTATGATAGTAAAAATAACCTTGATAAACTTGAAAAAGATATTTTTATCGAAACACAATACTATGAAAAACTGCAAATTATTGTTTCTTTTATGATTATGGTGGTTGTAATTATCCTTGGCTCCATCGTTATCAGGCAGATTTTGGAAAACAATAAACAATTAGAATTTGCAACCTTGCAAGCAAGAAAATTAGCACAAAGAGCAGAAACTCTTTTTAATATTCAAAACAATATCGTTATTTTAAGCACTTTGAATGATGGTAGAGCTGAAATGATACAGATCAATCAAACTTTTTTTGATATATTTAATTTTGTTGATAAAAATGATTTTCTCTCACAACACGATTGCATTTGTGATCTTTTTATTCCTAAAGAGGGTTACTTACATAAAATAATGGGTGAGAAAACATGGATAGAGATTTTATTATCAGAGCCACAAAATTCTCATCTTGTTTTAATGAAAGACAAATTTAACAATGAATTGATTTTTTCAATCCAAGCAAAACATGTTCAATTAGAAACAGAAACATTTATCATCTCTAGCTTAACAAATGTCAGTGAACTCGAATATGCACGCACAGAAGCCCAAGCCGCCGAGAGAGCAAAAAGTGCCTTTTTGGCCACAATGAGCCATGAATTACGAACACCGCTCAATGCAGTCATAGGATTTTCTCAAATCTTGATGAAAAAAACAGATATGCCACAAGAGAGTATGAAAAATTATATAGAAAAGATTTATACTTCAGGCAAACATCTTTTAGAACTTGTAAACAATATCTTAGATTTCTCTAAGATAGAAGATGGCAAGATGGAAATACATCCAGCAAAAATCGATCTTGAGTCTTTTATGACAAATACACGCACACTTGTTGAAACAGCAGCAAATAAAAAAAATATATCCATAACTCAAGAAAATTTTACAGGCAAAACATTGGTAGCAGATGAGCAACTTATCAGACAAGTGTTGCTTAATCTGCTTTCAAATTCGATTAAATTTACACCACAAGGTAAAAAAATAACACTTACATGTAAGGAAAATGAAGCAGAAGTTATCATCAGTGTTTGTGATGAGGGACCTGGTCTTTCAAGTGAACAGCTTGAAAAACTTTTTAAACCTTTTTCACAAATAAAAGAACATCAAAATGAAGCCATCAAAGGAACAGGACTTGGGCTTGCTATCTCTCAAAAGATTATGGATCTTCACCATGGTTTTATCAAAGTACAAAGCGAGTTGGGCAAGGGAAGTTGTTTTGATATGCACCTGCCAAAAGGAAAAATATGCAATCCAAAATAGAAATCATCAAAAAAATTTTTCATCTAAATGAGCATCTCCTAGAAGAGAGAAAAGAGGCAGGACTCTATATAGAATCACTCGCTTCCTTGATTGTGGATCGATTTTATGAGTATTTGCTTACAGATCCTGAGTTTGCAATGCTTTTAGATAAAGTAGATATTGCACGCCTAAAGCGAGTGCGAAAAGAATTTTTAGTATCGCTTTTTAATGATGATTTTGATGAATCGCTTTTAAATAAACTCTCTCGCGTGCACAGTGATATACCATTTCGAATCTCTAAACATACTATCACATCGGCTTTTTCAATCCTACAAGATAGTATCATCGACATAGCTTCAATCAATGCAACTTTACAAAAAAATCTTAAAATAGTTTTAAAATTTTTAGATATTGCATCCTTTATCATACAAGAAGATTTTGAGCAAAATAAAGAGATTCTCCATGGGCAAAATACAAAAGTGACCATCACAGATGCCCTCAGTTTACTTTTTGAAATGCTCACTATCCACAAAAACAAAAATGCAGCGATGGTGGAGCTTTTCAAAAGCAATGAACTCCGCCCGCCTTATAGCGCAATGCTGCCTATTGCAGAGTCCAAAGATTGTTTATTTAGTGAGTTGCTCGAGCAGTTTGAAATTCAATTTGCAGACTTAAAATTTTTTCACTTAGATATAATTAACATCAAGCAGCTACACGAAAAATATCACGACGGCGTAAAGCAACTCTACAAACTTGTACAAAGCGATACAGATGCTACAAAAGAGATGGAGAAACTCCAAAAAATCTCAACCGAACTTTTTCAAGCCGTTGGTAAGCCATTTGAAGATAGTTCGTCCATCACATTTTTATCCATCAAATCTGGAATGCAATTTTTACAACAGTTTAACACAGCCGTAAATGAAACAAAATATATCCCATTTAATAATCCTAAGAAGATGCTTATTTTTACCCAAGAACTAATCACAAATACGCTCAAAAGCTCTATGCAGTGGGCTATAGCAGAGATAAAGATCACTCAAGAAAAGCAGATGCTCAAACAGTATGAATTTAGCGAGACAATCATTTTTTCAGATGAAACATTTTATATCGCTATCAACTTAAAAGACATAGCGTACAAAAAATTTCTTCTTGATGTTCTTGGGCTTTTTTTAAAACTCTTCAAAACAACACTTATAAATAGAGAAAAAGAGTACACACTCTTAAAACTTGCCGATAAAGCCGAATCAGCAAACCGTGCAAAAGATATGTTTTTGTCAAATATGAGCCACGAATTGCGAACACCACTCAATGCTATTATCGGTTTTTCACAAATACTCAAAACAAAGCAAGATATCCCCTCAAATCTGCGCCCCTATATAGATAAAATCTCCATTGCAGGCAATAATCTTTTAAATCTAGTCAATACTATCTTAGACTTTGCAAAAATTGAAGCTGGAAAAATCTCATACCATCCCAAAATGACACTAGCTGCGGATATTTTGCATGAAGTTTTTACTATGATAAGCACATTGGCTGATGCAAAAAATATCCAAATAAATTTTCCAAATGATATCTCTTTGGCACTCTATGTTGATCCACAACTTATCAAACAAGTACTTTTAAACATCTTCTCCAATGCTATCAAATTCACTCCAAATGGAGGAAAAATCACACTTGATATACAATTTGATGGAATCAATAGAGAGTTTATCCTTAGCATTTGTGACACTGGGGTTGGAATGTCACAAGAGGGAATTTCAAAACTTTTCACCCCATTTACGCAACTTGAGAATGGCTTACAATCTGCTTCAAAAGGTACCGGCCTTGGGCTTGTTATCACAAAAAGAATCGTTGAAGATCTACATCAAGGACGCATTTGGGTTGAGAGTGAAGTGGGCAAAGGTAGCTGTTTTTATATCACTATTCCTATATCTGATGCGGTCTCTACAGTAGCCATACTTCCATCTCAGCAAAAACATGCGCCTAACCTACTTGTGGTTGAGGATACTCAAGAATACGCAGATATCCTCATCAACAAACTCAATCCAACGCACAACATCACTCTTACAAACTCCATAGTAAAAGCACAAGAGTTACTGAGTAAAAATAGTTATGATAAGATTATTTTAGACTTCTTTTTAGTAGATGGCATCAGTGCTGATATACTCTCTTTTATGGATGAGCAGGGGATTGAAACCCCTACTATTATCATTTCTGCCGAAGATGATATAAAACTTGTCGATTACATCGGCGCCGCAGAAAATGTAGTTGGGATATTTAATAAAAAAGATATAGAAGCAATATGTTCTATACTTAAACGAGGGGCTCAATAAAGTTCACCAAAGGTACGCTACACTTACGCCAATAGCATAATGTGCAGGTTTAAAAAATACCAGAAACTTTCACAATTGTTTCACTTTTTTGTTTTAAGATTCGCTCATACATCAAAAATAGGAGTCGAAAATGAAAAAAGTATCTTTAATCCTAGTAGCACTAGCGTTAAGTTTGAGTGCAGAGTCTTTTAGCATAACACAAAACATTAAAGTCACAAATTCAAGGCCTATCTACGAAACAGTTACAAAACAGATTCCTTACCAAGAATGTCGTGACATACAAGTTCCAACACGCGGGGCGTATCGCTCAAATTCGAGTGATCCTATCGGCACACTTATAGGTGGTGTTGCGGGCGGTATCTTAGGCAATCAAGTCGGTAAAGGAAATGGCAGAACAGTAGCTACAATAGGAGGAGCAATCGTGGGAAGCCTAGTTGGCAATAATCTTTCAAACAATAGAGGCGATTACTACGAAGAGTCATCTTATCAGATGCAACAAAGATGTGGCACAAGATATGAAACAAATCATGTTAGAGAATTTGTAGGTTATGAAAATATCGCGCATTTTCAGGGAAGAAAGATCATCAAGATTACACCACACAAACAAAGTTATATTACTGTTGTACACACTTTTGAATACTAAGTGATATTATACACTAAAACGAACGCGTCTGTTTTAGCGGCAGGGACAAATGTCCTTGCCGCCCCCTAAAGCTACGAAAAGGGTACTTTTCGAGAAAATTAGAGGTATTTACGAACTTTTTTAAAAATGCGTAAGGTCAGATACTAATTCTTTGACTACTGCAAAATGTAAAACTTTATTTTCTTTGCAGTAGTTTTATTTATAGATATCAGCTAAAATAAACAAAAAAAATTAGGTACATATATGGAAAAAATTTTACGGTTTTTTATAGATAACTCTCGCATGAATTATTTGCTCTTTTTTCTCGTTTGCCTTGTTGGCATCATTTCTTACACAAAAATCCCAAAAGAAATATTTCCAACTTTTGAGCTTGATCGTATATCTATCAGTGGGGGCTATAGCGGCGCTTCTATCGATATTCTTGATAAAATTGCAGTGCGTGAGATAGAAGATGAATTGCGAAGCATAGAAGGCATCATTGAGATGTCCACTGTGATCTCTCCTGGAAGTTTTTCTATCTCGCTTGAACTTATTAAAGGGGTAAACAAATACGATACCGCTTCGAAAATCAAAGATGCTATAGACAATGTAAAACAAAATTTTCCAGAAGACATGAATGATCCAAAAGTTATAGTACCAGTAACAGGAAAAAGTCTCATAGATATTTCTCTAACGACTAGCGAAGTTGATATAACGCAACTCATAGAGTATGCCAAAAAGATTAAAACAGATATCTTGGGCATCAAAGATATAGCAGAAGTTCGCATCTATGGCGATTCTGATCTTTATTACAATCTCGTGCTTGATGAGAAAAAAATACAAAGTTTAGGACTTGATCCAGCAGCTGTTTACAATGCTATATCAGGACTCTCTTACATCTTTCCAATCGGCAAAATCGAATCAGCAAATAAGCACTTTTATCTCTCAACCTACAATGGCAAAAAAGATGCACAGGCTATGGAAGAGACACTTTTGCGGGTTAATGGCAAAAATGTTTTATTTAAAGACATAGCAACCATCTCTAAAAAATACAAAGATGCAACAACACTCTCTTCTATTGATGCAAAGAGCTCGATAGCACTTTCTATCTCACAGATAGAAGATGGGAATGCAATTGTTGCTACAAAAAATATCCTCGCACTTGTAGAAAAGCTTAAAAAACGCTACAGTGATGTGGAATTTATAGCCCATAACAACAACTCCCAAAGAATTCTCGATAGACTCAATGTCGTAGGATCAAATATCCTCTTAGGGCTTATTCTTGTTACACTTTTACTCATTGTGCTTATCAATACTCGCATGGCATTTATAGTCGCCCTTGGTATTCCAACCTCTTTTATCATGGCTTCTTTATATTTTTATCTCGTGGGTCATACGATCAATCTCATCTCTCTTGTTGGTGTTCTTGTAGCTCTTGGAATTGTAGTAGATGATGCGATAGTAGTTTCAGAAAATATCCAGCAAAAAATTGAAGAGGGCATGGAGCCGCATGAAGCCGCCATCAAAGGCACGACAGAAATGGCAAAACCCGTCATCATGGCTTCGCTCACCACACTTTTTACTTTCATACCACTTTTAATGCTCAGTGGCACTCTTGGTGAATTTATGAAACTCATTCCTATAGCTGTTTCTGCATTGCTCGTAGCTTCACTTATCGAATCATTTATTTTTTTGCCGTTGCATGCGATACATACACTCAAAAAAGAAGCCAAAGCACTTTCGTGGGATAAAGTAAATGCGATATATTATAAGATAATTGCCTTACATGTAAAATTCAGAAAAACTTTTCTAATACTCTTTTTGATCTTTATACCAGTACTTATTGTGCTTGGCATACAACAGATAAAATTTCAAATGTTTTCAAGATTTGATGCAACCACTATCAACATAGCTATCAAATCAAACATCAACACCACCATAGACCAATCATATGTCACCCTCAATGCCATCTCGCAAGATCTTGTAAAAAGTAAGGAAAAATTTGGCATTCAAACAGTGAGTTCAGTAGCAGGCTATCGACGCAATACCGAGGGAACACGAGAGAGTTATCCTTATGTTTCTTATATCACGCTCGAGCTTTTCAAGCTTGAACCACAAAGCTTTTTAGATAAGTACATCACGCCGTATCTTAGTTTTTATGAGGATAATTCACAAGCCATCAGAAAAGAAACTTCTTTTGTTATATCTAAAAAACTCAAAAAATTTATTGAACAAAAAAAATACAAAGACAAATTTAACCTTGAAGAAATCTATGTCGTAGAAAAAAAATCGGGTCCTGTAAAATCAGACATAAAAATTGGTGTTATCTCACTAGATGATCAAAAAATCTTCCACGCCATAGAAGTACTTGAAAATAAAATCAAATCCATAAATGGCATACTTAATGTGAGCAATTCCGCAAATCTTGGCGTTGAAGAGTTAAAATTCAAAGTAAATACATATGGTGAACAGCTTGGACTTGATGAACAAAAGATAGGACAGCATCTCTCAAACATTTTTTTATCAAAGAAAAAAACAACCGCTTTTGATGCGCAAAATCTACTAGAAATCAGAATAGAAAGCAGCAATAAAAACAATCTTGAAATCCTTGATGAATTAAAAATAAGACTCGATGATGGCAAAGAAGTGCTTTTTAAAGAAGTAAGTGATTATGAAATCATCAAATCATTTGAACGCGTTGAAAAAGATTTTGGACAAAAAACTTTCTATGTATTTGCCAATGTGGATTCAAAAATCATCACTTCAGGCGAAGTTATCAAAATACTCAAACCAGCCATGGATGAACTTAGAAATAATGGTATAAACTTCAAACTCTTAGGCGAAGAACAGAGAAAAAGTGACCTCAAGCGAGATATGACTTCTGCGACAATTATTGCCTTGCTTTTAATAGCTCTTAGCATGATGTATCTTTTTAACTCATTTCGTGATACTTTTATCATCATGTCTGTTATCCCTTTTTCCTTTTTGGGAGTTTTGGCAGGACATTTGATTTTAGGGCTCAACCTCACGATGCCATCGATTGTTGGCTCACTTGGACTTGCTGGAGTTGTTGTAAATGATGGCATCATCATGATAACAAAACTTCGCGAAACACACTCGCTTCACGATCTTATCATACAAGCCACAAAGCGGCTTCGACCTATTTTTCTTACAAGTATAACCACACTTTTTGGACTCTTTACGCTCATGTTTTTTCCATCAGGTGAAGCGGCAATTTTTCAAACACTTGCTGTTGCTCTCGGGTTTGGTTTGGCATGGGGAACAATTCTTAATCTTGTATATGTACCAACATTTTTTGCTGTGCTACACAAAAAAAGGTATCAATAACCTACAATGCGGTGTGTAACAAAGTCTTTGAAAAGTTCAAAGACTTTGTTTTTATATTTATTTTTATGATACACACAATAAAACTTTCTTTTAAATTTCATATTTTCTAGCCTTACATGTGAGAGTTTTTTTGCTTGGATTTATACTTTTTTTATGGCTTATTTTTGGAGGATATGCGATAAATGCCTTTTTTACACTATAAGCTTCTTTTCAATTAGTTTTATTTTGATACAATATCATCATGAATAAACAACCAAATAACCCGTTGCATGGGATAAAACTAGAACAAATTGTTACAGAATTAGTTTCTCATTATGGCTGGGAAAAACTAGGTAGATTAGTAAAAATAAACTCTTTCAATTTTGATCCATCTATAAAATCAAGCCTCAAATTTCTTAGACGCACTCCGTGGGCAAGGGAAAAAGTAGAAAAACTTTGGCTAATGTTACAAAGATAAATACAAAAAAACTATACATCAATACAATTGAAATATTTCTATTAGAATGATTGTACTTTTGAAAATAACTCAATATATGTTTTATCAGTTGTATGAGTTTTTGGAAGTTGAAAGAATTATGAGATAAAAAAAGAGTAGAAAAACGGCAATATAACCGTTTTTCCATAAGGAAAGAATTATTTTTTAAGTTCTTTAATTCTTGCAGCTTTACCTTTTCTTTCACGAAGATAGAAAAGTTTTGCTCTTCTAACGCGTCCGCGTCTTACAAGTGTAATACTGTCAATGCTATCACTATAGATAGGAAAAATTCTTTCAACTCCTATAGAGTTTGCACCAATTTTTCTTACCATAAATGTTTCACCAGTACCGCTACCGCGTCTTGCAATACACACACCTTCAAAATTTTGAACTCTTGTTTTTTCGCCTTCTTTGATGTTCACAGCAACTCTAATTGTATCTCCAGCTCTAAAATCTGGGACATTTTTTTCTGCTATCTGTGCTTTTTCGAAAGCTTCTATGTATTTATTTCTCATATCAATGATCCTTTTTGTTTTCAGCGTCTCGTTTTTGCGAGAAAAAATAGATCTGGTCTGAAGTATTGCGTCTTCAATTTTGCCAGCTCATTTTTTAAGTTTGACATTTTAGCGTGATTTCCCTTTAAAAACTCTGAGGGAACAGATTTATTTGCATAAACTATTGGCTTTGCAAAAGATGGTGCTTCAAGCAACTGATGTTCAAAACTCTCTTCATCCAAAGAGTTTTCATTGCCTAGAACGCCTGTGATATTTCTACTGATAGCATCGCACATCACAAGACTTGCCAGCTCTCCACCTGTAAGAATATAATCTCCGATAGAAAATACCTCATCACAAAAACTCTCCACGACTCGCTCATCAATTCCTTCATATCGACCGCTCACAAATACAATATGTTTTTTGCGTGCCAATCTTTTTGCATCAAACTGCACAAAAGGTTTTCCAGCAGGAGCCGCAAATACAAAATACGCGTCAGGATTTTTTATCTTTATATGATTGAGAGCATCATAAAGAGGTTGTGTTTGTAGCAACAAGCCAGCACCACCGCCCACTTGATAATCATCCACTTTTTTATGTTTATCAACACTAAAATCTCGAGGATTTACATACGCCACATGTAAGAGTTTATTCTGTATGGCTTTTTTTAAAATAGAGTCATCAAAATAAAAAGACACTAGATTTTCGAAAAGCGTGACAAAAGTAAATTTCACTAAGAGTTCTCAAGCAAACCATATGTATCATGCGTGCTAACGATCTTCTTTTCTTTTGAAAAATCATCAACAAAACGGCTAATATAAGGAATATAAAATTCACCAACATGCCCTTTTTGCAACAATGCTGCATCTGTTTGAATTACAAGATAATTTACATTTGCTATGCGTTCAATGTTAGTTACAACGCCCAAAAGAAGCACACCATCATACACTTGTGCCGCAATGAGTTCAAACCAAAAAAATTCATCTTTTTGCAAATGACAATCTTGCAAGCTTCGCTCGACACTACTAAACAAGAAAGAATTTACAAGTGAAGATGCAAGTTGGCGATCAAGATATCCAACAAAGCTGACAAGAGAACGCTCGAGATTAAAAGAGTGCACTTGCAAGGAGATATTTTTTTGAGTAGTAAAAATTTTTCCTTTTTTAAATTGCTCAGGAAAATCACTATGAATATGAAGTTTCAACTCACCTCTCAAGCCTACAAGCCGCCCTATTTGAGCGACCTCTAGTTGCGAAGTATCACTATAATTCATCGTTTGCTTTTACGCTCACCCTATAAGATTTTCCATCTTTCGCCTTACAACCAGAAATGAGTGTTTTGAGTGAATTGATCATCTTTCCATCTTTTCCTATGAGTTTTCCCGTATCAACCTTATCGGCATACACGATCACTTCACAAAAAGTTTCATCAATATCGTTTTTTTCAACCCTCACAAGCTCCGGCTTATCTACCAAAAGTTTTGCAAAATCTTCAAGAAATTTATCTATCATGATTAGTTAGCCGTGATTTTAGCTACCCTATCGCTAAGTTTTGCACCAACACTTTTCCAATACGCAAGTCTCTGCTCGTCAAATTTGACTGTAGCTGGTTGTGTTAGTGGGTTATAATAGCCTATAGACTCTATAGAGCCGCCATCTCTTCTTTTTCTGCTGTCTGTAACAACAATCCTATAAAAAGGCTTCTTGTTTCTTCCCATTCTTGTCAATCGAACTACTGTTGCCATAAATATGGTCTCCTTAAAATTTTATACGGTTTAGATCTACATGTAAAAACATACAGATATAAGCCCTACAAATAACTATCTAGGTATCCCGCCTCGATTTGTTTGCGATAGCATATTTTGCAAATCTTGCATTCCTTTTTTGCCTGAAAACTGCTTTGCCATTTTAGACGCATTTTTAAACTGTTTTAAAAATCTATTAACTTGCACATCACTCAGTCCAGCACCTGTTGCTATTCTTCGCTTTCTCGTGTTATTGAGCAAAGCAGGCTCTAGCCTCTCTTTTTTTGTCATAGAACCGATCATTGCTTTGATGCGTTTCATCTCAACAGAGTTTTCAAGATCCACATCTTTGAGCTGGTTTGCAACTGATGAGAGACCTGGGATCATACCCAAAATAGATTTCATACTACCAAGTTTTTTCATCTGTTCCATCTGCTCTAAAAAGTCGTTAAAGTTAAATTCACCTTTCTTGATCTTTTTATTGATAGCTTTTGCTTGTTTTTCATCGATAATTGCGCTTGTTTTTTCTGCCAATCCCTCAAGATCACCCTCACCCATAAGGCGATTTACAATGCGTTCAGGTATAAAAATCTCAAGATCGGCAACTTTTTCACCAACACCGATAAATCGCAAAGGCACACCAACTTGTTTTGCCAAACCAAGAGCAACACCACCCTTTGAATCACCATCAAATTTGCTGAGTATCACGCCACTAATGCCTATTTTTTCATGAAAACTAGCAGCACTTCTCACAGCATCTTGTCCACTCATAGAATCAGCTACATAGAAAACTTCATCAGGTTCTATCACTTTTCGCACACTAAAAAGCTCTTCCATAAGTTCTGTATCAATCGCTAAACGCCCTGCTGTATCGATAAGTAACACATCATACAATCCATCTGTTGCTTTTTTTAATGCTTGTTTTGCGATAGTTGCTGGATTTTTTTCTTGTTCATCAAAGTAAAGATCAATATCGCTTTGAACGCACAGTTGTTTTAACTGTTCAACCGCCGCTAATCGTTGCAAATCACAAGCAGCAACTAAAACTTTTTTTTGTCGCAATTTGAGATAGTTTGCTAATTTGACAGTTGTTGTTGTTTTACCACTTCCTTGTAATCCTGCCATCAAAACTTTTGTCACCCCTTTGGGAGCGAATACAAAACCTTGTTTTCCAGAAACTACCAAAATATCTGTGATGTTTTTTTTGAGTGATTTTAGAAAATTTACTTGTCCTATGCCATCTCTTTTTGTTTCAATCTCAACAACACTTAAAAGATCTTTTAAAACTTTATAGTGTACATCTGCTTTGAGTAAAGATTTTTTGAGTGTATCTAACGCCTTTTTTAAAGACTTTTCATCATCAGCAAATCGTATTTTATTGATAGCACTCTTAAAAGAATCGGTTAGGATTTCGAACAAATAATTTCCCTTGTTATATTATAAATTTTGACATATTGCCCCATTAAAGGAATGCAATAGTACTGAAAATATGCTTTAATTTAGATAAACTTAGCAAATTCTTTTGGTTCTTTTGAAGTAAATTCATAACCTAAAAGTGCTATTTTATGAGCGTGTAGCATCACTCTTTTTGCTGGCTTACCGCCATAAAGCGTATCTCCTAAAATCGGAAAATTGGCACTTTTAAGATGCGCTCTGATCTGATGTGTTCGACCTGTCTGTATAAAAACTAGCACTTTTGAATAATGCCCCTCGAGCATCAAAGGCTCTACATATGTGATGGCTTCTTTACCTTGTTTACTTACTTTTGTATAAGCAACATTTCCTTTTTTGAGTGTAATGAGTGGTTTATCGATTTCTAAAGATTCGATTAATTTTCCACAAACTACAGCGATGTACTCTTTTTTTACTTCTTTATTTTTAAAAGCTTTGATGGCTTGAGCATGAAATTCTTCATCTTTTGTAAAAAGCAAAACACCGCTAGTTTCTTTATCAAGTCTATGCAAAAGCGTTGCTTGAAAATCTTTCGCAACCTCTTCTGTACTCAAAAATGCTGGTTTATCAACAGCAAGTATCTTGTCATCTTCAAAAAGTATCTTTGCTTTTGCTATGGGTTGGATTTTAAATGTTTTCTTAACATCGACATCTGCTCTTGCTAGCAAAACTTTTTGTCCGCTTAGTGAAACAACGCCTCGATCTATCAAATCTTTTGCTGCTCTGTTCGATATATTTTCTTGCAAAGCAAGTAGTTTATATGCTTTTTCTGTCGTCATTTTTATAGCTCCTTTAGCTTAAACAAAGTCCAAGCTAAATTTCTTACACTCAAGCTTGTGCCTTGCACAAAATAATTTATATTCATGGTAACTCTTTTAAAAAAACCTTTATATTGCCCTTGTGTAAAACTTCTGATTTTTGTACTGTTTTATAATCTATATTTTTTAAAGCATCATTTGTAGTTATGTATATATTTTTTACAAGTGCATACAAGGGTTTTTGGTTATAAAAAAATGCACCGCTTATGATTTTATTATGAAAAAAAGCGGGCTCAAGCGGATTATGACCGCCAACACTTGGTATAAATGATCCTCCAAGATAAGTGATATCCGTAATTGCGTAGATATTGATTAATTCACCCATCGCATCACACAAAATTATATCACCGCTTAAACTCTTGTTACTACTCCATTTTTCATAAAGCAAACCATGCTTTTGGGCATATTGGCGTAAAAGCATATCTACTTTTGCAAATCGCTCGGGGTGGCGTGGCACGACAATGAGCATTTGTTCTTTTTTGAGCTGTAACACATTCAGTAAAAATTCCTCTTCACCCTCGTGCGTACTTGCAAGAGTAATCACTTCTTTGTTTGGTTTTTCTAGCTTACATGTAAGCACTGGTGTTTGCATGGTTTTGATATTGCCATTTACTATAACTTTTTTTGCACCGATAAATTGTAATCTTTTTTTATCAGTCTCACTTTGAGCAAATACCAAATCTATATGTGAAAAAATCCACCGATACAGCCAAGCAAATCTTTTATATGCACCATATGAGCGATCAGAAATCCTAGCATTAAGCAAAATCGTTTTGGCACCCCTTTGCTTACAAGTAAGAAAAAGCATTGGCCACAATTCAGCTTCTAGCACAATAAGCACCTTTGGTTTGTTTATCCAAAAAGGTAAAAAAATCTCAAAAGGCAAATATCTCACCTCTGCATTTTTGATTAATGATGCTCGTTGAAACCCAGTATTTGTAATCACAGAAAGCGAAACAGGTTTTTTGATCTGCTCTATAATGGGCTCTAGTGCGTTTACTTCTCCAAATGAGCAGGCATGAAACCAAATCGCAGATTTTTGCAAAAAAGGAGGATTGTCCACCAAAAAGAAACGGGATTTTAGTGATTTTTTATATTTTTGTTTGAGAGAAAAAAAGTATAAAAAAGGAGACGCTAGAAGAAAAACTAGCGTCAAAAGGCTCATATAAAAAAAGGCGCGCAAGCCTATGCCTCAACTTCCTCAAGATCTTTATATAAAATTCTGCCACAATGTGGACAAGTAATGATATCGTCTTTGAGCAAAACAGATGAGTATGTTTTATCATTGATACGCATAAAACATCCATAACATGCATGTTTTTTTACAGGAACAACCGTAGTATTACCTGCCCATTTGCGTATTTTTTGATAAAAAGAGAGTATTTTTTGACTCATTTCGGCAACGAGTTTTTGTTTGTCTTCATACACTCTTGTGCGTTGCTCTTCGATCTCTTTGATTTGTTCATCGATAGAAATTTTAATCTCTTGTGTGCGTGCAGCAACATCGTTAAGTGTTGCTTCTGCTTCTTGTACGTCTTTATTTTTAGCATCAATGTAGCTATCAAGTCTTGCTATCTCTTCGTTTGCAAAATCACATTGTTCTTTTGCTATTTCCTCTTCTAGTTGCAAAGCTTTCATCTCTTTGTCTGTTTTGATTGCCGCACTTTTTTTTGAAAAATCTTTAAATTTGGCTGAGAGTTCTGCAAGATGAAGTTCATTTTTATTTTTTTTGAGTTTTGCCTCAACTATCTCTTTTTTAAACGACTCTACACGGGACTTGATCGCATCTTCTTGCTCTAACGCAACTCGTAACTTCTTTTCGACGGCCTTCATTTTAGGCACAAACGCATCTATCTCTTCATCAATCTTTGCAAGTGCAACTAATTGCTCTAAATACTTATTCATCTATTTTTTATCCTCTATTTGTACTGAAACGGGTTTTTTGAATTTGACATTATAACTTGTAATGACAAATTTTTCAAATGAGGAGCAATCGCTTGTGCAAAATACTGCTCACTTTCATAATGTCCAATGTCTATCAAAGACAAACCATTTTCCATCGCTGCTAGTGCTTGATGGTATTTAAAATCTCCACTCAAAAAGCAATCAGCTTTGATCTCACCGATAAGATCACCGCCGCTTCCTGTTGTGAGTGCAACTGTGTGGATAAACTCTTTTGTTTGCGTGGTTTTAAGTATATCTACATGTAAGGCTTTTTTTATGCGGTTCACAAGAGTTTCAAAGCTACATGTAACGCTACTATAGCACACAAAACCCTCACTCACTATCTTTTCAAATCCCAAGATCTCTTTTGCGACAAAATGATTGAGATGTGTCTTGTCAAAATTTGTATGCAAGGCGATCAAGGAGATATTTTTTTGTACCATTTTTTGCAAGATATTGGCAGGATACAAAGCAAAATCTAGCCTTGAAAGTGGCTGAAATATCAACGGATGATGCGTAATGATAAGCGAATTATTCGCTACTTGCTCAATCAATTGGCTATCAATATCAAGGCTTACATGTAAAGCGCTCACCTCTTGGTCAAAATTTCCAACTATCAAGCCACTATTGTCCCATTTTTCTTGCAAGGAAAAGGGACTGAGTGTATCTAAAAAATCATAAATTTCTCTAAGCCGCATCAATCACTTCTTTATACTTGATAGCACATCCTTTTGCAAGCTCTCGAATCTTGAGGATATAATTTTGTCTTTGTGTTACAGATATCGCTTTTCTTGCATCAAGTACATTAAATGTATGTGAAGCCACCAAACAATAATCATACGCAGGCAAAGGTAAATTTGCATCCAAACACCGATGGCATTCCTCTTTTGCATTTTCAAATTGCTCTAAGAGCATTTTTGTATCTGCAATTTCAAAATTATAAGTGCTAAATTCAAATTCACTTTGCTTGTGTACATCTCCATAAGTTGTGATGCCGTATTTATTTTCATTCCAAATCAAATCAAACACGGAATCTTTTTCTTGTAGATACATAGCAAGTCGCTCAACGCCATAAGTAATTTCAACAGAAACAGGCTCACAAGCGATGCCACCTACTTGTTGAAAATAGGTAAACTGTGTAACTTCCATACCATCTAGCCAAACTTCCCAGCCCAAGCCCCATGCACCAAGTGTTGGAGATTCCCAATTGTCTTCCACAAAACGAATATCGTGTTTTTGCAAATCAAGCCCTAAAGCTTCCAAACTTTTAAGATATAACTCTTGTATATTTTCAGGACTTGGTTTGATAAGCACTTGAAACTGATAATACGCACCAAGACGGTTCGGATTTTCGCCATATCTTCCATCTGTTGGTCTCCTGCTAGGTGCCACATATGCTGTTGCCCACGGTTTTGAACCTAAACTTCGCAAAAATGTAGCATTGTGAAAAGTTCCTGCACCAGCTGGCATATCGTAAGGCTGTACGATCGTACATCCTTCATCTTGCCAATAATTTTGTAATTTTAAAAGCATTTGGCTAAATGTCAACAACTCTCTTCCTTTTTTATTTAATTTTGCACAACCTTGCGGTCGTAAGTTAATTTTCTTTTTTATAATTATCGACGGCTTTATTCCACATCAGTTTGTATTTTCTACGGGTAAATTCTAATTCTTCTTGTGTCAATTCTAACTGTTTTGTTAAAGATTCAACGACTTTTCTGTCCTCATCATATAACTCTTGCATCGAAAAAAGAGCCTCTTTTAAAAATCTATTTTCGCTCCGCAAAGCGTCAAGTGTTTCATCTTTTGCATCCATCACTTTTTCATGCAAACCTAAAATAGTACCTATCGTTTTTTCGATAAAATTTGCGCCTTGCAAAGTGACTATTTCAGAATCGAGCGTTTGCGTGGATTTTTGCATAGGCATGATCTCATTTGTTCCCGCAGATGCTTCAATGTATCGTTTGGCATCTTCTTCTTTTACATGTAGCTTGCCTCTTGCAATCATATCTTCAATCGTAACAATATCTAAATGCACAAGCTTACTAAACTCTTCTATCTCCAGCCAAGTTTGCATATCCTAACCTTTAATGCTTATATAATTTTTTCGATCTCTAAAGAATCTGAAGCAACTTTTTTGGCTTTTAATATCCTATCTTCTAGGAGTTTAATGCGTAATTCTTCATCTTCGATAGCTAAGATTTGCATAGCAAGGTACGCACTATTGATAGCGCCTGCTTTTCCTATGGCTACGGTCGCTACTGGCATTCCAGCTGGCATTTGAACGGTGCTTAGCATAGCGTCCATTCCATCCATTGCTCCACCTCTCATCGGTACACCTATAACTGGTTTTGTTGTAAAAGAAGCTACTACTCCAGCCAAATGTGCTGCCATACCTGCTGCTGCTATAAAAACTTTGGCGCCTTTTTGCTCAGCGGTTTTAATGTAATTATGTGTTCGCTCTGGGCTTCTATGCGCTGAGGATATGATCATCTCATAAGCTACACTAAATTTTTCTAAAATCTTTGCCGCTTCTTCCATGATCTCAAAATCACTTTTGCTTCCCATGACAATCGAGATAAATTTCACGCTTTCTCCTTAAATCTTCATTCTCAAAAATGTAAATGCTGGCAATTTACAAGGCAATACGATAGGATTTGTATTGCCACTATGCACTGCATCAAAAAACTTATTATTGGTTGTACACAACTTTTTGAACTCGATCATCCATTTACCATCTTCAAAGCTTATAGTGCCTGTTGCATTGTCTATCGATGAATCTAACTTGCGAGGCAATACAAGTTCATACTTTACATGTAAGCTCAAAAGATGTTTGCTAAGGCAAGTAAGCCCATCTTCACTCACCTGCGCACAAACTTGATGTGTTCCCTCGCTAATGGAGTGTTCTAAGTTTTGTTCACCATGTTTTTCATAAGGCTTGCTCACAAGGTATCCATCATTGAATCCTCGATTTTTTGTAGTTGCTAACTCTTGGACATATTTGCTCGTCTCAAAATGAGGTGTTGCGAACTCATCAATAGCTTGTCTGTAAGTTTTTGCCGTGATAGCAGCATAATACGCACTCTTAGTTCGCCCCTCAATCTTGAGCGCATCGATAACACCACTTTGCAAAATCTCATCTAAATGTCCAGAAAGATTCAGGTCTTTCGCATTCATGATATGCGTTCCAGCTTCATCTTCTTCTATTTTAAAAAGCGTACCACTCTCTTCATTTTGTGCGTACAAAGTGTAAGGAAAACGGCAATCATTTGCACAACTGCCACGATTAGAAACGCGTCCGCTTTGCACTGAACTAATAAGACAACGGCCGCTATAAGCAAAACACATAGAGCCGTGTACAAAAGCTTCTATCTCAAGTTGCGGAATCATTTTTTTGATCTGTGCAAGATCTTTCAAACTCACTTCTCTAGCTGCAACTATCCGTTTAACGCCCATATCATAAAAAACTTGTGCATCAAGATAATTCAAAACATTTGCCTGCGTAGAAAGATGCAGAGGAATTTGCGGTGCCAATTCTTGAGCAAGCCTTACAACGCCAGGAGCTGCTACGATAAAAGCATCTGGCTGCATAGCTGCCATCTTTTCTATGTGTTTTTTTAACAGTTCTATTTGAGCATTAAAAGGAAAGCCATTGATGGTGACAAAAATCTTTTTGCCAAGTTTGTGCGTATAATCCACTGCCTCAGCAAAACTTTCATAACTAAACTCTTTGCCGCTTCGCAAACGCAAAGAAAAATGACTCACGCCACCGTATACTGCATCCGCGCCGTATGCTAGGGCAATCTTGAGTTTTTCAAAGTTACCAGCAGGAGAAAGAAGTTCTGGTTTATGCACTTATTTTTTTCCCAAAGTTGCTATGAGTGCTTCTATGTCATCATTGCTAACAACATCTTCTGTGCTTTCATCACCGTAAATATGCACAGCACTACCTACTCTTCTTTCATCATCAACTTTGCCCTCAAATAAATTGCTCATATATTTCGAAAGAGCTCGCATAACATTGATAACTCGCTCTATTTTTTGTCTATGTATATCTTGATACTGCATGATATCCATAGTCATCATAATTTCATCTTCAGCACTTTGCGCATTTACAATAAGATCTTCCACTTTTGCTTTCATGTTTTTATTGTCGCTGAGTGCTTGTGCAAACTGTTCTATCTTTGGAAATTTTTCACATAAAGAGTTGAAAAGTTCAATATTGCCATCAATAAGAGCAATAACTTCATTTGCATTGGTTTCTGCATCCATCATAAAGCTATTTACAGATTCAAGCTTATCAAATACTTGACCGGCTTTAAGTTCCGAATCTTTTGTAACATCATCGAGTTGATACACCATCTTATGATCATCAGTTGGTGGTGGTGGAGGCCAAGACATATCTGCTGAAGTCCTGTACTCGTGCATCTCCTTGAGCGGTGCTTCTTGTGTTTTTTGCGTTACATCATCATCCCCGATTGCATCATCAATCTCGAGTGTTTCTGCTATGCTATCGTCCTTTTCTTCTTGCGTTGCATCATCATTCAATTCCTCTGCCATGAGTGCATCAAGTTCTTCTTGTGTCATGCGTTTCTCCTGAAAAACAATAGATTTATGTTACATTATATATGAATTTATATATAATTTTACTTTAGTCATCTCAAAATAAGGGAAAATTATGCGTATAGATTTACACAATCATACACCTTTATGCAATCACGCCTCAGGCACACCAAAAGCTTACATACAACAAGCAATCAATAACAATATCGATCATTTTGGCTTTAGCGATCATGCGCCTATGCATTTTGATCAAAAATATCGTATGGATTTTACGCAAATGCCCCTGTATGAAAGAGATATTTTACACCTCAAAGAGCAATTTAAAGATCAAATCACCATTCTTTTGGGATATGAAGTTGATTTTCTTGATGGCTATATAGATGAAAGTGTTTTGCGAAGAGAGGTGGATTATCTTATCGGCTCTGTGCATTTTTTGGGCAAATGGGGCTTTGATAATCCAGAGTTTATCGGGGGGTTTGCAAGCAAAGACATTGATCACATTTGGCAAGAGTATTTTGATAGTATCGAAGCACTTGCAAACTCTGGATTATTCCAGATCGTTGGACATCTTGATCTTATCAAAGTGTTTAAATTTTTACCAAAAAAAGATGTAAGACTGATCGCAAAAAATGCTATCAAAGCTATCAAAAAAGCTGATTTAGTTGTTGAAATAAATGCGGCTGGTTTGAGAAAACCTATCAGCGAAGCATATCCGAGTTGCCCACTGATGGAACTTTTAAGTGAACAAGAGATACCCATTACATTTGGTTCAGATGCACACGAAGTCCTACATGTAGGCTTTGCGCAAGAGGAAATTCTAGCATATGCAAAAAACTATGGATATAAAAAATGTGCAACTTTTTCAAATAAAGAGCGAAAAATGGTTAATTTTTAATCAAAACACAAGTACCCTATGATTTTTTTTTAGATACAATACTTGAAAAATTATGTCAAGGAGACCTTATGGGCAAATTTGTCAGTAGCGTAGAAGAGTTTTTTAAATACTGTGAAGAAAATGAGGTTCAATTTGTGGACTTCCGTTTTACAGATATAAAAGGTGCATGGCACCATTTAACTTACACAATGCCAGCAATAAATACAGAAAGTT
Organism: Sulfurospirillum sp.; assembly: GCA_014859685.1. Taxonomy (GTDB): domain Bacteria; phylum Campylobacterota; class Campylobacteria; order Campylobacterales; family Sulfurospirillaceae; genus UBA6810. Next base: position 17,411 of record JACUTU010000006.1, on the reverse strand, counting down.
TTGAGTCTGGTATTCCGTTTGATGGATCATCCATAGACGCATGGCAACCGATCAACAAATCAGATATGCTCTTGAAACCAGAAGTTGAAACTGCATTTTTGGATCCATTTACTGCTGATGCAACCGTTGTTGTTTTTTGTGATGTTTTTGATATCTATAAAGGACAAATGTATGAAAAATGCCCCAGAAGTATCGCTAAAAAAGCACTGCAATACCTTGGTGAAACTGGCTTGGGCGATGTAGCTTATTTTGGTCCTGAAAATGAATTTTTTGTATTTGATGATATACAAATCAAAGATGAGATCAACTGCGCATACTATAAAGTAGATTCTGAAGAAGGTGCATGGAATGATGATACTATCTATCCAGATGGTTTCAACTCAGGACACAGACCTCGCACAAAAGGTGGGTATTTTCCATGTCAGCCAACAGATTCTATGGTAGATTTGCGTGCTGAAATGGTTCAAGTACTTGAACAAGTTGGACTTGAAACTTTTGTAGTACACCACGAAGTTGCACAAGCACAAGGTGAAATTGGTGTAAAGTTTGGAACACTCATCGAAGCTGCTGATAATGTACAAAAATACAAATATGTTATAAAAATGGTTGCACATCTCAATGGCAAAACAGCAACATTTATGCCAAAACCACTTTATGGTGACAATGGTAGTGGCATGCACACGCACATGTCAATTTGGAAACATGGCAAAAACTTGTTTTACAAAGCTGGTGCATATGCAAATCTTAGCGATATGGCACGCAATTATATAGGTGGGGTTTTGGCACATGCAAGAAGTTTGGCGGCTTTCACAAATCCATCAACTAACTCTTACAAAAGATTGATTCCTGGTTTTGAAGCGCCTTCTATTCTAACTTATTCTATGCAAAACAGAAGTGCAAGTTGTCGCATCCCTTATGGTGCTGGTGAAAAATCTGTTCGTGTTGAAATGCGTTTTCCTGATTCTACAGCTTGTCCATATCTTGCATTTGCCGCACTCTTGCTTGCAGGCATTGATGGTGTTAAAAAGAAAACTGAACCGATTGGCCCTATGGATGAAGATCTGTTTGAATTATCACTCAAAGAGATTCGTGAAAAAGGTATCAATCAAATGCCACATACACTTAGAGGCTCACTTGAAGCGCTTATTCGCGACAATGAATATCTCAAACCTGTAATGACTCAAGATTTTATCGATACTTATCAAGGATACAAATTTGAAACACAAGTTTGGCCAGATGAAGCTAGACCAACTGCATTTGAGTTTAAAACAACTTATTCTTGCTAACAAATAACTGATCTTATGCACTTTTGCAAAAAAGTTCATAAATACCTCTTATTTTCTCGAAAAGTACCCTTTTCGTAGCTTTAGAGGGTTTATAGGGACATTTGTTCTTGTCGCAAACGCAGTTTCTTTAGAAAAACAGACGCGTTTGCTTTAGTGCGTAACACCAGCAAATAAGAGGGGAATCTCCCCCCCCCTCTTAACCTTAAAATATCAATCCGCTTTCTTGATTTTCGCTCGATGCACTTGCTCTTGGAAGCGGTGAATCTTTTGTAAAATATTCATTAGACCCATTATAGATTTTTGAAAAAACTCCTTCTGGCTTATCAAATGTTCGCTTAGTTTGTGGGTATTTTTTGAGGTATTGTGTAACAAAATAATTAAACGCAGGACCTGCAACACGACCACCTGTTTCGTATTTTTGCATCGGTGTATTGTTGTCATGTCCATACCACACAAGCACTTCAATCTGTGGAGTAAATCCACAAAACCATGCGTCTATGTTGTTGTTTGTCGTTCCTGTTTTGCCAGCAACTTCTATCCCCGCAACCCTTGCGCTTCTCCCCGTGCCTCTTAGGACAACATTTTTCAAAATATCAAGCATTAAGTAAGTTTGTTCTGGTGAAGTCACTCTCTTTTTCACTGTTTCAAAAAGCGTGACATCATCAAAACGATTGACTATTTTTTTGATTAAAAGAGGTTCGACTTTTACTCCATAATTTGGAAATATTGAGTAAAAACCACTCAATTCCAAAGGCGATATACCAAAACTTCCAAGCGCCATAGGTAAATCATAAGGAAGATCTTTAAACCCATCTTTTTTCAATTCTTTATAAATACTGTCTATGCCGAGTGTGCTGAGTAAATTAATCGTTGCAAGATTGCGTGAATGCACAACTGCGTCTTTAAGCGTAATGAGGCCTTCATAATTTTCCTCATAATTTCTTGGTTTCCAATCTTCTTCTTTTGTTGTATCTGTGTAAATTCTTGAGATATCTGGTATCAAACTCATCGTAGAATAGCCAAGATCGAGGGCTTTTTGGTAGATAAAAGGCTTAAAGCTACTTCCTGGCTGTCTTTTGCTTTGTGTTGCTCTGTTGAATTTTGATTTTTCATAATCCACACCACCAACCATCGCTAGCACTGCACCATTTTGTGGATCAAGTGCCACCAAAGCGCCATTGAGTAGTGTTGCATTTGCATCTGGATGTCTTGTAAAAATGGCAGCATATCCAATTTTAAGGGCATCTTTTGCAAGATTTTGTAATTCAAGATCGATACTCAAAAAGATTTTGTATCCACCTGTTTTAAAATCCTCATAGCGGGGAGTAAGTGTTTTGATAACCTCATCAACAACATAAGGTGCTTTGTTTTGTGTAAGCGTTTCATCATACACAATAGGCGTTTCACGCAAGCCTTTTGCATAACTCTCTTCACCAATCCAACCTAGAGAAAATAGACGGAACAACACTCGGTTGGCCCTACTCAATGACAGATCTATATTTCTTGTAGGATCATACGCACTTGGAGCTTTAGGCAAGCCTACAAGCATCGAAATTTCTTTGAGGCTCAAAGCATTTAAATCCTTATGAAAATACCCTTTAGCTGCCGTTTTAATACCATAATATCCATGCCCGAAATAAACATGATTTAAATATCGCTCTAAGATTTCTTCCTTGCCAAGTTCACTCTCAATTTTGAAAGCCAATACCATTTCATTTATCTTTCTCATAAAAGTTTTTTCTCGCGAGAGAATGGTATTTTTCACAAGTTGTTGTGTAATTGTACTTGCACCCTCAACAAGTTTCATAGCTTTGATGTCTTTGATGATAGCCCTAAAAATCGCCTCTACATTGATGCCCTCATGTTCAAAAAAAGAGGTATCCTCAATGGCAATAAGTGCTTCTATTAATTTAGGAGGAATCTCACTATAAGAGGCATATAAGCGATGTTCTTGCTCAAATATATTGGCTATCAGTACATCATTTTTATCAAAAATCTGCGTAGTAAGTTTTGGTTTATAATCGATGATTTGATACGCATCAAATCTTACCTGCGAATACACATATAAAAACCCGCCAAACAAAGCAAAAAGTATGACAAACAAAAGAGTGATGATGTATTTCATAAACGAAACTTTCTGTTTTGAAATCCAGCTTCGATAAGGTTTTTCGTGTACTCATTTTTTGGATTTTGCAAAATCTCTTCTGTTCTACCATTTTCTATCATTTTTCCACCTCTTAAAATTCCGACATCTTCACACACCCCAACCACTGCGTTTATATCGTGCGTTACAAAAAGAAGATAAAAATTTTCCTCTTTTTGTATGCGTGCTATAAGCTCCAAAATCTCTTTTTTTGATTTACTATCAAGTGCTGTTGTTGGCTCATCTAACAAAAGTAAACGAGGTTTAAGACTGAGTGCAAACGCTAAAACAACGCGTTGCAACTGTCCACCACTCAGCTCACTTGGAAACCTTGTAAGCATCTGTTTTTCCAAACCCACAAGCTTAAAATAATACGCCGCTACATCATCTGCCACAAAAAATTGATCTTGTATCTTTGTCAGTGGAGAAAGTGCTGTGAAAGGATTTTGTGGCACAATAGCAACTGTTTTACCTCGTTTGAGTTCAAAATCATTCTTACATGTAATCTCACATGTAAGGTTATTTGCAAGCATTCCAAGCAATGCCTTGAGCGTCAAACTTTTACCGCTACCACTTTCGCCTATAAGAGCAAAAGAATGTTCAAATGAAAATGAGATATCTACAATCGTTTGTACGCTTGTATAAATCAGTAATTTTTCGCAACAAAAACTCATAACCCCTCCTCTTTAATGCTTGCAAAAAGTTCACAAGTCAGTTCAAGAGAAACATCGATTTTTGGTATCACCCGCAACATTGCTTTTGGATAAGTTGGCGGTCTTATGGCACCTACAAAAAAGTTTTTCTCACGCAGTATAGCTTGCAATGCCAAAACTTCTTTGGATGAACCAACCTCAAGCTTGAGAATCAAACCTGCCATATCTTGATCAAAATACTCACGCACTAACATCTGCCTTTTAGCAATTTGCAAGGCCAGCTCTTTTTTATGTTTTTGTATGTAAAGCATACTTTGATGTGCCAATGCTATATCAAACAAAGAAACAGCCGTGGAATAGATCATTGCTTTAGCTCGATTTTGCAAAAATAGGCTTACATGTAAGGAGCAAAGAATATATGCACCATAACTACCATATGCTTTGCCTAAGGTTCCCATTTTGATAAAATTTTGTTTAATTTCAATGCCATAATGCTCAAAAACACCCAAAAGATTTACTCCTAAAATGCCGCTGCTATGCGCTTCATCAACAATCAAGAGGGCTTCATATTCAGTAGCAATATCAAAAAATTCTCGATCAACAATATCCCCACTCATAGAGTAAATTCCCTCAACCGCTATGATCACTCTTTCATAGGAGTGTGTTTGCAAAATTTGCCTTACATGTAAGGCATCATTGTGCCTAAAAAATATCACCTTAGCATTACACAATTTTGAACCCATAACACCACTAGCGTGATACTCTTCATCAATCAACAACATATCACCACGCCTAGGCAATGCCTCTAGCAAGGAAAGATTTGCCAAAAAACCACTGCCAAGCAAATGTGCGGCTTCAAAACCATTTTGTCTGCATAAAAAATTTTCAAAATCTTTATGAATTTGGTGATAACCATTGACCATCAAGGAGGATTTTGGAGCATGCACATCGTAAAAAGCCACGCTTTGATATGCTCTTTTTAGTAGTTGCTTTTTACCAGCTAAGCCCAAATAATCATTGGAAGCTAGATCAATAAGTCCAGTTGGATGCGCTGTTTTTTGACGAAAACGATGTGCTTTTTGTAGTGCATCTAACTCTTTTTGATACATCATCTTTCTTTTAAAAATGGGAGCAATTTTTCCACACAAAGCCCCATAGCTGTACTTTGGAATCCTTGCACTTTATCGATATAAGTTTTACAAAAACCCTCAACCATGCAAGCGCCAGCTTTACCCCTCCAGTCATCTGTTTGCAAATACGCTTCCAAATCTTGCGGGTCAAAGGGCTTAAAAGTATATTCAGTGCTTGAGAGATCCACAAACTCATAAGCGTATGATTTGAGCACCATACAAGAGAGAATCGAAACGATTTGTCCACTTTGCGCAAGCAAGATCGCTCGTGCATCACTCACATCTTTTGCTTTTCGCAAGACTACTCCCCTCGCACTCACTACCGTATCGGCGCAAAGTATGGGTGTTTGCGTGAGTGAAAATGCTTGTAAAAATGCGTTCATCTTGCCTAAAGTTGCTCTATAAACAAATTCTTTTGGATCTTGTATATCCAAACTTTCCTCATCAAAAAAAGCAGTTTTTTGCTCAAAACTCACGCCAGCTTCCCTTAAGATATCTGCTCTTGTAGAAGAATTTGAAGCTAAAATGATCGGCACCATCTAATAACCTCGCATAATAACGCCAAGATACACGCCAATCAAAGCAAAAACAAGATTAACTGGTATAAGATAGTTGATGATAAGTGAGATATTTTCACCAACTTCAAAGTAAGCTCTTTTCTTATAAAATGCCTTCGCGTTCAAAAATTTCCAGTATGCCACACTAAAATTAAACGCTAAAATCATCCACAAAGCCTCTTTTACATGGAGCAAAGTTTCGATGATGGGACTTGCATACGCAAATCCCAAACCAACACGCATCAGCCACGAAGCTGAAATCAAAATAAGCATAAAAGGCAACATAATCTTGAGAAAATTATCAAGTATTTGCAAACATCTTGCAAATTTTATCTCTTCTTTATCCTTTGATACAAGCGTCGGCTTGAGTACAAAACGCAAAACAACCATACCACCTATCAGCACAGCTGCTGCTAGTACATGTAAAAAAATGATAATGCGTGCAAATGATCCAAAAAAATCGAGAAAAAATGCCTCCAAAGTCTAAGCCTCGAGCGCTGTTTTAGCAAATTGCAAAGCAACTTTTATCGCTGCATCAACTTGTGATGGATCCTTGCCTCCAGCTTGTGCAAAATCAGCTCTACCACCGCCACCACCACCAACAATCGGTGCAACTTTTTTGATCCAATCTCCAGCACTTAGTGGTGCATTTTTTATACCAGCTGCGATCATAACTTTGTCATCTTTAATCTGAAAAAGTAGGATTGCCACTTTTTCTTTGGTATTTTTATACGCATCAATTGCCTGTTTTATATCACCGACTTCGAGGGTATTTACGATAAGATCAACACCATTTATCACTACGCTTTGTATAGATTTTCCAGCATTGCCTTGGAGTGCTTGCACCTCAGATTTAAGCTCTTTTATCTCATTTTTCAATCGCTCTATTGCTAAAATTGGATCATTATGCTTAAGCGTTTCGCTCACTTCTTGTAAGGTTTTTCGCAAAGATTTTGCATATACAAGTGCGCTCGCACCACATATTGCTTCGATGCGTCTCACGCCAGCACTTACTCCACTTTCTTTAGTGATAAAAAAACTGCCTATGTTGGCAACATTTTGTACATGTGTGCCACCGCAAAGCTCTACACTAGCATCTCCAAAAGAAACAACCCGCACTACATCACCATATTTTTCACCAAAAAGCGCCATCGCACCTGTTTGCCTTGCATCTTCAATACTCATATTTTGCGTTTGTGCATCCACGCCACTTGCAATAATGACATTAACATGCTCTTCCACCGCTTGTATTTCTTGTGTACTCATCGCTTTTGGATGCGAAAAATCAAATCGCAATTTATCTTTTTCAACTGAACTACCAGCTTGCGCTACATGTTCTCCCAAAATCTTTCGCAAAGCTGCATGCAAAAGATGCGTAGCGGAATGATGTTTTTGCACTTCAAGCCTTGCTGTATCAACTTTCACGCTCACTTTATCGCCTATGCAAAGTTTGTTCTCAAGGCTTACATGTGAGAGGTTCAAATCAAAAAATTTCTTTGTATCATCGATAATTCCATAATCTTTTACCACACCTATATCACCACATTGCCCGCCACTTTGTGCATAAAAAGGCGTTTTATCAAACATAACCCAACCACTCTGTTTAAGCGTTTGCACCTCCAAAAAATCTTCATCCATAAGTGCAACTACACAAGCATCTGCTTGCGGATATTCATAACCGATAAATTCATTACAGCCGACTCGCTCGAGCAAAGCTTTAAAATCTCCATGAGCTATCTTATCGCCACTACCTTTCCATGAAGCTTTTGAACGCATTTTTTGCTCATTCATAAGCGCTTCAAACTCTTGAATATTTACATGTAAATCTTTTTCACGCAACATATCTTCAGTTAGATCAAGCGGAAATCCAAAAGTATCATACAATTTAAAAGCAACAGCACCACTAAAAATATCTTGCGTATTTGCAAGTTCGGCTTCAAAAAGTGCAATGCCATCGGCGATAGTTTTTAAAAATCGCTCCTCTTCAAGCCTAATCTGCTCGGCAATAACCTCTTTTTTTTCAAGAAGATATGGGTATTGTACCCCCATAAGTTCATTGAGCGTATCGAGTAGTTTAAACATAAATGGCTCTTTAATTCCTAAAAGATACCCATGTCTAATGGCTCTTCGAGCGATGCGACGCAAAACATAACCGCGTCCTTCTTTATCAAAATTTACACCTTGTGCTAACAAGAAAGCAACTGAACGAATATGATCAGCTATCACACGAAAACTCGCTCCACCCTCATAAATATATGTCTTATTGCAGAGTTTTGCAACGGCATTGATAAGTGGCATAAAAAGTGAAGAGTCATAATTGCTTCGTACTCCCTCACACACAGCAACCGTTCGTTCCAACCCCATGCCAGTATCGATTGAAGGCTTTGGAAGCGGGGTAAGTTTGCCAACTTCATCCCTATAGTATTGCATAAAAACAAGATTCCAAATCTCCAAAAAGCGGTCGCCATCACCGCCCATACAATCTTGTGGTGAGTGAAAAAACTCTGCGCCTTGATCGATAAATATTTCACTGCAAGGACCGCAAGGACCAACATCGCCCATCTGCCAAAAATTGTCTTTATCACCAAATCGCAAAATACGATTCACATCAATATGCTTTTTCCAAATCTCTTCCGCCTCACCATCACTTTCGTGTACGGTAACCCAAAGTTTCTCTTTTGGCAACTGTAACACTTCAGTGATAAATTCCCATGCGTGTGAAATGGCATCTTCCTTAAAGTAATCTCCGAAAGAAAAATTGCCCAACATTTCAAAAAATGTATGGTGACGGGCTGTGTAGCCGACATTGTCTAAGTCGTTGTGCTTGCCGCCGGCACGGATACAAGTTTGGCAACTTGTGGCTCTTGGAGGAGTTGGCCTTGGAATTTCACCCGTAAAAATACTCTTAAAAGGAACCATGCCCGCATTAACAAACAATAATGTTGCATCTTGTGGTACAAGTGGCGCACTTGCAACAATTTTATGTCCTTTCTTTTCAAAAAAATTCAAAAATTCTGCTCGAATATCCATCGTTTTTCCTATTGTGTTTAAAAATTCTCTTATTTTAGCCAAAAGCATTTTAAAATAGCATAATTATTTACCCTTTATTGCTAAGATATCACCTAAATTTTGGACATAAGGGCTAGACATGATGCAAAAAAAAGCTGTAGTTTTACTCAATATGGGAGGACCAAACAATCTTGATGAAGTAAAAGTTTTTTTACATAATATGTTCAATGATAAAAATATCATCACAGTAAAAAGTGATTTTCTTCGCTCTTTTATAGCTTTTATGATCGTGACTTCTAGAAGTAAAGCGGCCAAAAAAAATTACTCACAAATTGGTGGCAAATCACCAATTGTTGGCTACACTAAAGCACTTGTTGCGAAATTGCAAAAAGAGTTTGACGATACATTCATCACTTTTGCTATGCGTTATACGCCTCCTTTTGGCGATGAAGCTTTAGCACAGATTCAAGAAAAAGGGATTAAGGAAGTATTTCTTTTGCCTTTGTATCCGCACTTCTCAACGACAACCACTAAATCTTCATTGGAAGATTTTCGCACACTTATGCGTTCAAAAAAAATGGATTTAAAACTTTCCTCTATCAAGCGATTTTTTGGCAATGAACGATACAACGAGTTGCTCATACAAAGGATTTTAGAAGCTCTTGGAGATCAGGATCCAAAAGATTTTACGCTCATCTGCTCGGCGCACTCTCTCCCGCAAAAGATCGTCGATAAAGGTGATCCGTACCAACGAGAAATCCTCTTACATGTAGAACATATCAAAGCAATGTTGCAAGCTAAGAAGATAGTATTTCAAGGCGTACATGTAGCGTACCAATCAAAATTAGGACCTGTAAAATGGCTTGAACCTTCACTTGAAGAGAAACTCAAAAGTCTTACATGTAAGAAAGTTCTCATTGCCCCACTCTCTTTTACAATTGACAATTCTGAGACGGAATTTGAACTTGATATAGAATACAGAGAAGTTGCACATGCGTTAGGTTACGAAGAATATCGCGTTGCGAAATGCCCAAATGATGCGGATGCTTTTGTTGCAATGCTCAAAGAGATTATTGTTCACTCGTAAGATTTGGCTGCAAATAGCCCTCATCAACAAGCTTCGCAACGACTTCTCTAAAGATAGGTACTGCATTGAGTGAAGCAAAATGATAGTATCGCTTTTTTGGTTCTCGCACTAAAACACCGATTGTAAATTTGTTTTTATCATCGTTTGCAAAACCCACAAATGAACTATTGTAATTATTTGCATAACCCCCATCAGATGCAATGTGCGCCGTTCCTGTTTTACCACCGATCTGCAATCCCTCATACGCCGCACGAGTACCTGTTCCTTTTTTTACAGTTTTTATGAGGATTTTTTGCATTCTTTTGGCAACTGATATCGGCAAAATTTCTTTTTCATTACTGCTTGGCATTTCATATTTTTTGCCATTTTGTAAGGCAATATGCGAAACAAGAGAAGGCGTGACCATCCTGCCATTGTTGTTAAAAACATTGTACGCTTTTAAAATCTGCATAAAAGTAGTGCTTAAACCATAACCATAAGACACGGTTGCCTTATAAGTTTGGGATTTTAATTTTTGTATCGGAGGAATCATACCTTTAGCTTCATATGGTAAATCAATATTTGTTTTTTGCGAAAATCCAAAATCTTTTAGCCCCTGATAAAACTCAATAGCATCAAGGTTTTGTGCAAGTTGTGCCATACCTATGTTGCTTGAATGCACGATAACATCCTCAGCACTCAACCATTCATAATCATGCGTATCTGTTATAACTTGTTTGCCCAATTTAAACTTGCCACCATATACACGAACGATATCATAAGGATTTACCTTATTTTCTCGCAATAAAAGTGAAAATATAATAGATTTCATCACAGATCCTGGCTCAAATACATCTTCAATGCTTGATGGATTGAGTGCATTGTAATCTTCTCGTTTGATAAAATTCGGATCATAACGATTTGAGCTTGCCAAACTTAAAATTGCCCCACTTTTTGCATGCATAACCGCAACAACAATCTCTTTTGCATCAAACTCTTTTTTTCGTTCATCCAAAAGATTTTCAAGTAATTTTTGCAATTTTAAAGAGATGCTGAGATGGATATCATACCCGTCTATCTTGTCTAAACTGACGCTTTTTCCATTAAGAATGATGGCATTTGAAAGATCTCTTTGCCCTTGTGTAAATGAGTCTTGAATCGCTAAAAGCTTATCTTCATAATAGCGTTCAATCCCCTTCACACCCATAACTTTTGTGATGGAATCTTGCTCTATTTTTTTTATATAACCAACCAGCGGCGTCATACTTGTTTTTGCAGGATACAAACGATTTTCACCACTTTCTCCAACACTTAAACCATGCGTGAATGTTACTTTTGTTTTTGGATCTTCATAGCTCCTAAAAACGCCTAATCTGATAAGTTTTTTAGCTAATGATTGAATATATTTTGCTTTTTTGGCATCTATTTTGTATGAAAGCACAACAATGCCATTGTTTGATTTGAGAATTTTATCTATTTGCTCAATAGGATCGCCGCTATACAAAGAGTAAAGCTTCAAAAACAATGTTCTTTTGTCGGGATCAATATTGCGTGTATCGACGCTGGCTTTATAAAGTTTTTTGCTCGTAGCAATCTTAAATCCATCACTACTTATGATGCTCCCTCGTGAGGCAAAATCATTTTCTTCATAGCTTAAAGTTGGAAGTCTTCTGTCGATTTGCGCCCAATAAAAAAGCGTACCCAAAAAAATGATAAACCCAAAAAAAACAATAGTAAATAAAAATAATATTTTGATTTTACGGGTATCGGAGTGTTCCATGAGGTCAATTATAGTTGGGTTCTTGAGATCTCTTTATAGGCACTTAACGCTTTGTTTCTAATTTCAAGCATCATTTTCATACTTGTTTCAGCTTTGCCGATAGCGAGTGCTGCTTGGTGGAGATTTTTTACCTCTCCGGTAGCTATATCTGCCATCGCTTTGTCGCTTTGCACTTGTGTTGTATTGAGCTCATTAAGTGAATCTTGCAGTACTTTTGAAAAGTCTGTTCCTGATTGTTCTATTTTTGTATTGGCATCAAGCGTTTTGTTGAGTGCTTGTAAGCCTGATAATTTATCTATACTATTTTGCATCTTTTATCCTCGCAACATATCTATGGAACTATTTGCCATCGCTTTTGCACTTTGAAAAGCGGCAACATTGGCCTGATATGCCCTTGTTGCTTCAATCAAATCGGCCATTTCAATGACTGGATTTATATTTGGGTATGCTACATAACCTTCTTTGTTTGCATCTGGATGACTTGGATCAAACTTGAGTATAAAATCACTATCATCTCGCACAACTTTATCCACTAAAACGCTCATTATAGCAGGTTTTGCATCGCTTTGCAAAAATGGATCATTGAGTGGATTTTCATATTGTAACATACTGTTTTGTTCTGCAATTTGTTCGTTGAGTTCTTTTTGAAAATCAAAAGCTTTAAAAAGTACCTCTTTTCGCTGATAAGGTCCGCCCTCACTGGTTCTTGTCGTATTTGCATTTGCTATGTTTGAACTAATAACATTCATACGAAAGCGTTGTGCTGAAAGTCCGTATCCACTTATATCAAAATCGCTTAAATATCCCATCTAATTTTCCTTAAACTTTACTTGATGCATCGATAACACTTCTAAAAATTGCACTATTTTTTTTGAGTGCGGCGGTGAGCGCGTTGAACATAATGTCATTTTTGCCCATCTCAGTTGTTTCCACATCAAGATCAACCGTATTTGCATCGTTTCTCGCCATATGTCCATCACGCAAAAAAATTGTACCCTTTGCGCTAGCACTTTGTTGTGGTGCATCAAGATGTGCGCCGTTTGTTTTAGCTAGTGCAAGTTTTGAAGTAACATCTTTATCATACATCTTATGTGTGGCTTGTATAAGTGTTGTTTCAAAATCAACATCTCTTGCTTTATAAAAAGGTGTATCGATATTTGCTATATTGCTAGCTATAAGTTCTTGACGCAAAGCCCTTGCATTGAGTGCTTGTTCCATAAGTGGTTTTGCTTTTGTTGTGCTAAACATCTTTTTACCTTTGTATATTTCTAGTGCAATATAAGCAATATTTATTCCTTTTTTTTCAATCACATTTTAAAGATTTTTTTTGTAGAATGATAAAAAAATAGAGAAAAGAGCAAGATGGCTACCGATAAAACACTTTTTATTTTATCTACCTTTTGTATTTTTGTAGGTATCGTTTTTTCACTTTCTTTGCCTGTATTTACGACACTGTATTTTAACTACAATGAATGGCATTTTTTTGTGCGTCAATTTACTGTGGGAATGGTTGGGATTTTTTTGATGTGGTCTCTTTCAAGACTCAATCCTGATCGTCATCTCTCTTTTTTAGGACTTGGCATATTTTTTCTTTGTCTTTTTTTGATGGGCATTATGCACTTTTTGCCAGAGAGTTTAGTCACAAGTGCTGGTGGTGCAAAACGATGGATACGACTTCCGGGATTTTCATTTGCACCTGTTGAATTTTTTAAGATTGGTTTTGTTTATTTTCTTGCGTGGAGTTTTGCGAGAAAACTTGATGAAAGTAAAAAAACACTCAAAGAGGAGATTAAACTCATCGTTCCTTATGTCGGTGTTTTTTTAATCGTCATTTATCTCATAGCGGTGCTACAAAATGATCTTGGGCAAGTTGTTGTACTTGCGCTTACACTTGCTGTCATGATATTTTTCGCAGGCACAAGCGTAAAACTATTTGTTATTAGTGTTTCAAGTGCGATTGTTATTTTTATTATTGCAATCATAACATCAGATCATAGAATGTTGCGGATAAAAACTTGGTGGGCAACGATACAAGATATGGTGCTTTCGCTCTTTCCAACACAGATTGCTCACGCACTTCGAGTTGAAAATGCTCCAGAACCCTACCAAATATCGCATTCACTCAATGCCATAAGACATGGCGGATTGTTTGGCGAGGGACTTGGGGGAGGCATTTTTAAACTAGGTTACTTAAGTGAAGTACATACAGACTTTGTATTGGCAGGTATAGCTGAGGAGATAGGGGCGATTGGTGTGACTTTTTTAACTTGCATTATATTTCTCATCATTTACCGCATTTTTCGCATCTCTAGCAGAAGCTCCAACCGTGTTTTTTATCTTTTTTCGTTAGGCATGGGCTTACTTATAGTATTTTCCTTTTTGATGAATGCTTATGGCATCACTTCCATCACACCTATAAAAGGTATCGCTGTTCCTTTTTTAAGTTATGGTGGTAGTTCTTTGCTTGCACTTTGTTTTGGAATGGGCATGGTACTTATGATCAGCAAGAGAGCAAAATTATGAATATAGCACTCACGGGCGGTGGAACTGGCGGACATCTTGCCATAATCAAAGCGATGCGAGAAGAATTAGGTTTGAGGGGATTAAAGCCTATTTATATTGGCTCAAAACATGGACAAGATAGGGATTGGTTTGAGCAAGATACTGGATTTTTATCAAGCTATTTTTTAAACACAAAGGGAGTTGTGAACAAAAAAGGCTTCAAAAAAATAGCAGTGCTTGTAGATATTTTTAAAGCCGTACTTACATGTAAGCAGATTTTCAAACTACACAAGATAGATGCTGTATTTTGTGTTGGTGGCTATTCTGGAGCTGCTGCATCAATTGCTAGTATACTTTTACGCAAACCTTTATATATACACGAACAAAATGCAACTATAGGCACTCTCAATAAACTACTCAAACCTTTTGCAAAAGAATTTTTTTCCTCATACGATCCTCGCTCAAAAGTACAAGACTACCCCGTAAGTGAACTATTTTTCCAACACAAAAGAGTAAGAAAAGAGTTGCAAACTATCATTTTTCTAGGCGGCTCACAAGGAGCTAACTTTATCAATGAACTCGCGATGTATAATGCCAAAAATCTTCTTGATAAAGGCGTGCAAATAATACATCAAACAGGCAAAGGCGACTTTGAACGAGTAAGCCAATTTTATAGCAAACAAGGCTTACATGTAGAGTGTTTTGCATTTTCAAAAGAGATTATTAAAAGCATTCAAAAAGCAGATCTTGCTATAAGTCGGGCTGGCGCTAGCACGCTTTGGGAATTATGTGCTAATGCCTTGCCAGCACTTTTTATCCCTTATCCATATGCGGCAAATGATCACCAATATAGCAATGCAAAAAGCTTAAGCAATTTAAGTTTAGCTACTATTTTACGCCAAGAAGAATTATCGAAAAAAGATTTTATGAGTGTAATTTACCAAATACCGCTTGAAAAAATATCACAAAAACTACTGTTGAGTATAGGAAGAAATGGTATGAAAAAGATAGTAGATATTATACTCAAGGACGACAAGTGAGTTCAAAAAAATTCTTCTCAAATGTAGCCAAAATTCCTATTATAGGGGATATTATCATAGGATTTGCCATCATTGTCACACTCATAGCACTCGCATCTGCTGGTGGGTATTTTGGTCTTGATGGGCAATACAAGCAACTTATGATCAATTTTTTTATAGCTTTAGGCATTATCTATACTCTCCTTGCATTAAGTTATCGAATCTATAAAATCATACGAACAAAAAGGGATTAAAAATGAATGAAGCCATACAAGTACGCATAGCCACAAGAGACGATGCAAAAAAAATTGCCGAATTTAATGTAAATTTTGCTAAAGAAACTATCAACAAAAACCTCTCTTTACAAACCACAAAAGAGGGTGTACATAAAGTTTTTTCAAGTTTTAACAATGGTTTCTATCTTGTGGCAGAAGTGCGAAAACAAATCGTTGGCATCAGTATGGTTACTCGTGAATGGAGCGATTGGAGCAATGGGGCGTATTATTGTATCCAAGGAATTTTCGTGAGCAACGAAGAGCATGCAACACAAATACACGATGCTATTTTTCAAAAAGCAAAAAGTCTTGCAAAAGAACATGATGATGTGTGTGGTATCAGATTGTATGTAGATAAAGACGATAAAAAGACTCAAAAACAGTACGAAACACTCGGTATGAAAAAAACTCCTTATCGCCTTTTTGAAGAGGAGTTTTAAAGTCTTTAAAAACCAAAGAACACTGTAAAGCTACAAGCTTACATGTAAAGGTGCTATACTTTTTTAAAAATTTAACTGGGGTATAAACATGCATGTATTATTAACAGGCGTTACAGGATATATCGGTAGGCGCTTAATGCTAGCATTAATGCAAAATCCTGATATAAAAATTCGTGTTTTAGTGCGACACAAACAGAGTATTTCAGGGGAATTTCGAGATGATATAGAGATTTGCGAAGGTGATGCAAAAGATCCACAAACACTGCGAGCAGCACTCAAAAATATTGATGTTGCTTACTATTTTCTACATTCTTTGAATGAATCAAATTATAAACAAAAAGATAAACAATTAGCCCAAAGTTTTATTGATATAGCCGCTACATGTAAGGTTAAGAAAGTTATCTATCTAGGCGGTCTTGGTGTCAAAAATGCTAATACAAGCGAACATTTACTCAGTAGACTCGAAACAGGTGAAGTTTTAAGCTCAAATGCACATATCAAAACTGTTTGGTTTAGAGCAGGTGTGGTGATAGGTTCTGGTAGCGCAAGTTTTGAAATCATCAGACATTTAGCTGAAAAATTGCCCCTCATGATAACACCAAAATGGGTTGCAACACTCGCTCAACCAATAGGCGTTGATGATGTACTTTCTTATTTAATCGCAGCACTACCTTTAGAAACTGATAAAAATCTCATTATTGACATAGGATCACAGCAGATGAGCTATAAAGATATGATGATTCAAACCGCTAGTGTACTTGGTTTAAAGCGATATATTTTTCCAGTGCCACTTATGAGTATTAACCTTTCGTCATATTGGCTCAATCTCTTTACGCCAGTTCCATTTAAAGTAGCAAAAGCACTCATAGAGGGTCTTAAATCAGAAGTTACAGTTCAAAATGATAATGCTAAAAAATATTTTCCAAACATACATCCACAATCTTATAAAAAAGCTGTTAAAAAAGCAATTTTTCAGATAAAGGAAAATCAAGTTATCAGCAGATGGAATGACAATGCTGGAAAAATTTGGGACAGAGATCATGAAAAAGAGTTTGCTAACGCACTCTTTATGGATAGAAAAGTTCGTAACATTGATAATCTTAGCAATAAAGAAGTATTTGACTCATTTACAGCAATTGGCGGTGAAAATGGTTGGTTTGATTATGATTTTTTATGGGAAATTCGTGGCATCATGGACAAAATGATGGGTGGTGTTGGACTCAAACGAGGAAGAAGAAGTGAATGCGATTTGCGTATAAGTGATTGTTTAGATTTTTGGAGAGTTATAGATATCAAAAAAGATGAGAGACTTTTGCTTTATGCACAGATGATAGTACCAGGAAATGCTTGGTTAGAATTCAAAATAAAAGATAAAAAATTAATCCAATCAGCTTACTTTTATCCAAAAGGCATATGGGGAAGATTGTACTGGTATGCACTAATACCTATACATTGGCTGGTTTTTAACAATATGATAGAAGGAATTTTAAAACGAGCACAAATCCGGCAGCGACCTACATTTCCATCCCAGTAAGGGAAAGTATCATCGGC
>JACUTU010000010.1 GCA_014859685.1 Sulfurospirillum sp. | reverse complement strand
TGATGTTTCTAAAATTCCTCGCACTAAAGCTAACGCCTTGCGTAGAAATTTGCTAAGGGGGCTGTAGGGACATCAGGTATTGAGTATCCGTGCTACTTCTTTTGCATGATAAGAGATGATGATATCTGCTCCAGCTCTCTTGAAAGCAATCATAGTCTCCATCATAACACGCTCATAATCGATCACACCCGCATTTTGTGCAGCTTTGAGCATCGCATATTCACCGCTTACATTATAAACCGCTAACGGGGTTGTTATGCGTTCTTTTATGTCACGAACGATATCAAGATAAGCAAGCGCTGGTTTGACCATAAGAATATCAGCACCTTGCAACTCATCTTCTATAGATTCCGCTATCGCTTCTCGCCTATTGGCTGGATCCATTTGATAAGTTCTGCGATCACCGAAACTTGGCGCAGATTCAGCAACATCACGAAATGGCCCATAATACGCACTTGCAAATTTTGTAGAATAACTCATAATTGGCAGATTTTCATAACCATGTGCATCGAGTGCTTCTCGCAAAAATGCTATCATGCCATCCATCATTCCGCTTGGTGCGATCATATCCACACCACTTTTTGCATGGATGAGTGCTTGTTTGGCTAGAATCTCTAAGGTTGCATCGTTATTGACGCTCTCGTGTTGCATATCAAGTATCCCACAATGTCCATGATCTGTAAATTCACAAAAACATAGATCGCTCACAACGAACATCTTTGGAAACTCTTTTTTGATGGCTTTAATCGCCGTTGCTATGATACCATGCTCACATAGTGCATCACTGCCGATGCTGTCTTTAACGCTTGGAATACCAAAAAGTATGATTGAATGCAAACCCAATGCTTCAAGCTGCGCACACTCTTGCAAGATAGTGTCCACGCTCATTTGAAAAACGCCTGGTAGTGAGCCAACTTCTTTTTTTATTCCTTCACCACTTTTCACAAACAAAGGGTAGATAAAATCATCTTTTGTGATGCTTGTTTCTCGCACAAGATCTCTTAAATTGCTATTCATCCGTAATCTTCTAAACCTTTTAAACATACTTTAGCCTTATAAGTGTATAATATTTTTTCACTTTAAAAAATTCGGTAATTTTACCATAAAGATTGGATATTCAAAAGATGCGAGTCAAAATCTCGAATGTAGCAAACCTCCCAACGCGTTTTGGAAATTTTCAAATCCAAACATTTGCAGAGGGAATTAAAGAGCATTTAGTTATCTTTAAAACACCGCTCAAAGAAGATCCACTTGTGCGCATTCATAGCGAATGTCTCACGGGCGATGCGATTGGAAGTCTCAAGTGCGACTGTCGCGACCAACTTGAATACGCCTTAAAAGCGGTTGGAGAACAAGGCGGTATGGTCATATATCTTAGGCAAGAGGGCAGAAATATCGGTCTACTCAACAAAACAAACGCATATGCTTTACAAGATATTGGCTATGACACGATAGAGGCAAATCACCAACTCGGTTTTGCTGCTGATGAACGAAGTTATGAAGTAGTTGAATTTATCCTTGCACATTTTGGCATACAAAAAATTCATCTCCTCACAAACAATCCAAAAAAAATAGAATCTTTAGACTCGATAGAGATACTCTCGCGAGAACCAATCGTGATAGCTTCAAATGAACATAATCAAAAGTATCTACGCACTAAAAAAGAACAGATGGGGCATTTGTTATAGATGAAAAACTTTGAACAACAGTGTGCGATTTTTACTGATCTACTTTTGCGATACAACAAAACACACAACATAACAGGTGCTAAAAATGCTGCAAAAGTACAAGAAAACATAGAAGATAGTATCTATCCTCTGCAATTTTTAGAACAAAAGCAGATCAAAAATGCCATTGATGTAGGCAGTGGTGCTGGGTTTCCTGGATTTTTACTTGCTCTTGTGATGCACGATACACACTTTACACTCTTTGAGCCTATCAAAAAGAAAAGTGCTTTTTTACATCTTGCCAAAACACTCTTACATGTAGAAAATATCACGATAGCTTCGCAAAGGGTTGAGGAGCATAGTGGCTTTACATGTGATCTCATCACTTCTCGAGCTGTAACCAAAAGTCAAGAATTGGTAAAAATTTGCAGACATTTCATCACACCACAAACAAAATTTTTACTTTATAAGGGTGAAAATGTTATAAAAGAAGTAGATAATTTGCAAAATTATGAGATTTACTCAAGAGGTCATCGAAATTATCTCTTGATAAAGGATGTATATGGTCTTTAAGATTTTAATACTCGCAGCAATTCTCTTTGGATTATATTTTATTTTTTTCAGAAAAACAAGCGAGCCTAGATCTTCACAAAAAAAAGAGCAAAAACGAAATAGCGATGAGATGCTTGAGTGCAACGAATGTGGTACTTTTGTGAGTAGCCGCGAAGCTATCATCAAAGATGGTCAGTTTTTTTGTTCAAAAGAATGTGCAAAACTAAGGTAAAAAATGCAAATCATTGGACACAAAGAAGTCTCATCATTTACTTGTATCAAAGTTGCAACAATCACGCAAATAAGGCAAACACCACCAAATAGTTATGTTATTTTTACATTTACAAGCAAGGAACTTATTGATTTTTGCAAACAAAACAATGTCAAGTTTGGCTTGATAGTTAGCACACTCAAAGAGGTGATTTTTGCAAATATCCATGGTGCATCTTTTGTGATTGTAGATCAATTTTTATGCAATGATGCACAAAAAATTGCAAATGAGTACCTATTTGATATGAAAATATTTGTAAACATCAAAGATGATGATACTCTTGAAAAATTTGCTCTTGATGGCATTGATGGGGTGATTTTTTTAGAAAACATATCTACCCAAGAGGAGTTACAATGCGTTTCATTATAGCACTGCTTGCGTTTGTGACTTATGTACTTATTGATGCTTTTAGTGTTGCTAGCATGCTTCATATCTCCTTTTTACAAGCACTCATGCAAAGCTATCCAAACGCAAATATCCCCTCAAAAATCGCGATGATTGTTTTGTTATTTATCGTAACATTCTTCGCAACAGACAAAAAAAAGATTGCAAACACCATTTCTGTTCAAGAAAAAATTTTTAGAGCCAATGAACGCATTGCACTCATTTTTCTCTCTGTTATGCCTTTTAAAAAACAGTTGGAGGATTTGCAACTATTTTTAGCTCAAGAATTTTCCATAGAAGCATGCCTTGTTGGAATCTATGAAAAAAATAGCATTACGCTGATCAATGATGCAAAAGAATTAAGTGATTTTGGTATCTTAGGACGATACAATCCCCAAAAAGAGTTTTTAAAAGATACTGATATAGAGTATGTTTTTGTCACATCCTATATGGAAAAAAGAGAGCAGATGCAAGCTGTGATTCAAACCAAAAAAGGTAAAAAGAAAGTTTTTGCACATGCACTTGTTTGTGAACAAAACCCAAAAGCATCTGGCGTTATATGCTTACTTGGCAAATTAGAGAATGATTATTCATTTTTAGCAAAAAGCATCAGCACGCATCTGGCATTTGCCATTTTTCTCATACAAAAAAAAGAAGCTAATATAAAATTTTTAGAACAACTCACACAAAAAAATGATTCCCTAAATATTCCAAACAACACAGCCTTACAAACAAAAATCGAGTATGAATTTGGACGATCAAAAAGGTACCATACAAATCTTTCACTCATCATTTTCCAAATCGATCACCTTGAAAATCTCTCCAATATTTTCGATGAAAAAGTCATCATAAATCTTAAAAAAAATTTTATCAATCTTATCAAGAAAAACATAAGATCAACTGATCTTTTTGGAACATGGATAGGTGAAAAATTTGCGATTGTCTCAAGTGACATAGATTTTCGAGCAGCAAAAAACTTAGCGCATAAACTCACTAAAATTTTGGCACAACAACATTTTCCACAAGTCGCAAAAATAACTTGTAGCTTCGGCATCACTTCACTTGCACAAAATGACACAATGGCAAACTTCCGCCAACGAGCAGAAAACGCCTTGCAAGAAGCAATCGCTAAGGGCGGTAATAATATTGAAGTTAAAATTGTTGTTTAGATAACTGATATTATGCGCCCGAAGCTGCGTAACATAAGTTAGATAATTTCTCGCGGAATAAGCGGAGAGAGTTTAGTTGTTATCTCGTATGTGATTGTATTAAATTGTGAGGCTATCGCATGTGCATTATCGAAAATACAAATCTTTTCTTTATCGCTGATAACAAAAATACTATCCATAGAAGATCTGCCTACAATGAGTTCGCCCTCTTTACATGTAAGTATCTTTAAGCCATCACTTCGTAAAAAACCATCTCCATAACCCACATCATATGCACCAATCACGCATGGTTTTTGTACCTCATATACGCCACCATAACCTATCTTATCCCCTTTTTGAAGCATCCTTGAACTAAGTTTCTCTCCCCACAAGGACAAAACGGGCTTAAGATCATATACGCCAAAACTAGGATGCATATGGGTGTATCCATAACTCGCGATGCCACATCTTGCATAATCATCTTCAAGCTCGCCTACTTTGCGTAAAAGCGCGCCAGAGTTACATGAATGAAAAGGTGGCATAGGTATGTTACAAGCAAGGATTTTCTCTCGCATACATTGTGCTAATCGCAGATACTCTTGTGTTTGCCAAAAATACTCACTTCCAACCTCATCAACACTTCTAAAATGAGTAAAAACACCCCTAAGTCGCAAAGAATTTTTACAAATAATCTCCAAAGCCGTATCAAATTCCTCCTCAAAAAGCCCATTTCTGTGCATACCTGTGTCGATTTTGAGATGCACGGCGGTATGTGGCAATATATTTTGCAAGCCTTCAAGCGAATTAATACCGATAGAGATATTTTTTGCTACACTCTGCTTTGGCGGATGTGTTACTAAAACAAGTACTTCTTCAAACAATTCACAAATTTCTAATGCTTCTGCAATATTTTTAACACAAGCTTTTTTTATCTCAAATGAAGCAGCTATTTTTGCCATGATACGCAAACCATGACCGTAGGCGTTGTCTTTTAAAACAACCATAAGCCGTTCTTTGCCTCCAGCTTTTTGACTTAAAAGCGTGAGATTGTGGATGTAATTTGCCCTTGAGATTTGAATAAAAGCCATTAATTTGCACTTAATCCTAGTTGTGAAACAAGATATCCACGCAGTTTTCTCGCTTGATAATCAAGTTTAAAAAAATGCTCATATACTTTTTGTGCATCTAGTTGCGGTGCTTGCGTGAAATCAAACTCAATTTCATTGCTTTTTTTTGGGATATTTGCATCAAAAAAGTTAAGAAAATCACTTCTGATATCAATTAGTTTATCGAGTTCTTTTTCTACTTGTTTTTTATCTAACAAGGTACGCTCCTATTTTTATTTTTCTACTAAAATGGAAAATTTTTCGCCATTGAGCTTAACATAAAGTTCTTTGTTTCCATTGAAACTATGTTTTTTACTCTTATACTCTTCATAAAATGCGATTTTAAAGATTTTTTGCCCTTTTGTATTTGGGTATGGTGCGATGTTAATATTGGATATTTTGATCTCTTTTTTGCTATCATTTTCAAAAACATAGCGTTTTAATTTTTTAAATGCGTCAATACCCTTGCCATCAAATCTGCGGAATGAATCATCGTAAAATGAGAGATAACTCTCTAAACTATTATCACTCCACACTTTTTTCCAATGGTAAAGATTTGCCAAAATAACACTCAAATCGTCGATATTTACTTGTGGTATGCTATCTTCTCCAACGATTATTATAGTATTTTGTGCATGTAATTGTGTATCGAGAAGTTGTATCTTTTCATTATCCAAAACGATGCAGCCTTTACTCATGGGGTCTCGCTGACTTCCATCAAGCGGTGAGCCATGAATCCAGATGCCATAGCCATTTTTTTGATAAACTTTATCCATTGTATTTGGATAAGAAAGTGCATACGCTAATGGGCCATAAAAAAGATCATTTGGCTTAAAGCGTTTTGTAATAGTATACACACCGATAGGAGTTTTAAGGTCACCTTCTACTTTTTTATCTCCGTCTTTTCCCATAATTGCATTATAACTTTTAACCAAATTAAAACCTGTTTCTGTGCGTCCATAGACTTCTAGCGTTTTTTTGTGTTTGTTAGCTATCAACAAGTTCTTAATATCTTCATAATATCCATAGCGAACATCTTGCGCTTGCAGCAAATCACGCCAATAATCTTTAGAAATTAACTGCTTGTTGATATAGGCCTCAACCGCGTCAATTCCCTCCTGCACATAAAGATCCACAATCTTGTTTGCAAATATTTGCGTACTGAAGATAAGAATCAATAAAATTTTAAACATCCATCCCTCTTTGGCTAAAAATAATTTTTGCATTATATTTAAAAAACTCTTAGAGGTTTATTTGAAGTTGTTTTTTTTTACTTTTGTTTCAAGCAATCTTCGCTACTATATCCAACATCTAAAACGAAGAGAGGATCCTAGGGTGTCACTCGAATTTGTACTTGCAGCATCAATCACTTTTATACTTGCTATCTTGCTTCCAACTATTTTTTTACTCACGAAAAATCTCGGGCCAAACACGAAAGGAAATCGTGCCAAAAATTTGGCTTACGAAAGTGGTGTGAGCAAATCATTTGGCGATGGTCAAGGTAAATTTAATGTTAAATTTTATCTTGTAGCTATCATTTTTGTTCTCTTTGATGTAGAGATTATTTTTCTTTTTCCTTGGGCTGTGAATGTGAGAGAACTTGGCTGGTTTGGCATTTTTGAAATGTTTACATTTATGTTTTTACTTGCAAGTGGACTTATTTATATTTATAAAATAAAGGCTTTAAAATGGCAGTAGGTGCGGAAGCGATTTTTGGCGATAGTGTTATAACTACGAAACTTGACAATGCCATATCTTGGGCAAGAGAATCTTCAATGTGGCCTTATATCTTTGGTACAGCATGTTGCGCTATAGAGTTTATGAGTGTGGCTTCAAGCAAATATGATATCTCACGATTTGGTGCTGAAGTTGTCCGATTTTCTCCCCGTCAGGCTGATCTTATGATTGTTGCTGGCACAATTAGCTACAAACAAGGGCCTATTCTTAAGCGTATATATGATCAAATGAGCGAGCCAAAATGGGTGATCAGTATGGGTGCTTGTGCATGTAGTGGCGGTTTTTATGACAATTATACAACCATGCAAGGCATTGATGCGATTATTCCTGTTGATGTATATGTTGCTGGTTGCCCACCGCGACCCGAAGGAATCCTTGATGCACTCATGAAAATTCAAGAGATCCAAAAAAATGAAAGCATCATCAAAGATCGTACCACAAAAAATTTCAAAGGCAGACTCGATGCCTAAACATTTTGAAGCAAGTTTTGCAAACCGCTTTAGTAAAGATGAAAACAACCAATATATCATAGCCCAACAATACATCATAGAGGCAATTACATGTTTACAGATAGAGGATAATTTTTCAATTCTTTTAGATATAACTGCCATAGATTATCTTACATGTAAGCACGAATGTCCTTCACGATTTGCACTTGTATATATTCTTAGAGATACAAGTTTCTTACAAACAGTACGGATTAAAACTTATCTTCATGATGCAAAGCTAGAGATTCAGAGTATAAGCTCACTTTTTGCCATAGCAAACTGGGCGGAGCGGGAGGTTTGGGATCAGTATGGCATCTGCTTTACAAACCATCCTAATCTCAAAAGAATGCTGAACCATAAAGAATTTATCGGGCATCCGCTTAGAAAAGATTATCCCATAACACAAGGGCAATTTTGTACTAAAACAGATGATCTTATGGATGAAATGATTCCAAAACTTGAAAATAAAGGCTTTACCTCACATGAAGATCTGATGTTTCTCAACTTAGGTCCAGCACACCCTGCAAGCCACGGGACTATTCGCACTTTTTGTGCACTTGAGGGCGAAACGATTATCAGTGCAGTAGCAGAGATAGGCTACTTGCATAGAGGCTTTGAAAAATCGTGCGAAAATCATACTTACAACCAAATTATTCCCTATACAGATAGGCTCAATTACTGCTCTGCTATCCTTAACAACATAGCTTTTGCCCATACAGTTGAGGGGATGCTTGGAGTGAGCGTACCGCAAAGAGCGCAATTTATCCGAGTACTCATCGGTGAACTTTCTCGCATCATCGATCATCTTGTATGTCTTGCTGCTAACCTTGTGGATATGGGCGCTTTGACAAATTATTGGTATCTTTTTAACCCTCGAGAAGCAGTATATGATCTCCTCTCAAAACTCACAGGGGCAAGACTCACCAACTCTTATATGCGAATTGGAGGCATGGCACATGATCTTTATGATGGATTTAACGAAGATTTACAAGAGTGCATAAAACAGATTCAAAATGGAGTTGCGGATACACTCTCGCTCATAGAACACAATCGAATTTTTCACGATCGCACGCAAGATGTTGGAGTCATTAAAGCTGAAAAAGCCCTCAATCTTGGACTCAGTGGGCCAAATCTGCGAGCAAGTGGTATAGCTTATGACATCAGAAAAACTGCTCCATATTATAATTATGAGAGTTTTGATTTTGATATTGCCATCGGCAGTGTTGGTGATGTTTATGATCGCATGATGGTTCGTTTTGAAGAGATTAGACAAAGCATACGCATCATAAATCAAGCCATGAAACAGATTCCACAAGGCCCTATACTCGTTGCCGACAATGCCATATCTTTGCCGGATAAAAAAGATGTATATGGAAACATAGAGGGACTTATGAATCAATTTAAACTTATCTACGAAGGCGTAAAAGTACCCGCCATGGAATACTACAATGCCATTGAAGGTGCAAATGGTGAGCTTGGATTTTATATCATCAGTGATGGAAGTGGAACGCCTTATAAAGTCAAAGTAAGACCGCCTTGTTTTCCTGCGATGGCTGCATATGCTGATATCATTGAGGGCGGTATGATTGCTGACGCTGTTTTAACTCTTGGAAGTCTCAATATAGTTGCTGGAGAATTAGATCGATGAGTGCATTTGTATTTACCCCTGAAAATGAAGAAAAATTTGCTGCGTTATTACAACGCTATCCGCAAAAATCCTCACTTACCTTGCCATCACTGTGGATGGTGCAGTATCAAGAGGGTTTTATAAGCGAAGATGCGATAGTGTTTCTAGCTAAAAAACTTGAAACAACTCCTATGAATATTTACAGCGTTGCATCTTTTTATACGATGTTTAACCTCAAACCTGTTGGAAAATACCATATTCAAATTTGTAAAACACTCTCATGTATGCTAAGAGGATCGCAAGAGATCAAAAAACATATAGAAAATCGCCTTGGCATTAAAGCAGGAGAAAATACCAAAGATATGAAATTTACACTCACCGAGGTAGAATGCTTAGGTTCATGTGGGAGCGCACCTTGTATGAGTCTCAACGAAGCTTACAAAGAAAATCTTACCATAGAAAAAATTGATGCCATTTTGGATAGTCTCGCATGAAACATATAAAATCTTCGCTTACGAAAAGGGGATAGATAAGATGATCGTAAAAATTGTTAGTAAAAACTTTGATATACCCGATTCTCACAAGCTACATGTAGCCCTTAAACACGGCAGATACACAAGCTTGGAGAAACTTTTTTCAATGGAACCTGCCGAAGTTGTAGAAGAAGTTAGCAAGAGTGGCTTGCGTGGAAAAGGTGGTGGTGGCGCACATACGGGAGACAAATGGAAACTCATTCCCAAAAACCATCCATTGCCTACTTATCTTGTTGTAAATGCCGATGAAAGTGAACCAGGAACTTTTAAAGATAGGCAAATTTTAGAGTTTGATCCCCATCTTGTGATAGAAGGTATCATCGCAAGTGCCTATGCTATCGGGGCAAATCATAGTTATATCTATATTCGTGGTGAGTATGTTTTTTGGGCAAAAAGAATGCAAGAAGCAATCGATGAAGCGTATGGGGCTGGATATCTTGGAAAAAATATCGCTAAGAGTAGTTTTTCGTTAGAACTCACTTTACACCGTGGTGCTGGTGCATATATTTGTGGTGAAAAAACAGCACTTTTAGAATCGCTTGAGGGCAAAAGGGGACATCCTAGACTAAAACCACAAGGCAAAGAACCAGAATGGTTTTTTGGCGCTCCAACTGTTGTAAACAATGTTGAAACAATTGCAAGTGTGCCTTATATCATTAAAAATGGCTTTGAAGCATACCGCGCCTACGGAACTGATAACAGTCCTGGAACAATGCTTTTTGGCCTCAGTGGACACATCAATAACCCTGGTATTTATGAATTGCCTTTTGGGGTTTCTATGAAAGCAGTGATTGAGCAAATTGGTGGGGGCGTACTTGGCGGTAAAGAACTCAAAGCTGTTATTCCAGGTGGATCGTCTTGTCCTATTTTGCGTGCAGATGAAATTGAAAATATTACACTTGATTATGAATCACTCATAAAACACGGTTCAAGTTTAGGAACGGGTGGTATGATTATCTTAGATGAAAGCGTTTCTATGCCACTTGCTATGAAAAATCTTTTTGAATTTTACCACCATGAGTCTTGCGGTCAATGCACGCCATGTCGCGAAGGAACGGGTTGGGTAGACAAGATACTAGGCAGATTACTCACAGGAGATGGAACTCAAGAAGATTATAAAACAATGCTTGGTGCTTGTGATATGCTCAATGGCAAAACTATTTGCGTTTTTGCACCATCAGTAGCATTTATAGCAAATAGTTATATCAAAAAATTTAAAGCCGAATTTGATGCACTTTGCAAGGCGTAAATCCTCACTTCACTTGTAAAGAATCATACGCGAGTCTTGCCATATCCATCAAGAAATCTACACCAGGAAAATAGGTTATAAGAGTATTTCCTATTCCGCCCCAGATGATAATCAACGAAATAATGCCTATAAAATAAGGTGCCATTCCATGAAGCGTTGGAACATCTTGCATTTTTGCACTTGGATAAAAATACATAATAGCAATAAGTCTAAAATAATAATATATAGAAACAAAAGTAGCTAAAATTCCAAAAACTGCCAAGAGTGTATAGCCAGATTCGATAGCTGCTACAAAAATATAAAATTTTCCGATAAATCCTATAGTTGAAGGAATGCCAGCAAGTGAGAGCATAAAAACACTCATCATGGCTGCCATATAAGGTCTTATGTGTGCAAAACCTCGAAAATCTTCGTAAGTTATGCGTACTTTATCATCTGAGGAGATGTAAGAGAGCAACCCAAAAGCACCCATAGAAGAGAGGAAATACGCTACCAAATAAAATATAATAGAAGATGCGGCACTTTTACCTGTGATATCAATAGAGATGAAAGCTATCAATAAATACCCAGTATGCACGATGCTAGAAGCGGCAAGCATTCTTTTGAGTGACTGCTGAATAATTGCCAAAAAACTCCCGTATAAGAGTGTTAGCAAAATTACAACATAGAGTATATTATCCCAAAAATCAATTATAAGTTCCAAATCTACCAAAACAAAACGCAAGATAAATCCAAAAATTGCTGCCTTAAAAGTTCCTGCCATAAAAGCAGTCACAGGATAAGGAGCACCATCATACACATCAATAGCCCAATTTTGCAAAGGGAAAGCGGCGATTTTAAACAAAAAAGTAATGAAGATAAAACAAACGCCCATAATAAGAAGCATAACATCGCTTTGAGGATTATTTTGTATAAAAATGCCTATTTGAGAAATTTTCGTAGTTTGCGTATTGGCATAAATAAAAGCAGTACCCAAGAGAAAAAAAGCACCAGATATTGAACCTAGTACGAGGTAACGAAAACTAGCTTCCATGCGTTTATCTAAATGTTTTTGAAACCCTATCATTACATATAACGACAAAGAGGCAATTTCTAGCGCAATCAATACAGTGATAAGCTCGGTTGCATGCACTAAAAGCATCATACCAAAAAGAGAAAAGAGAAAAAGGGAAAAAAATTCTGTTGTAAATCCTCTATTTTTTTCAAAATAATGCACGCCTATCAAGATAGTAAATATCGCACCAGCTAGCAAAATAGTACTAAAGTATGCCGAATAATTATCCGCAACAATCATACTGCCAAAAGTTTGTGCATATGGGTAGTAAGAATAGAGTTCGGAGATGTTGTAAAAATATAAACCAGTAGCACACAACATAAAGAAAAGTGCTATAAAGGCTGCCATACGGATAGTAATTTGCTTAAAAGGGCTAAGCAACATAAGCAATATACCGCCAAATCCTACAAAAACCAAGGGAGCTATATATAAAAAATCAGGATACATTACTTCACTCCAATGTGTAGGATATTTATGAGATAATGCTGGATAGTAGGCTCAATTTTATACAAGAAAAAATCAGGATACACCCCCATAGATATGATCATCACAGCAAGCGGGAGCATTCCTAAAACCTCTTTGAAATTTAAATCAACCATGTCAGAGATGTCATTACTTGTTTTTTGCAAAATCACTCTTTGAAACATCCAAAACATAAAAATAGCCGCAACAAGCACCGTGAAAGCAGACACTATGCCAGCGGTTGGATGAAATTTAAAAGTACCTAAAATGATCAAAAACTCGCTCACAAAACCATTTGTACCAGGCAATCCTATGATACACAGTAACATAATTGCAAAAAAAGTTGTAAACAAAGGTGCTTGTTTGGCTATACCACCAAGTGCTGGAATGGCTTTGATACCGATACTATATTCCATCTTACCTATGAGCAAAAAAATCCCGCCCGTTGCCATTGCATGTGCAATAATGAGATATGCAGCTCCCGTGAGTCCGTAAGTATTGAGTGAAAAAATCCCCGCTACGATAAAACCTAAGTGAGAAGCAGAGGAGTAGGCAAACATTTTTTTTATATTGATTTGCATAAGCGCAGCAATGCCAAAATACAACAATCCAAAAATTCCAAGCCACATCATATACGGTGCAAACTCTACATATAATTTAGGAAAAAGTGGCATCATAAAACGAACGATTGCATACACTCCAAGTTTTGCCATGATAGATGAAAGTAAAAAAACACCTCCAGTGGGGGAGTTTGAATAGGTTTCAAGCAACCATGTATGAAAAGGAAAAAGCGGTATCTTAATCGCAAAAGCCAACATAAAACCAAAAAACAACCACAAAGATTCGGTGCGTGAAATGGTAGATATGACCATTAAGTCGCTCATTTCAAAACTCCATAATCCATACTCATGATAAAATTGCACACCAAGATATAAGATACAGACAAACATAAACAAAGAGCCCAAAATAGTATAGATAGTGATTTTTATCGTAGAATGTACTCTATTGCCCGTTCCAAACATACCGATGATCATAAAAACAGGCAAAAGCATTGCTTCCCAAAAGAAGTAAAACAAGATAAGATCTTGCGAAAAAAGTGTACCACTGATTCCTGTTTGAATAAGTAGCATACTCACCCAATACCCTTTTGTACGACCATCCCAAAGCATAAGATATGCACAAGGAATTAAAGTCGCTATAAGCATCATAATAATGAGCGAAAATCCATCGATGCCAAGGCTATAATTGATACCATAACTTTTCATCCACAGATGGTACTCACGCAATTGCAAATATCCTGTGAGTTCAAATTCATAATAAATTTTAAAAGCTAAAAATAGGATAATAACAGATGTTGCAAAAGCAATATTTCGTGTCATCTGCGCACTAAAGGGAAAAAATAACACTCCCATGGCGACAAAAAATGGTAAAAAAATGATAAGCGATAACAGTCCAAATTCCATCTACTACTCCAAAACAATCAAAAAATATGTGCATAAAACACTCAAGCCACCAATCATCATCAAAGCATAAAAATTTGTATTGGCGCTTTGCATACGAGATACGAATCTGCCCACTTTGATAAAGCCCAACGACGAATTCATAACAACAGCATCGATAATTTTCAAATCAAGAACATTTCCGATAAATTGACTTAAAATTTTATAAGGTTGGATAAATATTTTCTCATACAACTCATCTACATAAAATTTATCCGCAGCCCAACCCCGCATTGTATGCTCAATACTTAGGTCACATGTAAAGAATTTTTTATACGCTATAAAGATACCAACACATGCAGCCAAAACATTAAGCCCCATCAACATAAATTCTGTAGTATGACCTACATGTAAAGGTTTCACCTGTGCAAAATCATGCAGCCATTGCCCTATCAAATTGTCACCGCCCAAAACTTGTGGCAATCCCAAAAAGCCTACAAAAATCGAACCAACAGCAAGCACAATAAGTGGGTAAGTGATACTTTTGTGCAACGGATGCAATACTCGCTCTGTGTTTACATGTGAGCCGTAGAAAACAATAAAAAAAAGTCGAAACATATAATATGCAGTCAAAACGGCGGTGAGTACACCAAAAAGCCATAAAAGATATTCTTGTTTTGCAAATGCTTGCAATAAAATCTCATCTTTGCTAAAAAATCCAGCAAATGGCGGAATTCCGCATATCGCTAAAGTTGCTATGAGCATCACAAAAAAGAGCATTGGTGCTTTGTGACGCATTCCACCCATTTTAAAAATATCTTGCTCATGATGCAAGGCGATGATAATCGCTCCAGCACCCATAAAAAGTAGTGCTTTAAAAAAAGCATGTGTAAATACATGAAATAAGCCAGAACTATATGCACCAAGTCCAACAGCTATAAACATATAGCCTAGTTGCGACATTGTGGAGTAGGCAAGTATCTTTTTGATATCTTTTTGCCAACAAGCAATGAGTGCTGCGAACAAAGAAGAAACTGCGCCAACATAAGCGATATACAAACCAACATGCGGCACAAGATCATAAAGAAAATGAAATCGTGCAACCATATACACACCAGCTGTTACCATGGTTGCTGCATGAATCAAAGCGGAAACGGGAGTTGGACCAGCCATAGCATCTGGCAACCAAACAAACAATGGAATTTGAGCAGATTTTCCCATTGCACCAACAAACAAGGCGATACCCGCATAACTCAAAATATCTGTTGGTACTTTTGGTATCTCTTGTGCTAAATGCACATAATCAAATCCGTAAGTTCCAGCATAAAAAAATAAAATACTCATCCCAACAATAAAACCAAAATCCCCAACTCTATTGGCGATAAACGCTTTATTGCCGGCTTTGAGATTGCCCTCATCTTCAAAATAAAAACTTATAAGCAGGTAAGAGCATAAACCAACTCCTTCCCAACCGATAAACATAATCAAAGGACCATCAGCAAGTATAAGCAGGAGCATAGAAGCCAAAAAGAGGTTGAAGTAAAAGAAAAATTTTCCATATCCATCATCATCTCGCATATATCCACTTGCATATATATGGATAAGCCAGCCTACAAAAGTGATAAAAAGTACCATAAAAAGCGAAAGTGCATCAAGCATAAAAGCCATATCAATATCACGGCCATCAATACTCAGCCATTTATACGCTCGATAATAGAAAACTTTTGTTTCTCCTTGCATCTTGAAGAAGAAAAATACACCCAACAATAAACTAGCCAAAGGCGCACTCACAGCAATAGCGGTAAAAAAAACTCGTGGAACTTTTTGGATTTTTATAGAGTACATGTAAGAAAGCCCCAGCACTGAAGCACTCAAAAGCGGAATAAGTATAATAAAAACTATGAGGCTATTCATTTGATATCTTTTTGTGCAAGAATTGTAAAAGATTCACAATTGAGTGATTTTTTATGTCTATATAGAACAACTATGAGTGATAAAAATACAGCCGCTTCAGCCGCTGCGACTGCTATCACAAAGAGTGCTATAACTTGAGCGTCCATTGATTCATAATATCTTGCTAAAGCTACAAAGAGCAGAATTATGGCATTGAGTAGCAACTCGATTGACATGTAGATTATAAATATATTTTTTCTCACGATAACACCCACAAGTCCTGTACTAAAAAGTATCATAGCAAGCGTTACATACGCTAAAATTGAATTAGCCAATTTTATCTTCCTTTCGTGCATATACAACAGCACCGATCAAAGCACAAAGCAACAAGATAGATATAAGTTCAAAAGGCACAAGCCAGCCTTGAAAAAGCGTCATACCAAAAAGCTTGATAGACCCAAAATCGCCACTCATGATTTCCATGGATTTTAAAGGCAAAGTATTAAAAGCTTTTAAACTTACAAGCACGAGCGGGATAAGCAAAAAAGCACTCAAGGTGAGGTGTATATTTTTATTTTCCTCTTTTGGAAGATGTTCGTTTTTCACATTCAGGAACATAATGATAAAAACCAACAGTGTTATGATCGCACCTGCATAGATGATGATTTGCACCAAAAACAAAAAAGGTGCACTTAAAAGTGCAAAAATTCCTGCCATTGCAATGATTGAGACGATAAGACTCATAGCACTATATATGGGTTGCGAAAAAGAGATAGTTCCGATGCCGCCTGCAAGCGTAAAAATAGCAAGCGTAAAAAAAATAATATCAATCATTTGCTTCCCTTCATCGCTTTATTTTTCAAAAGTGCATCTTTATGGATTACAAAATCTTCTCTCTTTTGAGCAATAAATGTAAAAATTCCCGTATCCATTCTAATCGCATCGCAAGGACATGCCTCGACGCATGCACCACAAAAAATACACTCAAGCAAGTCTATGCTAAATTTCTTTGGCATTTTCTCATCAACTCCATCTTCTCTCTCTTGTGCCACGATAAAAATACAATCAGCTGGACATGCGGTTGCACACATAAAACAAGCAACACATCGCACACTTCCATCATCTCTCTTTGTGAGTCTATGTACCCCACGATATCGTGGTGTGATATCTTTTGGCAGCTCTTCTGGATATGAGATGGTTTTGATATTTGATGTGTCTTTGAGATTTTTCAAAAAATGTCTCAAAGTAACCCGCAATCCCGTAAATAATGCAAAGATATAAGATCGTTCTTTGAGTGTTTTTCCCTCTCTTTTGACAATTTTTACACCCATATTACACCCCAAATCCCACCACAAATAATGCGGTAAAGAAGATATTTGCAAGTGCTAAGGGTAGTAGCACTTTCCAACCTAAATCTTGTAATTGATCATAACGAAACCGTGGAAGTGTCCATCGCACCCATACAAAAAAGAAGTTCACTAAAAGTAATTTAAACGCAAAAGTGATTATCTGTAAAGCTGCTACTGAAATATTAACGCCATCATCTGAAAGTCCGAAAAGTAAAAAAGAGCCTAAAAGTGTTACAACAAGAATATTAACTATGAGCAGTATTTTTTTGAGCCACGCAGCTTCTTTGTTGCGGATATCTCCAACTTGTGGCCAACGATTGTTTTTTGTGATCCAACGAGCAAAATAGTAACTTCCAAATGGTAAAAGAATCATAATTGCGACAAATATAACATTTACATGTGCTTGCAATGCAGCGGTATTGAGCCAAGGAATATGATAGCCGCCCAAAAAAAGCGTTACGATCAATGCACTTGATGCACTCATGGCAACATATTCGCCTACAAAGAAAAGCCCAAAACGCATGGCACTGTATTCGGTATGGAATCCGCCAACAATTTCACTTTCACCCTCTGCGATATCAAAAGGTGTGCGATTTGTTTCTGCAAATGCCGTTACAACGAAAAGCAATGCCGCCACAGGTTGCAACACAATGCCCCAAGCCGGTATAAATCCAAAAAGTAATTGTCCTTGATAATCAACCATATTTCCAAGATTGATAGTGCCATAGATGATGAGCACAGAAACTAACGACAAACCCATTGAAGCTTCATAACTAATTACCTGTGCGGCTGCTCTAATTGCACCTAGAAGTGAGTATTTGTTATTACTTGCCCAGCCGCCTATGATGATACCATATACGCTCAAACCAGCAAACGCTAAAAACCACAATAAGCCAAATTCTAACGGCAAAGCTTGCATCATAAAAGTTTCTGAACCAATATGCAGATCATCAGCAAATGGAATCACTAAAAAAGTAAGATAAGAGCATACAAATACGATAACAGGAGAGAGTGAAAACAAAAAACCCTCTTTGATCGAAGATGGTTTATAGTCTTCTTTAAAAACAAGTTTGAGCATATCTGCAAAAGATTGGATAAGTCCACCTAAACGAATACCCTTGATGTTACATCTATTTGGCCCGAGTCTATCTTGAATAAATCCAGCTACGCGTCTTTCAATCCAAACTAAAATTGGCGCCGCCCCTAAAGAAAAAAGTAAAGCTATGAGGATATTTATGCTAACAACACTCACACTAAGCATGCTTACAAACTCTCAATTTTAATTGAATTTTTGCGTAATTGCTGAAAGTTTACATGTGGAAAATATGCTTGTAATTCATTTTGCCAAATTTGTTCTACATCCATACTCGCAATTTCTTTATAAAAGCAACAAAGCTCTATAAGATTTTTTGTTTCATTTGCATACGCAATTTCTGCTTGTGAAAATTGTAGGTACCAATCAGCGTTGATATAACTTCCAGCTTTACTCGTATGAGTTTTAAATGGGAGAAATACAGCAAAATCATCTTTTTTCTTTGGTATATTCTGGCTTAAACCAAGTACTGTTTTATGCGTACAATCAAAAGAGGAGAGATCACTATAACCAACAAATAAAAGCAAATCTGCTTGTGCTATATGCTCATTCATAAGAGTCTCATCACAGCTTACATGTAAGGCTTTTAGACCGTTTCTATTGCTTGCTAAGTCACTTTTTCGTAAAAAATCATCTCCAAATTGTTCATTATAATTGTGGTCATACGCATCAAGTGTTGCGTTATATTTGTTTGCAAGTTTTTTGATAAGTACAATCTCTTCAAGGCTCAATGAAGCACTGATAATAAAAGCTGCCTTGCTTTGGTTGTGTTTTAAAAGTCGCAAAATCTTCAGCATCGCATATTCATATTCACAATCATTGCCTCTAATACTAGGCAGTGATTTTCTGTTTTCATTTTCATCCTTATAACTCAACCTGCCAGCATCACAGATAAAATAGCCATTGACTAATGCATTAAATCGAGGTCTGTAACGAAAAATATCATCTTGTTCATATTTTGCCTTGTGATGATCTACAAAAATTGCACATCCTTTGGCACAGCGATTGCAAATAGCATTGTCTGATTTCAAAAACCAAACGCGTTTGTGAAATCGAAAATCTTTACTCGTAAGTGCGCCGACAGGACAAAGATCCACAACATTCATAGCATATGGATTTGAAAGCGGATGCCCAGCAAAAGTGCTGATAACAGAGTGATCTGAGCGACTTACAACACCTAATTCATCTGTTTTTGTAATATTTTTAGTAAAACGAATACATCTAGTGCATAAAATGCATCGCTCTTGATCTAACATAACATTACTGCCAAGATCAACATGTTTTTTGCCACGAGTTTTTGGAGTTTTTAGTTTGCTACTGTATAGGCCAACATCCATGTAGTAGTTTTGCAAAGCACATTCGCCAGCTTGATCGCAAATAGGGCAATCAATTGGGTGATTTATAAGCTCAAGTTCTAAGATAGATCGTTTTACATTTTCTATATTTTTACCCTTGGTGCGGATAATCATACCATCTTTTACAGGTGTATCACATGCAATTTGTGGGCGTTTTTTACCCTCAATTTCAACCATACACATTCTACAATTCCCATCTTTTCCAAGGGCTGGATGATAACAAAAATGAGGTATATTTATATCGTTGGATAAAAGTTCTTCAATCAAAAGTGCATTTTCACGAACCTGTATCTCTTTTCCATCAACGCTAATA
Source organism: Sulfurospirillum sp. (assembly GCA_014859685.1). Lineage (GTDB taxonomy): Bacteria > Campylobacterota > Campylobacteria > Campylobacterales > Sulfurospirillaceae > UBA6810. Next base: position 27,858 of record JACUTU010000010.1, on the reverse strand, counting down.
GTAGCCATAAAACAGAGTGCCTTTGTTCTAATTTGCAAGAATTTTACTGTGTTATTTCTTTGATAAAGCTGTCATTTTTTTTTCATATTGGAGTTATTAAAATTCAAAAAGTTTTGAGTAAAAATTGAGTTAAAAAGTGGTGTCCCCAGCGCGATTCGAACGCACGGCCTCTTGATTAGGAATCAAGTGCTCTATCCGGCTGAGCTATGAGGACAAAAAAAGCCAAGCTTGCAAAAACAAACTTGGCTTAAAAGAGTGAAAAATGTTAAATACTAACCATTTCTCTTTTTGATAATTTCTTCAGATACATTTTTAGGAACTTCTTCATAGTGATCAAATTCCATAGAGTAAGAAGCTCTACCTTGCGTTTGACTTCTTAAATCTGTTGAGTATCCAAACATCTCTGAGAGTGGACAAAATGCATTGACAATTTTATTGCCACTTCTGTCATCCATTGAGCTAATTTGACCTCTTCTTCGGTTAAGATCGCCGATAACATCGCCCATAAAATCCTCAGGAGTTTCAACTTCAACTTTCATCATCGGTTCAAGGATACACGCACCAGCTTTTCTAGCGCCCTCTTTGAAACCCATGGAAGCTGCGAGTTTAAATGCCATTTCAGAGGAGTCAACATCATGATAACTACCATCATAAAGTGCAACTTGAACATCTTCAACAGGATAACCAGCCAATACACCGCCAGCCATAGCTTCAGCACAACCTTTTTCAACCGCAGGAATAAATTCTCTAGGAACAGTACCGCCCTTGATCTCATTAACAAATTTAAATCCGCTACCTGGCTCAAGTGGTTCAAGTCTAAGATAAACATGACCATATTGACCACGACCACCAGATTGTTTGGCGTATTTGTATTCTTGCTCAACTGTTTTACGGATAGTTTCTCGATAAGCAACTTGTGGTTGTCCCACTTCAGCACTTACTTTAAATTCTCTAAGCATTCTATCTACAAGAATTTCAAGGTGTAATTCACCCATTCCTGAAATGATAGTTTGTCCACTTTCTTCATCAGTTTCAACTCTAAAACTTGGATCTTCTTGTGCAAGTTTTTGCAATGCAATACCCATTTTTTCTTGATCTGCTTTAGTTTTAGGTTCAACTGCAACACTGATAACTGGATCAGGAAATACCATTCGCTCTAAAATAACAGGATCTTTTTCACCAGCAAGCGTATCACCTGTAAGTGTGTCTTTAAGCCCAACAACAGCACCAATTTCACCAGCATAAAGCATCTTAATCTCTTCGCGTTTATTGGCATGCATTTTGAGCAATCTACCAATTCTCTCTTTTTTATCTTTTGTTGTGTTATACGCATAAGTACCGCTCTCAAGCGTTCCACGATATACACGAACGAATGTCAATTGACCAACAAAAGGATCTGACATAATTTTGAAGGCAAGGGCTGCGAATTCACCCTCATCACTTGATTCTACTATACATTCATGTCCATCTTCGTATTCGCCTTTAATTGCATGTACTTCAGTAGGCGAAGGCATATAATCAATAACAGCGTCAAGCAAAGGTTGCACGCCTTTGTTTTTAAATGCTGTACCACAGGTCATTGGAACAAGTGTCATAGCGAGACAACCAGCTTTAATTCCGGCTTTAATCTCTTCTACACTTAATGTTTCACCACCTAAGTATTTTTCCATCAATTCATCGCTTGTTTCAGAGATAGATTCAATCAAATGCTCACGATATTGTTTTGCTTTTTCTAGTAAATCAGCTGGAATTTCTTCTATTTCATATGTTGAACCCATAACAGCTTCATCTTCCCAAACCAATGCTTTCATCAGCACTAGATCTACGACACCCTTAAAGTTTTCTTCAGCACCAATTGGAATTTGGATTGGCACAGGATTTGATTTGAGACGATTTTTGATTTGTCTTTCAACTTCATAAAAATCAGCTCCAACACGATCCATTTTGTTTACAAAAACCATTCTTGGAACGAGGTAACGATTTGCTTGTCTCCATACTGTTTCAGATTGTGGTTGCACACCACCAACTGCACAAAATACAGCAACAGCACCATCAAGGACACGCATAGATCGCTCAACTTCAATAGTAAAGTCAACATGGCCTGGAGTGTCGATGATATTTATCTGGTGATCTTTCCAGCTACATGTAGTGGCAGCACTTGTGATAGTAATACCTCTTTCTTTTTCTTGCTCCATCCAGTCCATTGTAGCAGCGCCATCATGTACTTCACCAATTTTGTGTGATATACCCGTGTAAAATAAAATTCTTTCAGTGGTGGTTGTTTTTCCTGCATCAATGTGTGCAGCGATACCAATATTTCTAACCATCCCGATCGGATTACTTCTTGCCATAATTGTTCCTTCTTACCAGCGATAATGAGCAAAAGCTTTATTTGCTTCTGCCATTTTATATGTATCTTCTTTCTTCTTAAATGCTGATCCGCGACTGTTTGCTGCATCTAATAATTCATTTGCAAGTCTTTCTACCATAGTTCTTTCGCTTCTCTTTCGAGCAAATGAAACAATCCATCTAAGTGCAAGCGCTTGTTGTCTTATAGGTCTTACTTCTATTGGCACTTGGTAAGTTGCACCACCAACTCTTCTGCTTTTTACTTCCATTACTGGTTTTACATTTGTGATGGCATTTTCAAATATTTCTATCGCTTTTAACTCGTTACTTCTTTTTTCTGCTAATTCTAAAGCACCATAAAATACTTTAGTAGCAACACTTTTTTTGCCATCTAGCATCAATGCGTTGATAAACTTTGTGATTATTTTGTTATTGTAGATAGGATCTGGGAGAACTTCTCTAACTGGTGGTCTTCTTCTTCTCATTTACTTTTTTCCTTCAAATTGTAAAATTTTACTCAAACCGCCCCAAATTAAGGGCATAGCCTGTAGTGGTTATTTGTTATGCTTTTTTAGGCTTTTTAGCACCGTATTTACTTCTTGCTACCGTTCTTTTTGCAACACCAGCAGTGTCTAGCGCACCACGAACGATATGATATTTCACACCTGGTAAATCTTTTACCCTACCACCACGGACAAGCACAATAGAGTGTTCTTGCAAGTTGTGACCTTCACCACCAATATAACTGATGACTTCATAGCCGCTTGTCAATTTGACTTTGGCAACTTTTCTCAAAGCTGAGTTTGGTTTTTTTGGAGTTGTAGTATAAACTCTTGTACAAACGCCTCTTCTTTGAGGACACTTTTCAAGTGCCGGTGATTTTGATTTTTTAATCACCTTTTTTCTCTCGTTTCTTACCAATTGGTTAATAGTTGGCACATTTTTTCCTTTATTGATGTATTTCTACAAAATAGTTTGCAATTTTATTTAAAAATAGCTTACAAAAAGGTTAAGTTAAGGAAAGACCTTAACTTAACCTCTGTTTTTATGCTTGTTTGATATTGAGTCTTTTGTCTTCATATAGACCTGTTCCAACTGGAATCATGCGTCCCAAGATGACATTTTCTTTTAAGTCCTCAAGATAATCCATCTTAGCACCGATCGCTGCTTCTGTTAAAACTTTTGTTGTTTCCTGAAAAGATGCGGCAGAGATAATACTATCACTACTAATGGCAGCTCTAGTAACACCAAGCAACACAGGTTCTGCTATAGAAGGCTCTCCGCTCATTTTCATAATACGCATATTTTCTTCTTTAAACTTTCGTCTGCTGATCAAATCGCCTACAATGAAATTTGTATCTCCGCTATCTACTATTTTCACCTGACGAAGCATTTGGGAAACAATTACTTCAATATGTTTATCACTAATTGCAACACCTTGAGAGCGGTACACTTGTTGGATTTCACTGATAAGATAATAATGCAATGCTTTTTCACCCATAATACGCAAAATATCATGACTAGAGATAACACCATCTGTGAGTCGCTCACCTGCATGTACAAAATCGCCATTTTTTACATGTATAGGTATATTTTTATTGACAAGATATTCAATAACCGCTCCATCTACTGCTTCAATAATGATACGCTCTTTTGATCTAAGTGGTTTTCCAAAACGAATTACACCATCTATTTCAGCTATAATTGCGGCATTTTTTGGTCTTCTTGCTTCAAAAAGTTCACTAACGCGTGGCAAACCACCGGTAATATCACTTGATCTCGCAGCTGCTTTTGGTGTACGACCTATGATATCAGCTAGAGCTATCTCAGCTCCATCTTTTACATAGATAGCTGTTTTTGGCTCAAGTTGGTATCGCAAAATTTCCCCATTTGGTGTGGCAACTAAGATAGTTGGCTTTGTTCCAGATGGGAGATATTCATTGACAACAAGCTTACTTTCGCCAGTCATTTCATCAAATTGTTCGCTTGCTGTAAATCCTGGTTCTATATCTTCAAATGCAACCTTACCGCTTACTTCTGAGATAATAGGTGTAGAATATGGATCCCATTCAGCTACGAGCATTTGCTCATTTGAACTTGGTTTTGCCATAAGCGTATTGGCTTCAACAGTACTATCATCTGCTATCTCGATGATAGAATTTCGTGGAATATAATGTCTGATGGCTTCTCGATCTTTATCATCAGCAACGACACCAAAGAGGCCTTTTTCTGTGATCACATCGCCTTTTTTAACCTCTTTATATCGCTCAAGATAATCACCATTGAGTCTATAATACTTCACTTTTCCAATCGCACCTGCTTTTATTTTTTGCACTATTGGATCACCATTTTTCACACGCAATTCACTTGCATATGGAATACGATTTGGGACATTCCATCCCTCTTTGATCACTTCAACGATGCTTTCTTTTGCACTCACTCTTGCACCTGATTTATATGGCAAGAAAAGTTTTCCTTCTACCTTGCCACTTACACCAGCAAGCTCATTTTGTTTTGCAAGATCTGTTTTTCTTAAAACATAACGGACATTGTCTATCTCTTGATTTTCTGCTTCATTTTTGATAGTGATGATGACCTCTTCGTGTGCAAAATCTATATCTATGATACCAGCTATTGGTGATTTAATTTTTGGTTCAACAAGTAAAACTGCTGCATTTCTACGGTTTGAAACGATTGTTTTCCCATCTTTTGTTTGATAAGTTTTCACATTGTAATAACGGATAAAACCCTCTTTATGTGCTATTACTTGTCTATCTTGTGCTTCTGTTGAAGCGGTACCTCCGATGTGGAATGTTCGGAGTGTCAACTGCGTTCCAGGCTCTCCGATAGATTGCGCTGAGATGATACCCACAGCTTCTCCGGGTCTCACAAGTTTTCCCTCACCTAGATTGATACCATAACATTTTGAACACACACCTTTATTTGCCTTACATGTAATAGGTGTTCTAATCACAACAGACTTGATTCCAGCTTCTTTAATATCTTTGGCTTTCTTCTCATCGATGAGTGTACCCTCTGTAAAAAGCACTTCATTGGTGATAGAATCTATGATGTCTTCTGCTAAAACTCTACCAAGCACCCTATCTTCAAGTGATTCAACAAGGTCACCACTATGGGTAATTTCTGTGATTTCAACACCCTCATGCGTACCACAATCTTCCATAGTTACTTTTACATTTTGTGCAACATCAATAAGTTTTCTTGTTAGGTAACCAGCATTTGCTGTTTTAAGTGCTGTATCGGCAAGACCTTTTCTCGCACCGTGTGTGGAGATAAAGTATTCAAGCACATTCAAACCCTCACGGAAGTTTGAGATAATTGGTGTCTCAATGATAGATCCATCAGGTTTTGCCATAAGACCACGCATACCAGCTAACTGTCGGATTTGTGCAGCACTACCTCTTGCACCAGAATCTGCCATCATATATATAGAGTTAAATCCGCCTTTGTCACTTTCGGTTAATTTCATCATCTCAGAAGCAACATCGTTGTTTGTATCGGTCCAAATATCAATAATTTTGTTATATCTCTCTTGCTCTGTGAGCAAACCTGAACTAAATTGTTTTTGGATTTCACGAACTTTTTTCTTCGCTTCTGCAATTTTTGCTACTTTTGTACTCGGAACTTTGATATCATCAATAGATACAGAGATACCGGCATCTGTAGCGTATTTGAAGCCTAAATTTTTCAAATTATCTAGGAATCTTGCAGTAACTGCTACACCACCCTCTTTAAATACAAAATCAACTAAAGCTCCAATATTTTTCTTTTTCAAAATAGTATTCCACAACGATTCTGGAACAAATTCTGGCAAGATAGATCGTAAAATCATTCTTCCAGCCGTAGTAAATAAAGTACGGCCAGCAACAACTGTTTTAATTTTTGCATGTGCTTCCAAATAACCAGATTCGATAGCTATCATAATTTCATCTATATTTGCAAAAATTTTGTTTGAACCTTTTGCATTTGGTTTTTCGAGTGTGAGATAGTACAAACCAAGAACCATATCTTGTGTTGGCACAGTGATAGCTTTACCGCTTGCTGGCAATAAGATATTCATAGAGCTTAGCATGAGTATCTTACACTCAGCAATTGCTTCTTGAGAAAGTGGTACATGTACCGCCATCTGGTCACCATCAAAGTCCGCATTAAATGCAGAACAAACAAGCGGATGCAATCGAATAGCTTTTCCCTCAATGAGTACCGGATGGAATGCTTGAATTGAGAGTTTGTGTAGCGTCGGTGCGCGGTTAAGCATAATTGGATATCCCTCAACCACCTCAGCCAAACATTCCCAAACTTCATTTGTTTTATCTTCAATCATTTTTTTAGCTTGTTTGATCGTAGTTGCATAGCCTTTTTCTTCAAGTCTCGCTAATAAATGCGGCTTAAAAAGTTCAAGTGCCATCTGTTTTGGTAAACCACATTGATCCATTCTGAGGTTTGGACCAACAACGATAACAGAACGACCTGAAAAGTCAACTCTTTTGCCAAGAAGGTTTTGACGAAAGCGTCCTTGTTTTCCTTTGATAATTTCAGAGAGTGATTTTAGCGGTCGTTTATTTGCACCTTTAACTGCATTCGCACGGCGACCATTATCAAAAAGAGCATCTACTGATTCTTGTAGCATTCTTTTTTCATTTCTAATGATAATCTCAGGAGCATCAAGTTCTAATAATCTTTTTAATCGTGCATTTCTGTTGATAACTCTGCGGTAGAGATCATTTACATCACTCACTGCAAATTTTCCACCATCAAGCGCCACAAGTGGACGAAGATCTGGTGGCAATACAGGTAACATTGTAATCATCATCCATTCTGGGCGGTTACCACTATTTAAAAATGCCTCTACAACTTTGAGTCTTTTAACGATAATTTTTTGCTTAGCATCTGAATTGGTATTTATCATATCTTCTTTGAGTTGCGTCAAAATTGCTACTAGATCAAGTTCTGCTAGCATATCGCGAATCACTTCTCCGCCCATTTGTGCTATAAAACCTGTATCTTCATATCTTTGCATTAAAGATTGAAATTGTTCTTCATTGAGTACATCGTATTTTTCGACTTTTTTACTATTTTCAGTGTCGTAAAATGCTTCACCTGCTTCTTTTACAATGTATGCTTCATAATACAATACTCGCTCAAGATCTTTCATCTTGACGCCAAGAAGTGTACCGATACGACTTGGAAGTGAATTCACATACCATATATGTGCAACTGGTGTAACAAGCTCTATATGTCCCATGCGTGAACGACGAACTTTTGTACTCGTTACTTCAACGCCACATTTTTCACACTTTACACCCTTGTAACGCATTTTTTTATATTTGCCACACAAACATTCATAATCACGAACAGGACCAAATATTTTTGCACAAAAAAGACCATCTCGTTCAGGTTTTAGCGTACGATAATTGATCGTTTCTGGCTTTTTTACTTCACCATAACTCCATGAGCGGATTCGCTCAGGACTTGCAAGTTTTAATTGAAATGCTTGAAAATCTCGTGGACGACTCTCTTCGTGGATCTCAATTGGTACTAGATTCTTCATTTTCTTCCACCTCATCATAAATCTCTACATCTAAAGCCAAAGACTTCAACTCATTTGTCAATACGAAAAATGTTTCTGGGATACCGGTTTGTGGTACATTTTCGCCACGCGTTAACGCTTTGTATGCTTGAACTCTTCCCTCAACATCATCTGATTTTACTGTTAGCATCTCTCTTAGTGCATGTGCCGCACCATATGCTTCAAGCGCCCAAACTTCCATCTCTCCAAATCGTTGTCCACCGAAGAGGGCTTTACCGCCAACTGGCTGCTGTGTTACGAGTGAGTATGGTCCTGTGCTTCTAGCGTGTACTTTTTCATCTACTAAGTGGTGAAGCTTCAGCATATACATGTAACCAACATTAACACGCTCTTTCATTTTTGCACCAGTCTTGCCGTCATAAAGTTCGCACTTGCCGTCCATGTCTATTTTTGCTAATTCAAAGAGTTTTCCAAACTCAACTTCATTTGTTCCCTCAAAAATAGGTGTTGCAAATTTTACACCATTGCTCCAATCCCTGGCATAACCTAGCAACTCTTCGTCGCTGAGCTTGGTAACAAAGTCTTTAGCATTCATAAGTTGAGCTACATCACTAATTGTTATCATTTTTTCGCGTAAAGCCTTAATCCAATCACCTTTTTTTTGCTCAAAAATTTCTGTAATTTGATTGCCAAGTCTTTTGCCAATAAGTCCTAAGTGAACTTCAAGAATCTGTCCGATATTCATACGGCTTGGAACACCTAGTGGATTGAGAACAATATCAACTGTCTCACCATTTTTAAGATAAGGCATATCAACTTCTGGCACGATATTAGAAACAATACCCTTATTACCGTGACGACCCGCCATCTTGTCACCAACTTTTAGCTTTCGCTTGGTTGCGATATAGACTTTGACAAGTTTCACAACACCGCTTGGCAAGATATCATCTTTTTCTATAATGTTGAGCTTTTCATCATGTTCCTCTTTGAGTTTTTTCTTCTCGTTTTGGAAATAGGCTTTAAGATTTTTATACTCTTCTTGTACATCACTTGAAAATGCTTTAACAATTGTATTGAGTGAAAATCGATTGACATTTTCCAAATCACTTGATTTGATAAATGTGTCTTTGCTATATGCTACTTTATTAACCTCTTGATCTGTACTTAAAGGATGTTTAGAAAGCAAAGAATTGATACGAAGCATTTCTTCTCGATCTAGCATCAAGAGTTTGTCATGATGTTCACGATCAAGAATCTCTTTTTCTGCTTCATACGCTTCTAACGCTCTTGGATCTTTATCGTAACCTTTTTTTGTAAAAATCTTCACATCTACAACAATTCCTTCAAGAGATGGTGAAGCATAAAGAGATTTATTGACTACATGTCCAGCTTTTTCGCCAAAAATCGCTCGCAACAATCTTTCTTCAGGTGTTGGTTTTACCTCGCCTTTTGGAGAAACTTTTCCTACTAAAATCATGCCTGGTTTGATATAAGTTCCTATTTTGACGATACCACTCTCATCAAGGTGTATTAAATCTTCTTCTTTTATATTTGGTATATCTTTGGTAATTTCTTCAACACCATCTTTAAGCTCTCTAGCTTCAATCTCTTTTTCATAAGTATGCACAGAGGTAAAAGCATCTTGGCGTATCATCTTTTCACTGATGACAATCGCATCTTCATAGTTATAGCCATTCCATGGCATAAAAGCAACCATTGTATTGATACCAATTGCAAGTTCGCCTTGATCCATGCTTGGACCATCAGCGATAATATCGCCAGCTGTAACTTGTTGTCCTTTTTTCACAATAACTGTTTGTGTAAAAGTTGTATTTTGGTTTGTTCTTATGTTTTTTTGCAATGCGTAGTGATCGATAAAAGCACCGCCCTCATCTTCACCCAATACATAAATATTTTTATTATCTACTTTTTCTACAACACCACTTCGTTTCGCTTTTATAGATTCCCAAGAATCTCTAGCGGTTATGCGCTCAACTCCTGTACCAACCATTGGAGCAGTGCTTCTTAAAAGTGGAACTGCTTGTCGTTGCATATTTGAGCCCATCAAAGCACGGTTTGCATCATCATGCTCTAAAAATGGAATCAATGAAGCAGCAACACCAGCAATCATAACAGATGAAAGATCAATGAGGTTTACTTTTTCTTTTTCAACAAGTATAATCTCACCATCCACTCTCGCTTCGATTAGATCTTCTGCTATTTTGTTATCTGCATCTAGTTTTGTACTTGCAGGAGCGATGATTAGGCCCTCTTCTTGCGTTGCTGTGATATACACTATCTCATCTGTAACAATGCAATCTACAACTTTGCGGTACGGTGCTTCAACAAAACCTAGATCATTTACTTTCGCATACATGGACAGCGTATTGATGAGACCGATATTTTGTCCCTCTGGTGTTTCAACTGGACAGATTCTGCCATAGTGCGTTGGGTGTACATCACGAACCTCAAAGCCTGCTCGTTCTTTAACAAGCCCTCCCTCACCAAGTGCTGAAAGTCTTCTTTTGTGCGTGATTTCACTTAATGGGTTTGTTTGGTCCATAAATTGTGAAAGTTGTCCGCTTGAGAAAAATTCCATGATTGAACTTGTTATCATTTTAGAATTAATAAGATCATGCGGCATTAATTCTTCGATAGCACCACTTAATCCTGTAAATTTATCGCGAATTGCCTTTTGCATCTTAACAAGCCCAGAATGGAGTTCGTTTGCAAGTAATTCACCAATCGATCTAATACGACGATTTCCAAGATGATCTCTATCATCTATATGTCCTTGTCCATTTTTTACATTGATCAGGTATTGCACCGTTCTGATAATATCTTCACTTGTCATAATTGTCACAAAATCTGGTACATTTAAACCCAATTTGTGATTCATCTTCATACGACCAACCTTTGTGAGGTCGTATCGCTCATTGTTAAAAAATAGGTCCGTAAAAAATGCTTTTGCAGCTTCTTTTGTAACAGGTTCACCTGGTCGCATAACTTTATAAATACGGATAGTAGCTAAATCATTTTCATCTTCAACACCTTCAGTTTGCTTCAAAAGTTTCAGCGTTTCTGTATCAGCGATAAAAGAGTTTATGATAGAATCATCAACACCACTCGCAAGATCATTTGCAACTTCAATAGAGGTGCATCCTTGTTCTATAATCTTGACAAGTTTTCCCTCATCAAGCTGCGTAAGTGTGTCATAAAGCACTTCACCACTTTGCTGATCAATGATAGGTGAGGATAAAAATCTGTTGACTAAGATTTCTATTGGATACTCAATAAGTTTGATATTTTCTTCTATGAATTTATCAGCTTTTTTCTTTGTAAGTCTTTTACCTGCACCGATCAGCAAATTGCCGTGCTCATCTTTCAAGTCAAAATCAATTCTACCGATAAAATCCTCAGGAATAAAGTCCATAAAAAATTTATTGTCTCTAATTTGAATATTTAGCACAGGATAAAAAAGTTTTAGGATGTCTTGTTTGCTATAACCAAGTGCTCTAAACAATATAGTAATTGGAACTTTTCTTCGCTTATTGATACGCACAAAGAGTGTATCTTTTGCGTCATACTCAAAATAAAGCCATGAACCACGATCTGGAATGATTTGTGCAGTATAAATTGGTTTATTTACAACTGTTGTACTCTCTTCTTCTTTGAAGATAACGCCAGGACTTCTGTGTAGTTGATTGACAACGACACGCTCTACGCCATTGATAATAAATGAGGTTCTCTCACTCATCAATGGAATTTCTCGTATAAATATAGCTTGTTCTTTTATATCTTTGACACCGGCTTTTTCGCCAGTTTTTTCATCTTTTTCCCAGAGTATTAAGCGAATGTTCATTTTAAGATTGACACTATATGTGAGACCTCTATCCATACATTCACGAACTGTGTATTTTGGTTTGCCTATCTCAGCTCCAACATATTCAAGCGTAAGTCTGCCTTGTGGATCATGGATAGGAAAAATGGATTTAAAAACTTTTACAATACCACTCTCTTCATTTTGTGAACCAACATTTAAAAAATAATCATAACTCTTTTGTTGTAAGTGAAGAAGATTTGGCACATCTATTTTTCTAGGTACTTTTGAAAAATCAACTCGTAAGCGATTTCCCGATTTTAGGGTGTTTAACATGAGTCTACCTCGTGTAGTTGTTTATAAGGAAAGAGTTGTACACATCTTGTGCGTACGGATCACGACTAGTCTATTGCAATGGGGAGTAAATTGACTCCCCTTATTGTTTTATTATTTAATTTCTGCTTTAGCGCCAGCTTCTTCAAGCTTTTTAGCGATTTGCTCAGCTTCATCTTTTGAAACACCTTCTTTAAGTGTTGTAGGACAACCCTCAACAGCGTCTTTAGCTTCTTTCAAGCCCAAACCTGTTATCTCTCTAACAGCTTTAATGGCATTGATTTTCTTATCACCAGCACTTGTAAGGATTACATCAAATTCTGTTTTCTCTTCAACAGCTTCAGCACCAGCACCAGCACCAGCACCAGCTATCATAACTGGAGCAGCTGATACTCCAAATTTTTCTTCAAATTCTTTTACAAGCGCGCTTAGCTCAAGAACGCTAAGATTTGAAATAAACTCTAATACATCTTCTTTTGTTATTGCCATTTTATTTTCCTAATCAATTTTTTATAAGCTTAATTGTTATTAAACCTCAATACTGCACAACGCTTACATGTAAGACTATGCAGACTCCTCTTTTTTAGCTCTTAGAGCATCAAGACCGATTGTGAAATTCTGTATTGGTGCATTCCATACTTGAAGCAACATACCAATAAGCTCATCACGGCTTGGCATTTTAGAAAGAGCATTTACTGTTTGTGCATCTGCGATCTGTCCTTCTAAAAAGGCTGATTTGATCACAAAAAGTTCAGCTTTTTCTGCAAACTTTGCAGCAACTTTAGTTACTGAAATCTGGTCATCGCCCCATACAAAAATATTTGTATCTTTAAGACTCATACCAGCTAAATCTGCATTATTTAAAGCTATACTTGCTAATGTATTTTTTATTACTTGTACTTTTACGCCTGCTTCGTTTGCGCTTGCTCGTAAAGCTTCGAGTGATTTAACATTTAAACCTTTAAAGTCACAAACGACAATAGCTTGAGATGATTTAAACTCTTCGCTCAAAGAAGTAACAATTTTAACTTTTTCTTCTTTAGTCAATTTTTCTCCTTTCTGAGTGGTGATTTCAAGTGGAGTTAGGATATTCCTAAATTAAGCCAAAGCCTCAACTATCTCCAATCAAAGATATATGCAATTTTATTTAACAATCTTACATGTGCAAGGTTGTATTTATCTCATGTCTATTAGTTCTTGATTATCAACTGTGATTGAAGGACTCATAGTAAGTGACAATGCAGCACTTTTAATATATTTACCTTTTGAAGCAGATGGTTTGTGTTTATTAATAGCTTTTATAAATGCTTCAAAGTTTTGTGTTAAATTTTCTTCCAGAAAGCTAACTTTACCGATACCTGCGTGAATATTTCCTTGTTTATCTACTCGGAAATTTACTTGTCCACCTTTGGCATTTTCAACTGCTTTTGCAACATCCATTGTAACTGTTCCAGTTTTAGGATTTGGCATGATACCTTTTGGTCCCAAGATTCGTCCTACTTTACCTACTAGCCCCATCATATTTGGAGTTGCGATAAGTACATCAAAGTCAATTTTTCCAGCTTGAATCTCTTCAATAAGATCTTCTGCTCCAACTATGTCGGCACCAGCTGCTTTTGCTTCATCTGCTTTTAAATCTTTTGCTACAACTGCAACTCTTACACTCTTACCAGTTCCAGCCGGAAGCACAACTGAGCCACGGACCATTTGATCTGCATGTCTTGGATCTACATTGAGTTTCAATGCAACTTCTACTGTTTCATCAAATTTTGCAGAAGCTAATGTTTTAAGTGTGCTTATTGCTTCTTTTGAAGAATAAATTTTTGTATTGTCTATTTTTTTTGAGAGTTCTTGTAATCTCTTTGTTACTTTTGCCATTTTTTTAATTCTCCGCATGGTTTTGCTTCCGCTTTTTGCCCTAAGCGGTTAAGGGTCTAGATTAATTTACGATATCGATGCCGATACTTCTTGCACTACCTTCGATAATCTTAGCAGCTTGTTCTTTGTCGTTTGTATTAAGATCAGCAATCTTTTTTTCAACAATATCCATAACTTGTGCTTTAGTAAGTTGTGCAACTTTTTTCTTAAGTGGATTATCTGAACCACTTGTAATGCCAGCAGCTTTTTTGATCAAATCAGTAGCTGGTGGTTGTTTTGTTATAAAAGTGAAGCTTTTATCAGCATATACAGTTATAACAACAGGGATTTTAAAGCCCGCCATATCTTTTGTTTTTTCATTGAATGCTTTACAGAATTCCATGATATTTACACCTCTTTGACCCAAAGCTGGACCAACTGGAGGTGATGGATTTGCTTTACCGGCTGCAATTTGCAATTTGATTTCACCGACTACTTTTTTAGCCATCTGATTTCCTTTATACTATTTTTTCAACTTGAGAATACAATATCTCAACAGGTGTACTTCTTCCAAAAATAGAAACATTAAGGCGTAATTTGCCATGCTCCATATCATATTCTTCGACTTGTCCAGTAAAGTTAGCAAATGGACCTTCAGTGATCCGAACGCTCTCGCCTGATTCGAAAAATATTTTTGGCTTTGGTGCTCCTTTTTTCTCTGCTTTTTCTAAAATCAACTGAATATCTTTTTCGCTAAGTGGACTAGGCTTTTTAGCCTCCCCGATAAAACGACTGACTTTAGGCAATGATTGGATCATATGCCAAAGTGCAGTATCTAAATCAAGATTTGCAAAAGCATATCCTGGATACAGACTTCTTTCAGTTATTTTTTTCTTTCCATTTTTAACTTCTATTACATCTTCAGTTGGAACGATGATCTCTTTTAGTTTCTCTTCTATCTTGTTTTCTTCAACAATATGTAATATTGCTTTTTTAACCGCTTGTTCACTTCCAGCATAAGTTTGAATTGCATACCATTTATGTGCCATCACGCTTTCCTTAAATTAATGAAGAAAGTGAAAAAGACATAAGTACATCAATCAGTGCTAAAAAGAGCGAAACGATTGTAACAACAACAAAAACAGATATAAAGGCATTTCTTATCTGTTCTTTGATAGGAAAGATAACTTTCGATAGTTCTGTTTTAGAATGATTATAATAAGTTATCAATTTTTCCATTTATTTCACCTTATTAGTGGCAGGGCAGGGGGGATTCGAACCCGCAACCTACGGTTTTGGAGACCGTTGCTCTACCAATTGGAGCTACTACCCTACATGATCAAATTCCATCAATTCGATGGAATTTGATTAACTTTTTAGTTTAACTTCTTTGTGTACTGTGTGTTTTTTAAGTCTTGGGCAATATTTTTTTGCTTCAAACTTTTCTGTATTTGTTTTAGAATTTTTTGTTGTTGTATAGTTTATGTCACCACACTCAACACATTTTAATCCTATTTTAATAGTCATTTGATCGCCTTATAGTTTTGTAGGAGGAAAACCTCCTACATGTATTCAGTTTAAATTATTTTTCGATTGAAGCAACAACACCAGCGCCAACTGTTCTACCGCCTTCACGGATTGCAAAACGAGTTCCTACTTCCATAGCGATAGGTGCGATAAGTTCAACATTGATTTTAACATTGTCACCTGGCATAACCATTTCAGTACCTTCTGGCAATGTAATTGAACCTGTTACATCGGTTGTTCGTACATAGAATTGTGGTCTATAGTTATTGAAAAATGGTGTATGTCGTCCACCCTCTTCTTTGCTCAATACATAGATTTCAGCAGTAAATTTTGTATGTGGTGTGATTGAGCCTGGCTTACAAAGTACCATACCTCTTTCAACATCGTCTTTTTTAGTTCCACGCAAAAGAATACCACAGTTGTCACCAGCTTCACCTTGCTCCATCTCTTTACGGAACATTTCAACACCTGTAACAATTGTTTTTTGAGTGTTTCTAATACCAACGATTTCAACTTCTTGACCAATTTTGATAGTTCCTCTTTCAATTCTACCTGTTACAACTGTACCACGGCCTGAAATTGAGAAAACATCTTCAACTGGCATCAAGAAATCTTTATCAGTTTCTCTCACTGGATCTGGAATATAGCTATCTACAGCAGCCATCAATTCTAGAATTTTTTCAGCCCATGCGCCGATTGTACCAGCTTTAGCATCTTCAAGTGCTTTGAGTGCTGAACCAGATATAATTGGAGTATCATCACCTGGAAAATCATAAGCAGAAAGAAGTTCTCTGATCTCCATTTCAACGAGTTCCAATAACTCTTCATCATCAACCATATCAGCTTTGTTCATAAATACTACGATGTATGGAACACCAACTTGTCGAGATAGCAAGATGTGCTCTCTTGTTTGTGGCATAGGACCATCTGCTGCAGAAACAACAAGAATAGCACCATCCATTTGCGCAGCACCTGTGATCATATTTTTAACATAGTCCGCGTGACCCGGGCAGTCAACATGCGCATAGTGGCGGTTTTCTGTTTCATACTCGATGTGTGAAGTTGCGATAGTAATACCTCGTTCTCTCTCTTCAGGAGCGTTATCAATACCATCATAATCTTTAAATTCACAGAGACCTTTTGTTGCAAGAACTGCAGAAATTGCTGCTGTGAGTGTAGTTTTACCATGATCGACATGACCAATAGTTCCTATGTTTACATGTGGCTTTGTTCTAGAGAACTTTTCTTTTGCCATTTTTTCCTCCATATGAGTTTTTAAATTTTATTTATAAGTTTAAGAGTCTTTGATAGACCACATTTGTTCTGGAGCTCATAGCGGGACTTGAACCCGCGACCTCTTCCTTACCAAGGAAGTGCTCTACCTCTGAGCCATATGAGCATGCACATATGACAATGCTAGCTGAAATCATATCAGCATTTAGTAACGATTTGATTTCATTAGACGAGAGGCTAGAGTACTGAACTTGTTCTGTAGTTATCATTAAAAGCAGAAAAAATTCAACAGCTCCCAGCTACATAAAATCTGGAGCGGGAGACGGGACTCGAACCCGCGACCCCCAGCTTGGAAGGCTAATGCTCTAGCCAACTGAGCTACTCCCGCAACTTTTTGGTAAATGGTGGTGAGAGAAGGATTCGAACCTTCGAAGATAAAAATCAGCAGATTTACAGTCTGCCCTCGTTGGCCACTTGAGTATCTCACCTTAACATTATATTTACCAAATTTCCTGGTCAAACACTGTTACATTGTTTCACAAAATGGAGCCGGTGAACGGAGTCGAACCGCCGACCTACTGCTTACAAGGCAGTTGCTCTACCAACTGAGCTACACCGGCACCAACAGATTGTGAGGTGAAATTATATCTCAAAAGCCTTTCAATGTCAATGCTTTTTTTACAATTAATCAAAATTTTGTTACAATAGCATCAAATTAGATTTGCTACCAAAGGTTTGATGATGAAAGTTTTATTTTCTCCAAGCGAAGCGAAGGTGCATGAATGTGTTAATAAATCAATCAATCAAGATACTTTTTTATTTAGCGAATTGTATCTTCAACGATTGGAAGTTATCAATAAATTCTCAAGCTATATCTATAATGCAAATATGAGTGAATTGCAAGATATTTTTGGCACAAAAGATGCACAAGAATGCTTGCGTTTAAAAAATATTGACTTATTAAACTCTTGCACGATAGCAGCGATTCAAAGGTATAGTGGCGTTGCGTATGAGCATCTTGATTTTGCATCACTCAGTAATGACGAAAAAGATTTTCTCCTTGGAAATGTAATTATTTTTTCAAATCTTTTTGGCCCTATTTTAGCAAAAGACCAAATCCCTTATTACAAACTCAAACAGGGTGCTAAAATCCGTAATTTTAAAATTGAACATTATTATAAGCAAAATTTTTCAAAAGACCTTGATGCTTTTTTAAAAGACGAATTTATTATCGATTTACGAGCTGGTTTTTATGAAAAGTTTTATACGCTCAAACAAGAACATATCTGTATTAAATTTTTAAAAAATGGCAAAGTTTTGAGCCATTATGCAAAAGCATATCGTGGATTATTGCTTCGAAAAATTGCAAAATACCAACCACAAAGCCTAGAAGCGTTCCAAAAAATGGACTTCAAGGGTCTACATGTAAAAGAAATTCTTGCGCACAAACATAATTTGGAATTTGTTTTTGAAATTGATGCTATATAAAGATATAATGCACAAAAAAATTAGGAGCATATAATGTTACAATGGATTATCGTTGCCGCGCTTATTTATGTTATTTATTACTTGATTAATAAGCATGAAAAAAAGGTGGATGAGCTCAATAAACTTATCGAACTCAACCGTGAAGAAATTTTAAATAATCGTAAAAAAATTGAGGAAAATAAACAAAAAATTTCCCAAAATGAAGACAATATAAAAGCCAATAGAGAAAAACTCAATCTCAACCAAGATATCATTTCGAAATTAAAATAGGGGTTAAGTCCCCCCTATTTTTACTATTTCAATCCTCTTATGCCTATATTTCCATACCGATGATAGCTATGTGAGATGCTTTGTTCTTGAAAATAATTCAGCAATTCAAGGCGTCCTTCCATCATAGGTTTGGCACGAACTATAAATTTCGACGCTTTATTTGCAGCCTCAAAGATATACTCACTCACATGTGCAATATCACAAAAGAGTATCCGATCGACGCTTTCAATAGCGTTTGCAAAATCTATTTCATTTTCTCGCACAAGCGTATCGTCTGCATCTAAAATACTCTCTTTGTTTTCAAATAAGAACGAGGCCACACTATTTTCCAAACTCGCTTCAATGCTTACATGTAAGCTAACTCCTGCGACTTTTGCTGCAAATATTCGAGCAAGAACATCAAAAAGTGTATCCTCCGCCACAACTCTGAGTGCTACTTTATTTAATGGCAAGTAGCGAAAAATATTGTCCTCTCCTCTTAGTTTAAAATAATCATGATCTACACCAAATTCTTGCTCAAAATTTTCGAGATAACTTAGCGTGGATATCTCAAGCCTTCCAAATACATCTTCAAAGCCTACATGTAAGCCTCTTCCAACCCCTTCTTTCCACGATTGCACAAGTGAGACAAGCGGATGTTCCCGTAGTTTTGCAACTTTGGGCAACGCTACTTCCTCAAAATCCATAAATTGTGTGATGTAATTATAGATTCCTACTTTTCTACCAGCACCTATAGCGGACTTACCCATACCACCGAATGGCTGACGAAGCACTATTGCCCCCGTTGTTCCGCGATTGATGTAAAGATTTCCAGCCTTGAGTGATTCTTTCCAAATATCCACTTCTCTAGCATCAAGCGATTCTATACCTGAGGTTAGCCCATAGCCTGTTTTATTGACAAGTTCTATCGCGTGATGAAGATTTTTTGCACACATCACCGCAAGAACTGGTCCAAAAAGCTCATTCATATGGCAAAAGTTTCCATCTTGCACACCCCATTTTATAGCTGGCTTGAGCATATATTCATTCTCATCTGCGTATTGGGGTGCTAAAAGCCACTCCTCACCAGATTCTAAAGTCTCTAATGCTTTTTTTAGATTGCCACCTACTGGATTTGCTAGTGTTCCTATGCGATTTTTAAAATCCCAAACAGAGCCTACATGTAAGCTTTTTGCGGCATCCACTAAGCCTCTTTTAAACTCCTCATCGTGATACACTTCCTCTTCAAGTACAAGTAGTGAAGTGGCTGAACATTTTTGGCCACTGTTTGAAAAGGCGGAATGGATAACATTTTTTATAGCTTGTTCACGATCTGCCATCGCGGTGACTATCGTAGCATCCTTGCCACCTGTTTCAGCTGCTAAAAAGAGATTTGAACGCGCTTGCAACATGGCATGTGCCGTACTTTCACCACCTGTTAAAATTACAAAATCAACTTTTGGATTTTTAATGAGATGTTCACCCGCAAGTTCACCTGCACATGGAACATATTGCAATGTATGTCTGCTCACGCCTGCATCCCAAAAACATTTACATAGCTCATAAGCACTCAAAGCAGCTGCACTCGCTGGCTTAATGATAACTGTATTGCCAGCAGCAAGTGCGGCTGCTATGCCACCAAGCGGGATAGCGATAGGAAAGTTCCAAGGAGGCGTGATCACACCAACGCCTTTGCCCTTAAACGCCAAATTGGTATATTTCTCAAAATACCCAATACTATGACCGTAAAATTCCAAAAAGTCTATAGCCTCACTCACTTCCACATCGCTCTCGCCAAATACTTTTCCAACCTCAGCAGCGGCTACACCAATGAGATCGCCTCTTTTTTTTCTCACCTCATTGGCAACTTTTGATAAAATTTCGTGCCTTTTTGCATGGCTTTGTGATCGCCAACCATCTACATCTTCTGCTGCAACCGTCACTGCTCTTTGAAGATCGTCACTTGTTGCCATAGCATATTGACCACAGATTACTTGCTCTTTGAGTTGTGATTTGTCGATAACCTCTTTGCTCTTTCTTTGGCTTATCTCTTCGCCACCGATAACAAGTGGTGCTAGATTTATGGCATCACCTGCTTTTTTCATCCAAGTTGCTCGTATATCTTTTGCCCATTGTTTATTTGGTGTGAGGATAAAATCCGTATCAGGTTCACCCCTAAATTCTCCCGTATAAAAACTGCCGCCCTTATAGTTATTCCAATCTTCACTTAAGCGATTTTGTACTCTTTTTGAACCAATAAATAGATTTTTCATATTTGCAAAAGAATCTATAAACCTTTGTTTTTGTTCTTCCCATTGTGAAGATCCAACTTTAAGACCAAAAGAGTAACGGATAAAATTTTGTACTCCTGTATTTTCATCGAGTCGTCTTACAAGATAGGCTATTGCATTGGTAAACTGCTCTTTTTTAGCCACTGGCGCATAGAGAATAATCTCACCTGTGATCTCCTTGATTGCAAGTCTTGCAGATTCACTCATCCCCTCAAGCATCTCCATGCTGAGATATTCAAGCGTACCATTTTCCCGTGCCAATTCATATCCATAGGCTTGTTCAAAGAGATTGTGCGATGCCATGCCTATGTGCATGTACGGAGCATTTTGTGGATCTAGAGCGTACGCTGCCATAATTTTATAATTGCTATCTGTATCTATCTTTTTTGTGTAGGGACAAATTTCCCAAAGTTTCAATCCAGCTTCTGTCTCTTCCATCTCCATATTTGCGCCTTTTACTAAACGCATTTTGATAGGCGCACCACCGGCTTTTACTCTTTGTTTTGCCCACTCGCAAAGATCTTTTTGCCACATGTGAGAATCTGGTAAATATGCTTGCAACACAATGCCGGCTTTAAAATTTTTAAATTCTGGCTTGTTTAGCGTTTCTTTAAAAGCATTGACTGTTAAAGAAAGATCTCTATACTCTTCCATATCTAGATTGATAAATTTATTTTCTTTTTCACCTTTTGCATTTGTAAACGAGTATTTTGCTGCGTGTGCATACACACGAGTGAGCCTTGTCACAAGTTCTTGTATTGTATTTTCATAGGAAAGTGGATTGATTTGTGAAAAAATGGTGGAAATTTTGATGGATATATAATCTATATTTGGATTTTCCAAAGCTTTGAGGTATTTTTGAATTCTCGCTTCAGCCTCCTCCTCTCCCAATACAACTTCGCCTATAAGATTGATATTGATCCTCGTACCCTCTTCGTGTCTTTTGATAAGATGGGCATTTAGTGTGTCATCTTCACCTTTAAGCACAACTGTTTTTGCATCTTCTCTTATGCTTTTTACAAAAAGTGGTATAGAAATATTTGGCAGATAGACTCCGGCATTGCGGAACAAAAAGATCAAAAATCGCTCGCTTGTTGTAAAAAATGATGCCATGCCGTATTTTGTAAAAAGGTATTCTATCTGGTCTGCAACTCTTTTTGGATCTTTGGAGCGAAAACTCTGATCCATGAGTTCGATAAGGAGTACTTTATCCATCGGATTGGAAAGCATTTTATTCATTTTTATGTGAAATTTTTTATCAAAATCATTCACAAGTTCACTTGCTCTTGTTTGCCATTTGCTAGCAAGTTCTATCGCTCTTTGCATGATTGTATCAGTTTGTTCCATAGCACACTTCCTTTTTTTATTTTAGTAGTACTAAAAGTAGTACTTTTTTAGTATTATAAAATTTGAGCAAAAAAAACCGCCTTCTACGAAAGAAGGCGAATTTTCACAAACTATTTTTTCTTCCCTAGATACGCTTCTTGGATAACCTCTGAATTAAGCAAATCTTCACTACTTCCCTCATGCGTTATTTTTCCAAGCTCCAGCACATAGCCACGATTGGCTAATTTCAATGCTGCTTTTGCATTTTGTTCTACCAGCAACACCGTCACTCCAGCTTGCGATATCTGTTTGATTGCTTTAAAGATAACTTTAATTAAAACAGGTGCAAGTCCTAAGCTTGGCTCGTCTAAGATAAGCAATTTTGGCTTACTCATGATAGCTCTGCCAATGGCTAGCATTTGTTGCTCTCCACCACTGAGTGTTCCTGCTAATTGCTGCTTTCTTTCTTGCAATCGTGGTAAGATTTCATAGATCCATTCGAGTGTTTTTTTATCATATTTTTTCAGTGTATAAGCACCCATCATAAGATTTTCTTCCACACTCAGCGTTGCAAAAACTCTTCTTCCCTCGGGTGAATGACTCATACCCATAGCCACTATTTCATGTGCTGATGTGCTAGTTATATCTTGATTATCAAAAAAGATACTCCCGCCTTTTGATTTTAAAAGCCCACTAATTGTGCGTAAAGTAGTCGTTTTTCCAGCACCATTTGCCCCAAGTATCGTAACTACTTCGCCCTCATTTACATACAAATCAACACCCTTGATGGCATCAATCGCTCCATAGCTTACATGTAAGTCTTGCACCTGCAATAATTTTTTACTCATGACTCATCCTCATCATCTATGCCGATATACGCTTCAATAACAATGGGATCATCTTGCACAAAAGCAGGAACTCCCTCGCTAATCTTTGCTCCAAAATTGATAACAGTGATATACTCGGTGAGACTCATAACCATCTCCATATCATGCTCTATCATCATAATGGTTACACCCATTTTTTGAATCTCTTTAATAGTGTGTGCAAGTTCAAGTGTTTCGTTTTCATTCAATCCAGCTGCTGGTTCATCGAGTATCAAAAGTTCTGGCTCAGCCGCTAACGCTCTTGCCATCTCGATCTTTCGCTGTACACCATAAGAAAGATCCCCAGCTGGTGTGGTTGCGTATTGTGAAAGTTTGAAAAACTCCATCAATTCACCCACTTTTTCCCAATTTTCTCGCTCGTCTTTATAGTAAGCTGGAGTATGGATGATTCCGTTGTACCACTTTTGTTTTGATTTGATGTGACGGCCTGACATGATATTTTCAGCAACGCTCATTTCAGAAAAAAGTCTTATAGTTTGAAATGTTCGCAAGATACCGAGTTCTGCTATCTTGTGAGGGGCTGTACCTTTTATCTCTTTGCCCATCCAAAGTATCTGCCCTTCTTCTGGTGTATAAATACCTGTAATGCAGTTAAACAAAGTAGTTTTACCAGCTCCATTTGGTCCAATGATGCCATAAATTTGACCTTTTTTAACCTTCATAGACAAAGCATCGATAGCTTTCAATCCATAGAAAAATTTTGAGACATTTTTAACTTCTAAAAGATATTCACTCATTTAACATCCTTTTTCAAAAAGGCTGGAATATTGCCAAATTTTACTGGCCAAATACCTCGTGGACGCAAGATCATCGTCAAAATCATCGCAAGTCCAAACACTAAATAGCGAGCTGTTTCAAATTCACGGAAAACTTCAGGCAAGACAAACATCACAAAAGTTCCCAAAAGCACCCCTGGAAGCGAAGCAGAACCGCCCACTAAGACGATGGTAAAAAACATAATAGAAGAAATAACATCAAATGCTTCAGGACTTACAGCTGAATATTGCACCGCAAACATACTACCAGCAGCTCCTGCGATACCAGCGCCTAAAGCAAAAGCATAGAGTTTATAATAGCGGATACTGATGCCCATACTTTGCGCTGCTACATCATCTTTATTGATGTAAAACATCGCACGACCAAACTTGCTTTGATCTAAATTTTTCATGATAAAAAGTGTGATTCCCAGCAATATAAAAGCCATATAATACATGTGTGTTTGTTCAAATAACTCGACACCAAAAACACGCACTACATCGATACCAAAAATCCCGTTTGGGCCGCCTGTGATACCAAAGATATTGTTTTGTAACACTTGTATAAAAATGATATTGAACCCTATAGTAGCCACAAGCAAATAATCGCCCCGCAAATGAATAATAGGGCCTGCTAATAAAAGTGCTACAACCAATGGTACGAGTACAGCTGGCGCCCAAGTTGCTAAGATAGGCCAGCCAAAATGGACATTGAGTACAGCTGTTGTATAGGCTCCTAAGCCAAAAAACATCGCATGTCCCATATGAAAAACGCCGGCTCTACCTAGAATAATATCCTGTGAAAATGCAACCACCGCAAATACCAAAAAAGTAGTACCGATTGCCAACCACGCAGAATCCACAAAAAGTGGAAAAATGCCCATAACAAGCAAAACACCGATAGCCATCACACTGTTTTTATTGAAATTTATATTGCTCATCATACTTTCTCCGCTACTTTTTCACCAAGAATTCCCGTTGGTCTAAAGATTAAAATCACGATTAGCAGGATAAATGTAAATGTTTCTGCCCATTGTGTCGAGATGTAACCTGTGATCATTGCGTTGAAAAGTCCTAACATTAAACCCCCGAGCATTGCTCCTGGGATATTGCCGATACCTCCCATAATCGCCGCTACAAAGGCGTTGAGTCCATACAACCATCCCATATCAAAAGTAATCCCACGATAATAAATACCGATAAAAAGACCAGCAACTGCACCAAGAGCCGAACCTATGATGAAGATGACCATGATGATACGATTGACATTGATACCCATCAGTTTTGCAGCATCTTGATCGATAGCAGTAGCTCTGATCGCTGTTCCCATTTTTGTTTTATTGATGAATAAAAAGAGTGCCACCATCAAAACAGAAGAGAGTCCCAAAATCATAACTTGTGTAAAAGTCATGACAACTCCACCAAAATCCCACAATGTTTGTGGAAAAAGATTTGAAGGAAATATCTTCATATTTGGCCCCCACATAAGCATAATTGTATTTTGGATAACAAGTCCAGCTCCAAGTGCTGAAACAACTGCGCTCAAACGAGGTGCCGTTCGTAAAGGCCTATAAGCAAGGCGTTCAAGAAGAACACCAACAAATGCGATGATAGCAGCTGTAAATACAAACACAACGATGATTGCAATCAACGAGGAAACACCCTCGCCAAAAATCTGCGTATAAACTGTGAGTCCAACAAATGCCGAAAGGGCGACGAGGTCGCCGTGGGCGAAGTTAATAAGCTTCATAACCCCATAGACCATCGTGTACCCTAGTGCTACCAATGCATAGAGACTTCCTATTGTCAAGCCATTGACAAGTTGCTGTAAGAATATATCCATGGTTATACTTTCTCTTTATTTAGTTATTTATGATTTTGTAACTATTGTCCGCTTGTACTTCATAAACATTAAATTTTGTATTGATGCGTTCACCGTCATCTCTAAAAGATACAGGACCTGTGATTCCTGGAAAGTCTTTGAGTGTGTGGAGATAAGTGCTGATAGTTTTTGTATCAAAACTTTTTGTTTGCTCCGCTGCATACAAGATAGCTCTCAAACCATCCACATTCATGATAGCCCACACTGAAGAGACTGGCACGCCATACTTGGCACTATAATCTTTCAAAAATTGTTTTGCTGTGTCGTATGGAAGAAAATCAGGTGTTGGGAAGTTGATCATCAAAGTTCCACTTGCACTCGCTCCAGCTAATTTCATAAAGTCTGGATTGTCGTTTGAATCACCGCCTATAAAATCGGCATTGATGCCAAGTTGTGCTTGTTGCGCTCTCAATAAACCGCCATCTGTATAGTAGCCACTAAAATAGATAGCATCTGGATTCATAGATTTTACTTTTGTTAAAATTGCTGAGAAGTTTTGGCTTTTTTCTTTGACCTTGCCTTGATAAATCACAATGCCACCAGCATCTTTGATGGCTTTTACAACAGAATTTGCCAAACCTAAAGAATAATCAGAATAATCAGAAAGCACAACGATTCTTTTGTATTTTTTCTCATTTACTAGATATTTTCCTGTAAATTCTGCTTGATCTGCATTTCTAAAAGAGTTTCTGAAAAATGTCCAGTATTTTTCTTTTGTGAGTGCATCACTTGTGCCATCGCTTGTTTGCAATACTTTGTTTCGGTAGTATGTTGTTTGGGCTGCTTGTGTTGCACCTGAAGTATAAGAGCCAATTACTGCCATAACGCCTTCGTTTACAAGTTTTCTCGCACAAATAGCAGCTTTTTGCGCTGCACCCTCATCATCACATGTAACAACTTCTAACTTCTTGCCAAGAACGCCGCCTTTTGAATTGAGCTGGTCAATAACAAGTCTTACGCCGTTATCGATGCTCTGACCCTCATTTGCATATTCACCGGTGATAGGAGCTTGCACACCAATCTTGACTACATCCGCAGCATATGCTGAACCCAATAACGCACTACAAAAAGCAACCGAAGCTGCAACTTTTGGTAACATATTTCTCATTTTTTCTCCTTTGATAGTTAAATAGATGTGAACTTATTCCCATCTATTGAGCTATCTTTGGCTCGATGATATAACATCCACTACACCATTCGCCCATATTTGTTACTTTTTGTATAGGACTACAGACAAAACGGCTTTGCAAAGTGGTAAATCGCTCCACAATTGCATCAAAACTTTTTGCAAGCTCTGGCAATCTTTTTTCCAATTTTTTTCGCGCATTGCAAGAAAGATCCGCATAAAAAGCAAATACACCATAATCAAGCGTAGAATCTTTACATGGAGTGCGATCGAGCATTTTACAGATGCGTTCAATCTCGTTTGCATACTCTGCACTTGGGCTTCTAACACCATTTTTGATAGATATAATCACGCGTGAAATTGAATCGTTATCATTTTGATGCACAAATCGCTCATCTAGGGTAATACTAAATATTCCCTGTGCAAGGGCGCTTTTTTGCATAAATTGGGTGTAAGCTTTTCTATCGTGCAATGAGCAACGCAAGATATCAGAAACAGTTGCATCGATAAAAATCTCAGGAGGATTTTGGAGTTTTCCTATCTGCATAGCTACATGTAAAGTGATGATTTTTCGTGGACCATGTGAGAGAAAAAGCCTATTATTTGTCCAGAAAAGAAAATTTTCTTTAGCGTTATCGATGCCTTCAAAGATGGCACTTATTACTTGTGATTGTGATACAAAACTACTCATTCCAATTTTCCTCAACTTCTTGAATAACACCGCTTTCAAAGAGAATATCTTCAATGAGTCTATTTTTTGACACACCAAGTGCATTGGAAAGTTTGGTAAGAGCATTATCGAGTTTCACATCGATTTTGATAGTAAGTTGGGATATCTCTCTTTTTGGATTTTGCGATTTTTCTATGACTGTTTTGATTACATCTTGCCCAAATTTGTACTTTGCCACGCTAATCCTTTTTTAGTATTCCTAAAAGTAGTACTTTTTAGATAGTATAAATTTACAATAATTTTTTTACATAATACTTAAAGCGTATGATTAATATTTTGTAAATTGCAAAAAGGAAATTGAATTTATATGGAAAAGCGCCTACTTTTGAGCTTTGCTTAAGTTGTATGCACTTTTATGAAGAGAAAAAATCTTTTTTCATTGTTACAAAATGTATCAATTATTTTTTTTCTGCTTTAATTTATAAAAGATATCGTTATTTTTATTGAGTTTTTC
>JACUTU010000018.1 GCA_014859685.1 Sulfurospirillum sp. | reverse complement strand
TCTTACTCATGCTAAAATGATACCATAAAATAGTTACAAAAAAGCATTGAATTGATAGTTTATAGTGAGTATCATTATGAGAATAAGTAAGTAAACTATATACTAAGATGAGATTTTTAAATTGAGGTAATGAAGTAGTAATAAATGATGGTGCTCACAACTGGACTCGAACCAGTGACTTTTACCTTGTCGAGGTAAGCTTGTTATGCTTTTAAATGCCTGTTTTGTTGGATTTTAAAGCTTTTAAGAAAAGACTTACCGCAACATTTACCGCAGCAAGTGCTTGATTTATCTATGGGGAGTATATTAATCACTCCGGCGATATTTTTGCCGCTAGTATCCTCGTCTCTCTAGTTTTCTCAATAAGTTCTTCTACTATCTGCTTAATGCTGTCATCTCTATTTGCACTCACAACCTCTCTGAGTGCTTCTTCTAAGCCGTGCTTCATCTCTATTAATAAATCTGAACGAGTGTGCATAGAGAAGAAATAATTGTCAATATCAGGGTGCTTAAAATTAAACATCAACTCAAAACCATCTAGTATATTCATGTTTAAAAATAAAAGATCTGCTCTACTCAACTGATTGATAAAAAGAGAAGTGTGTCTCAACTGTTTCATGCTTGTATCGCTATCAATAAGATACTGATAAAACACCTCTTGAAACTCCTCTATCTCATCAAGCCCTTGCCATGGATATAAATCATCCCAATCGTTAAACGAGCCGTTATACTGAATATAGTAAACAATAAAACGATAAAAAAGATCAGGATTACCACCCTCTTGATATAAAACATCAAGCTTTTGTAAAAAAGAAATAATAGATATAGCAATGGTATTATCAATATTATCAAACTTACGAACCCTACCACTCCGTAACAACTCTTCGAGTTCGCTTTTTTGAAGTGATAATAAAAAGGTGATAATGGGATATCCCTCTTTTAGATATTTATAATAAGTAGTTTTACCTATATGTAGTATTTTACAAATCAATTCGGGCATATTTTTAACCTCATGGAGTATTAAGATGAACAAACAAGAAAATTATACAATATAAAAGTATCAAAATGAATAAAATAAGAATTTTTTAAGTAATTATTCGTGATAATACTTTATATATAATAGAAAAGTATTAAAAAGTATTAATACGAATAAAAGGAACTTGAAATGATAAAAGAATACTATACAACAGAAGAGGTATCAAAAGGGATAGATGGATTATTGCCAATATCAAAAACAACCCTCAGAAATTTAAGAACCGCTCGCAAAATTAAATTCTCAAAAGTAGGGAATGTTTGCGTATATAAAAAACAATGGATCCAAGATTATATAGACAAAAACGAAGTACAACCAATAGCAGGATAGTCGCCTCAACTCTTACCAGGTCTCGCCAAACTAAGTAAAGAGTAAAAGGCTTACAACACACACTAATAGGGTAAAAGTGCGGTATCTGCAATTGTATCACATACTCTCTTATACCTTATAGTAAAACGCGAATAAGGATATACAAGTGAATATAGATACTTTTACGGACGAGCAACTATTAAATCTCGTAAACAATTCAATCTTAAGTAAAACAAAATTTGAAATCAATGAATTTACGGGTGGATATGTCTCGATAACAATAAATACGAATAAAAAACAAGACACATGTAAAGTCGCTTTGTTGTTTGGATATAAAAACAGAAACTCTCAGAGTGTTGTTTTCGAGGTTGATTCTAATTTAATTTACATCTGGATAAAAGCAATCAAACTTAAAATAGAGTCTCTTAAGATAGACAATGCAGGGATGGATTTTAATGAAATTAACGGATTGATGAATACATCGTACGAAGCTCGTACGAAAACGCACTGTACCTTACCTCTACCTAATACCAATAAACCTTTTACCTTATACCAAATGCCTATTACCAAAAAAAAGTTTGAAAATTTTAAGAGTTTCTTAGATTTAAAATTTTATTTGATTGAAAAAAATAAAGATGAATCAGGTAAACAATTTGTGTATGAATTTGAAGATATGAAAGTGAGTATTAGCGACGGTGGCAACGCCTATGATAGAGCGACATCAAATAACTTAGACCATGCTTCAAGCGATAGATTTTTCAAGTTTATGTGGAAAGAGCTTAAAAATGCACATCGAATGGAGTGAGCCTGTCTCACTCTAACCTTCATTAAAAATGGTTTTACTGTTTATAAATAAAATATAAAAGATTAAGTATCTTTTATATATACTTTACATATAAAATAAATATTTAAAGAGTATATATGATATTAACTATCTCACATCAAAAAGGCGGTGTCGGAAAATCAACTATCGCTTGGAATATAGCAGTGCATTTTTCAAAACTGCTTCCGACTACGATTATAGATTTGGACACGCAACAATCTTTGACACAGACAAATCAGATTAGAGAGTCAGTCGGATTAGAGCCTTTAAAGATAATGCAAATAAGCAACGCTGGTGAGCTGGCACAATATATCGAAAAAGATTCTCAAGAGAGACTAACCATTATTGATTCGGGTGGATTTGATAGTGCTTTTAACAGAGTAGCGATTGTCGGAAGTGATATGCTCATCACTCCTGTATCGGACAAACCCTTTGACTTGATGGGCTTGCAAAAGTATGAGGAGATATTAAAATCGCTCTCAGCAATCCAAAAAGAGACCATTAAAACAAACATCCTCTTCAACAACCTTAATCCTGCGATGAAAAACTTTGGAGATCTCATCGAGTTTGTCTGCTCATCTGAATACTTTGAGCTTATGACATCCGTGTTACGACAAAGAGTTGATATTTCAAACTCAATAGGTGCAGGCAAAAGTGTAAAAGAGTATCGTATTTTCAGCAAAGCAGATAGAGAGTTTGATGAACTATTTCAAGAGATTCAAAAGAGAATAAATATATAAAGTATATATTTTCAATATCTAAAAATATAAAAAAGGTTACTAAAATGGCAAAAGCATCATTTTTAAAAAATATCGAAAAAGTTAAATCATCAGCAGCAATGAGTGAACAAGAGACTAAGAAGAAAGGTCTTGAGAAAAAGAAAAAGCTCATAAATATTCCAGTTGAATGGGAAGAAAAAATTAGGTCTTTTCATGGTGGAACACTCAATGCCTACATCATTATGGCACTGCAAGAGAGAATGCAAAAAGATGGGTTGATTTAAAAGTGGTTGTAAATCTAAATCTATTCTTATAGTTCTTATGTAGATTTAGATAAAATAGATAAGAGAGTTTATCACAAACAATAATCATAAGGCATATTTTTTATGACCATCATAGAAATAGAGAACAACTTAAACATTTTAGTAGCAAACTTTGACAAAGAGTCGTTTATATTTGACTTGCTACTGGCACATGGAAGTCCAAAATCTACCATCAAACGGCTTGAGGGAAGTGATCATGACAGACTTTCATCTGATGGCGAACTCATTTTACGAAAAAAACTCTTTTTTAAAGTCGCAGATAAAAACTTACATGAAATCATAGATGCTCTAAAAACCAAAAAAGAGGTCACAAAACACAGCCCACGGTTTATCATCGTTACTGACTATGAAACGCTTTTGGCTTATGACACCAAAACCGACGACAGCCTTGATACAGAACTTTTAAACATTACAAATCATTACGATTTTTTCCTCCCGCTTGCAGGAATGGAAAAAGCCACATTTCAAGACGAAAACCCAGCCGATGTAAAAGCCTCGCTCAAGATGGCAAAACTCTTTGACGAACTGCAAAAAAACAACCACTTTGAAACAAAAGAAGACATCCACTCGCTCAATGTTTTTCTCACAAGGCTCCTGTTTTGCTACTTTGCAGAAGATACAAACATCTTCGAGGACAATCTTTTTACCTCTTCCATCTCTTCTCACACGCAAGTTGACGGGAGCGATTTGGATGTTTACTTGCAGAGACTTTTTAGCATCTTCGATACAGCAAAAAACAAAAGAGAGCCAAACACTCCTGCCTTTCTTCTTGCTTTTCCCTATGTAAACGGCGGACTGTTTGCTCTACATGTAAAGCTTCCGACTTTCACAACCCGCTCACGCTCCCTCATGCTAGAAATAGGACAGTTGGAGTGGTCACAGATAAACCCCGACATCTTTGGAAGTATGATACAAGCGGTAGTCAGAGATGATTTAGAAGATGATAATACGAAACACTATACAAGTGTGCCTAATATTTTAAAGATTTTAAATCCACTTTTTTTAGATGAGCTCTATAGCGAATTTGAAAAAAGTTATGAAAGCAAAACAAAACTCAAAGCTTTACATGTAAGGCTCTCAAAACTCAAAATCTTTGACCCAGCGTGTGGAAGCGGAAACTTTCTCATCATCGCCTATAAGAAACTAAGAGAACTTGAGATGAGTATACTCAAGCGAATTGATGGCTTAAGTAAAGAGCGAAGCTTTCAATTTAGTGAAATAAGACTCACCCAATTTTACGGTATTGAATATAATGATTTTGCTCACGAAGTGGCAATGCTCTCTCTTTGGCTGGCAGAACACCAGATGAACTTAGAGTTTTACAAAGCATTTGGCAGAACAAACCCAAGCTTACCACTTCAAGATGGAGGCAATATTTTTTGTGAAAATGCTACACGAGTAGAATGGGAAGACATCTGTCCAAAAAAAGGTGGAGATGAAATCTATATACTTGGAAACCCTCCTTTTGAAGGTGCTAGAAAACAAAAGCCTTTTCAAAAAGAGGATATGAAATTTGTATTTAACGCTATTAAAGGATATAACAATTTGGACTATGTAACTTGTTGGTTTTATAAAGCAGCAAAATATATACAAAACACAAATTTTAAGAGTGCACTAGTATCGACAAATTCTATTTGTCAGGGAGAACAAGTTGGCATTCTTTGGCCTCATATTTTAGATAAAAATTTAGAAATAGATTTCGCATATCACTCTTTTAAATGGAAAAATAATGCTAAAGATAATGCAGGTGTAACAGTTATAATTGTAGGGCTTAGAAATATTTCAAACAAAACAAAATATCTTTATACTGATAACATCAAACAAGAAGTAAAAAACATTAATGCTTATTTGGTAAATGCTGATAATATCATAGTTCAAAAAAGAAGTAATCCATTATCAAAATTAAAAGATATGAGTTTTGGAAGTATGCCAAATGATGGTGGAAATTTACTTTTAACACAAGAAGAAAAAAATAAACTCGTTGAAAATTACCCTCAAATGAATAGCTTAATTAAAAACTTTTCAGGTTCACAAGAGTTTATTAACGGACAAAATAAATATTGTCTTTGGATTACTGATGAAAATAAAGATTTGGCTCTTGCTAATCCAATAATCAAAGAAAAAATTGAAAAATGCCAAAGCCACAGAGAAAAAAGTGACAGAGAAGCTACAAATAAACTTTCATCTGTTCCTCATAAATTTGCAGAAATACGATTTAAGAATAGTGATTCCATAATAGTTCCAGCAACTTCATCTGAAAGAAGAGAATATATCCCTAGTGGATTTTTAAATAGTGATACGATTATTTCAAATTCTGCAAATGCAATTTACGATGCAGAACCTTGGATTTTTGGAGTTATATCATCAGCAATGCACATGGTTTGGGTAAGAGCAGTTGGAGGAAGTTTAGAAACAAGGATTAGATATTCATCAGTACTTTGTTACAACACATTCCCATTCCCAAATATCTCACAAAAACAAAAAGAAGAGATCACCGAGCTTGTATTTGGTATCTTGGATGAGCGAGAAAAACACAGCGAAAAAACCCTAGCCCAACTCTACGACCCAAACAAAATGCCAGAAGGCTTAAAAAAAGCCCACCACGCCCTAGATAAAGCCATAGAACAATGCTACCGCCCCAAACCGTTTGAAACAGACGAAGAACGCCTAGAATATCTTTTTAAGATGTATGAAGATATGACGAGTAAAGATGGTAAGCGATGAATGAATTTATAAAATTTCTTAAAAATCAATATAAAAACTTTTTTACAAAAATTGATGATACTTTTGATAAATTTCAAAATACTGCAATAGGAAAATTTGTAATTGAAAAGCTAATATTGAGAGCAAAGAGTTTTTATTCAATATTATCTACTTTTGGATTGATTTTGGTTGCCCAAATATCTGCATATAATAATATTATGCAATGGTCTAATAAAGTTGATGAGCAACTAAATAATTCGGATGGATGGGCATATGCTGGATGGTTTATTGTTTCTTTTATAGTTCCAAGTGGAAATATGGCTGTTATTGTAGCATTAGCACTTATATTAATTGTGGCATCAATAATTAGAGACAAAGAGTTAAGCCAGAGCAATACAATAGAAAGATTTATACATTCATTAGAAGAAAAAACAAAAAATATTTTGTTTGAGATCAGAACGAATATTTCATATAGAAACGAAAAAATAGAATTAGATAGAGATGAAATTATAGAGCATATCAAAAACGAATTAGAAGAAAAACAAATTTTTATAATAAGTGGTTCTGGAGGAGTTGGAAAAACATCAATTATAAAGAACTTGTATGTAAATAAAGAGGGAAATTATCCATTTTATATATTTAAGGCTAGAGAATTTAAAACTAATGATTTCTTATTTAATCATTCGATACAAGACTTTATCGAAAGCAACAAACAACATACTAAAAAAATCATTGTTATCGATTCAGCCGAAGCACTATTAGATTTTGAAAGTGATTTATTTAGAGAATTTATATCTGCATTGATCCAGAATAATTGGAAAATAATATTTACTACACGGTATTCCTATTTAGATGATTTAAATTATCATTTTACTCAAATACTCAATATTGTTCCATTTAGAATAGATATTAAAAATCTATCTAGTGAATACTTAGAAGCTTTATCAAGTAGATACAAGTTTATTTTACCTCAGGATGAAAAGTTATTGGATTTGATAAAAAATCCATTCTATCTTAATGAATATTTGGCAAATTATTCAAATGAAGAAATTAACTATCAAGACTTTAAAAATAAATTATGGAATCAACATATCTCTACACCAGATATTGAAAAATGCTTTTTTGAATTTGCTTTTAAAAGAGCTAATGAAGGACAGTTTTATGTAGATATTGATTGTTCTAGTAATAGCTTAAAACAATTACAAAACAAAGGGATTTTAGGTTATGAAAAAAGTTTAGGTTATTTTATAACTCATGATATTTATGAAGAATGGGCATTAGAAAAAATCGTAAATAAAGAATTCAAGAATAAAGTTGATATAAAAAGTTTTTTTGAAAAAATTGGAAGCTCTTTACCTATACGAAGATCTTTTAGAAGTTGGGTATCTGAAAAACTACTTCTTGATGATGAAAATATTAAAACTTTCATTGAAGAAATCATAGATAGCGTAGATATAGAAATATTTTGGAAAGATGAAATATTTATATCGATATTACTATCTGAATATTCAGATACTTTTTTTACGAACTTTAAAAAAGAGCTTTTAGAAAATGATTATGAATTATTGAGCCGAATATCTTTTTTATTGAGACTAGCTTGTAAAGAAGTTGATAATAGCTTTTGGGAAAGTCTTGGATTGAAAAATCAACAAACAAAAGAAGCAAAATATATTTTTACTAAGCCCAAAGGTACTGGTTGGAAAAGCTTTATCAATTTTATTTATGAAAATATTGAAACTATAGGTCTTGCTAAAATAGATTTAGTATTGCCTATATTACAAGATTGGAATTCTAAATTTCAAGAAAGAAGTACTACAAGAAATGCTTCATTAACTGCACTAAAGTATTATGACTTAATAAATCAAAAAGAACATAAATACAGCTATAAAGAATCTATCAAAACTATTTGTAAAGTTATTACTAGTGGTTCATCTGAAATCAAAGATGAGTTATCTACTATATTTGATGAGATAGTTGAGCAAAAGTTAAAAAATCATAGTGACAATTATTATGAACTCTCAAAAGTGGTTTTAACAAGTTGGGATGGTCTTTTAATATCTAAAAACTTGCCTAAACAAGTATTGAAATTAGCAGATTTATTTTGGACAAAAACACCTAGAAAAGTTAAAAATGATGGAATATTTCCTCATTACGAGAGAGAAGAAGTGGAAGATGCTTTTAATCTTTCAAGTAAATATGAAAATAAATATTTTCCTGCAAGTGCATTACAAACTCCTATATATTTTCTTTTGAAAAATCATTTTAGTCTTACACTTGATTTTATTCTTGATCTCATTAATAAATCAGTTGAATATTATGCTAAGTCTGGATGGGAATATAAAGAAGAAATTCAAATAGTTGATGTTTTTATAGATGAAAACATTACAATACAACAATATCACAGTCAATCATTATGGAATATATATAGAGGGAATAGCTCTCCTGTTATGCCAAATTTAATACAGTCAATTCATATGGCACTTGAAAAATATCTTTTAGAAATAGGCAAGGTGTTAAAAACGGAAGATTTAGAGTTTTGGCTTTTGTATTTGCTTCAGAAGTCTAAATCTTCATCAATCTCAGCAGTTGTTACTAGTATAGTTTTGGCTAACTCAGATAAAGCGTTTAATATTGCAAGGATACTTTTCAAAACAAAAAAATTTATCCAAGCTGATTTTCATAGACATATTCAAGAACAAAGTCTTAAAAGTTTGTACGGTATGGGATATGGATTAAATTGGCAAACTAAAATTTATCAAGATGAAAGATTAAAAACATGTGAAGATAAGCATAGAAATTCTAATTTAGAAAATTTATTTTTGAATTATCAATTTTTTCGAACAAGTGAAGTAAGTGAAGAAGATGCTAAAAATATACAAGATACTTTATGGGGTATTTTAGATAACTACTACAAACAATTACCTGATGAAGAGAGTCAATCAGAAGAAGATAGAATTTGGAGAATTGCTTTAGCAAGAATAGATAGAAGAAAAATGAATATTGAAACTGAAAAAGTTGATAATGGCATTCAAATTACTTTTAATCCAAAACTTTCGCCAGAACTTCAAAAATACAGTCAAGAAGCACAGAACAATTCTCAAAATACAATTAAGTACACATCACTATATCTATGGGCTGTTAATAAAATAGAAAATAATCAAGATTATAAAAAATATACTAATTATGAGGAAAATCCTCTTTTAGCATTAGAACAAATTAAAGAAGTTATAGCAATACCGCATGATCAAAGAGATTTTATCTTTCAAGATGAAATTTTCCCCAATGCTAGTATTGTTTTATTAAGAGATTATGCTGAGATGCTTTCATCTGAAGATAAAGAAATTTGTAGAGATATGATTTTAAAATTTGCCCGTTTGCCATTAAGTGAAAATTATCACTATCAAATTTCAGACGGAGTTGATAAAGCTATTAAATATTTACCGATGTTACTAATTTATTTTCCAGAACTCAAAAATGATATAAAAATACTTTTATTGTTAAATCTTTTTTGTGACTATCAGATAGGAATGAGTGGAAAGCATTTTTATGATTTTGCAATTGAGGCTATCAATTCTTACTTTAATAGCGAAAGCAATTCTTTTATAGCGATATATTTACTTTTAAAACCTAAATATAATGAGTTGATTACATCAAATTATTATGGACAAAAAGGAGTGAGTAAACAAGACTTGCTTGAAAACTTTTTTCAATCAAATGAAAATCTATTGGAAAATTTTGTATCTAATAAAATAGTAGAATTTGATATTGGCACTATTGAAACAAATAAATTAAAGAATTTAATAGTTGT
This sequence comes from Sulfurospirillum sp., assembly GCA_014859685.1. Lineage (GTDB taxonomy): Bacteria > Campylobacterota > Campylobacteria > Campylobacterales > Sulfurospirillaceae > UBA6810. The sequence goes on along the minus strand of JACUTU010000018.1, from coordinate 1,782 downwards.
TTTTAAAATGATTTCACTAAACACAACTGCTAAGAAAGAAAAAGAATTAGTTAGAAAAATTATTGAAATATTTTGCGTAAAAATTTTTAATCAACCTGACGAGAAAGTAAGTTATGATTTAAAATTAAAATTTATAAATAGATTTGCACTTTTTGTACTTGAAGCGGATAAAAGCGATATTCAGTCATATTTGCAACCATTACTTAATCAGTTTGAACCAACTGAAGATATCGTTTATTTATTAACTCAGTTTATTTTAGCTCAAGATGAAATAAATGAGTACGATAATTTTTGGCATGTTTGGGAACTTTTTGAGGATACGATAATAGAGACTTGTAAGGATGGTGATAAATATAGACATATTGATCAAGTCATAAAAGTTTACCTATTGGCTTGGGGACAATACGGTGCAATCTGGAAAGACACCGCCAAAGAGTGGCATTCATTAAAAGATAAAGATATAAGGTATTTTAAAAAGCTAACCAAAAAAATTGGTCATTGCCCGTCCGTGCTGTATTCCATCTCGAAATTATTAACTAGTATTGCGTCAAAATACCAAAATGATGGGATTAGCTGGGTTGCAGATTTGCTTAGAAATAATAGTAATTTGTCAAATGATAAATTAGAGCCAGATACAGTATTTCATTTAGAAAATTTAATTAGACAGTATGTTTTCATTCAAGGCGAGCAAATAAAAAAAGATAGAAAAATTAAAGATGATGTTTTGACTATCTTAAACTTTTTAGTTGAAAAAGGCTCTGCTGTAGCATATATGTTAAGAGAGAAAGTATTATGAAAAAAATAGCCAACCTAAACATCTATATAGGCACAAAAGAGGAGTACCGCACGGCAGTAAGCCAAGGCATGAAAATCGTCTGTGCACTCAATCGTGCTAACGGCTTTGTGACACATCAGTCTCAGGTGGGCTGGAGTGGTAGAGGTTGCAATAAAGACAATCCTTATTACCTCTTCAAAGAAGAAGAACATGCTATCTATTTAAATATGATTGATGGAGATGACCCAAAATATGTTAGCGATGAGATGATAAACGCAGCTTTAAACTTTATGAAACGGCATTTAGATAGTGATGAAACAATCTTTGTATATTGCAGTTTAGGAGAGTCACGAAGTCCTTCAATTGCACTAATGTACATGCTAGAACATGGTCTTATAGATGTAAACGATAATGTCTTAGTTGATTATAGAGATAAATATTATAGGAATTATCAACCTAAAAGAGGCAATCTAGAATATATTCAAAGAAGATGGTTAGCGAAGATAGAGAATAAGATATGAGTTTTAATGATGAGCGAGAAACAATTGATAGTTTAGATGATTATCAATTAATTGAATATTTACAAAATGGTTTAATTGGTCATGCAACAGGTGGAAATTTTGCATATTATGATTATCTGAGACAAAAAGTATTAAAAAAGAGTGATTTCCAAAAATTGCTTCCAAATTGGATTAAAACTTGTAGAGATACAAATCAGTTTTGGAATTTTATTAAAGGAAAATTTGGTTCTTATCAGGAACGAAGAGAATTTATTTGGAGTGAGTTTACACCGCTTCTTAATCAAATAGAATTTAAAACATTTTCTCCATTAGATGAATTGGTCGTATTTGATGAAATTCACATACATCTACAATGGCAAAAAGCTATAGAGAGAAAAGACAGTGATCCAGAAGGTGCGATTACAATAGCAAGAACATTGATTGAAAGTTTATTAACTCAACTTTCGCACCTAATTTACCAAAAAAACAATCCAAAAGTATTGCACT
>JACUTU010000009.1 GCA_014859685.1 Sulfurospirillum sp. | reverse complement strand
GAAACAAGTTCCAAACCAAATTCCCCTCACTAAAGCTTTGCCTTTTGGCAAGAATATTAACCGTCTCCTTGTCCTTTGCAAAGCGTTACACATGTGCATTATCTTCATTTGTTTGCAATGACGCATACTGTAGTTTTGCTTCTTCTATCATTTTTGTTGCTTCTTGCAACAGCTGCATACCTTGTGTGTATTTTTCCATTCCCCTAGCAAGTGGAATATCAGGATCACTGAGCTCTTGCAAGAGTGATTTTGCTTTTTCCAACTTCTCTTCAAATGTGCTATTTTCCATCTCTCGCCTTTTCTTCTAGTGCTTTTTTTATATAAAAATCAAACTTATCATATTCAACCAAAAAAGCATCATGTCCATAATCGCTATCAATACACACGAAACTTACAAGATTGCTTTTACCTATATTGCTCATCGTATCTTTGATCTCTTTCATCTCATAAGGTCTAAAAAGTTTATCTTCTTTAAAAGATATGAGCGTGAGTTTGGCTTGTATATGCGCCAAAGAATCCTCAAGAGAGTCATAATTTCTCGTAGCATCAAAGATATTCATCGCTTTTATAATATACAAATAGCTCAAAGGATCGAAGCGTTTTGCAAAGGAGTTGCCATTGTATTGCATGTAGCGCTCCACTTGAAATCTTCCAAAAAGCTCGTACAAACCATCTGTTTCCACATAGTTTCTACCAAATTTTTTATCCATAGAGATTGGAGAGAGAAAACTTATATGCCCAGCCATTCGACCTATGGCAAAGCCCAAAAGCCCCTCTTGCGCAAAGTCTTCTGTGTCATAATGTCCGTTTTTAAAGCGTGGATCGTTGATAATTCCCTCCATTGCCAAACGATTAAAAGCGATTGCCCAAGGTTGTGTAGCATAAGTTGAAGCGATACAGATCACTCGATCACTAAAATTTGGATATTCGATAGCCATGCACAACGCTTGCATACCACCCATAGAACCGCCAATGATGGCATAGGCTTTTTGTATCCCTAGATGTTTTAAAAGTCGCATCTGCGCTTTCACCATATCGCTGATAGTGATGACTGGAAATTTCAAGCGTAAAGGCTCTTTATCACCGTTTTCCATAGGCGAACTTGAGCCAAAACAACTACCTAAAACATTGATACAAATGACAAAATATTTTGTAGTATCTAAAACTTTTTCATCGCCGATGAGTGGATCCCACCAGCCTGATTTTGTATCATTTTCATACCTTCCTGCCGCATGATGGCTCCCCGTGAGGGCGTGAAAAACAATGATGGCATTTGATTTGTCTGCATTGAGTTTTCCATAGCTTTCATATGCAAGCTGGTATGGCTCAAGGATACGACCACTCTCAAGATAGAGTGGTTCGTTAAATTTTTGAATGCCTGTAAAAAGTTCCAACTAATTTACCCGATAATTTGGAGCTTCGTGCGTTACAAATACATCATGTACATGACTCTCTTTCAAGCCAGCACTCGTGATCTCTACAAACTCAGCTCGCTCTTGAAAATCCTCAATATCTTTAGCACCAACATATCCCATAGAGGATCGCAAGCCGCCTATGAGTTGATGCACGACACTTTTTACACTGCCCACATACGGCACCCGTCCCTCAATTCCCTCAGGCACAAGTTTATCCGCAGCAGTTCCCTCTTGAAAATATCTATCAGTGCTTCCTTTGCTCATTGCACCAAGACTTCCCATACCACGGTAAGTTTTGTATTGACGGCCTTGATAGGTGATAAGCTCTCCGGGGCTTTCATCACATCCAGCAAGCAAGCTTCCCACCATGATACAGCTAGCACCAACTGCAAGTGCTTTTGCAAGATCTCCTGAATAACGAATACCACCATCTGCGATAATAGGTACGCCATATTTTTTGCCTACACTGGCACACTCTTCAATAGCTGATATTTGTGGCACACCAACGCCAGCCACTATCCTTGTTGTACAGATACTTCCAGGTCCTATACCCACCTTAACGCCATCTGCACCAGCTTCAATGAGTGCAAGTGCTGCTTCTTTAGTGGCGATATTGCCAGCTACGACATCCACATCAAAAAGTTGCTTAATTTTTTTAACCGTATCGATAATTCCTTTTGAATGCCCATGTGCAGAATCCAAAACAATCACATCAACACCAGCTTTCACGAGTGCTTCTACCCTATCTATCTGCCCGACTCCGATGGCAGCTCCCACACGCAAGCGTCCAAATTCATCTTTATTTGCTTGTGGATACTCCACTCTTTTTTTGAGATCTTTGATAGTTATGAGTCCCTCAAGTTTGCCATCATCACTTACAACTGGAAGTTTTTCTACTTTATTTGTTCTAAAAATCTGTTCAGCTTCATCAAGAGTAGTGCCTTTTTTTACAGTAATGAGTGGCATTTTTGTCATGACTTCTACTACTTTTCGCTCAAAACCATCTTCAAAACGAAGATCTCTGTTTGTCAAAATACCTATGAGTTTATTGTGTTCATCCACTACAGGAACGCCTGATATATGGTACTCGCTCATGATCGCAAGAGCTTGTGCAATAGTTGCATCTGCATGGATAGAAATCGGATCAATAATGATGCCGCTCTCACTCTTTTTTACTCTTTGTATCTCCCTAGCTTGTGCTTGAATGTCCATATTTTTATGCACAATTCCAAGCCCGCCGAGTCTTGCCATCATGATGGCGGCTCGATATTCTGTTACTGTATCCATGGCTGCTGAAACCAAAGGAGTATTTAAAAATATATTTTTACTAAATTTACTCGTGATATTGACTTCTCGCGGAAGAATCTCTGAGTATTTTGGTACAAGCAAGATATCTTCAAATGTTAATGCTCTTTTTCTTATTTTCATTTTGATTGCCCCTTGTTTACTAAATAATTCCAACAAAAATTCCTCACGACTAAAGTTTTGCCAACCGGCAAGAATGAAAATTTCATATCAGTTTTCCCCTTTTTATTTTAGTATTTTTTCTAAACTTGCAGCAGCATCAAGTATCGCTTGCTCACCATAAGCTGGACCTATGAATTGTGCACCTATTGGAAGTTTGTTTATATCTTTACCGATTGGTAATGAAATCGCTGGCAATCCTGCTAAATTTACTGAAATCGTATAGATATCTTGCAGATACATCTCGAGTGGATCACTTTTTGCACCAAATTCAAAAGCGGTGCTTGGTGTAACTGGTGCAAAGATAACATCAGCAATAGATAAAATCTCTTCAAATTGAGACTTGATCAAATGTCTCGCTTTTTGCGCTTTGATATAATATGCATCATAATAGCCGCTACTTAATACGAAAGTTCCCAACAAAATTCTTCGCTTTACCTCTTCACCAAACCCTTCACTACGCGTTTTTACGAACATATCTTTGAGATTTGCACCTTCTGCTCTAAAGCCGTATCGCACGCCATCATATCTTGAGAGATTTGCACTTGCTTCTGCTGCTGCAATCACATAGTATGTTGCTATATCATATTTTGAATTGGTAAGATTTTTATAAATGATCGTGTGTCCTGCATCTTTTAGGGCTTTGATCGCGTTTTCCATTGCAATTCTTACAGGTTCGCTGGCTTCTTGTAAGTAGTTTTCGATAACGGCAATTGTTTGTTTTTTCTGGTTATCAAGCTTATCTGCCGTGCTTACATGTAGGGCATTGAGGCTGGTTGAATCTTTTGGTTCGTACCCTGCAATAATGTCATACAAAATAGAAGCATCTTGTACATTTTGCGTGATAGGCCCTATCTGATCGAGCGAACTTGAATACGCCCCTAATCCATAACGGCTTACTTTTCCATAAGTTGGTTTGAGTCCTACGCAACCACAAAATGCTGCTGGTTGCCGTATCGAACCGCCCGTATCACTACCAAGAGCTGCTATAGCTAGACCAGAAGCAACCGCTGCGGCACTGCCGCCACTACTGCCACCTGGAACTCTTTTGAAATTATGCGGATTACAAGTTTTGCCATAAATCGAAGTCTCAGTTGAACTTCCCATAGCAAATTCATCCATATTTGTTCTACCAAAAGGGGCAAGTCCACTTGCTAAGAGTTTGTCAATGACTGTGGCATTGTAGGGTGCAATATAGCCTTGTAAAATTTTTGAGCCACATGTAACATTCCAGTTTTGCACCTGAATATTATCCTTGATTGCTATAGGAATTCCCTCGCCATATTCGCTAATAGGCAAGTCTCTAAGCTGTTCAACATATGCGCCTAGCTCTTTTTGCTCTACTATCTTTTTTTTCAATTCTCTTCTTATATGGAGGATATCCTCTTTTGGAAGTGATAAGGCTTCTTGTAAAGTAATCAATGGCACCCCTTTTATTTCTTGATTTTGACAAGCCAAATTCCAATGGCTATCATCACGCAAATAACTGCAACTGTTTGTAAAATAAAGCTAAAAGCTACAGGCGTTGCAAGATCAGGCATGTAGCACTTCTTTACATCGAGTACACAAACCTTCTTCTTTGCTAGCTTTGTATTTCCAACATCTTGGGCATTTGTGTAGTTGTGCTTTAAAGATAGTAAAATGAGCATCACCCACCACAAAACTTCCCAATTTTTCACCCTGCGCTTCGCTAACTACACTACTTACAGTAAACCAATCTTCAGCGTCGTTTGGATTCATTTTGCTTACATGTAGCGATTTGGTAGCGATTTCGAGTTCGAGTGTTGATTTGATAATTTTTTCTTTTTTAAGCATATCCACAATCTCAAAAAACTTTTCTCTCGCTTCACTCATAAACTGCGCATCAAAATCAAGTGAAACCTCTGGCAATGGCACATATAAAAGGTCAAAAACATCTTCGCAATTTTGTTTGATGATACTTGGAGCGTACTGCAAAATCTCATCAACGCTATAAGTGAGCACAGGTGCTAAGAGTCCAAAAAGCGATCGAGCGATGAGTGCGGTGGCACTTTGCGTTGAGAGTCGAATGGCATCATTTGCACCGTTACAATAAAGTCTATCTTTGGATATATCAAGATAAATTCCACTTAATTCGACGGTGATAAAGTGTGAAAGTAGCGAAAAGCCTTTACAAAAATCATATTCACTAAAACTCACAGCAGTTGCATCAAAAACTTTTTTTGCTTCAGATAAAATCCACTTATCTAACATTCCCATTTGTGAAACGGGTATTATCTGTTCAAGTCCTTGTGTATTTGCAAGTAAAAATCTGCTGGTATTGCGGATTTTTCTATACTGTTCGCTTATCTGTTTGAGGATATTTTCACTAATTTTTAGATCAGTAGAATATTCACTCATAGCAACCCAAAGACGCAAAATCTCTACACCATAGCGTTTGGCGATATCATCAGGTGCGACAACATTGCCTTTAGATTTACTCATCTTTTCACCTTTTTCATCAACGGTGAATCCATGGGTGAGTATCTTATGATATGGTGCAAAACCTCTTGCTGCTGTGGAAACAAGCAATGAACTTTGAAACCATCCTCGATGCTGATCACTTCCCTCAAGATACATGCTAGCAGGATATTCTCCAGCGTCATATTCTCTTGATTCTAGCACAGCTTTCCAAGTGCTTCCGCTATCAAACCACACATCAAGTATATCCATCACTTTTTCTAAATTTTCAGGCTTATAGCCACTACCTGGATATAGGAGTTCAGCGATATCCATATCCCACCACGCATCTGCACCTCGTTGTTCAAAAATCATCGCAATAAAATTTAAAACTTTTTCATCAAATATCGGTTTACCCGTTGTTTTATCACGGAAAAATGCGATAGGCACGCCCCAATCTCTTTGGCGAGAAATGCACCAATCAGGTCTATTTTCAACCATCGTTCCTAAGCGATTGATGCCACTTTGTGGATAAAAACGGATTTTGCCAAGCTCCTCTTGTGCCATCTGTCTGAGTGTTTTTGGATTATTTCCTTGCTCATCCATGGCTATAAACCACTGTTTTGTAGCACGATAAATTACAGGCTTATGCGTTCTCCAACAAAACGGATAGGAGTGGGTAAATTTTGAGCATTGCAAAAGTGAGCTACCAAGCATCTCTAAAATGCGTTCATTGGATTTGAAAATATGTTCACCCACAAAACTTTGTGCATCACACAAGAGATTTTCACGCACAACAGTTTCATCAAAACAGCCCTTTTCATCTACAGGCATCAGCACTTCAAGATTGTATAAAAGCCCTACTTTGTAGTCATCATCGCCATGTCCAGGAGCCGTATGTACACAGCCACTACCATTTTCCATGCTTACATGTGAGCCTAAAATAAGTTGCGATGGGCGGTTATTGAGCGGGTTGATTGCAAAACTATTTTCCAAAATTTGCGATGCAAAAGTTTTTATGATTTTACCCTTGATAACACCTTCTTGCACAAGTTTTTCGTGCAAAGCAGCGGCTATGATAAAACCATCTTCGCTCAACGCATAAAGCTCATCAGGACTAAAAGAGATAGCAACATTCGCTGGCAATGTCCATGGCGTAGTTGTCCAAATAACCACAGAAGCATCGCTTTGAAGTTCTAATTTTGCTTTTGCATCATCGCTGAGTGTAAAGGCTACAAATATTGAGTAATCTTCTTTATCCTCATACTCTACTTCAGCCTCAGCCAAAGCACTTCTTGCTGCCCACGACCAATACACAGGCTTGCTTCGCTCAACCAAAAGTCCTTTTTGTGCAACTTCACACAAAGCACGATAGATATCTGCTTCAAATGCAAATTTCATGGTCATATAGGGATTTTCCCAATCACCGATAACGCCTAGCGCCTTAAACTCTTCTTTTTGGATATCAATAAATTTTCTTGCATGCGCTCTACATAATTCTCTTATCTTACTTTTAGGAAGACTATCTTTTTTTTCTTTGCCAATATCTTTTTCAACTTGTTGCTCGATAGGTAATCCATGGCAATCCCAACCTGGAACATAACGCACTTCTTGTCCAAAAAAATAGTGTGTTTTTACGATAATGTCTTTTAAAATTTTATTCAGTGCATGTCCGATGTGGATATGACCATTGGCATAAGGTGGCCCATCATGCAAGAAAAATTTCTCTTGTGCATTTTTTCGTAAAGCTTTCATCTTTTTGTAAGCACTATCACCATCAAACCATTGTTTGTATCGAAGCTGTTCATTTTGTGGTAAATTGCCTCGCATAGGAAAATCTGTCTTTGGTAAAAGCAAAGAATCTTTATAATCCATTTCATCTATCCTTCATTTCTCTAAAATAGGGCAATTTTATCTAAAATCTATTTAATTTCTTCTTTTATGCACTTGTGGATATGCTATAATTGTTGATTATTTTAAGGGGAAATTATGCAAACTTCACTGATTATTTTAGGTAATTCACTGAGACCAAATACAATTTTTTTGCAATACATAGACTCACATGTAAACCAAGCCATAGGAGAATACGAACAGTGTGTATTTCTTGATAAGAGTGATAAAGATATCTTTTTGCGGTTAGAAAATATTTTAAAATCTTCACAGATGACTTACATTGTTGCCTCAAAAGATAGTTTTAACCTTGCAAACAAGATCATAGCCACATTAAGCGAAGACTCGTTGGTACTTAAAAACGATACACTAATCCCCTCTAAAGCACAAAATTTTTCAAAAAATTCTTACTTATTAGAATCAGAAAATTTTAGTGTTTCGGTGATATTGGCTGAAGAAACTTATGGCTTGCCGAGCTTACATGTAAAGCAAAAAGAGCAGAATCGTGTTTTTTCACTCATTGATCTTGATGAGGATGCTGTAAAAATTTTTCTAGAACCGCTTGCTGCAACCTATGAGATCAAACTCGCAACATCAACACTTATTGAAGGCTGGGTTCTTGTACAAGCACAAACGCTCAAATATGGAGATCGTGAAAATTTTCTCAAAGCCACCAAATCTCTTTTTCCAAATAAATTTATACAAGAGCAAAATATTGCAAAATTTATTGTCAATACTTTGAGTACTTATGGTAAAAAAATCGCAACGGCTGAGAGTTGTACGGGCGGTTCTATCGCATCGCTTATTACGAGCGTTAGCGGCTCTTCTGCTGTGTTTGATGGAGGCATAGTAAGTTATGCAAATGAGATCAAACACGCTTGGCTTGGAGTGAACGAAGAAACGCTACATCATTTTGGAGCAGTGAGTGAAGAGTGTCTTTCACAAATGCTTGAGGGGATATTAGATGCTAGTAAAGCGGACTTTGCTGTGGCAACAAGTGGTATAGCAGGGCCGAATGGTGGCAGTGAGAGCAAACCCGTAGGAACTGTTTTTGTTGGGGCAAAGGGTAAAAATGGAGCCGTGCTTATAGAGCGACTTTTACTGCGAGGAGATAGAGCATATATCCAAAAACAAAGTTGTTATCATGCGTTAAAATTACTTCTACGCGTAGCTGAAGATCTCTTTTTTGCAAAATAGTTACAAAGCATTATTGATGAATTTTCAATTTTTTCAAATTTCTCTTGACAAAGAAGAGTTTTTTCTCTATAATTTCAACCTCATTACGAGATGAAGTTAAAAAAATGACTCGTTAGCTCAGCCGGTAGAGCATCTCCCTTTTAAGGAGGTGGCCGTTGGTTCGAATCCAACACGGGTCACCATTGTTTCAAGCGACCCCATCGTCTAGTGGTCCAGGACCCCGCCCTTTCACGGCGGTAACAGGGGTTCAAATCCCCTTGGGGTCGCCATAATTTAATTTCTTGTTCCTGGACACAAATCTTTCATTTTTCGGTCGCTTAGCTCAGTTGGTAGAGCGCCACCCTTACAAGGTGGATGTCATAAGTTCGAGTCTTATAGCGACCACCATTGTCACAGACGCGGCGGTAGTTCAGTTGGTTAGAATATCGGCCTGTCACGCCGAGGGTCGCGGGTTCGAGTCCCGTCCGCCGCGCCACCAATTTATATCCTTTTTCCTCTTTGTTTTAATCCTTCAGTTTCATAGATATCTATCTCTGTGCCGTAGTTTTTATTAGCTTTTTTTAGTTCAAAATCCATAAATGCGATAAGTTTTGCATTGGCATTTTTATGGCTGGCTACAAGAAGTACAAAATTGAGGTAAATTTTGGCATCTTTTGGAGCTATTCCTTTAATTTTTTCCGGAAATAAACACTCTTTAGATACTTTTATAATTGCATTTGTAAGATCATTTTTTGAGCTATTTCTATTTGCAGCGATCTCCACCATCTCTTCAATTGCTATCTTCTTTTTTTTCTCATTTTGAACCGTAGTCTGATTTGCTTGTTTTTTTTCTTCAGTCTCTTTTCCCAAAGAAAAAAATACAACAACAATAACAAGCACAATAATCAAAGAAAAGGCTATAATCAAAGAAACTACGAGTTGTTTTTCATCCAAAATGGAACCTTACATGTAAGATATACGACACACTTAGTATACCGTATATCTTTTTAAAGTTTTTAAAGTTTTTTAGAGAGTTCTCTTTTTGGAAAAGCTAAGGCGATAATTGCAAAAACAACCGCTAGCGTGTAGTACACAAAAGTAGGAATCGGCACAGGGTCACCAGCTGCGTATGAGTGCATTCCTGAGAGATAAAAATTTACTCCAAAATAGGTCATAATGATCGATGAAAAAGCCAGTACTGATGCGACTGCGAAAGCAAATTGTCCATTCAGAGCTGGAACAAAACGAAAGTGGGCGACGGCTGCATAGATAAGGATAGAAACAAGCGCCCATGTTTCTTTTGGATCCCAGCCCCAGTATCGACCCCAACTTTCATTTGCCCAAACACCGCCCAAAAAGTTACCAACAGTAATTAGACTCAAGCCTAAAATCATCGCCATCTCATTGATTCTTGTAGCCTCTACGATATTTCTCTCGATTTCAGCATTGCGGCTTGATTGGACATTTTTTTGCTTAAAGATAAAAAGTATAAGCGTGAAAAATCCCAATAACGCACACAAGCCTAAAAATCCATAACTCGCCGTAATGATAGAAACATGGATATTGAGCCAGTAAGATTTTAGTACAGGCACAAGTGTTGTGATCTGCGGATCCATCCAACTAAGATGCGCTACAAAGAGTGTTACTCCTGCAAGTATAGAAGTGAGCGCAAGTGAAACGATGGATTGTTTAGAGAAAAATATCCCAGCAAGCGCGATTGCCCAAGCGATATAAATCATCGACTCATACCCATCACTCCACGGTGCGTGTTGCGCTATATACCAACGAAGAGCAAGTCCTGTGGTATGTGCGATAAATGCTAAAATATTGATAGCAAAGATAAATTTTGTAATTTTAGTAAGGTTGAGTGTTGGTTTGAGCATCTTGATAAAGATAAAAACAAGTAAAAATAATCCGCTCAAGAGATACACTGGTGTAAGTTTTTCAAAAATTTGTGCTTTGTTGAAAAACATTTCTGTTTGTATTCTACTACTTGATGGCATAATCTCTTGTGCATTCTGCTCTTGGTAGAGTTTGATCTTCTCAACAGCCGCATCTGCTAGTTTCCAGCTACCAGTTTCTATCCCTTTTTGTACACCATCAAAGTAATTAGCAAGTAATTCGCGAACATATTTACTCTCTGTTTCTGGAAAGCGAGAAATCGCAGTTTTTGGACTATACCAAGTAAAATTCTCATCTCCAATTTTTGGAATCATACGAAAAAGCTCTCCGGTATATGCCATATAAGCGATATTGACTCTCTCATCAACTTTGATTATCTCTTTATCAAATTTGTTTCTCAAAGCGGGTCTTTTTCTGCCTGCTTCTTCGGCATATTTGGCAAGCTTATATTCAAATTCTCCACCCTCTTCAAAAAAGTCATTGAAACTTGCATATTTTTGACCATCTTTAAACCCAAGTATCTTTCGTACCTCATCATGGTACACATAAATCATCGGTTGTATTTGCCAGCCAAAAGGATATGTCATCATACCTAATAAAACTTGATTGGCACTCATACCATCATAACTTGCTTTTTTATAAATTTTATTGAGTACATCACTTGAAACTGTATCTATAGGTTTAATTCTTCCATCGGCACTTTGTACAAGAATTTCACCAAATTTTTCAGCGTGTGCTTTGTCATATGATTGCAATAAATTAAGCGTTTCAGTTGGGTTCAATGCAAATGCAGGAGTGATAAAAGTTGCACTTGAAGCAAGTAGCAACACAAATAGTGATGCTTTCATTTTTTGCATATCGCGTTGGATCATACTTGAAAGTTTACGGAATCTACTCTTTGGATTGACTAGATTTAGCAGTAATCCCAATGAAAGTAAAAAATACCCCAGATAAGTTGGCCATTTTCCTGGATCTTTATTTACAGAAAGTATAGTTCCCATCTCATCTTGATCATAAGAAGATTGAAAAAAACGAAATCCTTGATAATCTAAAACATGATTCATATATATTCGAAACGGCATGGTAACTCCATTTGCTTTGTCGATGACTTCCACTTCACTCGCATATGACATTGGGGATTTTGAGCCTGGATAACGGTCAAGTTGAAAATCTATAAGTCTCAATGAAAAAGGCAAGGCAAATACTTCCGAGCCCCAACTCATAGTAAATTCTTGATTTGCTAGTTCAAATTTATTTTCCAATCCAGCTGATCCTTTTCCTCTGCCGAGCAATGCAATCTCTTTTGTTTGGCCATCAAAGCGTGCATTCACTATCAAAGCAGCTGTATTAATCTGTGGTGATGGATTTTCATCTTCTACTACTTTACTCATTCCATTCATACCGATATATTTTGGAGCAAAATTCGTCTCACCAATCGTGTAAAGTTGTCCTCTGACAAACTCTACCTCTTCGTTTGATCCATAAGCTCCTTTTGTGTTTTCCATCATACGAAACCATGCTATCTCTTGTGAGCTTTGCACATAAATCTTGCCATCTTTTGTATAAAAATTAACGCTTGGCTTCACAATACTAGGTGATTTTGCATTGAAAGTAAAGATAAAATCTTCGTGTTCTTTTATGTCGCCGTCACTCAAGATAGCATTGATTGCGTTTCCTTTACTGCTAAGCATCATTGATATCATAGGGATGCCATTAGGATCATCAACAACATCATATTTGGCATTTGGGATAAAATCTTTATAGCTTACATGTAGGTCTTTTCCATCTACATCAAGGCTAAAAGAAAAATCATTGCCACCGAAAGATGAAACAATTTTTTTGTAACTTTTGCCATAATTTTTTTCATCTTTTTGTGCAAGTACACTGATAAATACATCACTTGAGACGATACGATTTTCTTCAAAACCTTCACGGATATGCATAGAGCCTTCATAACCAAAGTAACGCGTTATTCCAGCACCTAATAAAATCACAACAAAACCTACATGAAATATAAAAGCTGGTAGTTTGTCTTTTTTATAGAGTTTGTATTTGTAGATATTTGAAATGAGAGCAACAACAAGGACAATTTGGATAAATTCAAACCATTTTGCTGTGTAAATAACAGACCAACTAGCATCGGTACCAAAATCATTTTCCACAAAAGTAGCCACACCGCTTACTATTGCAAAAGCAAATAAAAACAGAATAACCACTTTCATAGAAACTAAAATTTTTAAAAAACCCATAAAATTCCCCCTTAATTTAACGAGGAATGATAACTCACATTGATAAATATTTTTTAAATCATAAGTTAGACTTAGCCTTTAGCCACCAAGATATTTTTCACGAATAGCATCATCTCCGATCATCGATGCTGCAACGCCTTCCATTGCGATATGTCCATTTTCTAACACATACGCATAATCTGATATTTTTAAAGCTGCAAAGGCATTTTGTTCAACTAGCAAAATAGTGATACCCTCATTTTTAAGCTTAATGATCGTCTCAAAAACTTCTCCAACGATCTTAGGGGCAAGCCCAAGACTCGGTTCATCAAGCATCAAAAGTTTTGGCTCACACATAAGCGCTCGAGAGATAGCTAACATCTGTTGTTCTCCACCACTTAGTGTTCCTGCCATCTGATTTCTTTTCTCTTTGATGCGTGGAAAAAGTTCGTACATCGTTTCTTTTAAGTGTTCGTAGTTTTCATCATTGTTAAATGCGCCCATCCGAAGGTTTTCTTCAACGCTTAAGTTGATAAATACTCTGCGACCTTCTGGTACAAGTGCTAAACCTTTTTGCACAAGTGTATGTGTTTTGTGAAATCGTGTATCAAAACCACTAAAATTCACTTCGCCACTTCTTTTAACGCTGTTGAGCAGTGCTGCGAGTGTCGAGGTTTTTCCAGCGCCGTTAGACCCTATCAAAGAGACGATACTGCCCTCTTGGACTTCAAAACTGATTCCTTTTACCGCTTCAATCAATCCATAATATACATGTAAGTCTTTAACGCTAATCATTTATAAAATCTCCTAAATATGCAGAAACCACCTCTTTGTCTTTAATTGCATCGCTTGGTTTTCCCTCAAATATAGACTTACCATAGTCCAAAACAAGCACTTTATCACACAGTTTATTGACAAATTTCATATCATGTTCGATAAGCAAAACAGAGAGATTAAAATCTGATCTAGCTTGATAGATGAGGTTTGCAAGTTCATTTGTTTCAGCAGGATTCATCCCAGCAGCCGGTTCATCAAGAAGCAAAAGTTCGGGATTTGTCGCCAAAGCTCTTGCAATCTCTACTTTTCTTTGCACACCATAACTCAGATCGGTAGCTTTTTGTTTTGCAAATTTTTCAATGCCCAAATACTCAAGTATCTCCATGGATCTTTTTTTGATTCGCTTCTCTTCGCCAAAAAACCGCGGCAAACGCAAAATTGATTCTGCGAATGAATAATGAGCTTGAAAATCAAATCCAATAAGCACATTTTCCATCACACTCATAGACTTAAAAAGTCGGATATTTTGAAATGTTCTAGCTATGCCTTTTCGCACAATTTCATGAGGTTTTAATCCACTCAATGACTGATTTCGAAACAGTACCTCACCTTCACTCGCTTCATAGTTGCCGGTGATAATGTTAAACATAGTTGTTTTTCCAGCGCCATTTGGTCCTATTATGCCATAAATCTGTTCTGGCTCGACAACAAAACTTGTCTCTTTGATAGCAGTTACACCACCAAATTTTTTGGTTATATTGTTTACTTTCAATATCATAATTCACCTTTTTTCTTAAAAAGGTCTTTCAGTTCTTTTTTGCCCATAATTCCTTCACGAGCAAAGAGCATAACAAAAATAAGAATAATAGAAAAAACAACCATCCGCATACCAGGCATTGCAGGAGTTTGTACAAATCCAAAATTCATAGGCTCATCCAAAAATCGCATCCATTCACTACCACCGATAACAAGCACAGTTCCAATCACAGCACCCGTTGTACTTCCAAGACCACCTAAGACGATGATGATGAGAAGTTGAAATGTAAAGAAAAATGTAAAGAGGTCTGGAGAAATACTCGTCAAAAGTGCAGCAAGCAAACCACCACCAACGCCCTCAAAAAAAGCACTCGTACAAAATGCTAAGGTTTTTGTTTTGAAAGTATTTACACCCATGGCTATCGCCGCATCTTCATCATCACGCACTGCTTTCATGGCTCTGCCATATTTTGAATTAACAATATTTAAGATAGCAATTACCGCAAAAATGGCAACGCCACCAGTCCAATAAAGATTGGAAAATTCTGGAATATCGTTAAGCCCGAGTGAGCCGTTGGTAATTTCTGGATTGTTAATAGCTAGTATTCTGATGATAAATCCAAATCCCAAAGTAACGATCGCTAGATAATCGCCCCGTACACGAAAAACAGGAGCTGCGAGTGCTAAGGCGAGCAAAGCCGAGAAGATCCCAGCAAATAATAAAGCCCAGATAAAATCAACTTGCAGGTGCAAAATCCAAGGATATGGGGAAACGATATCATACTGATACTCTTTTGCTTCGCCATCAAGTAACAAAAGTGCCGCAACATAAGCACCAACAGCCACAAAACCATTTGGTTCAAGTGAAAATTGACCTGTAACACCGTTGATAAGATTGTAACTCACAGCAAGGATGATAAATATAGCGATATTATTCAAAATCCGTACACTATAATCATCAAAATGTGACTGTGCAAACCAGATAAACCACAGCGTTGTTGCGACCAAAGCTAGATTGATCCATTGATCTTTTCTTATGACTATATTCATATCTAAAACCTACTCTTTTCAAAATCATAGCCCAATATCCCTGTTGGTTTAAACAATAAAACAAGGATCAAAAATACAAAGGCAAAAGCATCTTTATAGCCGCCAAGTTCTGGCATAAAAGCTATCACTACAACTTCGGTAAATCCAATAATAAAACCGCCAAGCACCGCTCCGGTTACACTCCCAATGCCGCCAACTACAGCCGCTGCGAAGGCTTTGAGACCTATAAGAACGCCCATCATTGGTTCTACAGTTGGATAATTGAGCGCCCAAAATACACCGCCAATTGCGGCAAGGGCTGAACCCATACCAAAAACCAACATGATGATGCGGTTTGCATCTATGCCCATGAGATTGACTGTATTTACATCAAATGCCAAAGCACGGATCGCCATGCCGTATTTTGTTTTAAAAAGCACAAGGAGTATGAGAGCCAAAAGTATAAGCGTCACAATCGGTACAAGCAATGAAGCGACAGAAAAAGTAAGCCCGCCGAGATTGATGATGTATTCCATATAATCAGGCACAGGAAATGCTCGTGGAACACCGCCAAAAAAAACATTGAAGGCATTTTCTAAAAAGAAGCTGATACCAATCGCTGTAATCAAAAGTGAGATTTTTGGCGCTTCCCGCAAAGGTTTATACGCTATCTTGTCTGTAAGCATTCCTAAAAGTGCTGAACCAAAGATAGCCAAGAGTACAGCTGCTACAAAAGGCAACTCTAAAAAAGCAATCCCAAAATACGCTAAAAAAGCGCCCACCATCATGATATCACCATGGGCAAAGTTGATAAGACGCAACACGCCATAAACCATCGTATAACCTATGGCTATGAGAGCATACATAGAGCCAAGGCTAAAACCATTGACCATCTGCTGCATAAAAACAGAAAAATCCATTCATTACCTTTTATTTGTTTTTATATAAAATAGAAAATTTATTGTAAATCCTCTATTTTATACAGTACATGTAAGAAAAAGGGGCCTAATGCCCCTTTGTAGTGTTTATGGATTGACTGTTGTTTTGTAAACAGCTTTTCCACCTTTAACTGTTTTTATAACAGCTGAACGAGAAGCATTTCCTTGTGCATCTATATTTAAGATGCCAGAAACTCCTTCAAATCCTTTTGTTTTTTTAATCTCACTGTTAACGCAAACGCTATCAGCAGGATCGGCACATCTATTCATGGCATCTAAGAGCAAAAAGTAACTATCCGCACCAAGTGCTGTAAAAGAGTTCATATCCATCTTGCCTGTTTTTTTTGCATATCCTGCTATGAAATCTTTTGAAGCTTGTGTCGGAGGCGCACTATAATCAAAAAAGTCTGTAAACATATACCCCTCAACAGCATCGCCACCAAGGTCTATAAATGTCTGATTTGCTACACCATCGCCAGAAAACATCGGTTTATCAAGTCCAACTTGTTTTGCTTGTCGTGCGATCATCGAAGCTTCTGGGTGATAAAGTGGCAAGAACATAAAATCAGGATTTACTGATTTGATTTGAGAAACTACCGCTTTGAAATCTTTATCACCTGATGTAACTTTGATATCTTTGACGATTTTACCGCCACCTTTTGTAAACGCCTCTTTAAATGCTTTTGCAAGACCGAGCGAGTAAACTTGAGCTTGATCCACGATTACAACTGCGGTTTTAAGACCGAGATCACGCAAGGCATAATTTGCTACAACTTCACCTTGAAAAGAGTCCATAAAACAAACACGGTTTGCATACTCTCTTTTTGTAGTAAGTTTGTCATTAGTTGCAACAGAAGCAATCACTGGGATTTTACTTTTATCTGCAATTGCGATAACTTGTGCCGTATTTGTACTTGTTAACGCGCCAAGGATAGCGGTAACTTTATCAGAGCTTATAAGTCGTGTAGTAGCTGTCGCTGTTTCAACTTTGTCACCCTTATTGTCTACAAGTACAAGCTTGAGCGTATCTCCATTTTTGAGTGTCGACTGTAGCGTGTTAGCATATTCGATACCCTCATATGTTACCTGACCATACGCAGCAAGTGGTCCACTCATAGGCATAACAGCACCGATTTTGATCTCCTTAGCAACGCTAAAAGACGCAATCAATGCAACTGAAGTAGCAATAGTTGCAAGTTTTCTCATATATTCTCCTTTAAAATTTTGATTTTTTGAAATATTATTATAGCTGATTTTTTTTCAAAAATGGGGACAGGCTACTTTTTATTCTACTCTTTTTTTGGTCTGCCTCGTGGGTTGAGTGTTGCTCTTAGACCATATGTATATGCCATTTGCATCACCCATTCTAAATCGCCCAGCGGGCTTTGCCGATTGACACTATTTCTTAACACTTCCAATTCTTCATTTTTAATATGTGCATTTACATGTAAAGCCCAATCTTTTCCCAACTCCATCAATGGCTCATCTAGCAATTCTCGTTCGTGATTCATCCGCTCCCACAACGAACCATACATCCACAAACCTGCATCATCTACTAGTTTTGCTCGTAATGCATTGGCTTCTATATAACGCATTACGCTTAGATAGTAGCTCTCTTTTTGTACCAAAAAACTCTTGTATCGTCCTTGCCAGATATGACCACTTGTTTTGTTCTTTTTATGAAAATGCCGCACATGTGATGTCATAAGCCATTGCATAAGTCGGCTCAAACTTCCCTCTATTTCAGGCTTTAGTAAAAGATGAAAATGATTTGGCATAAGGCAATACGCCTGAAGACTAACAGCTTCTCTTTTTAAACCATCCTCTAGTAATTGTAAAAAATAGTTATAATCTTGATCATCATGAAATACCTGCATTTGCATATTTCCACGGTTGATAACATGATAAAGTCCGCCAACACTCTCGCCTCTTGGAATTCGTGGCATTTGTCACCTCTTACATGTAAAGATTTTGAACTATAGCAAGAAAGTGATAAATTTAAAATTAAAGTAGCCTGTCCCCAATAGTTTCCTTGTAAGTTGCACTACATTTGTGGTACAATAATATAAAGTTTAAGGAGCTATCATGAGAACAAGCACAAGTGTTCGTATCGATGAAGAAGCAAAGCTCATAGCTTCTGAGGTGCTAAAACAGTACGGTATGAGTCTGAGTGAAGGGATAAATCTTTTTTGTAAGCAAGTTGCGATGACGCACTCTATACCCTTTGAACTCAAAGTACCAAGTGAGCGTATGCAAAAAGCATTAGAAGAGCTAGAAAAAAGAGAAGGAAAGCGCTTTAAGAGTATCAAAGAGCTCCGTGAAGATTTGCTTTCGTGAAATATACAATCTTTAGGACAAGTTCTTTTAAGAAGGCATTCAAAAAGCTTCCATCCAATAACCAAGATTTAGTTTTAGATGTAATCACAAAACTTGCAGATGGGGAAAGTTTAGAAGCAAAATATAAAGGCCATCTACTTACTGGAAACATCAAGGATTGTCGTGAATGTCATGTGAAACCCGACCTACTTCTTGTTTACAGGATAAATGATAGTGAACTGGAACTTATACTTGTTGAAGTAGGTAGTCACGCACAGCTTTTTGGATAAAAAGTTTAAAGTTTAGACCTGTACCCTTTTGTCTTTATTTTTTATATTATTGTAAGAAAAGGGACAGGCTTAATTAAAGTAGCCTGTCCCCATTTTGTATTAAAATGCGTAGTTAGCTTGAAATCTTAGTTCGCTTCCATCGGCATCTTTACCTTGATCTTCATATCCTAGATATACTGAAAGACCTTGCAAAGCACCTTCAAAAGCATAATCTACTTCAACAGCTAAGTAAGAATTTTCAACTGAAGTAGCATCCATTTTATTGACAGTGTAACTTGCGCCTATATTTGCATTTGGCATTACTGCGTAGCTAGCACCTAGTATATATGCTTTTGTATCAGCGACATAACTATCTGAATTAAATGGTGAACCAGTGTATGCTAAATCTGCACCACCGCCTAAGCCTGGAATAACATCTGTTTTTTTGTCGCCTACTTTAGAGTATGCAGCAAAAACATTTGCAGGACCAAAAGTTGCATCAGCTTTAATACCGAAAAGATTAGAATCTGTGCCATTATCATAGTCATTATAGTAATACTGACCTGCCACACCGAAAGTATCTGTAGCATATGCAGCTTCTGCGTATCCAACGCTCAAAACAGATCGTACATCAGCCCAAGCAACTGTTAAGGTTACATCTTTTACAGAGTTATTGATAGCTGCGATTGTATAAGCACCATCTTCATTGAATTTTTCAAATTTACCAATATTGCCTGCTCCATCTGTTCTCGCTTGAAACTTTTGTACATAACCTGCTATCAAAGTTGTATCTGCAATATCAGTGTTGATAACTGCTGCGCCTTCAAAAGCTTGCTTTGTTACTCTTGAACCACTTGAAGCTACAAGCGGAGTAGAAAGATACATACGGCCTACAAGTGCTGTTGTTTTTCCTGTTACATAAGAAAGGTACATTTCAGAAAGTTGCGCGCCTGTTCCGTGCATATCTCCATTAAACATAGTTTTAGCTGCTCTATCAACAAATGGAGAATTTGTACCTTGGAAAGTAGCTTTCATACCAAATCCCATATATCTATCTGTTTCAAAACTCAAATCTACGCCTGAAGTAAAGATATCAGCGTCGGTAGTGCCATCATCTCTTTGAAAGTAGTAGCCTTGAAGCGCACCAGATACTTTACCATTTTTGAATGCATCAGCAAGTGTGTCTGCTGCAAATGAACTTGTTGCAAGACCCGCAACAACTATAGCTGCCAAGCTAAGTTTAGCTAATTTCATATATTTCTCCTTAGAATTAATTAGAAGTTAATTATACAAAAAATAAACTCTAAATCAATAAAATAAGTAATTTAAAAGTAATCTTTTAAAAAAAATATTCGAAAAGTAACAATTTATTTTGATAGTGAGAGAAAATATTGTGAGTTAATCGTATGGAGTGAAAAAAAATGAAGTAAGATATAAAAAAATTGTAACGGTAGCAATATACTACCGTTACATATTCTTAAGAAAGAACTAGAATTTATAAGTTGTGTTAAATCTAAGTTCAGATTTATTAACGCCTGCTCTATCTTCAGCATCTTCGTAAACTACATCAATACTAAAACCTTTGAGTGCACCTTCAAATGCATATGAGCCAAAAAGATCTATTGAATTAGTTGTATCATCTTGTCCTGCAATTGTAACACCACTATCTGTATAAAGGTATTGTGCGCCAACTCTAGCATTTTTTGCTATAGCATATTGAAGTCTTGCAGCATAAGAATTAGTATCTCTTGAATAAGCAGATCCATCATTTGCGCCTATGATGTTGTTTGTAAATAAATTATCTGTTCCGCCGCCTAGACCAAATCCACTACCAATATTTGTATCTTTACCTGTTGTAGCATAGGCAACAAAACCACTGAATGCGCCCATTCCCATACTTGCTTTCAAACCAAATGCATCAGCATCTTTTATTCCAGCTGCATCAAAAGAAATAAGAGCGTATTGTGCTGCTAAACCATAAGTAAAGCTATCTGTTTTACCAGCATAAGCACCTTCTAGGTAGTAGTGATCAGAGCTATTAACTACTTGAGCCCAAGCAGCTGTAACGGTTAAATTAGCGATAGATTTGTTGATAGCTGCGATTGTATAAGCACCATCAGTTCCTACCTGTTTGAATTCACCTATATTGCCGGCTCCATCTGTTCTATTTTGAAACTTATCAACATAACCAGCTATCAATGTTGTTTGTGGCAAGTCTGTATTTACAAAAGTTAAAGCTTCAAATGATTGTCTAATTACTCTTGAACCGCTTCCTGCTACAAGTGGACTAGAGATAAATTGGCGACCCAATTTTGCTGTAGTTTTACCCATTGAGTATTGGAGATAAGATTCTGAAAGAACTGCACCTGGACCATATTCGTTTTTTTGATAAAATGGTTTTGCTGTATCATCAATAAATGGTGAACTATTTGCTTGAAAAGTTAAACCCAATTTAAAACCATTGAATGAATCAGTAACATATCCTAAAACAGCACCAAACATTACGATATCTTCGCTTTTTGCTCCATTGTCTCTATCCCAATATCTCGCTTTGATATCACCTTTTACTTTACCATTTTTGAATGCATCAGCAAGTGTGTCTGCTGCAAATGAACTTGTTGCAAGACCTGCAACAACTATAGCTGCCAAGCTTAGTTTAGCTAATTTCATATATTTCTCCTTAGAAAATTTTAATTACGCGGTAAGTGTAGCAGAAAGTTTTGTAGATTTCAATAAATTTTTACAAAATTGTGGATTTTTTTGCTTTTTATTACAAGTTTGTAATCATATTGATTGCAAAGTAAAATTTATTTTTACAAAAAGGTAAAATCATCGCTTAGAGATATTTCCCTATTCTTTTTATATGCTCATATTTTATTTTCAAGTATTAGATATCTGCATCGTTTCTATGCTATAATAACTCTAAATTAAAGAAAAGAGGCTTAACATGACTCTAAACATAGATACTCTATCGATTTATGAGCGTTTACGAAAGGTAAATCTTGATGACGCAATCGCAAGAGAGTTTTCTCAGATACTAAAAGATAGTGCTGAGTCTATCATCAAGCAACAAAAAGAAGAATTGACAACCAAACAAGACCTCAGTGAAGTCAAGATAGATCTCATCAAATGGGTTGCAGGCATGCTTGTCGCACAAGCTGCTATAGTCGCTACACTTGTAAAACTACTGTAAGTTTTTTAGATATACTTCCCTACTCTTTGTATATGCTCTTTTAGTTTTTGATTTTTTATCTGTTCGATATTACATACATCAAAGTAGTAGATGAGATTGCTCTCTTCGTTGAGTAGATAGGAGAGGCGTTTTTCATCTCCTTTGATAGCAAGGTCAACATCGCTTCCTTTTTTGTAGTTTCCCTTTGCCCGAGAGCCAAACACGATGCACTCTTTTATATTTTCATTTTCTAAGATATCTTTTATCTGCACATATTTTTTCTTTCATAAGTTTATGAAATTTTTCTAAGAGTGGAAAATAATCCTCTTTCACACTCATATAAACTTTTTGTGCTATCGCTTCATCATAAGTATGTACGGTGAGATTTCGATCACTTAAAGCTTCTAGCCATGAATGATCTCAATGGCAAAAGCCGTTTTGATGGCATCTCTTGGGGATTTTATATCTGTAGGGCTTCTTTCAAAAGTAAAAATGAACGCTCAAAATTTTCAAATCTTTGCTTGTACCTTATATCTTCTTGCATTGTACATCCTTTGAGAAATTTTACACAAAACAAAAAAACAAAGCAAGAAAAAGCTTACATGTAAGAGAAAATCCCTTACATGTAAAGAAATTTAAGTTAAGAAGTTTAAGTTCCAAACATCAAGTTTGGTAGCCACAAGGAGATGATCGGGATATAGGTTACTAAGAGTAAGCCCACTAAGATGGTTAAGCTCCATGGCAAGGCTGCCATGATGACTTCTTTGAGATCGAGTCCTGTTATGCCACTTGCCACAAAGAGGTTCAGCCCCACAGGTGGAGTGATCATACCGATTTCCATATTTACAACCATGATAACACCAAAATGGATAGGATCTATGCCGAGTGTTTTTGCGATTGGTAAAAGCAGTGGTACGGTGATCATAACTACTGAACTAGGCTCCATAAACTGTCCCATCAAGAGCAAAAGAACATTGACAATGATCAAAAACATAATCGGTCCGACATTTGCATCAAGAATCACTTGCGTGATGTGTTGCGGAATCATCTCATCTGTTAAAAAGTGAGAAAAGATCATCGCGTTTGCTATGATAAAAAAGATCATCGCAGTTGTCATCGCAGAATCTAAGATGATAGGATAGAGATCTTTGAATTTGAGATCTTTATAGATAAAAAACGCCACAAAAAAGGCATACACAGCACTTGCAGCGCCTGCTTCTGTTGGGGTAAAGATACCGCCATAGATACCACCGATAACAAGAACGATAAGCATCAATGCCCAAAAAGCACTTTTGAACTTTTCCCATTTCTCTTTAAATGGGGCAGGTTCACTCCGCTCAAATCCAAGTTTTTTAGCTCCGATATAAGTAACAAGCATGAGCATTCCACCGAGCATAAATCCAGGGATAACACCTGCCATAAAAAGTTTACCGATAGACTCATCAGCAGTAACGCCATAAACTATAAATACGATAGATGGCGGGATTAAGATACCCAAAGAGCCGGCTGTTGCGATAGTACCGATGGCATATTTTGCTGGATATCCAGCTTCTTTGATAGCGCCATACATAACAGATCCTATCGCCACAACAGTTGCCGGAGAACTTCCTGAAACCGCTGCAAAGATGATACTCGCAAAGATTGCCGCTATAGGCAACCCGCCCGGAAGATGCCCTACTATGGATTTTGCAAACTCTATGATACGCCCAGCAGCACTTCCGCGTGCCAAAAAGGCACCTGCTAGAATGAACATAGGAATCGCCATAAGTGAGTATTTGTTCAAACCATCAAATACATGTGAAGTAACACCCAATACATCAAAATCAGTAAATATCATCGCAGTAAACATAGTAGAAACACCGAGTGAAACGGCTACCGGAACACCTATGAGCATAAGCCCAAAAAGTATTCCAAAAAGGCTAGTCATTATCATAGTGTACTCCTGATCGCTCTGATGCATCGTGAACAACTTCGTGTTCGTTGTTTTTTAGTACCTTATCTGCATCCATCACAGATACTTCAAATATCTTTTCACCTGCTCTAAATGCAGCGCCGGCAAAAGCTATGGGAAGTACAAGTTGTGGAATCCACATAGGAATATTGAGATCTATACTCATCTCGCCAAATTCTTGCATGATAATGATGAGCTGATACCCAAAATACGACATCATAGCAAGATATACGAAAGATACCATATGGGAAAATATAACAAAAGCTTTTGCGACTGACACTGGAAAAAGTGCAAGCAAGATCGTTACTGATATATGAATCCCTTTTTTAAACCCGTATGCCGCGCCAAACAATGCAGACCACATGAACAGATAGTTGGTTAGCTCTCCTGCCCATGTGAGACTTGTTCCAAAGGAGTATCGCAGCACAACATTGATGAAGGCTAAGATTACTCCTAAAGATATGCCGATAACGGCTACATTTTTATTGATTGCGGCAATTCCTAGATCAAAGATCGTAAAGAATTTGCCCATAATTTACTCTTTTCTACTTTACGGCTTGTGCTTTTTTGATCAAATCTTCGCCGATTGTTTCATAAAATTGTGGATAGATACCTTCCATAATTTTAGCCCATGCTGCTTTTTGTTCTGGTGTAAGCGTGTATATCTTCATCTTGCCAGTTGATTTTGCATACTCTTGCATCTGTGCTAAAAGTTTTGCATCTTCTTCTGCTGCTAAGTTTCGCTCAAATGCAGTCGCTTCTTTCATAGCTTGAAGTACTTTGCCTTTGTATTCATCGGGAAATTTGCTCCAAAATTTTTCACTCATGATAACAAGATAGCCCAAATAGCCGTGTTCGCTAAGTGTGAGACTTGATTGTACTTCGTTAAATTTTTTTGTCGCAAAGTTTGAAAGTGGATTTTCTGCACCATCAACTACACCTTGTTGTAACGCTGAATACACTTCAGAAAATGGCAAAACTTGTACACTTCCATTAACTGCTTTCATCTGTGCTTCAAGAACTTTTGAAGACATAATTCTAAATTTTTGACCAGCCGCATCTTCTGGATTTATAACAGGTTTTTTACTTGAAGAGAAGTGTTTAAATCCAGCATCCCAATAATCAAGTGCCACAAAGCCTTTTGCGGTTACTTGGTCTTTGAGAATCTGACCTACTTCGCTGTCTAGCACTGCGTGAAGGTGCGCTCTGTCTCTAAATAAAAACGGTAAATCAAAAAGTTGCATCGCAGGAACGAGACTTGTAAATTTTGAAAAGCTCGGAACGGCGATATGAACATTGCCTATTTTAAGGGCTTTCATAACCGCATTGTCATTGTAAAGTTGTGCATTTGGGAAAACTGCCACTTCAACTTTGCCACCTGTTAGCTCACCAACTCTTTTTGCAAAGAAATCAGCCGCTTGACCTTTTGGTGTAGCCGCACTGACCACATGGCTCATTTTGATTGTATAATCAGCCGCAAATGATGCTGATGCCAAAACTGCTGTTGCAGCTAAAACTCTGAGAATTTTCTTCATATAAACTCCTTTGGATTGATTTGGAACGAGTATAATGTAAATATATGTAAGAATTATGTAGGCTTATCTACACTTTTGATTTTTTATGGTGGAAGTAGAGTAAAGTTACAAATAGTAACTTTTTATATGTAAGCACTGTTTTCATGTTACAACTTGTAGCCAAAACCTTGAATATTTTTGATCAACCCCTCTGGAAGTTTCTTGCGAAAGTTTTTTATCATGAGCCGCATCGCATTGAGGCTCATATATTCATCGCCCCAAAGCACACTCTCTATCTCTTCATAGCTCAACACGCTTTTTCGTTTGAGCAGCACATCTAAAAATTTTGCCTCTTTTTTTGTGAGTTCATACATATTATCATCATGTATGATAATTTTTTCTAAACTATCATACATCCACCCATCTGCAAGTTTATGGCAATTTTCATTTGCTTGTGAGTCTAAAAATTTTTGTAATACATCGATAAGTTTTGCCTCTGTAATCGGCTTTATGAGATAACGAATCAAATTAAGCTCAACTGCTTCTAGCATAAAATCCACCTCTGTGTGTGCTGAGAGGATAACGATCTCGATCTTTTTGTTCTCTTTGCGGATTTTTTTGGCAAGCTCTAATCCACTTAAGCGGGGCATTTTTATATCTGTGATAAGCAGATCGATCTCGTTTGTGCAAAAAAGCTCATACGCTTCTTGCCCGTCTTTTGCCAAAATAACCTTTTTGAAAAGTAATTCGAGCATTTCTGCAACATTTTTGCGTACTCCGTCATTGTCTTCAGCATAAAGCACTGTGTAGTTTGCGAGTTTCTCTAGCATAATCTGCTTCATATTTATCGTCTCCTTTTCACCAAAGCTTTGCTCTTGGAGGGATGTAAATCTTGAATTTTTTGCTCACATGTAAGACTTAAGATATTTTTTTGCATTTATAATGGTAGTATAATATCTTTTTTATTATCATTAAAAAAGGGTTATATTTTTGAAAATCATCAAAGAAGACAATATCTCCAATGTCATCATAGCAAGCTCCATGCTCATCATCACTGTTTTAACTTTTTGTGCGGGATACTATTTTATCTCAAAACAACAAACCATCTTGCAACAAGGAATTCTTGAAAGCAAGCAAACTTATATCGCTTCACAAAAGGAGCTTATAAAGAGAGAGGTGGATGTTTTCATACAGCTAAGTGAGTTTAAACTCAATGAGGCATATACAAAAACGGATGAGTTTTTTTTAAAGCAAGAACTACTTGATTGGGCTAGAAATGTGCGATTTGGCAAGAAAAATGATAGTTATCTGTTCATTTATGCGATAGAAGATATCAATGGCGGGGATAAATTTGCCAAAATGCTAGTAAATGCCAACAGACCGGATCTTGAGGGCAAATATATATCCGATAGCTACAAAGATGCCGATGGTAAAGAGTTTCGCAAAATCTTTTTAGATGAAATCCGCAAAAAGGGATCTTCGTATGTGACTTACATGTACAAAAAACCAAACTCCCTTGAAGTGCGTCCCAAGATATCGTATTTTCGTCTCTATAAAAAATACAATTGGGTGATAGCAGCTGGCGTGTATTTAGATGATATAGATGTACAAATAGCACAAAAACAGGCAAATCTCAAACGCAATGTTCAGGTAGAAATCACTTCTGCGATCATCATCTTTCTCTTTTTCTCACTCATAGCCAATGCTTTTGCTATATTTTTAGGCAAACGCATTGAGATATTTTTGAAGAATTACAATGACGAGGTCAAGCACAAAACAAAAGAGCTAGAAGAGTTCAATAAAAATCTCTCTTTACGCGTTTCGCAAGAGGTTACAAAAGTACGAGAACAAGAACAGATCATCATTCAAAAATCAAAGTTTATCGCCCTTGGAGAGATGATCAGCAACATAGCACACCAATGGCGACAACCACTCAGTGAACTTTCAGCAATTATGATGACACTCAAATTAAGATACAATCTAGGCAAAATGGATAATGAAATCATGAATGCAAAAAGCCACGAAGCGGAAATGCTTTTGGAGTACATGTCAAAAACTATCGATGATTTTAAAGAGTTTTTTATGCCTGCAAAAGAGAAAAAAGAGTTTTACCTCAAAGACGCCATAGAGGCGAGTATGAACATCATAAGAGCAACAACAAAGCATAGAAATATCATCATGCAAGTCGATATAGATGAGAAAGAAAAAATTTATGGTTATAAAAATGAGTTTGAGCAAGTGATTCTCAACATCCTTACAAATGCAAAACAGATTTTATACCACAAACAAATACCAAATAGCTGGATCAAAATCCAATCTGCCAAGAGTAAGCATTACACCATTATCAGCATAGAAGACAATGCAGGAGGCATTACAGTCGAACCTTTAGAAAAGATATTTGAGCCGTATTTTACGACAAAAGAACAAAATGGTGGCACGGGCATCGGGCTTTACATGTCAAAAATCATCATCGAAAAAAATATGGGTGGAATTCTGAGCGTAAGCAATACACAAAATGGAGCGAAGTTTGTCGTAAAGATAAAACGGATTTGATGCAAGGGGCGCTTGGCGGGACCCCTTACATGTAGAGTTTTTATTGGATATGAAATTTGCTTGATGGAAGTATAAAATCTTAGAGTAAATCATCGGTTAATCAAGAGTAATCATCTCACTTTGTGGCACTGCAAATTGCGGATTTTTCTTAGCTTTTGTTCTTTTTTGTGGCTTTTGAGTTTTTTTCTCCTGCGCAATTTTTGGTTTTTCTTGTTTTTTTGGCTCTTTAGTGATAATCTTTGCACGCGCTAACAGATAAAATTCTTGTAACTTTTCCTCTTTGATGATGGCATAAATTTTTTCACCAACACTTGCAACTCGTTTTGCGTCGTAAAATCTCGCGAAAGAGAGTTTTCCATTTGCTGTATCATTTGCGTGTACTTCGTGCAACCATAGACCTGTTTTCGTATCTTTTTTCTGCACTTTTATAATGCCTTTGATGATACCACTTTTTTCAAAAATGGGGAGATTGTGCGTTTTTTGCTGTGTTTTTTGCTGTAATGGCGTATCGGCAAGTGGCACATAAACACTTTGCGAGCAGGCTGTGAAAAAAAGTACTAAAACGAGATAGGCGATAAAATGCACAAACGATCCTTTTTTTGTGGCATTTTACAACATTTTACATGTAAAGCAAATGTGAGTCTTGTGAAATTTGTGAAATTTAGCTAGAATGCAGATTCTTTTTGTGGGGCTGATGTGGCTTCGACAGGAGTAGTTTTAGCTTATGGCTGCATGTCGCGAGTGAGGGTCTTGCGTTAGACAACCTTCAAATCATAACTGCTAACAACAGTAACTATCGTCCTGCTTACGCTGCTGCGTAAGTTTTAACTAACAAGGACTGCTTCCACTTCCGATTCTATCCAAGGAAGACTTTGGAAGTATCATAGGCATGATAGATATACCCAAAGAGTGTTTTGGCTTTGGATGAAAGTTAAAAACTCGTTTTGCGTAGTTTTGTAAGTTGTATGAAGCAAAATTAAAAAACAAACAATTTTTCTAAGCATGTAGATGTCATAGGTGGCTATTTTTGGACTCCGGTTCAATTCCGGACAGCTCCACCAATTTTTATAAATCTTTTTAACTGATGTTACGCACTAAAACGATCGTCCGTTTTAGTTATAGGGACAAATGCCCTTATAACCCCCCCCTAAAGCTACGAAAAGGGTACTTTTCGAGAAAATGAGAGGTATGTACGAACTTTTTTACAAAAGTGTGTAAAGTCAGTTTTTAAACTTAAAAATATAATTTTAATGTTATTATTTTTTTAATGTCTTGTTTTTTTTGGAGATGAAAATATGAGATTTTTGCTTGGCGCACTCCTCATTGTTTCTTTTGTATTTGCTCAAAATTTTGATGATGAATTTGCGCAAGAGAGCGTTAAAAAAGATAACTTGAGACCTTACAATGTTTTTATGACAGATGTCAATGATAAAGTTTTTACTTATGTGTTGCGACCATTTTATGAAGGCTATACCGTTGTTGTGCCACAAAATGCACGCATTGGCATATCGAACTTTTTTTCAAATCTCAAGTTTCCTATCAGTTTTATCAACAATTTACTGCAACTCAAATTTGAAAACTCTTTCATAGAATTGCAACGATTTTTGATCAATACTACCTTTGGTATCGTCGGATTTATGGATGTTGCCAAGGATCAATTTGACATCAAGGCGAAAAATGAGGATTTTGGGCAAACGCTTGGGTATTATGGCATTGGTGACTCACCTTACATAGTTTTACCGCTCCTTGGACCATCAAATCTACGAGATATCGTGGGAATGGGCGGAGATTATTATGCGAGTCCACTTTCTTACATAGAAGGCAGAGGGAATTTGCTTGAAAATAACGATCAAGCAATTTATGCAAAAACGGGCGATAGACTCAATGAGGGTTCGTTTTACTACAAAAAATATGAAGCGATACAAAAAGATGCTTTTGATCTTTATATCGTCTTGAAAAATGCTTATGAACAAAAAAGAGAAAGAGAGATACAGCAATGATACTTAAAAAGTTAGTCCTATTTTTCTGCATACTCCTATTCTTACATGTAGATGCTTTTGCCCTCAAAGAGGAACAGATCAAAGAAACAATGCAAACAAAGATTGACTCAGCAGCGATGATTTTACAAAAAAAAGATCTGACACTCGCCACCAAAGCTTCGATGATTTTTGAAGAACTTGATGCGACATTTGATTTTGCCTTGATGGCACGATTGTCACTAGGTAAACACTTTGCTACACTTAACACAGAGCAGCAAGAAAAATTTGTCAAAGCATTTGAGGGTTATATGAAAAAATCATATATCGACAAACTCGAACTCTACACAAATGAAAAAATAGTCGTAACACAAAACAAAAAGGTACAAGAAAATCGTATCTGGCTTTTTACACAACTCATTGGCGAAAAAGAGAATTTTGATATCATTTATAAATTTTATAAAAATCCACAAAATGACTGGCTTATCTATGATGTAGATGTGATTGGTGTGAGTATCATCAAAACTTATCGAGCGCAATTTGAAGATATCTTAAATGCAAACACTTTCGCAGTGTTGCTTGAAAAGATCCAAAACGCCCAATAAATGATACGATCATTTTATCAAAATACACTTTTACGATACCCGCTTATAACGCTTTTTATTGTTATATTTAGTATTGCATCATTGGGATATTTTAGCAAAGATCTTCGCATAGATGCTTCTGCTGATACTTTGCTGCTTGAGGGTGATAGTGATCTAGCATTTACGAGGCAGATAAATCAACGCTACAAATCTTCAGATATGCTTGTTGTCGCATTTACTCCAGCTAATGATCTGCTTAGCGAAGAAACGCTAGCAGTGTTGCAAAGTCTCAGCATAGCTTTTGAAAAATTTCCACAAATAAAACGCGTCACTTCCATCTTGAATGTACCTCTGTTTTTAAGTCCCATTTTACCTATCAGCGAACTTGTCAAAGATGTCAAAACACTCCGTTCACCGAACATCAATAAAGCTCTTGTAAAAGAGGAATTTCTTAACAATCCTTTTTACAAAAACAACCTTGTGAGTAAGGATTTGAGCACCACAGCAATCGTGCTTGAATTACAAGATGATGCCCAATATACCGCTCTCAAAAAAAACCTTTCACTTGTAAAAAATGATGGCGTGGCATTGCAAAAAGCCAAAGATGAACTCAAAGAACACCGTGATGCTATGCGTGTAAGCAACCATCAGTTTATACAAGATGTACGATCCGTACTTGCGCAACACAGACATGGTGGCAAACTCTTTTTAGGTGGCGTAAATATGATAGCCGATGATATGATAGGCTTCATTTATAATGACATTTTACTCTACGGATCTGCACTGTTGGTACTTTTGGCGGGAGTTTTGTGGATAGTTTTCAGAGAAATTCGTTGGATTATTATCCCCATTACTATCTGTGGATTTTCAATCCTTGCGACTACTGGCATACTTGGATTATTTGGCTGGGAAGTGACTGTTATATCTTCAAATTTTGTCTCTTTGCAACTTATCATCACGCTCTCTATCGTTTTACACCTAATCGTTCGCTATCGAGAATTGGTGCTTTTATACCCACAAAATTCACAAAAAGAATTGGTTTTAGAAACGATGCTTTCAAAACTCGCGCCATCATTTTTTGCAATCATTACGACTATCGTGGGATTTGGTTCACTTATGCTCTCAGATATCTTGCCCATCATCAATCTAGGCTGGATGATGAGTAGTGGCATTTTTATATCATTGTTTATCGCTTTTTTACTCTTTCCAACACTTCTTCTGATGCTTCCCAAAACCACACCAAAATGCTCTTTTGAGCAAAGCTTTACCCTTACCAAAACACTTGCGAATGTTGTGTTGCATCGAGGAAAATATATATATTTTGCAACCATACTGATCGCACTTTTTAGTCTCAGTGGAAGCACAAAATTGATGGTTGAAAATAGCTTTATCAACTATTTTAAAAGCGAAACGCAAATTTATAAAGGGATGGAGGTTATCGATGCAAAACTTGGTGGCACGACACCGCTTGATCTCATCGTAAAATTCAATGAACCCGAGAAACAAGTTGAGCAAGAAAAAAACCCTAGCTTGCTTGATGAATTTTTTTCGGAGTTTTTAGGTGAAAAAGACGAAGCACAATACTGGTTTACAGGCGAAAAGATGGCTCTTGTTGAAAAAATTCATGATTATCTTAATTTGCTCGATGAGACGAGAAGCGTTCAATCTTTGGCAAATATCCTCAAACTTGGACGAATGCTCAATGAAAACAAGGATTTAGATAACTTCAAACTTGCCCTGCTTTACAATAAAATCCCGCTTGAGTATAAAAAAACCATCCTTGATCCTTATGTCAATATCGAAGAAAATGAGGTTCGTTTTTCTATGCGGATCGCAGATTCTAATCCACTTTTACGCAGAAAGGCGCTGCTGCAAAAAATAGATAGTGACATTGATACTATGATCAAAGACCGTGGCACACATAGGCTTTCAAATCTTATGGTTTTATATAACAATATGTTACAAAGTCTTTTTAGCTCACAAATTTTAACTCTTGGATTTGTGGCAATAAGCCTCTTTTTAATGTTTTGGATTATCTTTGGTTCGCTCAAAATTGCAATCATTGCCATCACATCAAATATCATACCTATGAGTATCATTTTTGGTTTTATGGGCTACTTTCATATACCCCTTGATCTTATGACTATCACGATCGCAGCCATTAGTTTGGGAATCGGGGTTGATGATACAATTCATTATATTCATCGATTTTATGAAGAGTTGCAAAAAGATGGGAATCATTCTCTAGCTATGCAGCGATCTCACGAGAGCATCGGTTATGCGATGTACTATACAACTTTTGCAATTGTGTTGGGATTTTCTATTTTGATGCTTTCAAATTTTGTTCCGACTGTATATTTTGGACTTTTAACGGTTCTTGTTATGATCGCGGCGTTGCTTGGAGCCTTGTTACTTTTACCAAGACTCCTCATCACCTTTAAGATTTAAGAGTTAATACTCTCTTTGATAGTTCTTGCCAAAGAGGTAATTTTTTCTATTTTTTGAGTTCCATTTAAACTTTCATCTAAAAGCACTTTTACAAAAGCACTTCCAACGATAACACCATCGGCACCTTGAGCTTTTTGTTTGGCTGTTTTTTCATCTACACCAAAACCTACAAAAACGGGTGTTTTAGTTTGCAAGCGGATTTGTGTAAGGATATCTTGCAAATCTTCACTTACGCCGCTCCCTGTGATACCGGCGTAAGCTACAAGATAAACAAAGTCTTTGGCATTTTTCAAAATGCGTTTGATTCTCGCCTCATCATCTGTCGGTGCTACAAAACTCACGAGAGATAGTGCTGTTTGATCAAGAATTTTTGCATATTGTATTGATTCTTCAAAAGGCATATCTGGGACTATAAATCCTTTGACGCCTAACTCTTGAGCCTTTTTAGCAAAAGATTCAAAGCCTCTATGATAAAAAGAGTTAAAATATCCCATCCAGTAGGTATCGATTTGCGGGGCTATATGACTTGCGATGTCAAAAAGCTGTTCAAGTTTAAAACCTGCTTGCAAGGCTTTGAGATTTGCAACTTCAATCACGGGACCATCTGCTACAGGATCGGAGAAGGGGATGCCTAACTCGATCTTGTCAGCTCCAGCATCTGCTAATCCTAGAGCTAAATCTTTTGTGAATGCAATATCAGGAAATCCAGCTGTTATGTACGCTACGAGTGTTTTCAATGTTTCTCCAATTGTAATGGTACTTTTATGATAAGCGGTTCAAGCATACTAAAGTACTCTGCGTCATTTTCTATATCATTGCGGTATTTATTGAACTGGTCACTTGTTAGCAAGAGCCAATCGATAAATTCTTCTGTTGCGGGACCTTCAAGTATCCTTGCCTCTTCGCACACATCTTCGCACAAAGTTGCAAGTTTGATGATGGGATCAAGTTTTAAAAATCCAGCGGCTGATTTGAGGTTGTGAAAAATTCGAAAAAGCTCTTGAATATTTTCTTCAAAATACGCAACTTTTGAAAGTGCAATGATCAAAGGTTCCATATTTTCAGACATAATTGCATAATGTGAAATAAAGTCCTCTAAGATGTCCATATCAAAATCAATCTCAAGCTGCTTAAGTAAACCCATATTTTTCCCACATAAAAATGATTAATCATTATCATACCATTTTTTAGATAAAATTTCTTCCAAAAAGGGGATGCTTATGCGAACTATCAACTCTATCAAAAAATCAAAAGCACAAACGCCACTCGTTGTCATCACAGCGTATGATGCACTTTTTGCTGCATTGTTTAACAAAAAAGTAGATATGATTTTAGTGGGTGATAGCCTCAATATGAGTTTTAATGGTGCGGGCGATACGCTAAGTGCCACGCTTGAGATGATGCTCTACCACACAAAAGCTGTCTGCAAAGGTGCGCCCGATACTTTTGTGATAGCTGATATGCCCTTTGGAACTTATACAAACGAGCAAGATGCACTTAAAAATTGCTCGAGAGTATATCTTGAAACAAACGCTCATGCTGTGAAAATAGAGGGCGGGATGGAGCGAGCAAACATAATCAAAACCCTTACATGTAACTCCATTGCCGTAGTTGGACACATAGGACTTATGCCTCAATTTGTTAGAAGTGAGGGTGGCTATATAGTCAAAGGCAAAAACGAGCAAGAAGCACAGAAACTCATAGAAGATGCCAAAGCTATCGAAGCTGCTGGAGCTTTTTGTGTCGTCATTGAGGGCGTGAAGGCAGAAGTTGCACAAAGAATTACTGAGGCGATTTCAATTCCAACTATAGGTATAGGCGCCGGAAGTCAAACAGATGGGCAAGTACTTGTGTGGAGTGATGCGTTTGGCTTTTTTGAGGCATTCCAGCCAAAATTTGTCAAACAGTATCTTGATGGAGCAGATTTAGTGAAAAATGCACTCGATGCTTTTGTTCACGATGTACAAACAAGAAAATTTCCCGCAAGTGAGCATACTTACTAATGGAAAGAATTATCGAAATAGAAAAACTCACTTTCGAAAATGAGTATGAAAAAAGCCTAAGACCTAATTGTTGGGATGATTATATCGGACAAGAAAAGATCAAAAGAAATCTTCAAGTTTTTATACAGGCCTGCAAAATGCGTGGTGAGTGTCTTGATCATGTGCTTTTCTTTGGACCTCCTGGGCTTGGAAAAACAACACTAGCTTACATAATCGCAAATGATATGCAAGCTAATATAAAAATGACCGCAGCACCTATGATAGAAAAAAGCGGTGATTTAGCAGCAATTTTGACCAATTTGCAAGAAGGCGATATCCTTTTTATCGATGAAATTCATAGACTTTCGCCCGCCATAGAAGAGATACTCTATCCTGCGATGGAGGATTTTAGACTTGATATCATCATAGGAAGTGGGCCTGCGGCACAAACTATCAAAATAGATTTGCCCAAATTCACACTTATAGGGGCAACCACAAGGGCTGGCATGATAAGCTCACCTTTACGAGATCGATTTGGTATGCATTTTCGCTTACAATTTTATACTCCGCTTGAACTCTCCACTATCATCACGCGAGCTTCTATAAAACTTGAGAAAATATGCAACCTAGAAGCGGCAAACGAAATGGCAAAAAGAAGCAGAGGAACCCCAAGAATTGCCTTGCGACTTTTAAAAAGGGTGCGAGACTTTGCAGATGTAGCGAGAGAAGATGCGATCTCACTTGAACGATCTTGCTTTGGACTCAACGAATTGGGTGTAAACGATCAAGGTTTTGACGAACTTGATCTACGATTTTTACAAACTCTTATAGAAGCCAAAGGCAGACCGCTTGGTTTGAGTACCATAGCAGCGGCACTTAGTGAAGATGAGGGGACAATTGAAGATGTGATTGAGCCTTATCTCATCGCAAAAGGCTTTATCGAACGAACCGCACGAGGCAGAATTGCAACGCCAAAATGCTATGAAGTTTTAAAATTTACAATCCCTTATAAAACTGGACTTTTTGGAGATTTAGATGAATAGTAACCGTATCTTTTTAGCTGCAATATTTCTTACTGTGTTATACTGGATTTTAAGATTGTATGAGCCTTTTTTATTGACTTTTGTTATCTCTGCACTTTTAAGTATGGCGACTTATAGAATCAATATCAAACTCATTCACTATACAAAAAACAACACTCTAGCGGCCTTGCTCTCTACGCTTTTACTCTCCATACTCTTTTTTGTACCGATTGTGTACATTATCACTTCAATCGGTGGAATTGTAGATGATTTTAATACTTCTACTATCGATAAAGTTATCAATTATGTAAAAACACTCAACCCTACACTGCCCGCGTCTTTGGAATTTTTGCAACCACATATCGATGATGCTATGCGTAGTTTTGACATCAAGAGCTTTAGCACACAAACACTTAGTTACAGTGCTTACATAGGAAAAAACAGTGCAACATTTTTAAAAGATATGTTTCTCATCGTTGTATTTTTCTTTTTTACGAACCTTTATGGGCCAACACTTGTTTCGTATGTAAAAAAAGCAACGCCGATGGATGACAATGAGATAGATTTTGTTTTTTCAGAAGTTTCAAATGTTATGAGTGTGCTTTTTTATTCGATTTTAGTAACCGCAATTTTTGAGGGGCTTTTGTTTGCGTTCATTGGTATGTATTATGGCTATGATGGTTTATTGCTTGGTATCTTGTATGGATTTGCTTCTTTAATTCCTGTGGTTGGTGGGGCTTTGATGTGGGTGCCTTTAAGTGCGTATGCACTTGCAAATGACAATATCACTGAGGCTATAAGTATCGCTGTGTACTCGATAGTTGTTATCTCAATCATAGCAGATACTTTTATCAAACCTCTCATCATCAAATACATCAACAAACTTTCTAGAGTACCAACGCAGATCAATGAATTGCTTATCTTTTTAGCCATTTTAGCAGGACTGAGTACTTTTGGTTTTTGGGGTATGATACTAGGGCCTGCTCTGACTGCATTGTTTGTGGCGCTTATCAAACTTTATGAGATTTTGAAAAGCAAAAATTTTCTCTAAAAGCCTTACATGTAAGGCTTAATCAATTTGTTTTAAGAGTTCGTTCAGCTTTTCAATAATCCTCAAATGTCTTTGTTCTCGCTGGTGTATAAACTCTTTTTTTTCTTGCGTTATGCGTGCAAATTCACTCTTGAGTCTATCGTAATTTTTGATTAAAAAGCTGTGTTTGGAAACCATCATATTTTCAAGCTCATACAGATAAAAAGATCCTCGCAATCGTTCTTTTATCTCTTCAAGTTTTGGATAATAAAGACTAAATTTCGTAGGATTTTGCTCATATAATAGCACTGACTGCTCTATCTTTTTTTCCAAAAATGCCACACTAACTTCAGTTGCATTTTGATAGTTAAAACTCACAGCGGAACTTAGATGTTCAAACTGCGAACTGATCTTTGCGTAAGAATCTTGCACCTCATCACGGAATGCTTTGAGTATGTTTTCATACGCTTTTGAAGCAAATTTTCTTTTATTGGCAAATTCAATATCCGAATAGATTGCATCTGATTTAGTGAGCAATTCATGCGGTCCTTGCCATCTTCTTATGCGAGTTTTGAGCAAATCATAAACTAAAGCATTTTGCTCATTGACCTCATCTTGAATACTTTGAAGATTTTTTACATAGCGTTTAAACATCCTTGCAACAAGCTCATCATCATAAAAAAGTTCTTTGTAAGTTGCATCGGCGTTGATTTTTGGTGCTTGAAATTCTACAAGTTCATAGCTCTGCGTATTTCTCAAAAGTCTGTTTTTCTTTTTTATATATCTGTGTCTAGCGCTTTGTTGTATATGGCTGAAAATAGTATTTGCAATCGTATCGATAATTTCTTCAATTTTAATGTATGCAGCTCGTAGATCAGTGCTAAATTGTTTTTTGAGTAGCTCCAATTTCAAACTTGCTTCTTGTTCAAAATTTTCAATCTCAACTGCTAGATCATCGTAGATTTTTAAAAATATTTTTCGCTCTTGTATGAGCTTGTGTGTAAGGTGTTGCAACTCTTTTTTGATAGCAAATTCTTTGGCTTGTAACGCTTTTGGTCTGATCTCTTCTTGGATAAATGCCAAAACTTGATCGATATTTGATTCTTTTTGTAGTCTCAAATTATCACTAAGATCACTTTGGGTTATCGTGTCGAGTTGGTTTTGAAAAAGGCTGAATTGTTCTTGTAAAAACTGCTCTTTTTGTGCTACATGTAAACTTGAAAACTCCTCTTTGATTGTTGCCAAAAAAGTTTCTAATTCAAGATTTTGGAGAATTTTTTTATCGTGACTTCTTGCATCAAGCGCCATTTTGGCAGATATGGCCACAACCTTTGCAAAGTATGCTGCAAAACTTTTTTCAACATACGAAAGACTTTGTGCAACTTCTTGTGGCGTAAATTTATCTTTTTGATTTAAAACGCACAGGGACTTATTTTGATATTCACCCAAAAACTGTTCAAGAACTCTAGCTTCACTCATCTTTCCAGCATTATCCATTAAAGATAACCAGATGATGCCATCAACTTCTTTTAAGACTTTTTGTGTGGTTTGTGTATCACTTGTATCTTGCGAATTAAGTCCAGGAGTATCAACAAATGTGATCTCTTTAAGAATTTCAAGCGGGGCATATAAACTTAAATACGCTATTTGTTCAACTTCACCTCGCTGATCTGTGAACTTGGCTATATCTTTAATGTCGTGGTATTTTTCTGAGCCATCAAGATAGGTGACCTTGATCATCAATTCATTGGCGTATTTGATATAATTTATTTTTGATGTCACCGGTGTGATACCAGTCGGAAGGATATTTTGCGCTAAAATTGCATTTAAAAATGTGGATTTACCGCTCGAAAATTGTCCTACAATTGCAACTTTCATAGGTTCTTTTGCTCTTATTTGTAGTTTTGCAAGCTTCTCTTTTAATTCAAGTGAAGCGGACATACTCTCATCAAGCAAAACAAATTTTACTCGCTCCAAAAGTCCCAAAAGATTTGCATCAAACACAGGTATATTTTTCACAAAATTATCTTTAAATTCTTGAATAAAATATGCTAATTTACTCACCAAAACTCCTTAATGAGTCTATTTTTTGGGCGATAGCATACAATGCTATCTGTTTTTTTTCTAAAGACTCTACCCTTGCTGTTGCATCAAAATCTTGATTTTGTAATTGCTTTTGTGTTGCTAGTAGCATCTCTTTTATGTCACTATTTTTTGCATCAATCTGTACAAGTAAGGTTTGTGTGTGGTGGGTAAACTCTTGAAGAATTTTTTCATTTATGATGGCGCTATTTTTTTCCAATAACTCCTTGATTTCACCAAAAAATGGCTGAAAAATTTTACCTAAAGCATGGTCTAGTTTTTCGATATCTTTTACATGTAAATCTATAAGTGCATTGCTTTTTTCTAAAAGTGATTGGGTATTTTTTATAAAA
The DNA here is from genome assembly GCA_014859685.1 of Sulfurospirillum sp. Classification (GTDB taxonomy): domain Bacteria; phylum Campylobacterota; class Campylobacteria; order Campylobacterales; family Sulfurospirillaceae; genus UBA6810. Next base: position 11,155 of record JACUTU010000009.1, on the reverse strand, counting down.
ACAAAATCACTAAATTGTTCATTGAAAAACTCTTTCGCATCTTTTTGTTCAAAGTTGGTTTCAAAATTTTCAAAAGCATTTTGCAATCTTTCAAAAATTTCTTCCAATCGCTGCATAAAAAGATGGCGATAGTCTCTCGAAATATCAAAATACCCGTCTTGAATACCGCTTTGTATAATAGTATCGATGCGTTGTTTTTGCGGTCTTTTTTTATTTTTACGCATCTCATAAGATACATCATCGCTTACTCTTCGTTTGATATTTGCTTGGAGTTGCAAGATCTTATTGCTTGTAAAATTTTGCATCACTTTTGTGTATTCTAAAAGCTCATGCCGTGCATTTTGTACTTGTGCATACAAAGATTCTCTTTTTTTCTGTATCGCTTGAAATTCAATCAAAAATCGATCCACTTCAATGGTAAGCTCATCGCTACTTTTGCCTAGCAACTGCACCTCTTGAGCATAGAGTGCATTTGATTGAGCGAGGATAGTTTGCATCTCTTTGAACACAAAAGCAAAGAGGATTTTAATTTTTTGTGCATCTTTTCCAAAAAGCACCTCTGCAAGATAGGCTCTGAGTTCAAAAATACCAGTTTTTTCCAAAGGATATCCCCTCTCTTTTGCTATTTTTTCACGACCAGTGTAATGGTGTAACGCCATCAAAGCAGCAAGAGGAATAAAATGGAGTTTAGAGATGAGATAATCAAAACGATTTTCTTTGTTAAGTGATTGGAGTTTTGTATGAATACTTTTTTTTGTATAGGCAATTACTTCATCTAACTCTTTTTGGCTTACTGTATCAATCCTTGTTATAACAATCAATATTTGTGAAACATTTTGATACAAAATAGTATCGCATAAAAATTCTATATCTTTTTGTGTTGCTGATTGGTTTACATTCATAAGATGTATGAGTAAATCACACTCGCTAAGATAGGCTTTTGTTATCTCTTCTCGTTGTACAACAGGATCATCAAGTCCTGGCGTATCGACGATACTTACACCATCTTTTAAAAAATCCAGATCACTAAAAAGCTCTACGCTTTTTACCAAATTGCACAATTTATCTGAATGTTTTGCAGAAGTATAGTTTGCAAGTTCGTCTAGTTTGATATCTTTTTGCAGAGACTGTTTTTGAATAAATGAATCGAAATTTTTAGCAAAATGGGCTTTTGTTTCACGAACAAATTTTTCTAAACTAGGCGTCGTGCTTGCACTTTCTTCTATACTTTGCCACTCTTTTTGATCCCAAAAATTTACTCTCGCATGTGGGTTTTGAGCATAATGCAAAATACTAAGATTGGCAGTTTCAGGGACAACAGAAGTGCCTAAAATCTCTGCTTGCAACAAGGCATTGAGCATAGTTGACTTACCAGCATTCATAACACCACTTACACCTATAGAAAATCGTTGTGCTGCTATTTTTTCTGGAATAGTATTGACTCTTTGCAAGAGATTTTTTGATTCTATATTTTGACGCATATCTTCAAGAAGTGCCTCTACATGTAAGCACATATCTTGATAAAAATTATCGCCTTTTTGAGCAATTTCCTCTTTTTTTTCTTGAGTAGCTTCCTCTTTTTTTTCTTTAATAAGTGCTAAAACAGTGATAAGTTTGCGAGCTTTTTCATACCCGACAATCTCCTCTTTTCGCAAAAGATCAATTCTTTTTTGGATTGCTTTATTGAGATCAAGATTTCCTTCATGCGTGAGAAAAAAAAGAAGTTCTTTTTGCAAGTATTGCACTCTTTGTTTGTCAAAATCATGCACACCACTAAGATGTTTGAGCGCATTTTTAGGCTCTTGCAAACTCTTAAATGATGCTAAATTTTTTGCATCGATAAGCAAAACAATAGTCGCATAATCGCAAAAAGTTTCATAATCTTTTTTGTAAGTACTCAGCAGATGATCGTGGATATCGTGAGTACTTAAATAGATAACTCTCGCATCTTCTTGCCATACAAGAAGAAAAAAATCATTAAGTATGTGCATAGTTCTCTTTTTTTAGTGAAAATTATATCAATATTTTTTATAATTCATAAATTATTAAACATTTACATGTAATTTTTAAGGAAAGTTAGAGAAGAGGATATTTCCCCTTCTCTAAAAATTAGCGAAGAGAAACGAGTTTGCGTCTCATATAAGCTATTTTACTTTGTAATGGCAAGTGTTTAGGACAATTATCTTCACATGCAAGCAAACTCATGCATCCAAAGATACCATCATCATCACCAACTAATTCATAGTAATCTTCGATAGTACGGTTATCGTGTGGGTCAAGTTCAAATCTTGCAACACGGTTGAGTCCAACAGCGCCCACAAAGTTTGGTCGCATCAATTTAGTACCACAAGCAGCCACACAAATACCACATTCGATACAGCGATCGAGTTCAAATACTTCTTGAGCGACTTCTGGTTCAATTGGTTTTTCAAGTTTTGAAAAATCTACCTCTTCATTTGTATGAATCCAACTCTCAACCCGCTTGCTCATATCGTTCATCCAATTACCTGTATCAACCGAAAGATCTTTGATGAGCTTAAAAGCAGGCATAGGAAAAAGTTCAAGCACGCCACTTTCATAATTTTTTGTCAAGGTACGACATGCGAGCGCTGGCTTGCCATTGACCATCATACCGCAACTACCGCAGATACCAGCACGACAAACAAAATCAAATGAAAGATCTGGATCCATCGTTTCTCGTATCTTTGAGAGTGCAACAAAAAGTGTCATCCCATCAGTTTCTTCGAGTTTATATTCTGCTACATGTGGCTTTGAGACCTTTGAATTTGGATTGTATTTTAGGGCTTTTATAGTTATCGTTCTACTCATTTTGCATCTCCAAATCTCTCATTTCTAGCTTTAAAGTATGGTTGTAATTCAAAAGGCATAAGCGCTTCTTGAATTTCATGTCGATCTTTACCCGCAGATTCCATTTCTTCACGAATGCGATCAACCTCTTCTTGTCTTTTAATACTCAATTCATTTTCAATGAGCATACCTTTTGCACCATATCCACGGAATGCTGGTGGCATTTCCATCTTCATAATGTCTAGTTGCTCATAGTTTACAGTTGGCAGCGTGTCACCTTGTTTCCATGAAGTAAGCGTTCGCTTGAGCCAGTTTTTATCATCTCGCATAAGATAATCTTCTCTATAATGTGCGCCCCTGCTTTCTTGTCTTTTCAATGCACCCATAGCAATACATAACGCAACTTTGAGCATCATAGGGACTCTGTATGCTTCTTCAAGATGTGGATTTGCAGCAAGAGATTTAGATGTGACTTTGACATCAAGTGATTTTTTATACAACTCTTCAAGCTCTTTTACAGCGCTATTCAAGCCCTCTTCATTTCTTACGATAGCAACTTTTTCCCACATGATCTCTTTCATGCGATTTTTGATCTCAAATACATCATTTGCACCCTCTTTTGCGAGCAAATCATTGATATATTGTGTTTTTTCATCTACTGCTTTTTGGAGTGTTGCTGAGCTTATATCTATTTCGTTACTAGCACAAAATTGTGCAAAATAATCACCAACAATCATACCGGCAACAACAGTTTCACTCACGGAATTTCCACCAAGTCTATTAAACCCGTGCATATCCCAGCACGCAGCTTCACCACATGAAAAAAGTCCTTTAAGTGTTGGGGATTCACCTGTTGGTTTTGTTTTGATACCACCCATAGAGTAGTGTTGCATTGGAAGCACTGGCGCCCAACCTTTTGGACCCTCATCGGCTGGATCAATGCCGTTAAATATCATACAAATTTCTTGTACATCTCTGAGGTTTTTCTCGATATGTTCGCGTCCTAAGATGGAGATATCAAGCCACAAATGGTGACCATAAGGAGATGGAACACCTTTTCCATTGCGGATGTGTTCAAGCATTCTTCTGCTCACAACATCACGGCTCGCAAGTTCTTTTTTCTCAGGCTCATAATCTGGCATAAATCGGTAACCATCCACATCACGAAGTACACCGCCATCACCACGACAGCCTTCAGTTAAAAGAATGCCTGATGGCACTATTGGTGTTGGATGAAATTGTACCGCTTCCATATTTCCAAGCATACCAACGCCACTTTCAAGCACTAAAGCAGCACCAATACCCTCACAAATAACGGCGTTTGTAGTTTGCTTGTACACTCTTCCATATCCACCAGTTGCAACGAGAGTTCCTTTTGCAAGATATGCACACAATTCCCCACTTACAAGATCACGCACTATAGCACCATAGCATCGTTCATTTTCAACGATAAGAGAGATAGCTTCTTTTCTATCTTCAATGCTTACATTATGTTTTAATGCTTCATTTGCAACACCATAGAGCATTGTGTGACCTGTTGCATCAGCCGTAAAGCATGTTCGCCATTTTTTTGTACCACCAAAGTCACGAGAGTGGATATACCCATGCACTTCTTCATCTTCAACGATTGTTGTTCGTTCGGCATTCATAACCGCTTCGCGTGGACCTTTTGTTATCCTAGTCCACGGCACGCCCCAGCTTGCTAATTGTCGGATTGCCTTTGGAGCTGTTGTTACAAACATTCTTGCAACTTCTTGGTCACAACCCCAGTCGCTACCCTTAACAGTGTCTGCAAAGTGGACATCTTCATTGTCGCCACGGCTCATTTTTGAATTACCAATACTCGCTTGCATACCACCTTGTGCAGCTGCTGAATGCGATCTTTTTACTGGAACCAATGACAAAACTGTCGTACTTAAACCTTTTGATTGGGCAGCAACTGCGGCTCTAAGACCTGCAAGTCCGCCACCTATTACTAGCGCGTCACAATATTTTACATTCATTTTTATGCCCTAACCTTTGCTTGATATATCTCATGAATCTGTGTTGTTGGCGCGTACTTTTGTCCAACACGGTTTTGGTCAATATTTTCAAGACCTATTTTGAGATACGCAACAAGGGTCAATGTACCCAAAGCTAAAAAGAAAACGGTTATAGCCCATTTTACTTTTTTGAGTGTTGCTCGTGTTTGCTTTGCATTTTCACCCTCAAACCAACCCCATTTGACACTGAGTCGGTACAAACCAATACCACCATGAAACTCAACTGCTAGAAGAAGCAGAAGATAAAATGGCCACATAAATACCATACGATCACCCGAACCAAATGGTCCTATGGTTGATGGTTGTGTGAGCATCAAGAAAAGATGAGCTGATCCCATAAAAAACATAGCAAAGCCTGTAATAGCTTGTATGAACCATAGTGTTGTATCCTCATGACTCATCATCTTCATATGCGTACGATACACTTGCCATTGTCTAAAATTGGCAGGTAACTTTCGCATACCAAGTGCGGCATGTACAATAAAAATTAAAAAAACTACCGCAACTACGATAGAAACCAAACCTGGTTTTGGCTCTTCGAAGATGAAACTACCCTCAAAAAACCTCGCCACTGCATACATAAAATCTTTGCTTATCAAAATAGATGAAACAAAGAACATATGCCCCCACATAAACAAGCCTAAAAACAAGCCTGTTGCACTCTGAAGATAATCGAGCTTTGCGGGCAATCTACTTTTTCGCCCCTCGATTGACTTACCTAAAAAACCCTCAATGAGTTCACTCACTATACATCCTTTCTGTGATAATGTATTCACAATTTGCGTATTTGCGTCAATATTACTACTTTTAGCATTAAATTTTTGTTATGTAAAAAAGATACATTTTTCAATAAATTTTAGTGCCAAATTAGAGTATTTTACCGTCTTTTTTGGGAGAAAAAAGGGACTTTCAAAGATATTTTGTTGTGGTTTATTATTTTTTATGTTGCTTATTTTTTGATTGGAAAAAAAGATACATGTAGAGAGAAATACCCATAAATACGACAAAAAATGAGAGTAATTGTCCCATACTTAGCCAATCTTTATATACAAATCCTATCTGCTTATCTGGTTGTCTGTAAAATTCTGCTACAAACCTTGCAAGCGAATACAAAAGAGCATATAAGGCTATAAGTTCGCCATCAAATCTTTTGTATCTTCTATACATGTAAAGCACAATAAAGACTAAAAAACCTTCCAAAAATGCTTCATACAATTGCGATGGATGCCTCAAAGCACCCTCTACAAAGATACCCCACGGAACATCGGTTGTGCGTCCAACAAGTTCTTGATTGAGAAAATTGCCGATTCTGCCAAAAATGTAACCAATCGGAACACTTATGGCAACCAAATCCAAAAGTGCAAAAGTATTTGTTTTATTTTTATAATGAAAACCTATCGTTGCTACCAAAAATCCCAATAGCGCCCCGTGATAACTCATGCCACGAATACCAACAAAAGAGCCATCTGACGCAAATGGATTGAAGATTTGCCATGGATGACTTACATAGTAGCTCGTTTGTGGATCATAAAAAAGTATATAACCAAAACGAGCACCCAATATAACACCTACCTCAACCCAGATAAAATACTTATCTAAAAGCTCATCTGAAAAAGGTAACTTATCTCGCTTACAAAACCATTTCGCAGCCCCAAGCGCACTCAAAAGTGCCAACACATACATAATTCCATACCAATGCACACCCACAGAACCCACGCTAAAAGCCACTGGATCAAAATGTGAATAAATATCATTCCAAAATTGCAATTAAATTCCTTTTCTTAGTTACCTGATCAACCTTACGCATCTTGGTGAAAAAGTTCGTAAATACCTCTCATTTTCTCAAAAAGTACTCTTTTCGTCGCTTTAGGGGACTGTAGGAGCATTTGTTTCTGCTAAAAAACGAGGTTTCTTTAGGAAAACGGACGCATTTGTTTTAGTGCATAACAGCAGTTACTTGATGCGTATATTTTTATAAAGAATTTTCTTCATCTTGCAACTTTGCTAGCTCATATTCTGCTACTTTAAGGTTTGGTTCTTTGGCGTGTTTGAGCAAAACTCGTACTATCAGTGCAAAGATTACAACCATAATTAGCGTGAAAACCAGAGGCACATCTTTTAAGACAACATAAGTTACTATCAAGATCGAAAGTAGCGTTGGGAACTCGTTATATGCTCTAAAAAACTTGCCACTTCGCCTACATGTACCTTTGAGCAACTCTTTTCTATAATAATTCATAGAAAGATCATATCCTACAAGTAAAATAATAGCTAATATCTTTGCATACGCCCATATACCTATATCAAAAAGTCCGCTGTTAAGAGCAAACAATACTATACCGCTCAACACGGTAGCAAGCATAGCTGGAAAATCTATATATTTGTACAGCTTATACTCCTGTATCGAAACTATTTTCACAAAATCTGGCTTATCCATGTGTTCTGCGTGATACACAAACAAGCGTGGTAAGTAAAAAAGTCCCGCCATCCATGATAAAAATGACAAAATATGAAAAATCAAAATATACTGATAATACTCCATTTATTCCTCCTCTTTGAGTGCTTCTGCTATAAGTTCTATAGGATTTTTAAAGATTACATCTACGCTTTGATGGTACATGGCATCACTCAGCTGCATACGACAAGCACTGCATTCAGCACTTACAAAATCAGTCTTTGCATCACGAATCATCGCAGCTTTTGGCATACCAGCAGCTTTTGCAAAGTGGTATTTTTCACTCTGCATCGTTACGCCTCCAAAGCCACAGCAACGATTTGGATCACTCATCTCTTTCATCACATAATTTTGTGCTAAAAGGTGTCGTGGCTCTTGAAAAATACCCTGCATTTTTCGAGCATGGCATGGATCATGATAAGTGATACTGAAAGGTTTTTTTTCTTTTTTTGCCAACACACTAGCCAAATCAGTTTTCTTTTCTAAATATTCAGTAGCCATATAGATGAGTGGCTTAATCGCTTCTGCTCGAGCTTGCCAAGTTGGCTGATCATGAAAAAAATGCACATAATCTTCTTTGATCATAGCACTACATGTAGCCTCTGGAATGATGATCGCATCTAGCTCATTTTTAAAACTCTCAATGTATTCGATATTGAATTTAGCCAATGCGTCTACACTTGCAAAATCACCCGTAAAATACATTGGCGCACCACAACATCGTTGCTGCTTGATGAGATACGCATCTATTTGCAAGACTTTCAAAATCTCTAAAAGTGATTTGCCAATATCGGTATACATGTAATTAGCTAAACAACCTATAAAAATCCCAACTTTACCTTTGCCGCCGTTACGAATCACTTCTGGATAAGTGTTGAGAAAAGTTTTTTGCTTCAAACTTGGAATAAGCCTTCGCATTTTTACAAGGGGAATGTTACGCAAAGACATAGAGCTTCTTGCTGGATCTATCTTAAAGCCACAAGACTGGAAAACAAAACCAAATTTTGCTGCTATATCCATAAATTTTCTATTGCGTAAGAAGAAAAAAACAAGTCTCTTGTACCAAGCAATGCCAAACTTTTTCGCTATATCATCACGAACTTGCTCGATAATCATATCAACTGGTAAATCATTTGGACACGCGTCCACGCAGTTGGTACACAAAAAGCAACTCTCAAAAATATCTTTGGCATTTTTATCAAGTTCAAGATGCCCAGCCTGATACGCACCTAAAAGTTCTAAAAAACCTCGTGGGCTGGTGGTTTCATCTGGGTTTACTTGATGGATCGTACATGTAGGAATACATTTGCCACATTTTATGCAAGCATCGCTTATTTTGGTGTAGTTAAATTGCATCATACTGTCTTTGAAAATCTTCGATTTGCTTCAGGAATTTTTTGCAAATACGCATCAAATGGCATCGCTATATTGCGTATAAGCATCCCGCCTGTTGGACTTACACTTATACTTTTTGCATTGATACTCAAAAGTCCCTCTGTTTCAAAAGGCTTGAGTGCCTCCAAAGCATCTGCAAAATATACTCTAAAATCTATTCCAAATTGTTGCTCTATCTTGACAATATCAAGCTTAAAGTTGCTCATCATCTCCATAATTACTGCTTTACGAAGTACATCATCTTCACTCAGCGTAATACCTCGATGCACCGGTAAAACACCGGCATCAAGTGCGGTTTCATATGCGTGCATATCTTTAAAGTTTTGTACATAATGCGCCGTTCCCTCGCCAATACTTGTAAGCCCAATACCAATAAGATCAGCGCCACCTTTTGTAGTGTAGCCTTGAAAATTTCTATGCAATTCGCCTTTTTCTATCGCTAAAAAAAGCTCGTCATTTGGTTTTGCAAAGTGATCCATACCTATCATCTTCAAGCCATTTTTTGTAAGATAATCGATGGTATATCGCAAAATAGCAAGCTTTTGAGTCGGTGTTGGCAAGGTAGTTTCATCGATTTTTCGCATCGTTTTTTTCATCCATGGTACATGTGCATAATTGAACACCGCAAATCTATCAGTACCAAGGCTCAACGCTTGATGCAAAGTCTCTTGAAAGCTCTCAAAACTCTGATAAGGAAGTCCATAAATGAGATCCATATTGACCGATTTTATACCAGCTTTTCGCACCATATCCACAGCATTTTTTGTAACTTCGTAAGGCTGGATTCGGTGGATTGCTTTTTGTACTGTTTCATTAAAATCTTGTACACCAAAGCTCACACGATTAAATCCATTGGCAACAAGCACTCGCACCTGATCGCTATCGAGATAACGAGGATCTATCTCACAACTAATCTCAGCGTCATTACTAAAATTTTTAAAATACCCTTTGATAAGTTTAATGATTCGCTCAAGTTGCTCCGCGTTAAAATAAGTAGGCGTACCTCCACCAAAATGCATCTGAATCACTTGCGCACTTGTATCAAGATGGGTTGAGAGGATAGCCAACTCTTTCTCAAGATAGCTGATGTAGCGTTCTTTTTTATCCTCTTTTGAGGTATAAACCACATTGCAACCACAAAAATAACATGCACTTGCACAAAAAGGCAGATGAAAATAAAGCGAAAGGCTTCTGTTTTTATCTCTTTTATGCAAAATCGCAGCATACTCTTTCGCACCAAAACCCTCGTGAAACTCTGGGGCTGTTGGATAGCTCGTATATCGAGGACCTGGCTTGGAATACTTGGAAAATTGTTCAAAATCTATCATATTATCTCTTTTAGTTTTTTAAAAAACAGTATAAAACTCTTTTTTTAATATTTGACAAATCTAATCTTTTTGTCGATCAAGCCACACCATTACACCTTTTTGAGCGTGCAATCTGTTTTCTGCCTCGCAAAATATCTCTTCACTGTGTGCTTCAAAAACCTCTTCACTCACTTCATAGTTACGGTACGCCGGCAAACAGTGCAAAAACATAGCTCCTCTTTTAGCAAGTGCCATCAAGGTGGCATCGACCATAAAGCCCTCAAAATCTTTTATCCGTTGCTCTTTTTCGCTCTCTTGCCCCATTGAAATCCATGTATCAGTTGTGATAACGCTTGCATTTTCACAAGCACTTTTTGGATCATTGCCTATAATGATTTTTGCACCACTTTGTGCGGCAAAAGCTTGTGCATCAGCAAGTATAGCCGCATCAACTTCATATCCTTTTGGTGTTGCAATTCGAAGTTCAAATCCAAGTTTTGAAGCAAGCATTAACCAAGAATGTGCCATATTGTTTCCATCGCCGATATAGGCTACTACGAGATCTTTTTCTTTTCCATACTCTTTGATAGTAAGATAATCTGCCATCAATTGCACAGGATGATAAGAATCGCTCAAGCCACTGATAACAGGTACTTTTGAATAGCGTGCAAACTCCTCTAACTTACTTTGTGCAAAGGTGCGGATCATCACCATATCCACCATACGACTAATCACACGAGCAGTATCTTTCATAGGCTCACCGCGTCCCAATTGCAAATCATTTGATGAGAGAAAAATTCCTTTGCCTCCCAATTGATGTATGCCAACTTCAAAACTCACTCGAGTTCTGGTGCTGCTTTTTTCAAAAATCATCCCTAAAACTTGATCTTTCAAAAAAGGCTCATAAATCTTTTTTTTTGCTTCTTTCTTAATCTGCACAGCAAGATCAATCATAGCTAGAATCTCTTCTTTGCTAAAATCTTTCAATGTCAAAAAATGCCTCATTTTTATGTCTCCTTTCATAAGGGCAAAGCCCTTCTAAAATTCCTCGCACTAAAGCTAACGCCTTGCGTAGAAATTTGCTATTTGATGTTTCTAAAATTCCTCGCACTAAAGCTAACGCCTTGCGTAGAAATTTGCTATTTGAT
>JACUTU010000008.1 GCA_014859685.1 Sulfurospirillum sp. | reverse complement strand
CTATATCAAATAAATTTAATTTTTTAGGTTTACACAGTTAGATTTACGCTCTCAGCCTGTCCCCATTAATACGATTTGCTGTGTATTTAACTACCCAGCGAGTTTGTCTTTTTTATTGTCAAAGTCAAATAATGACATTTGTTTTAAAAGTTTTTTACATTCTATAATTTCATCTGTTTTATTTAGTATTTGTTCCTTGACTTGTTTTGCTATTTCCTTTACCATTGGAATAACTATTGAGTTTCCGACTCTATTATATAATTTGGCTTTAGAACCAATTAATTTAAAATCATCTTTAAAACCCATTAGTCTATAACACTCTTTTAATGTTAGTTTTCTAACTTTATTATCATGATATACAAAATATCTTCCTGCTGATTCTTGTGATGATAATGTTGGATGAGTACCATCTGATGAATATATTCTATTTGGTTGTTTGTGAACTCTTGATAAATGTATTGTATCTGGTCTTGTACCTTTTGTTCTTATTTTTTTATTTCTATATCCTACAAAAATAAGTCCAGATGGTTGTTTTTTTGGACTTTCAATAAGTGTATATTCACTTTCTTCTAAATATTCTATTTGGCCATTATCTTTTTCTAAAATATCTTTTAAAAATGCAAAGATAAATACCACTGTAGCTAAAGTGAAAATAAGTAGCTTTGCACTTTTTGGGCTAACTTTACCACTAGCTAGGGGTCTGTCTTTTTTCTTTGGGTGTTCTCTATCTTCTTGTATATCCACAAGGTCATTAAGTACATAAATACTACTAGCAAGAAGTGAAAAGAGCACAAATGCTATAGAGGTTGCAATAATATTTTCAGTTACAAGTGCAAATGAAAAAAGCATCGGAGCAAAATAAAAAGATTTTTTACATACTGATGTGGGCGAAGGAGTTTAATGTAGCTGATCAATGCGTAAAACCTTTTAATTTATTCAAAATGAAATAAAATAATACCCGTTGTGCAATTAAAAACCCTTTAAAATATCTTAAATGAATAAATTGGGGTGCATTTTGAATATTACGGAGAAGATCAATGAGATTATAAATGAAAAAGGCTTGACGAGAAAATATTTTGTAAATCAATTGATTTTACTTCATCCTATTTTGAAAAGTACGGGTGAGGTTCCTAGTAGTTCTACAATTTATGGTTATTTAAATGGAAATAGAGAGATCAAAACAGAACTGCTTCCCTATATGGCAAAAGTACTCAATATCAGTATCGGTGAACTTTTCGAAGAGGACAAGAAGGCACGCACAAAGATTTTAGAAAATATCCTCAAATCCCCCACACCAAAAGAGAGAAAACTTTTAGAGCGATACTTCAAGCTAGAGGAACACCACTACAACAAAAAACTCCAAACCGACACAAAATACAGTCTATATAGCTATATATTTGCGATGCTTCCTTATGCTTCGGAGAAGTTTTTATATATACTCATAGATGTACTAGAGAGCTTTAAAGACTCTACTAGAAGAGCTGAGGAGGAGATACGAGGGTAGGGTTTTAAATAAAGAGAAAATGGGGACAGGCTAGAATGGCACTTACTTAAGCTTTTTAAGGTGACCATTTGCCCTCACTTTTTCTCTTACTATTTTCCTAGGTTACATCAACAAAGGAAAATCATTGTGCCGTTTTTTTATAGCTCTTGGCTCAATTCTTTCTCCTCTGTTTCCTATAATTTTTTTGTTATGATTCATATTGCTGGCTTTATGGAGTATTTCGTTTGGTTACGATACTTCCTCTAAAGCCAGTTTCATTCCACTTTTTTAGTATACTTTTTGCTTAAGTAAGTGCCATTCGGGACAGGCTACTTTTTACGAAATCTTTTTGTAACTCTTTTTAAACAAAAAATTGATAGAATTTTGCTTTACATGTAAGGGCGAGGAGTGTTGGTTGAGGATAATATTGGCTTCATCAAATAGTGGAAAATTAAGAGAGTTGCAAGCGTGGATGAGTGATTTTGATGTTTGCGGGTATGAGACGGTTATGACGCCTTTTGAGATCATCGAGGATGGCAACAGTTTTAAAGAAAACGCCCTTATTAAAGCTAGAGCGGTTTATGCAAAACTAGGGGATAAAAGTGCTATTGTTATGAGTGATGATAGCGGTATCAGTGTGGATATACTAGGCGGTGAACCTGGGATTTATAGTGCACGATATGCCGGAAAAAATGCTACAAGCTTACAAAATCTCCAAAAACTCATCGATACACTCCACGCAAAACATATTCAAAAAACACCTGCACATTATACGGCTGCTATCGCTATCGTTTGCGAACAAGGAGAGTTTTGTGTTCATGGATGGATGTATGGTGATGTGATCTGTGAGGCAAGAGGTAGCCATGGTTTTGGTTATGATCCATCGTTTGTACCTCAAGGATTTGATAAAACACTTGGGCAATTGGACGAGAGTGTCAAAAAAGAACTTTCACACAGATCACGCGCACTTGCACTTGCACAGATAATTTTAAAAACATTGAAAAGGGGACAGTAGGATGGCAAAAGTATTGATTATCGGAGCGGGTGGCGTGAGCAGAGTTGTCACAAAAAAATGTGCGATGAATAGTAGCGTGTTTAGTCAAATCGTGTTAGCGAGTAGAACAAAATCCAAGTGCGACAAAATAGCAGCAGAGATAAAAGAATCCCTACATGTAAGTGTGCAAACAGCAACTATCGATGCCGATGATGTGGACGCACTTGTGGCTTTGATAGAAGAAGTGAAACCTGATTTGGTTATGAATATAGCTCTGCCTTATCAAGACTTGAGCATTATGGATGCGTGTATAAAAACAAAAACACCTTACCTTGATACGGCAAATTATGAACATCCAGATACGGCAAAGTTTGAGTATAAAGAACAATGGGCTAGAGATAAGGCATTTAAAGATGTTGGGATTATGGCATTGCTTGGAAGTGGATTCGATCCTGGTGTAACCAATGTTTACTGTGCATATGCACAGCAGTATCTTTTTGATGAGATACATTATATAGATATTTTAGATTGTAATGCAGGCGATCATGGTTACCCTTTTGCAACAAATTTTAATCCAGAGATAAACTTGCGTGAAGTGAGTTCAAATGGGCGTTATTGGGAAGATGGCAAGTGGATTGAAACAAAACCGATGGAGATTATGATGCAGTGGGATTATCCTGAAGTTGGGGTAAAAGATAGCTATCTTTTATATCACGAAGAGATGGAATCACTCACACAAAACATCAAAGGACTCAAGCGTATACGATTTTTTATGACATTTGGAGAGAGTTATCTTACACATATGAAATGCTTAGAAAATGTAGGTATGCTTCGCATTGATGAGGTTGAAGTAAACGGTGTCAAAGTGGTGCCATTGCAGCTTTTAACAAAACTTTTACCAGATCCAGCAAGTTTAGGACCTCGAACGGTTGGTTTTACAAATATTGGTTGTTTGATCACGGGAATCAAAGACGGCAAAGCTAAAAAAGTGTATATCTACAATGTGTGTGACCATCAAGAATGCTATCGCGAAACTGGCGCACAAGCGGTGAGTTATACCACTGGTGTGCCTGCGATGATAGGAGCGAAGATGATGCTAGAGGGAAAATGGAGCGGTAAAGGCGTTTTCAATATGGAACAATTTGATGCTAAACCATTTATGGATGAGCTTAATATACAAGGATTGCCATGGAAAATCCTTGAGATGAAGCCTGATGAGACTTTTGAAATCAAATAAAACAGTTTTGCTAACGGGCTGTTCGAGCGGCATTGGTTATTTTTGTGCTCATGCGTTGCACAAAGATGGCTACAAGGTTTTTGCTACATGTAGAGATGCAAAAGATGTGAAGCGACTGCAAGATGAAGGATTGCATGCGTATAGGCTTGATCTGTGCGACTCAAACAGTATCGCTGAAGCACTTGCATGGGTAGTGTTGCAAACAGATGCAAAGATCGATATACTCTTTAATAATGCTGCTTTTGGGCAACCTGGAGCGGTTGAAGATTTGAAGCGAAGCGTGCTAATTGAACAGTTTGAGACTAATGTGTTTGGTACACAAGAATTAACTAATGTAGTGTTGCCTTTTATGCGAAAAAATGGCTATGGAAGAGTTATTTATAACTCCTCCGTTTTGGGATTTGCCGCGATGAAGTACCGAGGCGCTTACAATGCGAGTAAATTCGCCATCGAGGGTTTAGCCGATACGATGCGACTTGAGCTCAAAGGTAGTGGCATCGATGTGGTTTTGATAGAACCTGGACCTATTAGAAGTGAGTTTCGCAAAAATGCCCTTGCAAAATTTCAAGAGCATATCGATATTGCCGTTTCAGCACATAAAGAGGTGTATGAAAAGACGCTAGAAAGATTGCGAGGCTCGGGTGACGCTCCTTTTACCCTTGCACCTGAGGCGGTTTATGCGGTTTTGCTTAAAGCTATTGAAGCAAAAAAACCTCGCATTCGTTACGCAGTAACTTTTCCTACGAAGCTTTTTGGAGCGTTGAAGAGAATTTTACCAGATAGGGCGATGGATTTTATACTAGGAAGCGTGGATTGAAAAAGATAAGTAAAATTGAACATGTGTTAGACGAGATCCAAACACCTTGTTATGTGTGCGAAGAGGCAATGCTTGAAGAAAATTTGAAACTACTGCATTATGTGGGTGAACAAAGTGGAGCAAATGTGCTTTTGGCACTCAAAGGATTTGCATTTAAAGCTTTAGCTCCTTTGGTCTCAAAGTATCTTAAAGGGTGTACAAGTAGTGGTTTGCACGAAGCTCTTTTTGCCAAAGAATATTTTGATGGCGAGATCCATACCTATTCGCCTGCATTTAAAGATGAAGAAATCGATGCGGTGATAGCACTTTCACATCATCTTGTTTTTAATTCTTTTGCACAGTTGCAAAAATACAAAGTAAAAGCACTTGGTAAGTGTTCCATCGGTTTGCGAATCAACCCTGAAGTTTCATCAAGCCCTGTGGATATCTACAATCCTTGTGGGCTTTATAGTAGACTTGGTATCACGAAAGAAAACTTTCAGCCACAACTGCTTGATGGAGTTGAGGGGCTACATTTTCACGCTCTTTGTGAGCAAGATGCTGATGCACTTGAGGCAGTTTTAAAAGGATTTGAAGCGAAATTTGGTGCATATATTTCACAAATGAAGTGGATCAATTTCGGAGGAGGACATCATATCACTCGTGAGGGTTATGATGTGGAAAAGCTCATCAAACTTATCCGTGATTTTAGAGCAAAATATCGTGTAAAAGTCTATATAGAACCTGGTGAAGCGGTCGGTTGGCAAAGCGGCTCACTAGTTGCAAGCGTGCTTGATGTGTTGCATAACGGCATGGATATAGCTTTGCTTGATACTTCAGCTGAGGCACATATGCCAGACACACTCGCAATGCCGTATAAAGCACAAATTAGAGGTGCTGGAGAAGCTGGTGAAAAAACTTATACTTACAGACTCGGCGGTAACACTTGTTTAGCTGGGGATATCATGGGGGATTATTCTTTTGATGCACCTTTACATGTAGGCGATAAACTCATCTTTGAAGATCAAATCCATTACACCATTGTAAAAAATACTACTTTCAATGGTATCAAATTACCAAACTTGGCGGTATTGCGAAAAAATGGTAAGTTTGAAGTGGTGAGTAACTTTGGTTATGAAGAGTATAGACGCCGAAATTAGCGTCTTATACGCTTGCAACTCTTTTTTACAATTCCACTAGTGATTCTTGAATGCCTTGGTGCATTTCATACTAAAACTTCATGGCAGCTTCTCGCTTGCGTTTGAGGAAAGTGTAGACATAATCGATAATTCTTTGCGATTCCCAAAAAACGGAAGAATTTCGTGCATTGATGTGGCTGGCAGTTGTTTTCTGATGTTACGAACTAAAACGAATGCGTCCGTTTTAGTGGCAAGGGCAAATGTTCCTACCATCCCCTAAAGCTACGAAGAGGGTACTTTTTTGTAAAAGTGTGTAAGGTTAGTTGCTATAACAAGAAAGTTACATGTAGAGTGACTAAAAAATAGACATTCTACATGTATGTGTGGGGATAAAAAAAGAAAAAATTAGATTTTATTTTTTAAAAACAAATTTGCCACAGCCTTTTTGTGCATTGCCACCATTGGTGGAAAACTCTTTTGCACCTTTGATAAAAAGTTCATATCGCAAGCACTCTTTATTTTTGATACATTTTTCATTGTTGCACGCCAATAAGTTTTTGTTATTATCCATAAATACTCCTTATTTTGAACATTTGTTTGCAATTATAGCAAGCGAATGTTCAAAAATCAAAAAAATCTAACCCCTGTCTCTACTTGAAGAACTTTTTCCTCTGAATCCTGAACGGGCGCCATCTCGGTTACCACCACTATCGCGTGAGCTTCTAGTATCCTGACTTCTGCTTTTGTTTCTATCGCCATAGCCTCCACCACTTCTAGGATTTCTTCCAAAGCGTGAATTTCTTTTACTTTGATCTTTTTCGCCAAGTCTTTGGATGACGCTTGTAAGTGTTTTTTTGTCTAAACCTATGCGATCAGGTCCTTGTGGTGTGTTTTGATCCATAAGCATAGAGATGAGTTTAAGTGAAATTTGTGCCAAATCCATCTCTCCCTCTAGGGCATTGAGTAGTTTTTGTGCACTATCATTGAGTTGTGCATGAGTGATTGCATCAGCCAATTTTGCAAGTCTACTTTCAGTGACATCACCTAGTGTTGGTACAAGTTTTTGTTGTAAATTTGTGCCTACTTTTTTAGCAATTCTTTGCATTGAGTGGTATTCCATAGGTGTTACGAGTGTGATCGCTGTTCCCTTTCTGCCAGCCCTTCCTGTTCTGCCTATACGGTGTACATAACTTTCTGGATCAAATGGCATATGGAAGTTGAAAACATGTGTGATATCGGTCACATTTAGACCTCGAGCCGCAACATCAGTTGCTACGAGAATTTGAATTTGTGAACTTCTAAATGCTTTAATAACACTTTCTCTTTGGTTTTGTTCCATATCGCCATGCAAACCTTTTACAGAATGACCAACCGCAATAAGTGCTGTTGAAAGTCTATCAACCTCTTTTTTTGTGCGACAAAATACGATAGCTTTTTCTGTTTCAGTTGAATCCAAAAGACGGATCATCGCATAATCTCTCTCATACTCATTGATAACATAGTAAAGTTGTTCTATATCTTCATTTGTTGTGTGATCTTTTGGGGTAATGCTTACATATTTTGGATCATTTAAAATGCGTTGAGCAAGTCTTTTGATCGGGTCTGGCATAGTTGCGGAGAAAAGTAGTGTTTGTCGTTTTTTTGGTAAAAAAGTAAAGATAGCCTCTATGTCTTCTAAAAATCCCATATCAAGCATCTCATCAGCTTCATCTAAAACTACGATAGCAGGAGCAAATCCTGGAAGTCTGCCGTTTTTAAGAAGATCGAGCATACGCCCAGGAGTTGCAACGACTACGCTCGCACCTTTTTCGATGAGCGCTAGTTGCCTTGAATAAGAGCTTCCTCCGTAGATGGTAACTGTTTTGATGTCGCGGAATCTTCCGAGTGAATAGAGTTCATCACTCACTTGTGTTGCGAGTTCTCTTGTTGGTGTGATAACAAGGATATCTACTTTTTGAGAGTTTGGATCAATCATACTCATAGTTGAAAGTCCGAAAGCCGCAGTTTTACCTGTGCCTGTTTGTGCTTGTGCTACGATGTCATTGCCTGCTAATACAAGCGGAATAGCGTGTTCTTGTACGGGGCTTGGTTCTCTGAAGCCAGCTTCTTTGACGGCTTTGAGAATATCTGGATGCAGATTAAATGCTTCAAATGTGTTCATGTGTTGTTTTTCCATTGTGGTGTATTTTTCAAAACTTCATACACTGAAGTTCATCTTGTAAAGCGAAAGCGTTACTACATAAAAATTTGTGGAGTTATTGGAGATGATATCTTTGGCAACTCGGTAACTAGTATGCAAAAACCTACATACTTGCTCAGGCTGACCCTAAATCTTGGCAGGTTTTAAAGAATTTCAATGCAATGAAAGTTTGAAATTGCACGCATTATATTTAAGTTTTACTTAATATTTGCTTCAAAGCTTAATGGTAAAAATATTGTTTGCGTCATTTCTCTCATAAAGCAGTTGCATTCCATGGAGTTTGATGATATGGTAAGTGATAAAAAGTCCAAAGCCAAGTCCTCGGGAACTTTTCTGTTTTTTGCCCTCTAAAAAGTAAGGTTCAGCGTAGCGTTCAAGTGGGAATTCAAGCGTTGGTGCTTCATTTGTGATGGTGATTTGTTCTTGTGAGTTGGTGATGGTTACCTTATGATCACTTGCGTATTTGATGCCATTGTCAAGCAGATTTTTCAAAGCTGTGCCAAAAAGTTCAAAATCAGCATTGATTCTTATGGGTGTGATATTTGACTTTACATGTAAGGAATCTGCATCAAGAATGTCGAGTGCAAAATCAAGGATATCTTCAAGATTATAAGTGCGAATATCGAGTTTGATCTCATCTGCTGAAAGTTTTTCGATGCGAGAAAAATCACGCAAAAGCGCCTCTTGTCTGTTGAAAATATTTTGCAACGCTTTTTGGTGATTGCTATTTGTTATGCTTTCGGCTAAAAATTTGCCCTTTGTGATAGGGGTTTTAAGCTCATGCATGATGTTACGCAAAAACAGTTGCCTTGAATCTCGAAGTTGTTTGATTTTTTGCACAGCATTGTGGAATTCATTTGCAAGTAATCCAATCTCATCTTTATTTGTGCTTGCACAATTTATCTCATAATCTCCAAGTGCAAAATGCCTGACTTTTTTTTGTAAATCATAAATAGGAATGATGGCTTTGATGATGGCGATATATAGCAACAAAACAAGCACAATAAAAAGTAGCGGAAACAAAATTGAACTAAATATATCTTTTGAAAAAGGGGTGTTGAAGAGTAAATTTTTATCATTGTTTTGTTTGATAATGATATAAAATTTTCCTCTATAAATGACTGCTTTGATTTTTTGATGCATCATAGTCCCTGCCATGCCTGCACCTCTGTTTTGGTTGAGAGATGGTGGAAAAATTGGTTTATTTTTTTCAAAGATCTCTCTTGCTAGTTTCTGATCTTGCACGGGGGTAAAATCTATATCTTTAAAGTTTGTGATATCAAAATCACCATGGTTTACATAGTTGCCTCTTAAACTATAGCGGGCTAATTGCTCTATATTTTCAAGTTCTTTTTGGTTGTTGTAGTTATGAAATGAAAAAGCAATTGCCATAATTCCTAAAATAGCAAGTGTAAAGATGAGCGTGATTTTGGTTATGAGTGAATGGATCCAATGTTTATTCATACATGTAGCCTATAGCCCACGCCTCTGATGGAGCGGATGTATTGTTGGTTTTTAGAATTTTCACCCAGCTTTGAGCGGATGCGGCTGATAAGCACATCAAGGCTTCTGCTATCACTTTCTTCATTGAGTGAGGGGGCGTTATGGATGAGTTCATTTCGGGAGATGACGCATTCTCGCTTTTTTAACATGTAACTAAGCACTTCAAATTCTGCTCTTGTGAGCGGTAGGGCAACACCATTAAAAAGTATTTCAGCACCATTTTTTGCAAGTTTTATGGCAGCTTCTTCCTCATCAAAACTTTCAAATGAACCTTTTTTATAGCGTCGCAATACGCTCATAATTCTAGCATACAACTCTTTAGGCTCATAGGGTTTTGGTAGATAATCATCTGCTCCAAGCTCCAGCCCGATTATCTTGTCTTCAAGATCACTCCTTGCACTTGAGATGATGATGGGGATATTGTTTCTTTTTGTGCGTATTTCTCTACAAATCTCAAGACCATCCATACTAGGTAAAGAGAGATCGAGAATGAGTAGATCATATTTTTTGATATTCATAGCACTTATGCCGATGTAAGGATCATCAAAATTTTCAACACTTACATTGTATTTTGCTAAAAAATCAATCAGCATCATCGCCAATTCTTCATCATCTTCTATCATAATTATATTTGTTTGCATGGCGTACTCCTAGTGGTAAATTATAAAGATTTTATGTTAATAAAGTGTTAAGCATAAAAAATTATTTACAATATATTTGAAGTTGCTATTGTATAATAATAACCAAATTGAATACGCATAAAGCATTCAAAACATCTCGTTTTAAAAGGTTTATTATGAAAAAAACTGTATCGTTTCTCTCTATTTTGGCTTTTAGTTCATCACTTTTTGCAGCAAGCGATGCTCAAATCGTGGAGTATTTCAAATCCCAAATCCCTGTGCCAAACATAAAAATAGAAGTTACTTCAAGATCAAGTATAGAACAGATTAAAGATATGGATTATGTTTCACTCAATATAAGCGATGGCAGCCGTTCACAAAAAATGTCTGTTTTTACACAAGGTGATTTGATATTTCCAGATGTAATTAGTATCAACGATGGCGGTAGTATCAAGGAAAAACTTGATAAAGCAAAGTTTATGCAAGAGTTAGCAAAAGTCTATAAAAATGAAGATGCCAAAAACATTCTTATAGTTGGTAATGATGCAAACAAACCAACATTGATAGAATTTACAGATCCAGAATGTCCATTTTGCAATAAAGAGCTACAAGCAATTGAAGAAAAACTCAAAAATTACAATCTAAAACTCATTTTTACCCCAGTACATGATAGAAGTTCACTCGAAAAATCTGTGCTCATTTACAAACAAACAAACGCAATCGAGGATACAGCCGAAAAGATTAAAATTTTACGAAAATACTACAATGGTGATGTAGATGCTAAAGTTAGTGACGAAGAAGTAGACGCCCTCGAAAAACTCCGCCAAAAATACTTCACAGCAGGACTCAAAGGCGTGCCTTTGTATGTTCCAGAGGCAGATCTGCTCAAATAACGCAAAAATATGTTAAAATCTTCTTAGCAGATGGGAGGATTTTAACATCTCCCCTAAATGCGAATAGCCAGAAGTATAAAAGATATTCATGAATCAAAATAAAGCTGAAATTATAAGTGAAATTGCCAAGATGATCGAATCAGACCCAAATGCCACTCCGATGGAGTTACATGTGTTGGAACTTTTAAGTTATGAAGATCTCATTTCTGTCCTTAAAAATCTCTACAAATCTAAAGAAAATGCAAGTGCGCAAAATGAGATTTGGTTTCAAGAACTTCTCTCATAAATTATGATAAAATCAATTTCTTAATTGACCTTACGCACTTTTGTAAAAAAGTTCGTAAATACCTCTCATTTTCTCAAAAAGTACCCTTTTCGTAGCTTTAGTGCGTAACATCAGTAAGTTGCGAGAGAGATTAGACCATCACTCGCTTGTCCCCATCTTTTTTTATATCATCATACAAATCAAGATAATCAAGGTAAGCTACGAGGTATTTTCGGCTGAGGTCATAATGCTCTTTGGCTTTTTTGATATCGATATAACCTTGTGTTTTGATGATTTCTCTAAAAGCTACCATAATTTTACTAAGTGCCGGCGCTGTTATAAAAAGATTGTGTGCGAGGCGGATTACTTTCTTGGCTTTACATAAGCTTTTAAGTGCATTATCTCCCATCAATCGATCGATATCTAGATCATCATAGATGTTATAAGGAGCACTTGGCGAGTGTCCTTCTTGTTCAAGTATCTCATAGATTTTGCCCTCCACCAAAGTGGCTATATCATCGATTTTTATGGACGCATTTTTATATATACCATTTTCAAATACAAGTTTACCGCTCTTGCAAATATCTGCTAACACTTGAGCTATGAGTGATTGACTTGCCCATTTTATTTTGAGATTGAGTGAATTTGCTGAAAGTAAGGCATATTGGTTTTTTTTATAGATAGCATTGATAGTATTTTCTAATTCATTTTTTATATCTTGTGGATACAAAACAAGTCCAGCTTCATCGACAAAGATATTTTGCATTTTTTTTGCTATTTGTATCGCTTCATCATGGTTCAGTCCAAAGCGTTGATTTGATGAGATGAGTCCAAAGCCTCTTTTGTGGATGGTAATAAGGATTTCAAATGCTTGTTGAAAATCTTTGTTTTTAAGATTCACGAGCAGTTCTTTTTTGATTTTTTTCTTGATTGGATCGTTGGTTGGATTTAAAACTCTTCCGCCTCCGATAGTTCTGCCTGAATTACAGATGATAAATGGCTCATCATAGACTAAAAACATCTTTTTTTGAAACTGTATTTTGGCATAGCCACCTTGTGTTTCACTCTCTTCATCAAGTAAAAGGACTTTGGCTTCAACTTGTTTTGTACCAACAAAAAGTTGCACAATTGTATCGTGTTTTATGCTATGGTTTGCTATGCTCTCAACCCAAACATCAACACTAGAAAATCCCTTTATGTAGCCTTTTTTGCAAAGAAGTGTTCCTTTTTTTAGGGCAATTTTTGGATTTTGTAGATTGATTGCGGTTCGCTGTGAACTTAGAGCTGTTTTAACATCTTTTTCATGAACTTGTAGATTTCGCACGCTAAATTCACACTCAAGTTCAGGTGCATACACTTTATCTCCAACACTGAGTGAGCCATCAAGTACGGTGCCGGTAGTAACTGTGCCAACGCCTGCGAGTGAAAAAGAGCGGTCGATGTAGTAGCGAAAAAGCCCATTGCTTTGTTTAGCGATGATTGGTATGGCAAAAAGTTCTTTTTTGAGCGATTCTATCGAGTTTGCATCGTAAATGCTCACTGGTACTATACTTTGTAAGTGTAGATGTGAAAAAGCTTCAATGTATTCTTGTATCTCTTTTGTTCTTTGTTCTATCGCTTCTTTGCTTGCGAGATCAGATTTTGTGAGTGCTATGATGATGGTGTTTACATGTAAGAGATTTAAGATCTCAAGATGCTCTTTAGTTTGGGGCATTACGCCTTCTTTTGTATCAATAACTACAAGTGCGCCGTCAAATCCAAAAGCTCCTGCTATCATATTTTTGAGCAAACTTTCATGTCCTGGAACATCGATAAAGCCGATATTTGTATCTTCATTTGTGAGATTTGAAAAGCTTAGATTGATGGTAATGCCACGGCGTTTTTCTTCTTCAAGATTATCCCCAGCAAATCCGCTGAGTGCTTCTATAAGTGCTGTTTTGCCATGATCTACATGTCCAGCTGTTCCTACTATGATGTGCTTCATCCCAATATTCCTTTTGCTATTTGAATAATTTGTGGCTCGAGTTCTGGTAAAATGCTACGAAAATCAATTAAAAATTTGTCATTTTCTATGCGTCCGATGAGGTGGTTTTCTCGAAATTTTTTCTCCAATACAACCGCTTTGCCCCTTACATGTAGGGCTACAGTTGGAAAATCTCTATTTGGCAAAGTGCCACCACCCATAAAAGTTCTACTCTCTACCACTTCACACAGATTTTTCCCGATTTGCACCCTTACATGTAGGGCTCTTTTGTGTAAACTTGCAACATCCTGCATCAAAAGCCATAGTGTTGGAATCTGCTCATATCGCTCTTGCAAATAAGCTTTGATCGTTTCTTCTAGCAGGGCAAGCGTTATCTTATCGACGCGTAACATCCGCAAAAGTTGATTTTTTTTGAGTTTGTTTATGAGTTCTTTTTTGCCCACGATGATTCCAGCTTGCACTGAACCAAAAAGTTTATCACCACTGAAACTTAGTAGCGATGGCCTATCTTGCAAAAATGTGAGCAGTGATGGCTCTTTGTTGCCTAAATTGTAAGGAAGCGTTGGAATATATCCACTTCCCCAATCACAATAATCAATCAACCCATGTTCCTCACTGAGTTTTTTTATATCCGCGTAAGGTGTTGCCTCGCTAAATCCTTCGATACTGAAGTTGGACTGATGCACTTTCATAAGCATAGCCGTATTTTCACCGATTGCATTTTGATAGTCGATTTTTTTTGTTTTATTTGTGGCTCCCACTTCTTTGAGTATCGCACCACTTTGGCGCATCACTTCAGGAATACGAAAACTTCCACCTATTTCTACAAGTTCACCTCGAGAAACAACAACCTCTTTGTTTGCAGCAAAGGTGTTGAGTATAAGAAAAACCGCACTTGCATTGTTGTTTACAACTAAAACATCCTCAACGCCTAGCAGTGTTTTGAGGTGTTCGCTTACATGTTCGTATCGCTCGCCTCTGCACCCTTTTTCAAGATTGTATTCAAGATTTGAGTAGTTACACACTACTTTTGCAACATTCAAAAACAACTCTTTTGCGATAAGACTTCTGCCCATATTTGTATGCAAGATAACGCCAGTTGCATTTATAATAGGTATAAGTGAAGACTCAAATGAGGCAAGGTATCGTTTTTTAACCTCACATATCAGTTCAAATTCATCAAAACTCTCCCTGTTTTTACACAGCAGATCATCTCTAAGCTCTTGTATGACTTCTTGTGCTATTTTAGTCAAAAGGGCATTACAAATGCCACCAAATTCATGTGAAGATAAAAACTTATCTATTTGTGGTATATCTCTGAGTGTTTTCATATCTACTCCGGTATGGGTAATTTTGATTCGTTAAATTTGTATTTGCCATTTTGTATTTTTACTAAAATTTCCAGATCTCCTAATTGTTTAAAAAGTTTGATAACAGTTGGTTTGCTTATGGTGACTTGATCCATAATTTCACTATAAGAGTAGTTTAAAATTCCGTTATCATCAAGATTTTTAATGATAAAACGGATGAGTTCTATCTGTTTGCCATCGCACACTGCTGAGATGGTTTTGATGATGTTATAAGAGCGATTGATCTCTTTTTCTTGAATCTTTGGCAAAAGCACATCATGCAAGGAATTAAGCAATTCTTTGATGCTGATAGGTTTGATGATGTAGTTTTCTACTTTGAGTTTGATAGCTTCAAGCAGATGTTCGGTGTCTGTATGTGCTGTGGTGAGAATGGCTGGTATATCAAGATTTAATTCATCTTTGATAAAGCGTAAAAACTCAATCCCATTTTCATTTTTTAACATAATGTCAGAGATGATAACATCTATTTTGTTTTGTTCTAAGATAAGTAACGCATCTTTTGTGTTTTGCACAGGAAAGATATTTTTCGTAAAATCCTCAAGTACGGCGGTGGTGTGCTTGAGCAAATCCGCTTCATCTTCTATGTAAAGTATATTGAAACCATTGAGTAAGTCAAAATCTCTTCTATTCATTATCTGCTCCCAACTGTGGTGTAAGTGGAATTTTGATTGTGAACATTGCACAATCATATAGTTGCGTATCTTCACCTAATTTATGCTTGATATTTTTACACCAAATCTCACCGTGCATATGTTTTTCTATCATCTGTTTTGACATGTAAAGCCCAATGCCAGTGCCGACACTCTGGTGTTTTGTTGTAAAATAGGGGTCAAAAACTTTTGTCATTATATCATTTTTGATTCCTCCAGCATTGTCGATAACATTGATCAGCGCGTTTGTACTTGTTTGCTTGATAACAATCCAAATCTTTTTCTCATGGACTTTTTCATCTATAAGTGCGTCTTTGGAATTGTTGAGAAGATTTAAGAGTACATGTATAAGTTCATTCTCAAATCCATAAACCCAGATATCTTCTTGAAAGTTAAAATAAACCGCAATCGCCTCTTTTTCATTTTGATATTTTGCAAGTTCGAGAGATTTTTCTATCACCTTTTTGAGGTTGAATTTTCTTTGCGTTTTGTTGGGATTAAAAAATGTGCGAAAATCTTCAAGTGTTTCTGACATATTTTTAGCCAACAACTGTGCATCTTCAACGCGTGAATCGATAAAAGCTTCATTAAGTTTACCAGAGATAAACTTTGCTTGAAAACTTTGTACGATCATCATAAGCGCACCTAGGGGCTGACGCCATTGATGAGCAATATTTTGTAGCATCTCTCCTAAACTTGCAAGGCGTGCTTGTTGGAACATAATCTGATCTTTTTTACGGCTATTTTCAACCTCTTTTTTGATGCGAATTTCAAGTGAACTGTTGAGTATTCGCAACTCTCTTGTTTTCTCTAGCACTTTTGTTTCTAGTGAGTTGTGCAATTGTATAAAGTGCTTGATGATAAATGTGGAAAAAATAATGCTTACAAAAAACACAAGCCCTAAAAGTAAAATAAGCATATAGATACTTGTATGAAAAAGTTGATCATTGCCTCTTTTTTCAGCTATCGCTTCTTTGAAGTGTGTAGTGATAAGGCTTGAGAGCGTGATGTTGAGTGAATTTATCTCAAGAAAAAGTTCGCTGGCTATCATCATTTGTTCTGCTACATGTAAGGCTTCGGATACTTTTAAAAACTTTTTTAACTTGATATCAATGCTATTCATTTTTTGCTCAATTTTACTTAACAATCCTTCTTGATATATTGTTTTAGGTGCAATCTGTTCTTTTAGCAAAAAGAATTTAAGCCATTTGCTGGCAAACTCTGTAAATCCTCCAACTTTATAATTGCTAGAGCGTTGATAGTTTTTCCATTGTGTTCTGATAACTTGTTGTGCGAGTTGTATAACTTCACTCCCATTTTCTAGCGAAACATCTTGCTTGATAAGTGCAGCAATCGTATCGTAGAGATTGACCGCATAGAGATCTTTGATCTCTTCAAGTTCTACTTGCGGGATAGTTCTTTTTTGAAAAAGTGTTTCATAATCGAACTTGAGTGCAAATATAGAGATGAGCATCAAAAAACAGATAGAGATCATCCCAGAAGCTATTATAAAAATGAGGAGTTTTGTTTTGTTTGAAAAATCGATTGTACCAAGAAGATTGTTGATGGATTTGTAAAATGCTATCATTTTTTATCTTTATAGATGGTTTGAAATTTGCCATCTTTATATTGAAGCAAGTAGATCTGATTGAGCAGTTGCGAATTTTTAAATCCAAGCGGAATATCTTGCAGTGCGTTTGTTTCAAGATTTTTTAGGTTGCGTAAAAAATCTTGCGGATTGATATTTTCTTCAATCTTTTTAAGAGCTAAAATAACGCTTTTTGCAGCCAAAAATGATTCAAATGATGCGTGGGTAGGTAGCGAATTTGGATAATAAAATCCTAATAAGCCTAGATATTCCTTTGCAGATTGCAAGCTTTCATCATTAAAGGATGGAACAGTTTGAGAAAACAGCATATGTGAGCCATCTTTGTGAAGTTCCCTTACGAGTGCATCAGAGTTTACGAAAGAGATAGGTACAAAAAGCGTATCTTCGAGGCAGCAATTTCGAGCTTTTTCGATAAATCTTGCAGCTGGCTTATATGCTCCCACGATAATGACTGCTTCTGGTTTTGTGCTACTTATCTCGCTAAGCCCATGTTTAATTGAGAGGGTGTTTCGTTTGTAAGTTCCCTCAGAATGCAATTTCAATCCTCTTTTTTTAAGTGCTTCAACAAGTGCTACATATCCCTCTTCGCCAAAGTCGTCATTTTGGTAAAAAATGGAAAATTTAGTAAATTTTTTTGTTTCTGTGAGATAAGCTACGATAGTTTCTATCTCCTGAGAATACGAGCTTCTAAAGTTTACAATATTTGCAATGTGGGTATTTCGTAAAAAAGATGCACCAGTATAGGGCGCTATCATGGGGATGTTACTATCTATCACGATTGGCATAACTTTCTTAACTGTAGGCGTTCCAACAAAGCCAAAAAGAGCAAAAGCCTTGTCTTTATTGAGAAGAGTGTTTATGTTTTTGAGTGTATTTTGCGGTTCATATTTGTCATCATAGTAGATAAACTTGATTTTTTGTCCATTCACGCCACCTCTTGCATTGGTGTGGCTAAAATAGGTGTTGGCGCCCTCGCTAACCTCGATACCAAGATCGCTATTGATCCCACTCAGTGGCAGTGATGCCCCAAGAACTATATCTTTGGCAGCATCTTCTTCATAAGAGAGAAAATAATAAAAGCTTCCTATAAAAGAGCCGAAAATAAACAAAAACGGAAAAAGTTTTTTGACCAATGAAAATCCTTATTGATGAACACTCATATCTTACTATATCCGTATTTAAAAGTGCGTAAAGTCAGTTAGGTGATTTTTCTATCTTGCTTTGTTTTGCAAAGATTCTTTTGTGAAGTTTATATATACAGAGTTCAAGAATGAAACCGCACTTTTTTCAAAATTTTCTTGATTTGTGATGGCTTCGAGGGTCTGAGAGCCTATGGCTATTTTGATGGAAATTTCATCAGTTTTTTCAAGACGGCTGATACCACTTACTGTTCCTTGCAGATATATCTTTGTGTCTTCAAAATGCAAAGGAGCTGAGGAGCTTATGCAAATTTTTCGAGGATCTATCGCCACGCCTCTTTTTTCTCCGACACGCCATGATGCTGGTATAGTGATTTTTTGATTGTTACCAAAATCAAAGCTTTTATTTTTGCCATCTTCTTGCCATTTACCCAACACAAGATTGCTCGTGGAAAAATCCATAATTCTCCCAAAATGTAAACCAATTTGCCTTGTTGTGATACTTGAGAGCCACAAAAGATCATGGCTTGCGATGATGATTGTTGTACCCCACTCTTGATTGGCGTGCATTAGAGCGTCACTAAATTGAGGAATCCCGCTAAAATCTAAGCTATTTGTTGGCTCATCAAGCAAGAGGGTTTGTGGTTTCAAAATGAGTCTAGATGCAAGTGCAACTCTTTGCGTTTCACCACTTGAAAGCTCATGCCATTGGCGGTTGAGAAACTTTTTTGGAATCAGTCCAACGAGTTTAAGTGCTTCTTCTATGTCTTTAGTAGGTACATTTTTTTCACCTCTTACATGTAGACCAAAAAGGAGGTTATCTTTGACACTTCTTTTGAGCAAATAAGGCTCTGGCAATAAGATACCTATCTCTCTTCTTACATGTAAGGGAATATCTGTGTGTGCGAAGTTTTTATATTTTATAGAGCCACTGTGAGGCATTTCTAAAAAAGCAAGATGCCTTAAAAGGGTGCTTTTTCCGCAACCATTTGAACCAACAATGCCTAAGATCTCTCCTTTTTGTATACTAAGTTCATAGATGTCTAAAACAGGTTTGTGTCCATAAGTTTTTAAAATATTGCGTATACCATAGATCTCTTCACCCATGTATTCCCTCTCTGGCTCTTTTTTTTAATGAATGCAAAGAGAGGTTTGCTAGAAGTGCTATGATGATGAGTACGATGCCAAGTGCTATACCCATGGAAAATTCACCCTTGTTGGTTTCAAGAGAGATTGCGGTTGTGATTGTTCTTGTAAACCACTTGATATTGCCACCAATCATCATAGCAATACCAACTTCAGCAACAACTCTACCATAAGCAGTGACCGCCACAGCAACGAGTGCGTGCCTGAGTTCCCAGATAACTGTTTTTATCATTTGCATAGTAGTCAGACCAAAAGAAGCGAGCGTGAGACGGAGTTTTTTCTCCATTCCTTCTATGGCCGTGGCGCTCAATGAAATTACTATCGGGAGTGCCAAGATTGTTTGCCCAATAATAATGCCTTTTATTGTGTAGAGCAGTTCATATTCTCCAAGCGGCCCTCTATGGGAGATGAAAGCATAAACGATAAGTCCAACGACAACAGTCGGCAATGCCAAAAGAGTATCGGAAAAAAGCTTGAGTGTTTTGCGTAAAGGAAAATCAAAAAAGCCCAAAACAAAACCACAAGGCAAACCTATGAGTAAGCTAAAAATTATCGAAACAGAAGATGACCGAATGGTTATGCTAATCGTCGAAAATGTTTCACTATCAAGATTGATCAATAAAAAAATAGCTTCGCTAAGTCCTTCTAAGATAAAATCCACTGGGCAATACTCCTTTACTTTTAGAAAAAATATAGATAGAATTTCATAATATGTAAAATTAGCATATTAAATTTAAAGGAGGATTATCCTATGTTTTTATTGAAAAGCAACTTAATAAAGAGCGTTTTACTCTCTTTATTGGTTTTTGGTGCCAATCTAAGTGCGGCAGAGTTAAAGATGGCTACTACAACAAGTACGGATAACACCGGTTTGCTTGATGTACTCGCTCCGATGTACAAACAAGATACAGGCGTTGATCTCAAGTGGGTTGCTGTTGGAACA
Organism: Sulfurospirillum sp.; assembly: GCA_014859685.1. Classification (GTDB taxonomy): domain Bacteria; phylum Campylobacterota; class Campylobacteria; order Campylobacterales; family Sulfurospirillaceae; genus UBA6810. Next base: position 31,051 of record JACUTU010000008.1, on the reverse strand, counting down.
GGGAACGCGCTTAAACTAGGCGAAAACTGTGATGTGAGTGTGCTTTTTGTTCACTCTCCAAAAGTTGAGAAAGAGTTTGTTGCTAAAGGTTTTGGGATCGATAGAACACCTGTGATGTTCAATGACTTTGTGATCATTGGCGCACCCGAATACAAAGCAAAATTTGCTGGTAAAAGCATTGCTGAGACATTCAAGATCATTCAAGACGAAAAACTCAAATTTGTAAGTCGCGGAGACAAATCAGGCACACACAATAAAGAAAAAAATGTTTGGAAAGCAGCTTCTGGAATGGTTCCTGAAAAAGAATCGTGGTATTTGCAAGCAGGGCAAGGTATGATAGCTACTATCAACATCGCTCAAGAACAAAAAGGTTTGACGCTTACAGATAGAGGTACTTTTATCAAATATGAATCAAATCACAAAGGCAATCCGCCGCTTGTTGTTGTTTTTGAGGGCGATACTAGCTTAAATAACTTTTATTCTGTTATGGCGGTCAATCCACAAAGATGTACAAATGCAGATTATAAAGGTGCAAGAACATTTATTGATTGGATAGTTTCAGATAATATCCAAAAACAGATCGCTGCATTTAAACTACTTGGTAAACAATTATTTACACCAGATGCAAAAACAAGAAAATTGTAAAAGGAATTTATGATGCAACTCAGTGCTAGAAATATGCTTAAAGGCGTTGTGAAAAATTTAGAAATAGGTGCTGTAAATGTTGAAGTAACCATAGAGCTTGCGCCTGAAATTGTGATAACTTCTATTATCACAAAGCACTCTTATGAAAACTTAGCGTTAGTAGTTGGCAAAGAAGCTTTTGTGGTTGTAAAAGCCTCAGATGTTATGATAGGCGTATCGTAATCTTCAATGAACTCGATAGATTTTTACAAATCTATCGAGTTTCTTTTTTTTTCACCCTTTTTTGTGCATAAATTTGAATTATTTTTAATTTTTTTTCTAGAATAAATATGTTTTATTTGCATATTTTTTTATATTCGAAGTAGTGGCATAAATAAATACGATAATTTTACTCCTAAAAATTACAATACAACACAAGTAAAACAAAAATATCACTCTAATATCATTGAAAACCTCAAAAATAGGGTATTTACATAATTTTTCTCAGTTTGCTTTCAACTACTTCAGTTTATAATTCGGTCAATAACCATTTACCAAAAGAAAGTTGAGATATGTTAAAAGAGTATTTATACTGTAACCATTTAAAACTTGAATTCCCGCTAGATACAAGTATCGATATTGTTAGCTCTTGTGATGACATAAGAGATGAATATATCATCTCCAACATCAAAACACCACAAGCACAAAAATATGCCCCAGAGATCAATTTTTATATCCAAAACTCTTGTGATTCACTTGCTGTAAAAATCACAAATGTAAAAAAACTCTATGATGCAAGAGCTTGCGGCTATGATCTTGCACAAGATATAGATTTTAGCCAAGATGTAGGCAAACGCATTATGCTTGTGTCTTGCGAAGATCTTAAAAATACACAACAAACATTGCAAGAAAAAGGTTTTAGCGTTGTTTGCATAGATCCTTCAAATATCGTTGATGTAAATGGACACATCGGTGAACTTACAGTGATTCTCAAACAAAATGATGCTGAACTTGAAGTGCAAACAGATCAAATTCTTTGGTATGATGCCCCTGATTTTGCTATGAAACAAAGCGGTACGGTTGATCCAAATCGTGTAGGTTTAGAGTCAGCACTTGAACAAATCATACAAAATGATGGCACATACAATTATAAAAACTTTGTAAAATATGATGCAAAAATTTGCCAATACCACGAGCGAAGAGAAGAGATCTGTGGTAAATGTGCTGAAGTATGTCCAACAATTGCTATCTTAAAAATTGATGCACAAAAACATTTAGAATTTTCTCACATAGATTGCCATGGATGTGGTGGTTGCGTGAGTGTTTGCCCAAGTGGCGCACTTGATTATTCACAAATGCCACGGGTTGCATTTAAAGAAGTAAGTAATTTTTATGTAGATACAATAGCACTCATTATTCCTGTTAAAATGCAACTTGAAAGCTTACATGTAGAGCTTCCAGCAGGTGTTCTGCCGCTAGGCATTGAGGGTGAAAAGTTTTTACACGAAGCGCATTTGATGAGTTTACTGCAAACAAGTGGTAATCCTGTTATCTTTTACAGTGATTTTATCTCCAAAGGAACAGGTGATACAATCTCTATCATCAATGAAATATTCAAACGCAAATACAATAAACAAGCTATCTTTACATGCAAGAACGCTCAAGAGTTACAAGAAGCCTTCGCAAAAATCCAACCACTCGATGAATGCAAATATGGCTTTGATGAAGAACGGATGAATAAACGAGAAATCTTTTCAGCAAGACTTGCACATCTTGTTGGCAATGATGATTTAGGCGTCATAACCACAGGCGAACATGTACACTACGGCATGGTACATATAGATCAAGACAAATGTACTCTTTGTTTAAGTTGTGTTGGAGCATGCAATGTTCGAGCATTGACCGCTCATCCTGAAGATAATTCACTTAGATTTAACCCGTCCATTTGTACTACATGTGGCTACTGCGAAGTAACTTGTCCAGAAAAAGATTGTTTACATGTAACCAAAGATGAGCTACACCTAGAGCCATCTTATTTTGTGCAAAATGTTATGGCAAGAGATAAGCTCTTTGCTTGTGTTCGATGCGGTAAAGAGTTTGCAACAACAAAATCAGTCCAAAAGATAGCAAATATGATGACACCACTCTTTGGCAATGATGCAATAAAGATTAAAACACTGTACTGCTGTGCAGATTGTAAACCAAAAGTTATGCTTGAAGCATATGTAGAAGGAAGATAGGGATATGGATAAAAGATCAGTAAACAAAGCTCGATCATTATATTATGGATTTATGAGTAAATTTTTTGTATTTACTTCACGAGAAGATAGATTTGATGGCATTTTAGAAGCACTTGAGGTGATGATGCAAAATCCACTTGATGAGAATTCGCTTGAAGCACTCAAAGAGATTAAAGAGTTCATTGACGCTGGCGGTTATACACTTTTGGCACAAGAATATGATGATATCTTTCACAACCCAGAAAAAAAAGTAGTGCGAAATACAGCTTCATATTATGATGAGGGTGTTGAAAGTGGCAACAAAAGAGTTGCTGTGAAAAATTTTCTAGGTAAAACTCGCATCAGAAGAAATGAAAAAGAATTTAAAGAAAATGAAGATAGCGTAGGGTTTTTAGTGACTTTTATGCATGAGATTATCGAACTTGTTATGGCTGGAGATGCGTCTTATGATACTTTGCAACATTGTTTATTTGTAGAAATTATCAATGAATTTTTTGATGATTTTGTGGCAAATATCTATGAACATCCAAAAGCAAATGCGTACAAATCACTCGCTGTGGTATTGAATGCGTTTTTAGAATTTGAACGATTGTATTTTGATGTTGCTAAACCGGCATTAAAAGAAAAAGTCACACTTAAAGCGGTGACACACAAAGGCATCAGTACTGCCGAAGCAAAAAGAAGAGCAGAAAATAAAGCCAAAAAGGCACAAGGATCGAAGAAGTAAAAACCTTGTGAGAGGTTGTGAAAGAAAATTGCCGTTTTTTATCACAACCTCTTGATTTCAAGAGGTAATTTCAAAGCAAGGAGGATTGTATGCAAGAAAGCAGACGCGGCTTTTTAAAAAAAGCAGCAGTAGCTGGCACAGTTGCGGCAGTAGGCGCAGTTGCAGCGACAGCTTCTAGTGCGACAAGCACATACAGTTCAAACGGCGTTGTTGTAGGTAAATCTCGAAAAAAAGAGATCACTTACAAGAAAACAAAAGCTTGGGATGATTTTTATCGTTCAGCTTTATAAAAAATAGGAGATTTGAGTATGGAAAACATGACTCAACGAGCTCTTTCGACCAAAATAGGTCGTAGGTCATTTTTGAAAATGGCAGCGGTTGCGGGAGCGTTTGGCGCTACTTCGGCTTTTGCTAGTTCACATGTGACTAGAGCAGCGACAGAGGAAGAGGTGAAAAACCCATTTCCTGGCAGCAAAAAAGTAAAAACAATCTGTACTGCATGTTCAGTTGGTTGTGGCATTATTGCTGAAGTTCAAAATGGTGTTTGGGTAAGACAAGAGGTTGCACAAGATCACCCTATTAGTTTAGGTGGACATTGTTGTAAAGGTGCTGATATGATCGATATGGTTCGTTCAGAAGTCAGACTAAAATATCCGATGGTAAAAGAAGCAGGTCAGTGGAAACGCATCAGTTGGGATGAAGCCACTACAAGAATTGCTAACAAACTTGAAGATTTAAGAAAAAAAAGTGGTCCAGATGCGGTTCAATTTTTAGGTTCAGCAAAAATGGGCAACGAGCAAGCGTATTATTTTAGAAAATTCGCTGCAATGTTCGGAACAAACAACACAGATCACCAAGCAAGAATCTGACATAGCTCTACAGTCGCCGGTGTGGCGAATACATGGGGTTACGGTGCTATGACTAACTCACTTGGAGATATCCAAAACGCAAAAGCAATTATTATTTTCGGAGCAAACCCAGCGGTAAATCACCCTGTAGGTTTTCAACATTTCTTAAAAGCAAAAGAGAGAAATAACGCACAACTTATCGTTATTGATCCACGATTTACAAAAACAGCTGCAAAAGCAGACTTGTTTGCACAAATTAGACCAGGAACAGACATCGCATTTATGTATGGTATGCTCAATATCATATTTGCAAATGGCTGGGAAGACAAAAAATACATCGATGGCAGAGTTTATGGCATGGATGACATCAGAAAAGAAGCAGCAAAATGGTCAGCTGAAAAAGTAGCAGATGTTACTGGTGTTTCAGCTGAAAAATTGATACAAATCACAAGAGTGTATGCAAAATCAAATCCAGGTACACTTATCTGGGCGATGGGTCTTACACAACACACAACAGGTACAGGCAATACTCGTCTTGCTCCGATTCTTCAATTAGCTCTTGGTAATGTGGGCGTTGAGGGTGGCGGCACAAATATCCTCAGAGGTCATGACAATGTTCAAGGTGCTACTGATATGGGATGTTTGGCAGACAATCTACCAGGTTATTATGGTTTAGGAGAGGGTTCATGGAAATACTTTGCAAAATCATGGGGTATTGATTATGAGTGGCTTGTGGGACGATTTAAAGCTAAAGAATGGATGAGTAAAAAAGGCTTTTCACTAGCTCGTTGGTACGCAGGCGTACTTGCTGGCAAACCAGGTGAAGATGCTATCCACAATGCTGATACAAACCTTAAAGCACTTGTTGTTTTGGGAAATGGTATCACCTCAATCTCACAACAAGCAAAAGTAAAAGAAGCACTTGACAATCTTGAGATGATCGTACTAGCCGATCCATTTGTCAATGAAGCAGCAATTCTTACTGATAAAAAAGATGATGTTTTCTTGCTTCCAGCAGCAACACAGTTTGAAACAAGTGGTTATGTTGTAGCAACAAACAGATCAGCACAATGGAGATACCAAGTAGTTGAGCCACTCTACGAGAGCAAGCCAGATCAAGAGATCATGTTTGAACTTGCCAAAAAACTTGGTTTCTATGACGAATTTACTAAAGCTATGTTACTTGAAGAAACTCCAGATGGCAAGATCGCACAAGTTGCTGGTAAAACTACTTTTGTATGGCCAGATGATGCAACAAATGAGATTGCACGCATTATAAAAACTATCGGTCTTACAGGTTGGACAGCTGAGAGAATTAAAAAACACACCGATAACTGGCATATGTTTGATGAAGTAACTGGTCGCGGTTTTGGCCCTATGAAAGGTGAATACTATGGATTGCCATGGCCTTGTTGGACAAAAACACACTCAGGAAGCCCTGTTTTATACAACACAAATATACCAGTAAGTGAAGGTGGTATGGGCTTTAGAAATAGATTTGGCATGGAACACAATGGTGTGAGCCAAATGGCAGCTGAGAGTGTGAGCGTAAAAGGCTCAAAAATTAAAGGCGGTCACCCAGAGATTACAAAAGCAAACATTGAAGCGGTACTTGGCATCAAGCTTACCGACAAAGAAAAAGAGATCATGGGTGCTAACTGGAAAGTTGATAACTCAAACTTGATCGTTAAAAAATGTATGGAAGCTGGAATTGCTCCTTATGGAAATGCAAGAGCGAGAGCTATCGTATGGACATTCCCAGATCAAATTCCAATGCACAGAGAGCCATTACACTCTTCTCGAACTGACCTTGCAAAAGAATTTCCATCATTTGCAGACAAACCAAATCACTATCGTGTTGATACAAAATATGTCTCATTGCAACAAAGTAAAGATTTTGCAAAAGAGTTCCCAACCAACCTTATAACTGGCCGTCTTGTAAATCTAAACGGTGCTGGTGTTGAAAATAGAGCTTCTAAATATCTAGCAGCACTCACACCTGAGATGTTCTGTGATATCCATCCAGATTTGGCACATGAGCATGGTATTAGAGATGGTGGAATGATGTGGATTCACTCGCCAGAGGGAACAAAAATCAAGGTAAAAGCTAAATTCTCATTTAGTGTAAATCCTGATCGTATTTTTATTCCTTTTCATTTTGCAGGCTTCTTCCAAGGTGAAGATAGAACTGGTAATTTCCCTGAGGGAACTAAACCATATGCATCTGGTGAGAGTGCAGGAACTGTCACTAACTACGGTTATGACATCATCACTCAAATTCCTGAAACAAAAGGCGGTTTGTGCCGCGTAGAAAAAGCGTAGGGGGTGAGAGATGAGTGAAATGTCAAGAATGAAATTTTATTGTGATGATCACAGATGTATTGAGTGTGATGGTTGTAGCGTTGCATGTGCTGAAGCACATGAATTGCCAACAGGTATCAATAGAAGAAAAGTAGTTACGCTCAATGAGGGCATTGAGGGCAAAGAGTTCTCAACTTCTATAGCGTGTATGCACTGTACTGACGCTCCTTGTGAGCAAGTATGTCCAGTGGATTGTTTCTACATCAGAGAAGATGGTATCGTTTTGCACGATAAAGAAGTTTGTATCGGTTGTGGTTATTGTTTATACGCATGTCCATTTGGTGCGCCACAGTTTCCACGAGATGGTGCATTTGGCACTAAGGGAGCTATGGACAAATGTACTATGTGTGCAGGTGGTCCACTTGAAACAAACTCAGCACACGAGAGAGAACTATATGGTCAAAACCTCATAGCTGAGGGCAAAGTTCCTGTTTGTGCTGCTATGTGTTCAACCAAAGCACTTATCGTTGGTGAAGCTAGCGAAGTAGCAAAAATATACCGACAACGGATTTCTTCTAAAGGCAAGGGAGTACAATCTGCTCCTTATGGCTGGAGTAAAGCGTACGGAAATTAAAAGGAGCGTGTAATGAGAAAATATCTCTATTTCATCATTGCAACTCTATTTTTGGCATCAGCTGCATTTGCAGCTGAGAGCCAAATCTGGGGCGATGGAAGAGTGCTGAATATCTTTGGTTATGGCCAAGTAGAATCACTTAAGTTAGGACCACTTTTTACCATGCTCCAAAAAGAGTATTTTGAGGTGATATTTTTTGGAATCCTCGTAGGCGTTCCAAGTGCATTTTTCTTGCATTACCTAATCATAGGACCAAAAGTATTTCCACATGGCGGTAAAAAGATCTATGTATTCAATCTTTTTCATAGATTTATCCATCAAATCGCAGCACTTTCATTTATCGTGATTGTGCCGACAGGATTTATCATCATTTTTGGAGCGCAATTGGGTGGAGGAAGTTTAGTAAGATTAGCAAAAGATATGCATGGTCTTGCTACTATTCCATTTGCAATAGTAGTTATTCCTATGTTTTTGATGTGGCTCAAAGATGCTTTCTTTAACTTTGATGATGTTAAATGGATAATGATTGTTGGTGGGTATCTTTCAAAAGAGAAGAAACCAATTCCAGCAGGCAAATTCAATGCCGGTCAAAAGATGTGGTATTGGATAGCAACACTTGGTGGTATGATTATGATCATCACTGGTGCTACTATGTACTTTATGGATTTTGATATCGAACTTTTAAGACAGATATCAGGTCTTACACAAATAGACTTGCTTAGATTTGCTGCCATTGTGCATAATGTCATGGGTTTTGGCGTGGTAGTATTTTTCATTGTGCATCTATATATGGCAATGTTTGCTATCAAAGGTGCAGTTCATGCTATTATTGATGGACATATGGAAGATGAAGAAGTGAAGATTCTCCATGGCTCTTATTATAAGAAGCTTAAAGAAGAGGGAAAGATATAATCCCTTACATGTAAGCCTGCGGCGACTTAGTGTTGCAGGCTTTTTTTAAGATAGAATTATGTAAAATTGGCATAATTTAAAAAAGGTGTGGTGTATGAAACTGATAACGGATGTTATTTTTGAAACAGAAGTAACCAAGATAAAAAATGGCAAAAAGTTTAAAGTCAAAGATACTGTTATCCGTGAAATCAAACTTATCATCATGGTCAATGGCAAAAGCGTAGGCTCGCTTATGGCTGTCAATGTTGATCTGCAAGAGTTGGCGGTTGGATTTTTGATGAGTGAAAATATCATCGAAGATATAAAAGATATACAACAAATTACGCTCGAAGATGTAGATACGAAAAATTTTAAAGTCCATATAGATGCAAAAGTAAATGATAAAAATATAGAACGACTTGATTTAGAGGGTGTTATCGTAAGTGGTTGCGGCAGAGGTGTTAGCACACAAATCTCAAAAATAGCAATCGATGCGGCGGTTATTAAAAATGATTTTAGTATAGAGGCAAGCTTGCTTTTAAAAGAGATGGCAGAGTTTTATAAAAGTTGCCCTTTGTATGAACAAACAGGTTGCGTCCATACCGCAAAACTCTACTATGATGCACAAACTTACTTTATAGGCGAAGATATAGCGCAACACAATACAATAGACAAAGCCGTTGGCAAAGCACGACTTGCAGGAATTGATGTAACAAAAACATTTTTGATGGTAAGCGGACGCCTTAGCTCAGAGATGGTAGCAAAAGCAGTTACGCACCAAATCCCTATCTTGGCTTCACGAACAGCTTCTACATGTAGAGGAGTCAATATCGCGGACAAATTTGGGCTCACACTCATAGGTTTTGTGAGAGGCGATAGTATGAATATCTATAGAAATGAGCAAAGAATCCATGTCTGATATAAAAGCATTCATCACCGAAAATCTCAACGAAGAAGGAAAACTTGATTGTAAAGATGCGTTCAAGATAGCGGCTAAAACAAAATCACCAGTTCGCAATATCGGGGATATCGCAAAAGAGATAGGCGTACGAATATCTGGATGTGAACTCGGACAATTTGGCGCACTCAAAGGAACAGGTGTTTATAGCCATGAAGCGCTGAACCGTCTTACACCCTTCATAGATGCACAAAACAGAGTTACATGTAAGAATGCAAGGGGGCAAGCTGGAGGCATAGGACTCAAAGCCATAAGAGGCACGCTCAAAGAAAAAAATATCGATGTGACTTACTGTGAACTTGGTTGCTTCAAAGAAAAACAACGCAAAAGACTTTATATAAAAACAAAAACTTGGATAGAAAATAACGATAAAGACCTGCTTTTTGGCAAGGGAAAAACAGAGATATTGGAACTCATCGCACAAGAGGGAAGCATCGCAAAAGCTGCTGAAAAGATAGGTATGAATTATAAAAAAGCATGGACGCACATCAAAATCTTACAACGAAATCTTGATGATGTTCTTGTGCAATCACAAAAAGGTGCTGGTGACGCAGGCGGTACAACACTCACTCCGATAGCACAAGAATATATCGATAATTATAAACAGCTACAAAAAGAGATAGAAGCATTTGCTAATGAACGCTTCATAGAACTTTTTCTCAAGCCACGCAATAAAAGAGAATTTAAAAAAGAGTAGAAAAGCTTTTGAAAAAACTTTGCATAAGGGTTTTTCAAAAGCTTTTGTTATAAAGTTTTATTTAAAAATATGCTAAAAAAGCATATTACAACAAAGGAGAAAAGATGAAGAAATTGGTTATAAGTGTTGGTTTGCTAGCAACATTAGGATTTGCGAAAGAAGATATTTTGGTTTTTCATGCGGGTAGTTTGGCTGTACCATTTGCACAAATAGAGAAAGTATTTGAAGCAAAATATCCGCAATACGACATCAAACGAGAAGCGAGTGGTTCTGTTGCTGCTGCTAGAAAAATAACAGATCTCAAAAGAGCTGCTGATGTGATGGCAAGTGCTGATTATACAGTAATAGACACGATGCTTATCCCAAAGCATGCAAAGTTTAATGCTCATTTTGCAACAAATGAAATGGTTTTGGCATATACTCCAAAATCAAAATATGCAAATGAAATCAACTCCGATAACTGGACGGATATCTTTTTACGAGAAGGCGTTACCGTAGGACACTCCAATCCAAATCTTGACCCATGCGGATACCGTTCAATGCTTGTAACAATGCTCGCAGAAAAGCACTACAACAAAGCAGGTTTGTATGATAAACTTTTTGGCTATGGTGACCACTATACAGTGGGTGAAGAAGATACAAAAAAAGTAGTTGTGAGACCAAAAGAAACTGATCTTTTAGGACTTTTAGAAGCAAATCAGTATGATTATCTTTATATCTACAAATCAGTTGCAGACCAACACAAATTACATTATGTGACACTTCCAAAAGAGGTGAGTTTGCAAAGCGCAGATTTTGCGGATGTTTATAAGAGCGCAAAGTTTAACATTGATGGTAAAAAACCAGGTGAAGTAAAAGCACTAGTTGGTGCGCCGATGGTTTATGGTATCACTGTTTTAGAAAATGAAAACTCTCCGATCAATAAAGAAGGTGCCATTAAGCTTGTAAATTTTATCCTCTCAAGCGAAGGTGCTGCTATACTTAAAATGAACGGACAAGATGCAATCCAACCAGCATATATAACAGGAAATGCTTCTATTTTAGGTAAATAATGAGTTTTTTATCATTACAATCCCTGAGCCTAAAGCTTGGGGATTTTGCACTCAGGGATATAAGTTTTGCTGTGAATGAGGGTGAGTATTTTGTCATTCTTGGACATAGCGGAGCTGGCAAAACAGTTATCTTGGAATCCATAGCGGGTTTGCATAAGCACAAAGGAAAACTCTTTTTTAATGATGAGGAGATCACGCTTGTGCCGCCTGAAAATAGATCTGTAGGTTTTGTGTATCAAGACTTTGCTCTTTTTGCAAATATGAATGTCAAAGACAATATCCTTTATGCAAGTCGCTATAAAAAGATAGAGAATCATACGCAGCTTTTAGCAGATCTAGTTGAATTTTTAGGCTTAGAGAAGATACTAGCCCGAAAAATTGAAAATCTCTCGGGAGGAGAAAAGCAAAGAGTGGCAATCGCACGAGCCATTTTTTCTCAACCAAAGATTCTACTTTTAGATGAACCACTGAGTGCTATTGATCCAACTTTTAGAAATGCCATTATGAAATTTTTAAAAGATATCCATAAAAAGTACAAGCTTACAACCCTACATGTAACCCATAATTTTAGAGAGGCTTCTTATCTAGCTGATAAAATTGCAATTGTTATTGATGGAACTGTGGTGCAAGTTGGTGATACAAATAGCGTCCTCTCGAAGCCAGCAAATCTCAAAGTCGCAGAGTTTTTAGGTTTCAAAAATATCTTTGATGCCTCACTTTTGGGAGAACAAAAAGGTCGGATGTTCTCGATTGATCCAAACGAGATTCTCGTATCCTCCAAAGATAATCTACCATGTGATTTTGTTTTTAGCGGTTTAATGGACGAGTGTATGGGCATCGTGGATCACTTTAAACTTTATGTAGATGTTGGTGAACACCAGTTTTTTATCAAAGTTTTAAAACGAGACCATGCAAATTGCTCTATCGACAAAGGGGAGAAACTCTATATAGGATTTGATAAAAAGGATGTGAATTACATATGAAAAATAGATTTAATATACTTTTAATCTTGCTAGGTTCTGTAATACTTTTTTTTCTCACCTACCCGCTTTTAAAGATACTCATCGGAAATGAAATAGATGTTTTATTTACTACGCTCAAAGAAGCAGATGTTACAAATTCTGTAATCTTAACTATGCGAGTTTCGCTGTATGCAACGCTCTTTGCCCTCATCACTGGTTTGCCACTAGCGTACATCATCGCGCGATTTGATTTTTATGGTAAATCTTTTTTGGAAACACTTGTGGATATTCCTATTATGATTCCACATACAGCAGCCGGTATCGCTCTGTTATTGGCTTTTGGTGATGGCAGTTTGGGCGGGTTTTTTCAAAGTTTTGGAATCTCGTTTATTGGAACAGAGGCTGGTATTATGATAGCTATGATGTTTCTCTCGGCGACTTTTCTCATCAATGGTGCCAAAGAGGGGTTTAAAAAAGTAGATGTAAAGCTTGAAAAAGTTGCAAGAACACTCGGAGCAAACCCTTTACAAGTTTTCTTTACAATTTCCATTCCAAATGCAAAAAAAGATATCATCAATGGTTGCCTAATGATGTGGGGCAGAGGTCTTGGAGAATTTGGTGCTGTCGTAATTTTAGTCTATCACCCGATGACCGCTCCTGTTTTGATATACGATAGATTTACAAGTTTTGGACTTGCCTATTCAGCTCCAGTGGCTGCTGTGATGATTATCCTCTCCATATGTGTCTTTCTGACGGTTCGGTATATTAACAACAAAATATAATTTTTTTTTCATATCAATTAGATAAACTCAGCGTTTCGCTTTCAAAATTTTTTGCACGAGGATTGTGTTATGCTGCGAAGTTTATTTTTGAAGATTGTTGCTTTATTTGGGGTTTTGTTTTTAGTGATGATGAGTAGTGCTTTTTATGTTGAAAGTGTACTTTTGACTGCTTTATCCGGCTTATTTTTATTTGGACTTTTTGCCGTGAGTTTGTATGTTTTGCTGTTTTACCCGCTCGGTGAAGGGTTGGATTATATGGCAAAACTTAATGACCGAGTCGCACAAAAAAGAGATGAAAATTCCAAAAACTTTTTACGAGTTGCTCAAAGTTCGCCATTTATTCAAAAGATATTAGGCGGCATCTTTAAACAAATCTCTTTGCTTATGTCTTTGGGTGAAAATTACTCTCAAAGTGCCGGTACAAACTCTATCGCAACTGCAAAATTGATGTTTTCTATAGACAGCATCTCCAAAAAATTAGAAGAAAAAGCACAAGGGATAGCAAAGATATCCGTTTTTGCACAACAAATTTTTGAACATATCCAAGAAGTAAGCAAAAACTCACAAGAAGCTTCTAATTTTGCAAATCTCTCTATGAATGAAAGCCGCAAAAGCATACAAGAACTCAACGATGTAATTACTCTTATGCACTCCATCAATGAACAAACGCATGAAGCGAGTGGGAGAGTTGAAGGGCTTAAAGAAAAATCCATGAACATTGAAAATGTTACTACAGTGATTGATGATATTGCTGATCAAACCAACTTACTCGCACTCAATGCCGCTATTGAAGCTGCTAGAGCGGGTGAACATGGTAGGGGGTTTGCGGTGGTTGCAGATGAGGTACGCAATCTAGCTGAGCGAACTTCAAAATCTACAGGTGAAGTCAATATCATAGTAAAACAGATCCAGCAAGACACAAGCGATGTTTTTTCAAGTATTGCCCTACTTACTCAAGCAGTTGAAAATGCAAGCACAAAAGTGCAAAGAGTAAGTGGAGAGGTGCTAGATTTTATCAAAAATGCTGGCAAGATTGAAGAGCAGATAGAACATATCGCACAAAATTCAGATCAAAACAGCGAACATCTGCTCAACATAAAAACAGCAATTTCAAAGATCAGTGAACAATTAGAAGCCGCCACAAAAGAGATGAGTGAGATCACAGCACAAACGCAAGATATAATCGACAGTGCAGAGGATGCACATGAGCGGGTGAGTGAGTTTGCTATGGATCCCTATCATGAAAAGATGTTTGCTACATGTAAGTGGGCAAAAGAGGGCATTGAGCGGATTTTCACAGAGGCACTCAAGAATGGAAAATTGCGTATTGAAGATATTTTTGACACAAATTTCAAACCGATTGCAAACACAAATCCACAAAAATATACCACACGATACGACAGTTTTGCAGACCAGACATTCCCAGCGATCATTGATAAGATTAAAAATGAAAACTCCAGTATATTGTATGATGTTGCGATGCACAAATCAGGCTATATTCCTATGCACAACGCAAGAGCGCCATTAAGTGGAGATTATGAAAAAGATCTTTTTGGCAACCGTTCAAAACGCATTTTTACAGACCGTGGTGTACGGGGTGCCAATCATGAAAAAAGAGTTCTGTTGCAAACATACAGACGAGAAGATGGGGTTATTATGCACGATATCTCGGTACCTCTTTACATTCAGGGTCGTCATTGGGGCGGATTTCGCATAGGTTACTTGCCACAAAAGTAAAATATGCTACAATTAGCTTCTAAAAAATTACTAAGGAGCATTTATGTTTGTGAAATTAAATGACAGGGTTTACCTTAACACTGATAGAATTACTCGTATCAAGGTTGATGAAGTACAAGATGGCATTCGCGTACGCTTTTATGAAGGACAAGTACAAGTTGCAAAAAGCCAAAAATTTGAGACTATAGAAGCTGCTCAAAAGTGGATTGAAGCGAAATTTAACTAAAAATCTCCCTTTTTTCAAAGGCTCAAGGATTGAGCAAAAACTACTAATTAAAACTATGGAGAAGAAACAATGAAAATAGATTGCCGGAATTTAGCTTGCCCAGAACCAGTGTTACAAACCAAAAAAGCACTCGATAATTTGCAAGACAATGATATACTAGAAGTCATCATCAACTCAGATTCATCAAAACAAAATATCCAGCGTTTCGCAACAAAAGGCGGTTTTCAGCTTACATGTAAGGATGAAGCCAATGGTGAGAGTTGTATCACGATTATCAAAGGCTATGGTTGTGATATTGTGGAAGAACAAGATGAAAAATTTTTAAACAAAGTGATTTTTCTTAAATCAGATACAATCGGCGATGGCGAACTCGGTGGCAAACTTGTCGTCGGATTTTTGCGATCGATAGCAGAGTTGCCACAATTGCCAAAAACACTGATATGTGTTAATGCTGCGGTTAAACTTACTACAGCGCCACAAGATAGTGATGTTATGACAGCACTCAAAGTGCTTGAACAAAAAGGTGTTGAGATTTTCTCATGTGGTGTTTGTTTGGAGTATTTTGGCTTAAGCGATCAGCTTAAAGTGGGTGTTGTTGGCAATGCTTATGGAACTGTTGAAATGCTTGTCAATTCTGTTGGAACCATTTCGCTCTAGATGGATAATTCACATAAGCTTACCAAGTATGTAAAAGCTGCTGGTTGAGCTGCTAAATTGGCTCCGGGTGAGCTGTCACATATTCTTAGCAGTATCGATACGGTAGATAAAAACATACTTGTTGGCATCGATAGTAGCGACGATGCGAGTGTGTACGCTCTTGATGAGCATAAAGCACTCGTACAAACGCTTGATGTTATAACGCCAGTTGTTGATAATCCTTACATGTATGGACAAATAGCGGCCGCAAATTCGCTTAGCGATGTTTTTGCTATGGGTGGCGATGTCCTGACCGCTATGAATATTGTAGGTTTTGATGGTTGCCATCATCCAAAAAGTGTACTCAAAGAGATGCTTGAGGGTGGACAATCAAAAGTAAAAGAGTGTGGCGGCATGATCATCGGTGGACATACGATAGAAACTCCAGAAATGATTTATGGGCTGAGTGTCACAGGGCTTGTGCATCCACAAAAAATATACAGAAACAACACCCCACGCATCGGTGATGTGTTGATTTTGACAAAACCTATCGGTATGGGTGTACTCAGTACTGCTATCAAAGCAGATATGCTTGAACTTTCATCGATAAAAAAAGTAGCTGCCATCATGGCACAACTCAACCATAAAGCTTCTATTCTTATGCGTCGCTACAGCGTGAGCGCGTGTACAGATGTGACTGGTTTTGGACTTTTTGGGCATGCATATGAAATGAGCGATCAAAAAGTGAGTATAGCTTTTGACTTTGAAGCTATACCTATTTTGGAAGAAGCAAAAGATTTGGCAAGCATGGGGATCATCCCTGCTGGAACTTATGCAAACAAACTACATGTAAACCCACATGTAAGCATTCTTAAAGAGTATGCTGATGAGATATTTGTTTATGATGCCCAAACTTCGGGCGGACTTTTGATTAGTGTAAGCCAAAAAGATGCACCTTTATTGCTACAAGATTTGCAAAATGATGGTTATACTTATAGCTCTATCATTGCAGAAATTATAACTAAAGAAGATAAAAGTTTAATTCTTCGATGAGGAAATAGAAAGTGGATATTATTATAGCTGGCGTTGGTGGCGTTGGGTTTCGACTAGCGAATGCTTTGAGCATAGCACATAATGTTATCGTTATGGATAGAAACTCAGAAGCCCTCAGCAGGCTACAAGAGAGTGTTGATGTACTTACTATCAGTGGTAATGTGGAAGATCCGAAAACTTATGAGGCGTTAAAAGAAAGAAGTTTTGATCTTTTTATAGCAGTCACTGATAGTGATGAGATCAATATCATCTCTTGCTTGATAGCACAAGAAAAGATCAATGTACAAAGAAAGATAGTTCGTCTCCGTAATGAATTTTTTGCAAGAAGCACTATAGCACAAAAAGTTGGTATTAGTGATGCTGTTTTTCCTTATGAATTGACCGCTTTATCGCTTCGTTCATTGCTCGACTTTCCAAAAGCAAACAATGTCAAATCCTTTTACAAAACCTCATTTAAACTCGTCTCAGTAAGAGTTGCAAGAGAGAATTCGAACGAACAAATACCTGTTTTTTCACTCAATTCAAACTATGTGAGTGTTGTAGGAATTGATAGAGATAAAAAGTTTTTTATACCAAGCGATGATGAGATGTTGCTTGATAAAGATATGCTTTACTTATTTGGCGCACAAGACGACATTAGACAGATTTGTTCACAAGTAAATCAAAATATGCCACGCTCCATCAAAAACATTGTTATATTTGGAGCCGATATGTTGGGCATAGAGATAGCAAAAGTTCTATGCCGCAACAATATATCGATAAAAATAATTGAAAAAGATATAACAAAGTGTAACAATGCAGCACAGATTTTACAAGACAAAGCAACAGTAATCAATAGTAGATATGGAGATATCCGTTTTTACGAAGAAGAGGGATTGAAAAATGCTGATATGATCATTGCTAGTAGTAGCAATGACGAAGAAAATATCGTTAAATGCGTAGAAGCAAAAGAGCAGGGCATTGAAAAAGTTGTTGCCATCAATAACGATATCGTGCATTACAATCTGATGCACTCACTTGGAATGATGGTTATTAGAGGCCCTAAGATCAATGCGTATTATTCTATTTTAGAAGTTATTGGTTCAAGTTCTTTGGTGCGGGAAAAACTTTTTTGTGGTGGAGAAGCGATTGGATTTATTCGAGAAGTTTTGCCCGAAACTCGCTTTATCTATCCTATTGAGGGTGAAAATATCCTTGCTTTCATTATCCAAAATGATGCATTGATGCTACTAAACAAAAAATTTATGCCAATTGATACGAGTATGCTTGTATGTTTTTGTAAAAAAGAAGCAGCAGAAAAATGCAGAAAATGGATCAATGCTCTATAAAAATATTCTCAAACTTATCGTTACCATCGGCATGGGCTTGTCCGCTACATTTTTGCTTCCTATTGCTATTGGGGTGCATTATGGTGAGCATTTTGTCAATTTTTTGATATTTGATGCTATTTTTTTTCTAACCAATTTTATCTTCTATCTTTTTGTTTATAATCATAAAGTTATTTTGAGTATCAAAGAGGGCATCTTGAGTGTCAATCTCATCTGGATACTTTTGGGTATCGCTGGTGGTACGCCTTTGTATCTCTACAGCGATGTGAGTGTTGCACAAGCCTTTTTTGAGGCTATAAGCGGGTTTACAACAACGGGTGCTACGATCTATACTGACATAGAAGCCTTACCGAAGATGATTCTTATGCACCGAAGCCTGATGCACTGGATTGGCGGCATAGGAATTGTTGTGCTTAGCGTTGGATTGCTTTCACTCATCAATCCAAATGGCTCTTTAACGCTTTTTAAAGCAGAATCTACGGGTATAAAACTTGAAAAAATCACACCAAAGATAAAAGATACGGCGATAAGTATTTGGAATATCTATCTCTTGATTACAGCTGCTTGTGCTTTTTTGTTGATACTTGAGGGCATGAGTTTTTTTGATGCAATTAACCACGCTTTTTCCACCATTTCTACAGGGGGTTTTTCCACAAAAAATGCTTCTATCGGATATTTTGCAGAAAGTCCTTATATACTCTGGACGCTCACTTTTTTTATGTTCATCTCAGGCATCAATTTTTTAGCACACCTCAAACTTGTGAATGGCGATACGATAGGGTATAAGAGTGAAGAGTTCGTTTGGTATAGCATTTTATTTGTGATCATCTCTGTAGTGCTTGCTTTTATAGTCGCAATACAGGGCAATATGAGTTGGTTTGCAGCTCTTACGCATGCGAGTTTCAATGTGATCTCTGTGCTTACAACGACAGGTTTTGCCTCATTGGACTATGAACTTTGGGGACCATTTGCTGTGACGCTGATTTTTATCGCGATGCTAGTTGGTGGTAATGCTGGCTCAACCTCTGGAGGCATAAAAGTCATCCGTTTCGTGCTTGGTGCAAAGCTTGCCATCGCAGAAATTAAAAAGATTCTCCATCCAAATGCCATCATCAATGTTTATATCAACCAAAGCACCATCTCATCTGGCGTAATCTCCGCAACCTTTGGATTTTTTTTACTTTTTATCCTTACAAATGCAGTAGTCGTGGTCTATCTCTTTTCAAACGGTTATGACGCACTCACCGCAATATCAACAGCAATTGCTTGCGTTGGCAATGTGGGGCCTGGATTTGGTAAAGTTGGCCCAGCACAAAATTACGCATTTTTTAGTAGTGTAGATTTGGGTGTACTTTCTGTTGCCATGATCATAGGGCGACTTGAAATTTATACATTTTTTCTCATTTTCATACCACGCTTTTGGAAAAAATTCTAGTTTTTTTGCACAGTTTTACCAAGCAAAAACGCCATAGGAATGCAGCCGATTGCGATGATATTTGTAATGATATAGGTTACATGTAAGCCCCAAAGATCACCAGCAAATCCAACAGCAAACACCACAAGAGAACTAACTCCAAAGTTGATTGACATGTACACACTATTGAGAAATGTGGGCATATTTGAATTCGTATCTTGCACGCTCGCCATCAAGACAGGTCCACTTGAGAGCAAGAAAAGTCCTAAAAATGCTAAAAATACCAAATGATTTGTGAAGATAAAAAGTGCCATCGCAATTACAGAGCCAGCACTTGCTACAAATAGTGTATTGCTTCTGCCTATCTTATCTGAGATATTTCCTGAAAACATGGTGCCAAGCACGCCAAAACCTTGCAAGATAGACAAGGAGATTCCAGCATACCATAAACTTTGCCCTTGCGCAATGAGATAAACAGGCAGATAGAGCGTTAAAGCCCGCTTCATAGCTGATTGAAAAAGAATAAATCCTGCTAGTGTTCCTAAAAATGGTGTAAATTGTTTGAGAACTTTTTTTGTATCCCCTTTTTCTTTAGGCTTTTGCAGAGTTCTGTTTGTATCAAAATCTTTAAGTTGCATGTAAAGGATTAGTGAAGCGATAATGCCAAGTGGCATCAGTTTGTACATCCCCTCAAAACCCCACCACGAGATTCCAGCGGTTACCAAAAGTGGTCCAAGTGTGCGTGCAAGTTCACCACCTACCATAAAAAAGCTCATCCCTGTTCCTGTTTTTTCGCCACTCACCTCTTTGATCATTGTAGGAGAGGGAACATGAAAAAGTGCCGCTGAGATACCCGCTACAAAAAGTAAGATCAAAACTATTGTATAAGAGGGCGAAAGTCCGATGAGCGACATTGAAATAGCCGTGATGGCAGGAGTTAAAATCACAAAATACTTCACCCCTGTTTTTTCAGCTATGAGTCCAAAAAAAGGATTGAGCAGTGAGGGAACACTTCTTGCGATATCCAAAAAAGCACTTAAAAAAAGACTAATACCTAGTTTTTCAATCAAAAGTGGCAATATAGGTGCCAAAAAAGAAGAATAAACATCGTGTGAAAAGTGTGCAAACGATATAGTAAGCACCTCTTTTTTTTGAAATTTGTTTGTTTGCAAAACTTTCTCCTAAAATGATTTTATGAATTCTGATTTTTTATATTTTTTCAAGAAGATTCGCTCAAAGCTTGTGTGGCGAATTCTTTGGAAAATTGATAAAAATTATAATATCATTACATGTAAAATAAAATTGAATTTTTGGAGTAATTATTTTGACATACCTTCAGTGGTGCAAGCAACACGCACAAAAGCACAAAATACTACTAGAAAAACTTATAAATTTGACTGATGAACAACTTATAGCATATTTTGATTATGACAATATGCGTCAGCTTGAGCCAGATTTTTGTCCCCTGTATGCGGAAAATACCAAATGCCACGCAATGAAAAAGCTGAATTGTTTTTTGTGTGCCTGTCCCCATTTTCGCTTTGATGATGATGGGATCAAAAAGATGCGTGATAAAACACTTTTTAGTACTTGCATCATAAGTGCAAAAAATAGCAAAGTATTTGTCAGTGAAAAAGCACTCCATCAAGATTGCAGCAACTGCTTTTTGCCACACACAACAGGTTTTATCAAAAAGCATTTTTGCCGTGATTGGCACGCCATCATGCAAAAAGTTAGCCCTTACATGTAAGCAAATCGCAATATATAGTAAAAAGCATCAGACTCATATATCAGAACTGCGAATTTGGAAAGGTTATAAAAGCTAGTTGCTATTGGATATTTCAGCTAAATAATATGGCGTAAGGTAGTGTACTTCCTGTCCATAGTGGTTTAGTTTCATATGTTTTCTCTAAAATCTCTTTGCGTTTTTCCCAATCACTCATATAAAGAGCTAAATAATCGTAAAATTGCTTAGAATGGTTTGGATAAATCAAATGAACCAGTTCATGAAAAACCACATATTCTATACAAATTTTTGGCTTTTTTATAAGTTCAATATTAAGATTAATATATGATTTGTGCGAGTTGCAACTCCCCCATCTTGTTTTCATTTGTCTGATTTTTATATCTTTTATCTCTTGTTTAACAATTTTATTAAATTCTTGCAAAATATTGAAAAAATGAAGCAATGCTTTTTCATAATACCACTGGTAAACTAAATTTTGTTTTCGTTTTAAATCATTTTTATTTTTAACATAGATTTCTAAATAGCCTCTTTGAAGCTTAACAGTTTCTTTTTTTGATTCAATAACTTTAAGCCTGTAGCTTCGCCCTAAATATTTAAAATCTTCGCCACTCACATACTCTTTTTCACTCACTTCAAATGATGCAAAAAACTCTTTCTTTTTTTCTATCCATTTGGTTCTTTTTTTGACTATAAACTCTATATGCTCATCACTAGTCATCTCTGGAGCAGTTAAAATCACTTCCCCATTTGGTCTTACTTTTAAAGTGATGTTTTTTACATTTTTTTTACTGACTTGGATGTTTTCAAGCATAAAAACTTATACCTATACCTCTAATCGTCTGATAAATCTTCTCTTTGTTCTCAACTCTAATATCATATTCATCTTCGATATCCCAAAGAACATCTTCCATCGCACTTATTATTTCATTTTCAACATCTTTATTTTTATGCCATTCAGGTTTTTTGGAAGCCCCTGCATAAATTTCATCAAATTTCAAAGTCAAATTTTTAACAATCAGCTCAAAATCCACAATTTCTAAGTTTCCTAAAATATCACTCAAGTTGTCATAAATGGCAATTAAAGTTTTTTTGTTTTCAAACTCTTTTGGATATTTGTCCGGATTGGGTTTTGCTATACCAGTAATAAGATCTTTTAATTGTTTTGCTTTAGCTAGTTTTTCCTCTTCACTAAGCCTTTTAGCTTTGTATTCATTGATTACATCTTCAATCTGCTGGGCAATTGATTTATAAAATGCTGGATTTGATTCCATTTTTTCTTTTACAACGGCACTTACAGCGCTTAAAATAGTATCTGCCTTGGCACTTTTTCCCTCAACCCTTTGAACCTCTTCTTCAAACTCTGTTTCAAAGATATTTACAAGACGAGTAAGCTCATTCACCTCTTTGGCACTTACAAAGGTGTCAAGAAGTTTTTGCATCTGCTCTTCATATTTTCCAAAGTCACAAGTTTCGTGGTATCGTAGCTGCACTACCTTTCTAAGTTCATTGTAAAATTTGATTTTCTTTTTATAAAGCTTGATTTCATTCTCGTTTAAGATGTCATCAATTTTTTCACTACTTAACGCTAATTTAAAGGCTCTAGCCAAATGTGATAGCCACTCTTTAAAATCATCTCTTTTTTGAATATCTGCTAAAACAACTACATAACTTTCTAAATCATCTTTAAATTTAACATCACTAAAAAGGTCTTCTAAATGGGTGTAATAAGTTTTAGCTTTTGCTATTTCACTTCTTACATCTACTACAGCTCCCGTCAAATCTTCTGGATCAAAACCATCAAGAGAAGCATAATTTGTTAATGCTTGATCAAGTTCTCCTAGCAACCCTCTATAATCAACAATATACCCATAATCTTTCCCATCATAAAGTCTATTCACCCTAGCGATTGCTTGTAAAAGGTTATGTTCTTTTAGTTGTTTATCTATATAAAGCGTACTTGCTCTTGGTGCATCAAAACCAGTTAAAAGCTTATCTACAACGATAAGTAAATCTATCTCATTTCCATGGATAAATTCATTTTTTACATATTTTAGATATTCTTCTTCACTTCCATAGTTTTTAATAGTCTCTTGCCATGCCTTTGCTACATACTCTTTATTTCCACCATCAAGCTCTTCATGTTCATTGCTTGAAATCACATAAGCAGTTCTTACATCTCCATACTCTTCAAAAATCTCATGATATTTTATGGCTTCATACTTGCTACTTGTTGCAAACATCGCTTTAAATCCACTATTCGCCATTTTCAGAGTCTTTTTAAAATGTTCATTAATGTCTAATGCTATTAGCTCAAGCCTTTGTTCACTGGAAGCAACTTTTTGAAACCTCGCCCATTTATGTTGTAAGTCTCTTTTTGCATCATCACTTAACTCTCTTGCAATCATATTGAACTTTCGCACCAGTCCTTCAGGACTCAGTACCTCTTGATCGACAAGCCTTCCCTCATAAAGTAGTGGTAAAACTGCTCCATCTTTTACGGCATCATCTATTGTATATCTATGTATCTCACCACCAAACTTTAAAAAGCTATTTTTGTCTTTCTCTTTTTTAAGAAGCGGTGTCCCTGTAAATCCAAGATAACAAGCAAGTGGCAAGGCTTTTTTCATAGCATTGTGTAAATCTCCGCCTTGAGTACGGTGAGATTCATCTACTAGTACGAACACATTATTATCATTGATAACAGTTTTTGAGTTTCTCACTTTTTCAAACTTATGCACTAGTGTAGTAATCACACTTATACCGCTTTGAAGTTTCTCTATCAAATCGCTTCCACTACTTGCTCTTCCTGCTTTTATATCCGTATTTTCAAAAGTTTTGTGAATCTGCTCATCCAAATCAACTCTATCAGTTACTACTATTATTTTTGCATTAGTGTAAGTTAATTTTAGAAGTTTTGTAAGCATTACCATTGTAAGAGATTTACCACTTCCTTGAGTATGCCAAATAAGCCCGCCGGCTCTTATACCATCAGTTATCTTTTCTACTCTTTTAAGCGTCTTTTCTATCCCAAAAAACTGTTGATAACGGCTCACTTTCTTAACTTTTTTATCAAATAAAATATAGTGTTTTATAAGTCTTAAAAGCCTTTTCTTTGATAAAAGTGCAAAAAGTGTAAGGTCAAGACTAGTTACTTCTCTATTTTGAATCATTGTTTTTAGAGTTGCTTTTGCCTTTTGGTTCTCTTCTTCTTTCCACAAGCTATAAAACTTCAAAGGTGTTCCCATTGTCCCATATCTAGCTTCATTGCTATTTGCTGCAATGGTTAGTTGGATGTATTTAAACAGATGTGGAATTTCATCTTTTTTTTGCTCTTTTTCAAGTTGTTTGATACCATTTTCATAATTTACGCTTGATTTTTTAAGCTCAATTACTACAAGTGGGATACCATTTACAAACACAACCAAATCAGGTCTTCTTGTCTTTACACTTTCATTTTGGTTAGCACGATCTACTATGAACTCTTCTGTTACAAAGAAGTGGTTATTTTCAATATTTTCAAAGTCGATGTATTTAAAAGAGAAACTCTTTTTTGTGCCATCATCAAGGTTCTCTTCATAGCTAGTACCTAAAAGCAGATGATTGGTAATCTTCTCATTTGCTACTATTAATCCCTCATTTAAAGATACATCCAAGCCTTCAACTGCTTTGGCTATATTATTGGCACTAAATTTATAGTCTTGCCCTTTGTACTCATAGCTATTTAAGGCATAAAGTCTCTCTATAAGTATCTTTTTAAGAAGTACTGCTGATGTTTTGTTTTCTCGTGCATTTAAGTTATCTTCTTTGGTTATAAACTTATATCCAAAATCTTTATGGCTCAAAAGATCGATACAATTTTGTTGTATTACTTGTTCAAGTGTAATGTTATCATTCATTTTAAAATCTCCCAATGTCCGCCTTTGGCACCGCCAATCCGCTTGATAATGTTTTGTTCTTTTAATGTTTTGATATGTTTTTCTATCGCTGTTGTGCTTATTCCAAGCTCAGTTGCAAGAGCAGTTATTGCAATTTTTGGATTGTTCTGCATAAGCTTTATAATGTTTTGTTGTGTTTCACCCAACTTATCACCCAACTTATCACCCAACCCGTTAGGTAAACTTTTATCAGTATTGAAATAAAACTCAACCCAAAGACCATTTTCCCATCTAAATTGTGGAGTAATATCATTGAACTTTTGCGATTCTTCTATGATTTTTTCTATCCCTCTTCCCCAAGACTCGATATATCCAGCCAAGAAAAATGGATAAGCAACTAGAGGATTGTGTGGCTCAGATGTATGTTTTCGTAGAAGTGTATCTATAGTCCAGTGTGGTGGCAAGTCTCCTGCATTCCACATAAGGAGTTTATCATCATACACACTTATTTGTATGCTATTTTGTGAGCTATAATCTTTATGAACAACTGCATTGATGAGAGCTTCCCTAAACGCTAGTTCTGAGACAGGGAAGCTCTCTACTCTTTGAATACCTTCATAGCTAATGAAAGCACTGAGATATTTTGTAAAAATCAACCCCATAACTTTATCAACCTGCTCAAATAGATTTCCCTCTATCACATCTTGATAGACTAAATCAGTATTTGATTTGAAGTATCCTATTTTTATCATACTTCCCATGACATATTTCATAGGCTCTTTGGCAAACAATAGTGCAGTAGCTCGCTTGAGATAGTCACCCTCTCGTAGTCTTAATTTATCTACTAAAACATCATCGCTCTCTCTTAAAAGTTCAGGATCTATTCTCTTCTTTTTAGAGGCTTTGTCTCTAAATAGCTTAAAAGCATAAGGGTCTAAATCTGTATCACTAAAATAAGGAACTGGCACACTATCCCATGTTTTACCTTGAGTTCTAAGCAAAAACTTATCAAGAGCTACCCCTTTTAGCTCTTGTGTAGTGCTTCCACT
Source organism: Sulfurospirillum sp. (assembly GCA_014859685.1). GTDB lineage: Bacteria > Campylobacterota > Campylobacteria > Campylobacterales > Sulfurospirillaceae > UBA6810. The sequence goes on along the minus strand of JACUTU010000008.1, from coordinate 5,270 downwards.
TCTATAATAATATGAACCCTTGTAGCTTATAGGGTATGGATATTTATCTGTGATGATTTCAATGTACTCTTTATCTTCATCTTGCAAAAGATTCACATCTATCATGATGCCCAAGATATCCCTTACTTTGTTTGGTATATCTTCTAGGAGTTTTTTGGCATTGTTTATACCAACAATCTCACCATCATCATCTACACCGATATATAGCTTTCCGCCCTCACTATTACCAAACGCACTTATCCATTTGATATACTCATCTCTCCAAGATTGTTTAAACTCTATGTTTTGCGATTCGTTAATTTGTAGTTTCATCCTTAGCTCCTGAAACTATTATTTTATCCATATCGTTTAGTTTTAAAATAATTGGTTGCTTTAAGTTCATAGCTTTACCTACTGCAATGCAATGTCTTTCTTCTAAAGTTGGTAATACATTCGCATAATCTGAACCTATATAGTTTTCTAAAAATTGTTTACCTGTATCATCAAAAACTCTTAGTGCAAAAATTGTATTACATTGATTTAGGATACTTTTACTAATATTTGCAGTTCTTTGAGTAACAACAAAACTACCTAAACCATATTTTCTACCTTGTAAAATCACTTTTGCTGTACCATTACTTGCTGATTGGTCTCCTGGATTTGCCGTAGAGTTCCATTCAGGTATCAAAGAGTGAGCTTCTTCAAAAACAAGTAAAAATCGTGCTTTATCTGTTTCTCCTTGACTCATAGCATACATAAATACTTGTTCTGAAATCGCTCTAGTTTTTTCAGCGATTGTTAAATCATCAGTATATTCAATATTAAATGATGAACGGGCTTTTTTTACTTTATGCCAATCAGGGTTAAAAACCAAAACTTTTCCTTTTGACTTATTAAAAGCTTGAATTCTTCTTTTAATTATTTTTTGATAAAGTTTTTCATTTCCCCAATCATTAGGATTGGTTTTTGAGCCCGCTCTTTCACTATATTTTCTTATACGAGATAAAGTGGCTTTAGATTCTGCAACAATTTGATTTGGATTAAGGTAGCTTTTTAATTCAGTAAAATACTGATTTGTAATATCTATACAAATAACTTTAGTACTAGTGGCATTAATTATCTTTTGTATTAATTCAAATGTAAGTCTCGATTTACCTATCCCTAATATTCCTAATATAGCAGTATTGTGAGTAACAAGAGAATTAGGCTCTTTAATTTCTATCTCGTAACTTGTATTTGGCAAAGTGCCTATAAATTTACTGTAATCATGTACAACTTCATCGGTATCTTTTTGAATAAAAATTGGTGAATAAATTGATGGCAACCATTTAACCGTATTTAACTCTTTTTTTGTTTTATCGTAGTTCCCAATTTTTTTAGCAATTACTGTTGTAAACCCATATTTATCTCTATGTTCCAAGTTTTCTTCAGTTGTTATACCATCAATAATTTGATAAAGTGTTTCTTGTCCAAATATTGATGATGTAAGTATTGAACCCTCTCCAATAGATTGATGTTCTTCATTTTGTTCATCTAGTATCAAATGAAACTTTATTTTGTTTATATTCGAGTCTTTTGAAACATATCCAACTGTATTGGAACTGTTTTTGTAAAGAAAATTATTTTCTATTTCTTCTTTATATTCTGATTCCAAAGTATTTGCATCTAAAATAAAAGTTTGATTAGGAGTATAAAAAATTGATTTATTATCTATAAAACGAGAATTTACTGTTAATGGCTCATTATTCTCATTAACTAAGAGGTAAATGCTAAACCAATGATTGTTAAGTAAATGTTTTTTATTTATAACAATACCAATAACTTGCCTATCATTTTGTGTTGCAATAACTACTAAATCACCTTTAGAAAGTATTTGTCCTTGATTTTTTTTATAATCAAGTTCAACTGTATAAAGATACGGATTCTCACAGCCTATCGCTTGACCTACTGCAATTATTTGAGATGTTTGATTACCTATGATTCCATATAGCTTTATTAAAAGTCTTGAAAACTCTTCAACTGGTCTTTTAAAGATAAGTACTAGCCAAAGTCCAAATAATAGTAAAAATTCGTTTGTAGAACTTTTCATATAAAAGCTAAATAGTGTCAAAAGATATAACATTGAAAAGATAATCTCTGGCTTGCCAATATATGTAATGGTTTTATAAATTATTTGACTTATTTTTTCATATTTACCAAGTTGTTGTACAAAAACTAAGATTATTGACAATCCTAACAGTGAAAAAATAAAATATAAAAACGGTTCATAAAACAAGAAGTCAGTTACATTGCTTACTCCAAAGAGTATCAGTAATATGGCAAAAGATTTTGCTATTACATCAACTGGTTTTGTATAGTATGGTTCAGTAATATATGCCCCCATAATAAGCATAAGAGCGGATGCAACAAAAAGAGTATTAAGAGGATTAGAACTATTTGTTAAAAATCCCCATCCGCTATCGAGATAATATCCTATTGATAGAATAATCATAAGATATATGCTTGATGCAATAATTCTTTCACCAATAGTTAATTTTGTATTATTCATATTTTAACTCTCTCTTTACTGGTTAATAGTTTTTTAGCATTATTTGATTGATCAATTTGCAACTTCATAAAAAACTCCTAATTAAACTTCCAATAAATATCAATAACACAACACCAATAAATACTACAAATGACAAAGGTATTTTATTTTCCCAGAAAGCAAGCTTTAGTTCAGTTTCAAGCCATTTAATATGGGTTGCCCATTGCCAAAAGAATTTATAATGAGCATACCAATCGCTAAATAATATTTGTTTAGGGATAGTAATTGAATAAAATTTATTTTCAATCTCTTTCATCTTAGATATATCTTCATCAAAATTCGTATTATCAGATTTAGCTTTAACTGAATGATATAAACTTTTTAGCTCATTAAACAATTCTGTGATTTTTGAACCTGATGTAGCATATTCATCTTTTTTATCATCATATTTAGAAATATAAATACCTATTACCCCAAAAATAATCAAACTTGCAGATACAATTTTGATATTTAACTCATCTATACCAAGTGCTAAAATACCAATTGCTAAAGCACAAAAATTAAGTATCCCTGGTATTTTGTCGACTATATCAAAAGTTGCCAAATTCTTTTTTGCACCAAATCCTATGTTATAGGCACTTTCTGCTATCCGCTTCAATAAATCTTCTTTAGTCATTAATACACTCCTTCACTGATTGGTACATGAATTCTATCTTTAGCAACTACTATATTATTTTGTACAATATAACACTCAACTATGTGATCTCCACGAAAATTTGTTTTCTCTTTTTTTATATTAGTGCCTTTAACAATCTGTCCTCTAATCATATTTCTTTTTTGCGCTTCATCTCCTCTGTTTAAAACTTTCCAATAAATTTCAAAATCTCCTTTTACATCATTACGAATTATTTGAAATTTCAACTCTTTATTTGGTAACAATCTAATTTTGCTAGCAAGAATACTCAAAAGGTTATCTGTTCTAAATCCTGCTTGAGTAACTTCACAATCAATTGATAAGTCATATCTAATATCAACATTGTATTTATCTTCTATAAACTCTTCCGTATTTGTCCAAGTTGATATAGATTTATCCATAGCTTCTGTGGTTAACTGAACAGCTGATGGGAAGCTTCTTCCAAATATCTTTTTCCACTTCTGATTGGCATTTTTATTTTCTTGTGCTTCGATAGCTTCTAAAACTAACTTATGTGCTTTTTTTGCTCTTGTTTGGAATTTCTTTTTAATATAAACTTTTTGATTACTACCAGGTGCGAGTACATGATTTGTATTTTGTAGTTCAGATAAATATTTTAAAAAATCTCTAATAAGCCAGTCATAATATGTAAAACTTTTATCATCATAATATGTAGTTGAATTTAAAAAATTATAAGCTACACAATCAATTAAAAGTCCACCCATTGCGACACCATGATAGTTTTTCCAAGATCTAATCATTTTACATAAAGTTCTCAGATTTTGATTTTTTGCCTGATGTAAATCAGATATAGCTTTTATTTCAAGTCGTGGCTTAGTAGTTTTCCAACTGCCTCCATCGTTTGTATCTGGATATAAAAAACTTCCATCTTCATATTCAAAAGCTGGTAATACTTCTATTTGATAATTATTAAAAGATATGACTACAACTTGTCCATCTCCTCGCATCTCTGTTTTTGGATATCTTGATTGAATAGTTTTTTTAACTTCTTGAAGCAATGCTGATTGTCTACCGTTTTTAAATCTTTCATACTCTATCCAAGGTAAAATATAAACCATATCTAAATCAGAAATACTTTTAATCGCAGTAAATCTACCATAGGAACCTACTTGTAGGCTATTTGATGTTTTAGATTCAGTATTTCTATATTTAATATTAAGTACTTTTGTAATTTCTCCATATCTGTTACTAATCTCTTCTTTATTATATATCGCCAGATTTTGAAGAAACTCTTGAAAAGTACTTGATACATTCACACCTTAACCCTCACTTGTCCAGTTAGTAGTTTTTGCATAAGTGCTTTTTTTTGTAGTTTCAGCTCTTCAAATTCATTTTTAAGAAGACTTATCTCATCATCTGCAAGGCTTAAAACTTCAGCTATTTTCTGCTGCTCTGCAAGTGAAGGAATGTTAACTTGTAATTTCAAAACTTCATTTTTTGAAATATTAAATCGTGTACTGCCTTGAGCTAATCTCATTAGTTTGTCTCGAAGATAAAAACTTCTAAAGTAAAATCTTGCAAATTTTGGTTCTAGTATATTAAAATCATGAATTCTATAGCCAAAACAGAAGCTATTTAAATAGGTATTTTCTACTTTTTGCAATAAGACAGAACTCATTCCAACTTCTTCAGGTGTTTCAGAAGATACTGTAAAGAAAACATCTCCAAATTGAACTAAGTTTTGTTCTTCATTAATACTTACAGACACACTCTCTCGTCTGGTAAGATTAATTTCAGAGCTATCAAAAATACTTTTATATGTAATATATTTGCTACCACCACTACCAAAATCTTCAGCTGTTTTTCCAGATAATCCACCAAATGTTTTTCCAATATTTCCAAGAATGTATTCTTTCCACTCATCACTAAACCCATCAAAACGAACTTCACCACTTAAAAGCTTTTGCATAAGCCCTTTTTTAAGTTGTTCTTTTTCTTTTATCAGTTTTTCTTGTTTCATAATAGCTTCATCCCAAGTAGTAAGAATGTGAGCTATCTTTTGTTGTTCTTTAAAAGTTGGTAATGGGATTTTAAGTTCAGCAAACTCAC
>JACUTU010000001.1 GCA_014859685.1 Sulfurospirillum sp. | reverse complement strand
AATGACATTCAAAAACGAGGTGTGCAAGATGTTCTGATATTTGCCATTGATGGTCATACTCGCATACCGTATACAATATTATACGCCATATTATGCTTGAATCTGCACTATACAATGCTTTGTTACCAAGACAACTTAGTTTTAAACATACACTACAACTTCTTAATACCCTATCTAACAATAATAATGATCAATTAGATAATCAACTATATGAAAAACTCTTATCTTTGATAGGCAAAAAAATTATAGGGAACAGAGGAGAAAGAGTTGAGCCAAGAGCTATAAAAAAACGGCACAATGATTTTCCTTTGTTGATGCAACCTAGGAAAATAGCAAGAGAAAAAGTGAGAGCAAATGGTCACCCTAAAAAGCTTAAGTAAGTGCCATTCGGGACAGGCTACTTTTTATCAAATCAAAAAGTAGCCTGTCCCCATTATTTTTGGCTATATCTCTTGACAAATAATAAAAAGTTTATTATAATTTCACCAATTTGGTAGGTGTTAAATGAAAGTATCTAAAAAAACAGATTATGCTTTACGAGCATTATTTGCTATAGCAGAATTAAAAGGTGAGTCTATCTCAACAAAAAATCTTTCTGAATATACTGATGTTCCAAGAAGATTTTTAGAAAATATCATGCTTGAAATGAACAACGCGGGTTGGGTTAAAAGCATTTCTGGTCGTTATGGCGGGTATGTTTTGGCTAAAGATGCTGATGATATAACCATAGGTGAAGTTATTCGTCACTTTGAGGGAATGTTAGCCATGATATCTTGTGTAAGTGTTTCAAATTATGAACCATGTTCTCAAGAAAGCAAGTGTTATTTTAGAAGAGTATTTTTAAATATTAGAAATTTAACAGCTCAAATCTTAGATAAAATGAGTATTGCTGTTTGTTTAAATCAAGCTCCAATTACAAATGATGATATTTATAAAGAAGAATTCGTTGGTGGTTTAGGAATTTAAACCATTGAGTTTGTCAAATATAAATATTCACCTATTTAGTGTAAATTATATGAAAAGGATAAAAAATGATGTGCGATATGTGCAATAATAAATTAAAAAAGTAAAGCAACCAGTGAGATTTTTTTAAAATCTTAAATATTCACACATTTAGTGTATTATAAATTAAAAAGAGAAAAAATGAAAAATATAATTAAAAAAACAAAGTTGATTTTATTGGTTAGTTTAGTGGCGGGAAGCTTCAATCTTTATGCAAAAGATAAAGTTGAAATTTTGAATGTATCCTATGACCCCACAAGAGAATTTTATGCACAGTACAATAAAGTATTTGCAAACTATTGGAAAGAACAAACAGGGCAAGAAGTAACTGTCAAACAATCTCACGGAGGTGCAGGAAAACAAGCACGAGCTATTATTGATGGGCTAAAAGCGGATGTCATTACTTTAGCCCTTGCTTATGATATTGATAAAATCAGTGAAAGAACGGGATTATTTCCAAAAGATTGGCAAAAAAGACTAGAGAACAATTCTGCTCCATATACCTCTACCATAGTATTTTTAGTTCGAAAAGGGAATCCAAAAGATATCAAAGATTGGGATGATTTAACAAAATCAGGAGTAGAAGTGATTACTCCAAATCCCAAAACATCAGGTGGTGCGAGATGGAACTATCTAGCAGCATATGCTTATGCTTTGAAAAAAGAGCTAGGAAGTTTAGACAATATCAACAAAACATCGGAAAAATATAAACGAGCTGATGTCAAAGCAAAAGCGTTTGTAAGCAAGTTATATAAAAATGTGCCTGTACTAGATTCTGGCGCAAGAGGCTCTACCAATACTTTTGTTCAAAGAAGAATTGGGGATGTTTTATTGGCATGGGAAAATGAAGCGTTTTTAGCCATCAATGAATTAGGACATAGTGATTTAGAAATTGTTGTTCCAAGTATCAGTATCAAAGCAGAACCTCCTGTAACTGTTGCTGATAAACAAGCAAAAAAAGATGGCGTATATGAAGTTTCAAAAGCCTATTTAGAGTATTTGTATTCACCTAAAGCTCAAAATTTAGTGGCTAAATATTATTATAGACCTTATAAGCCAGAGTTTGCAGACAAAAAAGACTTAGAAAGATTTCCTAAGTTAGATTTAGTAACAGTTGATAGAGTATTTGATAGTTGGAAAAATGCTCAAGAAACACATTTTAACGATGGTGGAGTATTTGACTCAATTTATAGTCGCTAAAAAGTATCTACTCGTATGAGTAGATACTGCAAACAGTTTTATAGACTCTTCTATAAATTGAGGCAAAAAAATAATGAATAAATTTATTAGGTCTTTCAATGAAAAAAAATTTGATTACAGTACTAGCTTTAAAAATATCAATTGTAACGATTTCATCATCAGCAGTTTAAATAATTTTTTAAAATAAAAAGAAGCAATATTAAATTTCGATGATATGTATATGTGTTTCAGTTCTTGCAATTACAAGAACCGCAAGGGTCTGTAAAACTATTTAAAGGATAGGTATGAGATTAAATTTTAATATTTTAAAACGACCAAAATCCTCTATTCCGGGGTTTGGTCTTACGATGGGATACACAATATTTTACTTAAGTATTATTGTGCTTATTCCGCTATTGGCACTCTTTACAGAAGCTTTTAGTGTGGGCTGGGAAAAGTTTTTCAGTGCTACTACGGATGCGAGAGTGGTTGAGAGTTATAAGCTTACTTTTTACACTGCAACCATCGCAGCACTTGTAAATACTTTTTTTGGAGTAATTGTGGCTTGGTGTTTGGTGCGGTATGAGTTTTTTGGAAAAAGAGTTTTTGATGCGATGGTGGATTTACCATTTGCTCTGCCAACAGCAGTTTCAGGGATTGCATTAACAACACTTTACTCCCATCAAGGATGGTTTGGAAAATACCTAGAACCAATAGGATTAAAAATTGTGTTTACCCCCATTGGTATTACTATAGCTTTAATCTTTATTGGTCTTCCTTTTGTAGTGCGAACCGTGCAACCTGCACTTGAAGAACTCGAAGTTGAGCAAGAAGAAGCATCTTCTAGTTTAGGGGCAAATAGATGGCAAACTTTTTATAAAGTGATTTTACCTACAATTTTTCCAGCAGTATTGACGGGATTTGCCCTTTCCTTTGCAAGAGCTTTAGGGGAGTATGGTTCGGTTGTTTTTATTTCAGGAAATATGCCATTTAAAACAGAGATTAGCACATTGCTTATTATTACAAAATTAGAACAGTATGATTATGCAGGAGCAACAGCCGTTGCTGTTGTTATGTTGTTTATCTCTTTTGCGATGTTGTTAGTCATTAATATACTTCAAAGGTGGAGTTCAAAAAGAAGAGGAATGGAGGCAATATGAAAACATTTAATAATTCAAATGGAGCGCAAAGTGAATCAACTCTTGTAAAGTATGGGTTGATTTTTACCGCAATTTGTTTTTTAACCATCATGCTTTTAGTTCCTCTTATTACTATTTTTATAGAAGCTTTTAGAAAAGGAATTGAAGCATACTTTTTAGCTTTCAATGATCAATATGTTTTGCAGGCTGTTAAACTAACAGTTATCACTGCACTTATAGCTGTACCATTAAATTTGGTTTTCGGCGTCTGTGCTTCGTGGGCGATAGCGAAATATTCATTTTTTGGTAAAAGTGTTTTAATCACTTTGATTGATTTACCCTTTGCTGTTAGTCCTGTTATTTCAGGGTTTGTCTATGTTTTACTTTTTGGGGCTCAAGGCTGGTTTGGGCATTGGTTAATTGAAAATGATGTACAAATTATATTTGCTGCTCCTGGAATTGTATTGGCAACCATATTTGTAACATTTCCTTTTGTGGCAAGAGAATTAATCCCACTTATGCAAGAGCAAGGAAACGATGAAGAACAAGCAGCCCTTTTACTGGGGGCTAGTGGTTTTCAAACATTTATGAAAGTGACGATACCCAATATAAAATGGGGATTACTTTATGGGGTGATTTTATGTAATGCCAGAGCTATGGGAGAGTTTGGTGCAGTTTCAGTGGTTTCTGGACATATTCAAGGAGTTACAAATACTATGCCACTGCAAGTTGAGATTTTATACAACGAATATAACTTCGTGGCAGCATTTGCAGTATCTACACTGTTAGCTATATTAGCCCTGCTCACATTGGTTTTAAAATACAGCTTAGAATGGAAAGCAAAAAAACAATTAGAGAAACTCAAAGAGGAAGAGTAATGAACATCAAAGTAAAAAATTTAACAAAATATTTTGGAAACTTTACTGCTTTAGACAATATCAATCTTGATGTAGTTCCAGGGGAGCTATTGGCACTTTTAGGGCCATCGGGGAGTGGAAAAACTACCCTTTTAAGGATGATCGCAGGACTTGAAGTTTTAGATGATAATGATATTGGCGAGATACTTTTCAATAATGAAAATATAGCCGATAAACCAATCGGAGATAGAGATATAGGGTTTGTATTTCAGCACTATGCGTTGTTTAAGCATATGACTGTTTTTGAAAATATTGCTTTTGGATTGAGCGTAAAGCCTAAAAAAGAGCGCCCCTCAAAAAGTGAAATAGAAACAAAAGTCAATAAACTTTTAAAACTCATACAGCTTGATGGTTTTGCACATCGTTTTCCTTGGCAACTCTCAGGAGGACAACGACAAAGAGTAGCACTTGCAAGGGCCTTAGCGGTTGAACCAAAAGTATTATTGCTAGATGAGCCTTTTGGAGCATTGGATGCAAAAGTTAGAGCTGATTTAAGAAAATGGCTAAAAGAGCTTCAAAGTGAAATAGGAATAACAACAATTTTAGTAACTCACGATCAAGAAGAAGCTTTAGAAGTTGCAGATAGAATCGTGGTGATTTCTAAAGGAAAAATAGAACAAATAGGAACTCCTGAAGAGGTATTTCACAATCCTAAAAATGAGTTTGTAATAAACTTTTTAGGAAATGTAAATCTGTTTCATGAAAGAGATGAAAATAGTGAGCAAAAGTACCACATAAGACCGCATGAACTTGAAATTGTATTAAGTAGCAGTAGTGATGTTATTTCAAAAGCGCAAATCAAATATATTCAATTAGCTGGTTCTCAAGTAAAGATTGATTTGCAAGATTTAGAAAACGGTAAAACTATTTTAGTAGAACTTTCTCACCATGAATTTAAACAAAAAAGTTTGAATATTGGTGATATAGTAGGAATTAATCCTCGACAATTAAGAACTTTTAAAGATGGGGCGGGAATTTAATCCCTCGCCTCTTCACCTTGAAAAATATGAATTAATGGGGACAGGCTACTTTTCATGAAATTAAAAAGTAGCCTGTCCCGAATGGCACTTACTTAAGCAAAAAGTACACTAAAAAAGTGGAATAAAACTGGCTTTAAAGGAAGTATCGTAACCAAACAAAATACTCCATAAAGCCAGCAATATGAATCATAACAAAAAAATTATAGGAAACAGAGGAGAAAGAATTGAGCCAAGAGCTATAAAAAAACGGCACAATGATTTTCCTTTGTTGATGTAACCTAGGAAAATAGTAAGAGAAAAAGTGAGGTCAAAAAAATAGCTAAAGCGGAGAGTTCTATCATTTTTCAATCCTTTTGTGTTATAATACTTTTTGTTGGACAAGGTAGCTGATGGCAGCAATTGGTAGTCTGGAGCATGTTTATATGCTGTATTGTGGGTTCAACTCCCGCCTCTACCTTGTCACTTCTTTGTAATTTTCTTTACTAAATCCCTCTTTTAAAACCTTTGAAAAAGTAAGTATCGCATTAGTTATCCCAAACTTCTTTACTTTATAATTTGGCTCAACTACTATCTTATTTATCTTTGTGTTGTCTTGTATATCTTCAAAAGCAAAAATAATATTCTCTTTTTCTGTGTCAATATAAACATCTTTTGCCTCATCTAGTACATGTGCTACTTGCTTCATCTCTTCTACTCTAAGAGCTTGATTATAGTTCTCTTTTCTTTGTGGTCGTGAGTGTAGCAGTCTGTTTTTTTCTAGCATTATCCCCATATCTTCTACATCTGTTTTAAGATGTTTTTTGATTTTATCTGCTAAAGACTTACTTATCTCTCCTACTTTGTGTATAATTTTGTAAAAAAGGTTTTTTATGGATATTTCAATAGAGTGGCTTATTAGTGGTGGGGTTTCTTTGTTCGCTGCTTCTTTTACCATAGGGTATAAATACCGCCTAAAACAAAAAGAGCCGATACAAGAGATTAAAGAATTTGACTGTGAGATAGTCCACAATGAATGGGTAGAGTCACAAACATATAGCGGATACCCTGTTATTTTGCAAGGGTTCAAAAAAGCCAAAGCTACCCTTAAAGATGGAAAACCATACTGGGTAGAGTGCAGGCATTTTAGAGCCGATGGGATGATGTGTGCATACACTAATGAGCCATGTCTTCTAAAGCATCAGCTACAAAATACCCAACAAAATAACCAATCGTTACTATCGAAATTGCTATCAAAAAAATAGCTACAAATGAAAGTTCTATCATTTTTCAATCCTTTTATGTTATAATTTATTCAAGACAAGAGAAACACGGTGAATCTCCCTGCCGTAGGACACTTTTAAAAGTGGATCGTGTGTAGATGTTTGGGAGCTCTACCTCTTGTCACTTTTTTACTTCATCATACTTGTCAAGCTCTCTTATCCATCTTTCATAGTCATCTTTTTTGTTTGCACCGATAAGACTTACTATAAATATTTCATCTTTATCTTTTATATCTTTAAGAGCTGCTCTATAGTATCTTCCATATTTTTTGAGCAGCACAAAAGTGTTTTCTTTTTGTTTGTAAGCTTTACCATCTATGATATTTGGTATAAGACTATAATCAAATGCCGTAATCTCTTCTCTCCCGAGATGTCTTTGTACACTATCACTACTTAGCAGCACTCTTTTTTCATCCCCAAAAATATCACTCTTACAGAGTTCTACCGTCTTTGGCTTTTTGGTTGTGTAGAGTTTTTGAATATCTTTGTAGAGCTTATCGTTTTGTTTAAGATAATTTGAACTCTCTTTAAACTCCTCTTTCATAGCCTTTGCAAGTGGAGATTTAGCGTTTATCTTTTTAAGCTTATCCTCATACACTTTTTTAAGATTGTCATTTCGCCCTGGGTTATATGCCCAATCCTTATGGGCTATATTTGGTGGAGTGACTTTGTTTGGTTTCATCCCTCTTGATTCAATCTCTTTTTTGCTATAGACTCTTACCTTACATCTACATCTCCATGCATTTGGCGGGTAGTTGGTATCCCAAAAAGGGTCTGTTTTGAGTAAGATTGTGCCGTGAAGTTTGCTATGAGCTGGGCGTGTATCTCCATCAAGTATGGCACTATAATAGAAGTACTCACCATCACTTTGCATTTGGCTTTCATAGCGACCTTTTGCATAGGCTACTCTCATATTTGTATCGTAGATATTTTTGAGTCTTCTACTTCCCACATAGATATTTTTCACTTCACCTGTTGCGGGATTGATGGCTTCCACTTCACCCCACCACCCTTTTTCTTGCAGTATCGGTTTAAGTTCCTTTTGCCACTGCTTGTAGGGTTTTCCCTCCTCTTTGGCTTTGATGAGGCTCTCTTGTATGTCGCTTAGCAAATCTAACTTAGTTACCTTTGCTACGGTAAATGTCTTATGATGTGCCTCATGCATCATCTCATCATAGTCAAAGTGGAGTTGGGGCTTTTTGGCTTTAAGATACTTTATCTGCTCTAGTGGCGGAGCAGTGAAGTCATAGGCTATAGAAAACATTACTTTGTAAGCCCCCTTGCTTTTTCAAATGTTCTCATCCCTGCGACTCCCAACATCGCTAAGATGATGTTAAATAAAAAGTCACTATCAAGACTTGGAGGCGGTGCTACTTGCCACCAGATAGCATTCCCCCATAAAAAAAGCGGGTAGATGATGAAGCTGTATACTAAAGCCATACCGCCGACCCATCCTATGAACGGACGCCAACCAGCGACAAACACGCTTCTATGTTGTGCCTCTGCTATGTTGGTATCATGCACACGGTTGAGCGTTCCTGCTTCGATCTGTTTCTCTTGAAGTCTCAAACTCTCTTTTTGTATCTCTACATCTAACCTCTCTTTGTCACTGGTAAAAAGATTGTCAGCCACCTTACCCACGCTCTCTATGATGCTTCCTATTCCTAATATATTCATTTCTCTCTCCTATTTTATAACTAAGTTCAGTATAGCCCCGCCAACTGCTGCAACCACCATCCAATTCAGCCTTGAGATGATTGTCTCAAGACTTTGTATTCTTTTTTCTAATTCTTTTTGCTGCACTTCACTTTTTATCAACTCCTCGAGTATGTTAACTGTTTTTTGTAGCGTCCGCTCCATGATCTCTAGCTTCACTTCTATTCGTACGACTCTGTTTTCCATCATACTATCCCCTCTAAACTTTTTAGGCTTCTGTTGATCCAGCCTCGCAGATATGGTTTATACTGCTCTTTTGAAGCTAGATGGTTATAGTATGCGATTTTTGCTATCGTAAAAGAGTATAAAAACTCTCTTGGAGTTGCCCCTTTGAGTGCTGTTAGCGTTTTAGCGCCTGCTACTCCATCATCGGCTATGTTAAGTACTCTTTGAGCTAATTTCACTGCCGTTGCACCCATATTGACACTGCTTTCAAACATCACATAGGCGATATTGTGGTCAAGATTTTCATATGCTTTATAGTATCGTTCATAGTAAAACTCTCTAACTAGTTGCGTCGGCGGGGTTTCCTCTTTGTCAACATACTCCCATCCACTCCACTTTGGATGCGCTTTGCGGTATATCCCTGCATAGGTAACCGCCGATTCGGTTTGGTTTTTATGGAGCGTATATCCACCCTCTAGCTCTATAACCTTGTCAAACGCCTTTATGAAATTGCTACTCATCTAGCGCCCCTTTGATGGTGTTTGCCGTGATTGCTTGAAGCATCAGCTCATCAAGCTTTATGAACTCCATATCTTTATAATGAAGTGAGAGTTTCTCATACAGCTCTTCATAACTCTCACTTTCTCGAGATAGCTTCTCTATCGTTTTAAACATCTCCTCTTCCGCCTCTTGGAGTGAATCATTGAAACTCGTATCCTCTAAAATCACATCTGCCAAATCTTTACTATTTGTTGAAAGGCTTTTTTTGTTTGCTTCTTTTTTAAAAGGAGCCGGCAAGTCAAACTCATAGGCTATTTGCTCAGGGGTCATATCGTACCCCATCCCTTTGAGTATCTGCAAGGTTTCAGCCCTTGCTTTGAGATCCACATCTTTTTCTACTTGGATGTTTAACTCCAACCTCATACCAATATGTTTGAAAAATAAGTTTGCTATCTTAGTTGCAAACCGCACATCACTACGGGTTATCTCGGCTCTATTGTCCTCGTGGGATTTACTTTGGGCGTAGCTTCCACCCGTTGTGCTAGTGTTACTCCCCAAACTTGCCCCGTTGAGTGTTTTTGCTATCTCAGAGTCCACATATCGCACAAATTCCATAAAGTCACTTTGATTTCCTCGACCCTCTAGCACTTTTACGATATCTTCAGCTCCTAGTACTGCAAAGTCACCACTCTTGATTTGTTTGACTGCCGCACTGATGCCGTCGATGACATCGCTATCAGAGCTATGAGCATTGACTATCAGCGGCGGTACTCCTAAAAACTCTGCAAACTTTAGATAGTGGCTTAGTACAAAGTGTTTCGCATAGACAAGCCATAACACTTTAAGCAACACGGGCTTAGATTTGATGATAAAAAAGTTCGGCTCTTTTGGCTCAAACTTTGTCTTTCCTTTTTGAAGCAATATTTTTTTAAACTCAAAGTAGTAATACTCTTTTGGCACTAGCGCATAAGCAAAATCCCCATCGCTATTGATATACAGCTCCACGATAGCCACGCCGTATATCTTTGCTTGAATGGCTGCTTTGATGATCTCTTCCACGGAATCGTTGTACTTTTTATCTAGTGCGTGGGTGTAGAACTTATTTTCTACACTACTTACCCTTTTTTCTACTTCACTCCCCACGCTGGTGTCTTTGTCTTCTATAAGATAAAACAGCGGCATATAATGCACTGGGTCTTTTGTCTTCAAAGCTGCTGCAATCTTTCCGGCACCGAGCTGAGTGTAATGTTCCATATCGTTTGAGTTGTAACTCCCTTTTGGACTCAAAAGAGATCGTATTGTTTTTTTATCCATTTCATTTATCCTTTTTATTATTTATGTTCTTTAGCAGACGGCAAAGCCATCTTAAGAACCAACACTAAAGCTACAAGCTTCGCTAGAGAACAATCTATATATGCGTTTAAATCGCTTCAATTTGCGTTTAAAACCTTTTAACTCTTTTTTTTCATACCAATATACACCTAACCACTCATAAGCCTCTCTAAGGCTTTATTTTTAACATTTGCACTATTTTGATGTTTGAGCGCTTGTTTATAGTCAAATGCTGGCTTTTTAGCTATGCGATATGCCATCTCTAAACTATCTAGCCCATCATCGTGCGGGGACTTTGGATAGGTATCTAGCTCATCTATGAAAATCAAACTTTTCTTATCAATCAAAATCGTGTGGTTGTTTACCAGTGGGCTTATGCTATCTATGCGCAGTTCTTTGTTTACCGTGTTTTTGAGTGGCACTATAGGAAGATGAAGCCCTATAGCTTTACACTTCTCATCTAAAGTATCTTTAAAAAACTCTTGAAACTGCACGGTTTCTATGGCTATCTTCATAGGCACGCCATGCTTCATAAGTGTTAGATAGAGTTGCATAATCTTATCTATCATCAAAGTAGCTTTTATCTTGTACATCTTGACTGTGGCATAAAATCTTTTACCGTCATACTTCAAAATAGTTATCGCAAAATAATCCCCTTTAGCCTTGCCTAAAGCAGGATCTACCCCGATAGTGATACTCTGAACTTGCGGCTCTATCTCGTAAGTTTCATAATCCCCAAAGGTCGTTCCATCTTTAGAGAGCGGCTCATTTTGGTACTCACTCATAAAAGAATCTTTGTCATCAAAATACTCTCTTATAATCTCTGCTTTATCTAAAGAGCTATCATCAAGGACAAAATCCTCTAACTCTTCATAACTCACTGTTTTTGGGTTCAGTTCATCAAGATTGCTCGGGAACTGTAACACCAGGGGAAATCGCAAAGAGTTAAAATCATCACTTTGCTGCAACCTTGAAAGCAGACTATCATGATGGATTTTTGTCCCTATAAAGATGATGTTATACGCCCCGCCCCTTTGCGGCAGTTTGAGAATCGCTTTTTTAAACCAACTCTCTAACTTGTCCCTTTGGGCTTTGCTTATGACATTTTCATCATTTTCTATGTCATCGCACACGATAAGGTCAGGTCTAAACCCTATCCAGTTCTCACCCCTTATCTTTGTACCAGCTCCGTATGCTTTGAGTCTAAACTTATTTGCCCCTACAAAAAAGACTATCTCATCTTCAGTCCACTTCTCACTTTTTTTTATCTCAAAGTCTGCTATGAGCAGGTCGTTATCTTCTAACTCATCTTTGATAAACTCTAGTGTTTTTTTAGCTAGTGGAAGAGTAGCTCCTATAGTTACCGTGTTTCTCTTCTCCCCTTTTACGGCACTGAGCCAAAGGTAAAGCAATCTTCCAAATACAGTAGTTTTAGCAGCACCCCTATAAGCTTCTACTGTGTTTTTTTTACAAGCTAAAATCTCATCTATATGGCTATAGGCGTACTTCCTAAACTCGCTCGTCTCCTCTTTCGTGATGTGGTGGCTAAAGTAGGTAGTAACCGCAAAAGCAAAATCACTCCTTGCTCTTTGTACTCTTGCACTCTTACCTTTGTCCGCTAGATGTGGGAGTGATTTGAGATAAGAGCTTAGTTCGTTCGGGTTCATCTTTTTACTACCCGCTCTATAATCATTTGGGCGTTACTGCTTAAAAACTCTACTATATGTTGATTTTCCTGCTCTAGTGCCATTTGGCTTAACTCATAGACTGTTTTAGAGGCTGTTTCTAGGACGGCTTGTTTACAGTCGTTTTTGAGCGGTGCTTTGAGTTTGTAGTAGCTACTTGCATACTCTTTTAGTAGTGACAATCTTTTAGCGGGGTCATCTATATCATCAAGCTTTTTTAAAGCCTCTTCAAACGACTTTATAAGGGTCGTTAAAAACTCTTTTTCATTGAGTCGCACCCCGCTTGGGTCTATAGCTTTAGAGAATGCCAAATCATCCCAATCAATCCCATTTTCTAAATCTCTTTTTTTATGGTTGTAAATAGTAGCACGGCTCACACCTGTAGTGGTGCATATCTCATTGATAGTTTTACCGTTAATGTATAGTTTTTTTATCTGTGCATTTTTTTCTCGTGCCATAAAACTTCCCTTAAAATTTAATAATGCCGCACTTTAACACTGTTTTTTTGCTTTAGCGTCCATATACGGACATATAGATATTTCGAGCAATTAGCGGTGTCATAATGGCACATCTTGATATTGGAGGTAATAGTTGGATGGTTTAAAACTGCAAAAAAAAATAGAACTCAACTTTAAGGAAGGGGAGAAGGTCAAAGTAAGTCCTATAGGCAATGTGATAGGGTATGACGGTCGTGGATTTGTGATAGACGGGGAGCAACTCTTAAGAGATATCGCAACAAACGATATACATATCCCTCTGGATATCAACCACTCTTTCGCAGAAGCGGTGGGATGGTTTGACAAATCCTCGTTCGAGGTAAGAGAAGATGGGATGTATGGCTCTCTTGAACTTAACCAAAAAGGCAAAGAGCTTCTTGAAGCTAAGTCCTACAGGTATCTATCTCCTGTGTACTCTATGGGTGAAAACTCTCGTGTGGTAGGTCTTGATAGTGTTGGTCTTGTAAATAGACCCAATTTGCTCAACCGTGAGCTAAACGAAAAAGAAAAAACAAAAAAGGAAAAAAAATTGCAAGAGTTAGAAGCATTAAAAAATGAGATTGCATCTCTAAAAACAGAAGTGGAGAGTTTAAAAAAAGAGCCTGAGGCTAAAGAGCCTGAGGATAAAGAGGAGAACTCAAAAGCTATCATGAATGAGTTGAGTGTGCTTGGAGCTGCTATCAAAGAGATGAACAAAAAGATTGGATTACTCGGTGGTAAAACAGACTTAGAGCAAAACAACCAAACAAAAATTCTTAGCGCAAACGATAAAAAAGTAGCTGACCTTTTAGGGATTACACCTGAAGAGTACTTAGCAAGTAAGGAGGCGTAATCATGGCACATTTTGAAGAGACAAGCATCGGGTTTAAATCCATCTTTCAAAAAACATACAACGATACGACAAGCGAAGCCAAACGCCTTGCCACAGAAATCAAGTCAAATGATTTGAGTGAAAAGTACACATGGTTAGGAAACTTCCCAAACATGAAAGAGTGGATAGGGGACAGAGATGTAAAAGTACTTAGTGACTTTGGATATACGCTGGAGAACAAACTCTACGAGGCTTCTGTGACTGTTCCAAACATTCACATCGAGTATGACAAAGTGGGACTATATAAACCTGCGATAGAGCAGATGGCACTCAATGCGAAACTATTTCCTAGTGAACTTGTAGCAGATGTTCTTATCAATGGGCATACAAATCTATGTTATGACGGTAAAGCGTTTTTTGCTGCCGATCATATCACAGGAACTGACACTTATGCAAACATGGGTGCGGGGGAGCTTAATACTGCAAATGTATTGGCGGGGATGAATTTTATGGAGTCCATCAAAAATGCAAACGGAAAAACTCTTAGAATAAAACCGACTATGCTCGTGTGCGGCCCTACAAATAGATCAGCTGCAATCCAAACTTTAGAAAAAGAGTTCAAAGCAGGTGGAGAGTCAAATGAGACTTATAAAATGGTGGAGTATATGGTACTGCCTGAGATTACGGGTAGTGAGTGGTTTTTGTTAGACATCTCAAAACCTTTGAAGCCTTTCATCGCGCAAGTGGCAAAAGATGGAATCTTTGAAGCTTCCAATGATGATAAGTTTATGAAAGATCATGCTCTTTTTGGTGTGAAGTCATTTATGAACGCTGGGTATGGACTATGGCAACTAGCGTATAGATTTAGCGGAACGGCTCTTTAGAGATGACACCGTTGGAGCTTAAGCTAGAGGCAAAAGCACAAAGAGTCCTACTCAATCCGCTAGAGATAGATGAGGATGTAGTGATACTCTCTTTAGCCGAAGCGGTGGAGCTTACAGACTCAAAGCCTATCAAAGAGACTTTGCTTTTAGATCTAGCACTGCTACGGCTCAAAGAAAATCTCAAAATAGAGCTAAGCGAGTATGAGCAAAAGTGTTTTTTAAACATCATCAAAACCGCGCAAAACACCCCATCTGTAAATGAAGTAGATGGGAGTGTTGATTATGCGGTGGAGTATGGAAAAAGAGAATCACAATGGGATATGTAGACGCATTTCGTGCGGTTGAGAGCACTTACACAGAAGCTATCGTTTTAGCTCATGGTAAAGATATCAACCAAAGCGGGGTCTATCTTTTTTTTGAAGGGTCTGTAGCAAACAATGCGGTGCAAGATACCCTAAGCTTCACAGTAGTGGTCGCAGCCAATAGCTACATAGGCGAAAACGGAGCGATGGCAAAGGTGGATGAGATAAGACTCACAGCTTTAAATTGTCCGTTTGACATAGAGTTTAAAAGATGTCGTGGCGTGAACTTTGAAAATAGTTCGCTGTACTTAGTAGCGTGTGAGCTAACTATACAAATAAATATAAAGGATTAAAAAATCATGAAAGTAAAAAGTTTAAAAATAGCAACGATTGAAGGCAAATTTGTAAAGATGGGTCAAGAGATTGAGTTAGCAGACAAGGTGGCAAAGAAGTATATTGATGCAGGTTTTGTTGAGCCTGTTCAAGAGCCTGAGACTGAAACGAAAACAACTAAACCAACTAAGGCAAAATAATGCAAGCATGGGAAAATATCGCAAAAATAGGGACTATAGTAGAGGTTGATGCATCAGCAAGAGCTTTGGCAAAGGTCAATATTATGGGCCGCACTAGCGATATGCTCCCCGTGTTACATTTTGCAAACAGTTTTAAAAGAAGCATCAACCCGCTTAGAGTAGATGAGCAAGTGATGGTTATATGCCCACATGGAGAAGCGAACGGCGGTTTTATCATCCGTGGAGTTTTTAACACAAGTTGCAAAGAGCCTACAGGTGCAAGTGCTACATGTGAAGTGACTGAGTATGAAGACGGTACTCGTTTCTCGTATGATAGCGCAGCAAAAGAGTTTAAGATTGAAGCGAGCGACAAGATAACCATAATCTGTAAAAGTGCAACAATCTTAAGCGACAACCTATCTATCACGGCAAACACCAATCACAACGGCGATGTGTCAATCAATGGGAATCTTATCGTGAGCGGTACTATCAGCGACGCTAAAGGCGACCTCACAAGCCACTCACACCCTGATGCGAGTGCTAGATAATGTATGTATGCGATATTGAAACATCCATCAAGCGAATACTTACAACCCCTTTAGGTTCAAGGGTATTGGAGCCTACGTTTGGCAGCCGATTGTATGAGCTTGTAGATAAGCGGCCCGATAAAAAGTGGCAAATGCTCTTTACCCGCTATGTGTATGAAGCTGTAGAGATGTGGGAGAGACGAGTTAGGCTGCAAAAAGTACAAGCAAAGCAGATGGGCGAAGTGGTAAGCATTGAGCTAGAGTATCTAGTAGTTGATGAAAATGAGATAGTGAAATTGGAGATATTGTGGAAGTAGAAAATCTAATAGAAGAGCTTGACTATCAAACTTTAAAAAATGAGATTGTAACGCATGTTAAAGAGCAGTTCAACGAGGATTTAACATTTATTGAAAGTGATAGTTTCTCGTTGATAGTTGAGGCGTGGATATTTAGAGAGTTACAATTACGCTCTAAACTCAACCAAACGCTTCGTGATGCCTTTGCTATGATAAACACAGACGACACCGACAACACCGCAGGAAGTGAGATGGCTTATAGAAGAGCTATAAACAGTGTAGATGAGGGAATTTTGGATATAAAAATCACCTCGCCTATACCTGGGCAAGTGCTAGTTATCTACCATCACGCAAACGATATAACCGCATTGATTCAAAACCATCTTGACCTCGATGAAGTGCGTCCGCTTAGCGACATAGTCACGGTGCAAAAAGCTAGCGTAATAACTGTAGATATAGCTCTACATGTAACTGTCTTACAAGGGGTTGATACTTCTATACTAGAGCAAAAAATAAGAGCTTCATTTGATAGTATTGTCTTTAAGATAGGGGAAAACTTAACTACATCAAGAGTAATAGCGACCGCTTTTAAAGAGGGAGTGTATAGAGTGCAAACTGATTTTATCACTACAGAGATAGAGCCGTCGCAAGTGTTAGATTTGAATCTATCATTTTCTTATGAGGTGTTAGCATGAGTTCTATATTACCACAAAACGAATCAGTAGAGCTGCACAAACTTGATGAGATAGTCTCTTCACGGTTTGAAGAGTTTTTCGCTTTAAATCTCACTGCCCATCCACTAAGTACTGATACTAAGTACTTGAGTGTGTTGTCTAAAGTCTATGATATTGACATCGTGGGATTAAGTGAGAGTGAAGCTAGAGAGATACTCAATCTTTTTTATGAGCTAAGAAAGTATGCAGGAACCGTGTTCGTTCTCAAAAAAGTGCTAAGTATCTTTTTTAGCGATGTGACTGTAGATGATAGAGTGGGCAACTTTGAGTTTGATTTGAGTATGCAACTTCAAAACGATGTGAGTTTTGACAAGATTGAGAAGATTAAATCACTGGTAAACAGATACAAAAATGTAAGAAGCCACTTACAAAACATCATCTTGAACTTTGCAAATCAAGAGACGGTTTTTAAAATTCACAGCGCTAGCGTATTTGGGCTAGATGTATATGCAGATACGATGATAGAGCATGATATGAGAGATGAAACACACTTGAATTATGGGTTGAATTATAGAGTCTGTTTTGACACCAAAAGTTAACTCGATGAACTCATAGCAACAACGATAGACCAAAAAGGAGGTTTAACATGGCGGCTATAACAGCACAGCCAACGGTTGAGGGCATCAATATCCTCAATACGGATTTAAAAAACGGCGTGAGTCGGTTTGCTCTTATAGGCGCAAGCACATTCACAAACAGCACCATCGACGCACTTGTAGCAGATACTAATGCTTCGTACGCACAGCTTACGCCTTATATATTTGCGGAACTTGATATCGAAAGTGCGGTGTATGATGAAAATGGAGTTTTAACATTTCACTTGGCACTCCCTTACGATACGGATTACGGCAAGTATATCTACGGCATCGCACTAATTTATCTCGATGGAGACACCAAAAAGGTAGTGAGTGTTGCAAAAACGCCTAAGGTAGCAAAAGTTGCAGGGGTTGGAGGAAGTTTCAGTTTCAAAGTAGCAGTACTTGGAGAGGCTGGAGAGGTGGTCTTTAAGATCCATGATTATGTAACGACCAGTGAGCTTGAATATGCTATAGATTTTCAAAATCTTAGCATCATGGCAAATGCACAGGCGATTACAGAACTTACAAATATACTTATAGAAAGAGGAGTAATAACAAATGGCTAGTCAATACGGAGTAAATACGGTTACAAGCGTAAACGCTGCACGACCGATACGAATCAACAGCTCTACACCTATCGGGTGTGTGGGCACGGTGCTGCTTCCAGCCGATACTACAGGGATGAGTGAAGAGCATGTGGCAATTTTCAACAAAATCAAAGCAAATGAGCCTCTGTTTTTTGGAAGTGCCGACACGGCAAATGAGTTTTTTGCAGATTTTGAGGGGACGATGAGAGAGGCGGTAGATGGTATCGCCGATCAAAATGTAAACAGCCCGCTTATCTTGGTATGCGTGGAGTTAGAATCTATCCATAGCGGTAAAGTAGCAGAGAATTTTTATGATGATTTGACACTCAAATCAAAAATCATTGCGGCTATCAACAGTTTAAAAGGTGTAGCGGGATTAGTCGGGTACAAACCAAACCTCATAGTGGCGCCTAGATTTTCTCATGATTTGGATGTAAGCACTGAGATGACAAGCGTGGCACAAAGACTCTTAGCAATGGCTATAGTAGATATGAATGCAGCAGATGAGAGTGCGGCCGCTTTGATGGTTTCATCTTTTGGAACTTCCAGAGTGCTTCTTTGTGACCCGTATGTAAAAGTGTGGGATACGCTACAAGATAAGGAAGTGATGCAACCTGTGAGCGCAAGAAGAGCAGGACTCATCGCTTGGACTGATGGGCAGTGGGAGTATGGTTTTGCAGATTCTCACTCAAACAGAGTTATCAACGGTATCAGTGGGACAAGCAGAACGGTTGAGTTTAACGCAGGACAAGATTGTGAGGCGGATAGACTTAGAACCGCTGGGATTGGTACTGTTATCAGATACAACGGTTTTAGAATGTGGGGTGGAGAGACTACGGATATAGACCCTATCTGGCAAGACCACACTAGGGTAAGAGTGTTTGATAGAATCAGCGAAGCGGCACTTGATGGACTGTTTTGGGCGATTGATAGAAGAGCGGATATCTTAAAATCGGTCAAAGATAGTGTAGAACAGATGCTTTTAGCTCTCAAAGGCTCTAGGGTGTTACTTGGTTTTAATGTGTATTGGGATCCTGAAAAAAACACTAAAGCAAATATCACGGCTGGAAAATTCTATCTTGTAGCAGAGATGCAAAATATGCCGATCGTTAAACGACTTGAGGTGAACTTTTCGTATGTGGATAGATATGGCGATGTTCTTATCAAAATGATTTCATAGTAAAAAGGGAAAAAGATGAATAAAAAAGCAGAAATAATCAACAGTGCTAGCGTGTATGTACAGGGGCTTGGGTTTATCGCACATAGTGCTAAAGCAAAGTTGCCTGAAATTGAGTTTGCGGAGTTTACGCATATGTCCGGGGTGGCTGAAAACACCTCATACTCTACCATCTTAAAACAGATGAAAGCGACGCTAGAGCTTATAGAAGAAAACAAGGTTTACTATGAAGCACTGGCAAAAAGAACGCTCGAGAGAGCCTCTTTTGATGTGAAATATACAGCCAATAACAAGCAAGTAACCGTAACCCTCAAAGGAAGCATCGTCAAGATGACGCACGGCGATATCGAGGTTGGCAAAGAAAACATGAAAACCATTGAACTAACAGTTGACTTTTTCAAAAAAGAGACTGATGGCTATGTGGAAAATCTCATAGATGTTGAAAATATGATTTGTGAGATTAACGGTAACGATATCTGGGCAGCCCAGAGAGACTTTTTAGTAGGATAAAAAATGAAAGCAAATGAACTTATAGAAAAAATGAGAGAACCCTCTTTGGGCGATATCATGGCGGTGGATAGCGTAACAGGTGACACGCTAAAAGAAGTAACGCTTGTGAGCAATCTCACAGGCTACACGGTTGAAGAGATAAAAACTCTTCCATTTAAAGAGTACAAAAAAGTACAAGAGAAACTACAGACTTTTTTGTCATAAGCTGGAGCGATGCCCGAGATGGTATCGCTCATTTGGGATATGTGTTACATTTTGGTTTGCATGATTGCTTGCGTTTAAGAGTGAGTGATTTTGTTTTTTTTGTCAAAAAAGCCAATGAATACCTCAAAGAGTAGATACTCTAGCGCAGTGATGGGAAAGAGAATAAAAGAGATACAAAACGAAGCTATAAGTGCATATCCAAACCCGTCATTTGGTACGGAAAAAAAGATAAGCGTAGCATTAAAAAAAAGTACAAGTATGATGATTTCATTTTTCATACTTGAATTATAGCAAAAGAAAAAGGAGCTTAGGATATGAGTTTAAAAACCATGGGAGTTAGTATCGTCATAGGGAGTGTTTTTAGCGGTGCTAAAGCATTGGCTAATAGCAACTATGCCCTCAATAAACTTAACCTCTCTATCTCTGCACTCAACACAAAAAAAGCAAACCTCAAAGCAGACACTAAAGAGTACAAAAGGGCTGAAAAACAGATAGCAAGCCTTAGCAGTGCCATATCTAAAATCAATAAAAACAAAATCAAAATAGATACGGTTATAGAGGGGAGAGAAAAATTTAAAAGCTCTATCATGGAAAAGTTCGCTATTGGGGCGACTATAGCGGCTCCTATAAAAGTAGCTATAGATTTTGAAAGCTCGATGGCAGATGTCAAAAAAGTAGTGGATTTTGCTAATGATGTAGAGTTTAAGGGGTTTGAATCTTCTCTTTTATCGCTCTCTAAAACAATTCCTTTAAGTGCAAATGAGTTGGCGCAGATTACGGCAAGTGGTGGGCAACTAGGAATTGCCAAAGATAACCTAATGGAATTTACAACAACCGTCGCTAAGATGAGTACGGCGTTTGACATGAGCGCAGGAGATGCTGGAGATAGTATAGCAAAGCTCATGAATGTGTATGGTTTATCGATGAGCGAGGTTAAAAATCTAGGCGATAGTATCAACCACCTAAGCGATAACAGTGCGGCAAAGGCTGCCGATGTTGTAAGCACTCTTGGTCGCATTGGCGGTGTGGCGAAAGTTTTTGGGCTAACATCCATTGAAGCTGGAGCATTAAGCAGTGCTTTTATAGCGCTGGGCAAACCACCAGAAGTTGCGGCAACATCCATCAATGCACTTTTACTCAAACTAAAAACAGCAGACAAACAAGGAGCCAAATTTCAAGATGCTCTTCAAGGCATTGGGCTTGATGCCACAGAGCTGAAAAAAGCAGTAGATGAAGATGCTCAAGGGGCATTAAATAACTTCTTGCAAACTCTAAGCAAGGTGGACAAAACTGAACAAATGGGCGTATTGTCTGATTTGTTTGGGGCTGAATATAGCGACGATATAGCATTACTTGTGGGTGGGCTTGAAAACTATGAAAAAGCTCTTAGCCTCACAAGCGATGCCACAAAATATCAAAACTCAATGCAAAGAGAGTTTGAAGCAAGAAGTGCAACAACCGCTAACAATCTGAAACTATTAGGCAATGGCGTAAGTGAAATCGCTATCAATTTTGGCTCGGTTTTGCTTCCTGCCCTCAATGGCGTAGTAAGTGTGATACGAACCGTAAGTAGTGGCTTTGCTTCGCTTATCAATATCCCTGTTTTAGGAGATGGCATCAAAGTAGTTCTTGGGCTTGCTGCGGGATTAGCACTTACAAGTATCGCTATAAGTGGCGTTGGGTTTGTAGCAGGGTATGCAGTCACTGGATTTTTGGCTCTCAAAAATGCTTTTTTAGTTGCAAGAGTTGGGGCTTTGCTTCTAAATACTGCAATCTTAGCAAACCCCATAGGCTTGGTCGTAGGTGCCGTTGTTGGTGCGGGATTGTTGTTGTATACATTTTGGGATCCTATAAAAGAGGCTTGGGGATCGTTTTTTGATTGGGTTGGGGCAAAATTTAGTTTTGTAAGTAGCGGGATAGAAAAGATAAGCTCTATATCTAAATCCATCGGTGGTTTTTTTGGATTTGGCGGGGATGATAAAGAGAAAAAAAAGGAGGAGAAAAAACCCTCCAAAGTTGCAACGGTATTAAAAAATAGCACGGTTGCTATAGCAACGGCAGGAACACTTGCGATGGCAACTCCTGCGGTTGTAACGCCAAAGGTAAATCAAGCGGTTGTGACTCCAAAGTTTGAAAATACTTCAAAATCAAAGACTAAAGATTCAACATTAAGTGTAGTTGTCAATATCAATAACCCAAAAGTAACTTCGAAAGAGGAGATACAAGCTATGAAGATAGATATCCAAAAAGCAGTAGAGATAGCACTCAAAGAGATACGAGCAAATGAGAAAAACAGAACACTGGGAGATGTTGCATGATATGTATGATTGATGATTTTTACTTTGATATAAAAGAGAGTGAGAGTATCGCTAAAAAACTCTCACTCCCCTTTGCGAAAAATGCCAGACTAGGTAAAAGCGTACACCATCAAGCCATAGGGCTATACGATGAGAGCTTTACTCTTGAAGTGGTTTATTATAATAAAAAAAGGGACTATCTAAAATATTTTGAAGCAAAAATCAAAGCCAAAAAGCCTCTTTGGATGGTGTTTGGCGATGGGGTTGGGCATAGAGTATTGGTGAGCGAGTGTGAGATAGTTAAGAGCTATTTTGATGCAAATGGAAGCCCGCTTAAACAGGAGTTAAAACTTAGCATAGAGGTTTATTATGAATAGTTATATGGCACATGATGGCGATAGAATCGATGCGGTAGTGTTTAGGGCGTATGAGAGTCTGGACAATTTTTTTGCGGTGCTTGAAGCAAACCAGCACTTACTGGGCAAAGACACTTTAAATAGCGGGGATATAGTCTATCTTCCTATATTTGAAACCAAACCAAAAGAGGAGACCAAAGCTTTATGGAGCTGACGCCTATATTTAGAGTAGAGGTAAATAGTAGCGATGTTACCGATGTTTTGCAAAAAAACATGATAAGCCTTGAGGTAAGCGATGAAGAGGGAGTGTTAAGCGATGAAGTCACCCTCAAAGTAGCAGGAGCCTATACACGACCACTCTATGGCGATGAGCTGAAACTTTGGCTTGGGTATGAAGAGAGTGGCTTAGAGTTTTTAGGAACCTACAAAGTGCAAACAACAAGTAGAAAAAATAGAGAGGTTTTGAGCATCAAAGCTACGGCGGTTGATTTTGGTGGGGAGCTAAAGAGAAAAAAAACAAGAGACTTCAAAGATATGAGCTATAAAGCGCTGTGTGAGCAGATAGCACGAGAACACTCTTTGGATGTGCTGTGTGATTTTGATGCGGATTTTAGCTATTTTGCACAGCACGATGAGAGCGATTTGGCTTTTTTGATGAGGCTTGCAAAAGATGTAAATCAAATCTTTTCTATCAAAAACAATACGCTCTTTTTTGGCGCCAAAAAGCAAGAAAAACTAAGCTATGGCGTGGATTATGATGATTGTATATCTCTTGATATCACCCACTCTAACAAAACGAAGTACGGCAGTGTGAAAGCTACTTGGCGAGACACAAAATCCAACACCGATAAGGAGGTAAGCTATGGTGATGAAAATCCAACTTTAGAGATACAAGGAAGCTTCAAAGATGAAAACGAAGCGCTGCTTAAAGCAAAAGCAAGGCTTGAACGGGCAAACAAAGGCACTATAACGGGTTCTTTAGAGATGATGGGGCGTGTTATGTTTGCTGGAGGAACCTTACATGTAAGTGGTTCGTATGATGATGGTATCTATGGGATTATGCGAGTTTCTCATAGGTTTGATGGCGGTGGTTTTACTACTACTGTAGAGTTTGAAAATTAGAAAAAAGGAAAAAAAAGAATGAGATTTTTTAAAAGTAGTGAGTCTGTTTCACTTTATAATCTAGATGAAGAGGAGTGTGATATTCACACACTAGAGGATGGGAGTGATGGCTTTTTGGTCACCGCAACCGATGAGAAGATAGCAACATGGCTAGAAGCCAATGAAAACAGAGCCGTAGAGTGCGAGGGTGGGGAGTTTTTAACCAGCGTTCAAATGGTGTTTATGAAAGATAAACTTTTAAACTTCATAAGAACCAAAACAAACAAAGATATAGAGGGTCTTTATCCACTCTACAAACAAAACAACATCAACAACTTGCAAGGCTACACGCAGGTTGATAAAGATGAGATGTGGGCATATATCAACAACCACAGAGATATCTGTAGCGCTTTTGAGATGAGAATCAATGAGGCAGTAACACTTAAAGAGTTTAAAACAATAGAAGAGGAGATGTAAAAATGGGAACAATTGATGCGAGTTTGAACATAAAACTAGGAGAGTTGCTTACACAGCAAACTGGGCTTTTACAGAGATTTGACGGGGGATTTACGCAGATAGAATCAAGCAAAAATAGCGCAATAACGACTATAGAAAACAAAAAAATCGAAGTGGTCAATCACTTGCAAACTATCATCACGCCAATCGTAAATAGCATCGGCGTAGCTGGGAGTTTCGGTTTTGGTAAAGGGGTAGCACCTGATGCTATCGCTAGTGAGTATGGGATGATAGGGATAGGGGACTATAACAATCCACTGAGTGACACATACGGGAACTATATGCATGCGCTTAGCGGTAGTGTGATGGTGTGGGTACCGAAACACTATGTAAAATACTCGTATGATATAAACGCTCCATACTATGGGCAGAGAATAGATGTGAGTGCTACGCTTGCAAGCGATTACAAGCTTCCTAGAGTTTTTGTAAACAACGGCTTTGAAGTTGCGGGCGTGTTTGTGGACAAGTATAAAGGCGGACTCGAGGGAAATGTGTTTGTGAGCAAAAGAAACCTTGACCCTGCTTCAACGCATGTAGATCATAACCCTATCTCGCAGTGTACGGCTAATGGACAAGCACCACTCAATAGATATGATGGGATGTATGCCGCTGTTAAAAGTAGAGGGGATGAGTTTGTAGAGATGTCTATCTTTTTGGCAACGATGCTAACAGACTTAGGCGATGCTCACTATCAAGCGTGCTATAGGAACAATAACTTTGCAGCGTGTGCATGGGCTTTCACGGCTCCATACGCACCAAAAGGGTGCAACAACAACGCACTTAGAGATGCAAATGATAGCAGTGTAGTCTACACGGCAAGCGGGTATGCCACCTGTGGTCTTAGCGGTGGTGTGAGTGATAGTGTGTTTGCTAAGATTACTCATTGTGGTCAAAAAAGCGGCATAGCAGATGTCAACGGTTTGATGTGGGAAGTGGCAAGTGGGTATATCACCGATATAAATGGGGTGCATATGGTGCTCAAAGAAGAGGTTGATATAGCAACGCTTACTAGCGCAAACGCCTATGACACGACACTCTATGATGTGGTTAGCATACCTCTTACGCTAAATAATACTACTGTTCTTTTCGGTAACGGGACAAATCAGTTTTACAATGGAAGCACTGATAGAGCTACAAATGCTTACAAGATAGACTCGCTAGGTCTGCCAAAGGATGACACCGCCGTGAGTACGGCAGGAGCTTCTAGATATGGCAATGATGGATTTTGGCGATATCAGAGAAATGAAATGTCCCCTATTGTGTTTGGGTATTGGGTCCATGTTTCCGCTTCGGGTTCTCGTGCTCGCTCTTTGAACGCTGTCCGTGGCAGTTCGAACACCGTTGTGGGCGGTCGTGCCTACTTGGTTCCTCGTCGTGCAGGGTGATAACCCTGCACTTGAAATTTTTTTTGGAGAATTTAGATGGATGATGTAAGTACGCTTTTTGTAAGGAAGTTTATAACCTTAGCAAAACAAACAAATCTCTATCTCAATCACTTTCCAAAAAGTGAAAAATATGCGCTCTGCCAAAGTATACGGGATGATATGTATAGAGTGTTTGACCTTATGGTAGAGGGGCAAAAAAAGTATCATAAAAAAACAACTCTAAGTGAGCTAGATATCACACATGAGAGACTTAAAGCAAAGTTGTTATTGGCATATCATCTAGGGTATTTTTCTTTTAAAGATGGTAAGACAGATGGGGATAATCCTTTGGCGATTGCTGAAAAAAGATATGCAAATCTTAGCTTTTTGAGCGATGAGATTGGGCGGCTCATCGGTGGATGGATCAAAAAAATAAAATCTGAAAACAGATGGTAGTTATATAAGGTATCGTATTGATATGTGTGTGTCCCCTATTGTGTTTGGGAATTGGAACAATGTTTCCGCTTCGGGTTCTCGTGCTCGCAATTTGAACAATGTCCGTGGCAATTCGAACAACAATGTGGGCGGTCGTGACTATAAAAGCCTCAAGACTTGTAAGGGTGAAGTGGAACTATAGGGATACGGTATCTTGGGCTTGTCTCGAAATATTTTTAAATCTTGATTGTGGTAACTCTCGGGTGAAGCTCTCAAGATTTTACAGGAAAAAAAGTGAAGAGAAACGCAAATCTGCTAGAAAAAGTTATAGAGCCTGCAAATATGTTTATGGCGTTTAAAAAGTCTAAAAAAGTCTAATGTTTTAAAATGTCCACTAAAACTTACTCTAAGCCCATAATAAAGCTCTTTTAGTCTTTTTATCTATTTACAACTCTTAGACATTCTAAACTCTTTTTTATAAATGGAATTAAATATATTATTGCTGGAACTGAAAAAAATAAACCATTCGCAAGTCAGCTAGAAGACAGTACAAATTGGATAAAAAAATATTCTTTTTTAGATATTGTTGCAAGTCCAAAAAATGCAGGTCAACCAGAAGTTATATTACATTTTTTGTTTAAAGATAAAATCACAAATAAGCAGTTTGAAATTCCATTAAAAATAGAAATACGATGGTCGCACGGTAAGTTTTGTGAAAATCCTGAAGCTAAAGTGTATAAACAGTGGTCATATATGGAGCTTCCTTGGAGTGAGAATTTATGAACTCAGATAAAGAACCCTCAGAACTCAAAATAGTCTATAACCACGAGACAGGCATCATCTCTCTACAAGCTTATGATGAGGGCTTTTTCGTTGTGAGAAAGATATTACTCAAGAGATTATGGAATGTGCAGTAGAAAAGCTCTTTGATGATATGGATTGCCCTACAAATGGCGGAGTGATTCAGTTAGAGCGCATAAATGATAAAAGAAATGGTGTGAATAAGATTTTAGCAGAGGTTTTGCCTAACAAGAAGAGCTAAACTAAAGCTCTTTTTTTGAAGATTCAAAGATGATTATTCCAGTGGGTGCGCTTGTGCTTGAACAAGCTTGCAAAGATATGGTAAAACTCAAAAAAGAATTTGGTTTTGATGGAAAAATGTGTGTCAATGTCTCAGGTATACAAATAGAACATAGTGATTTTTTCAAAAAACTTTGTGAAACTATCGAACTAACAGGCATACAGCCGCACAATCTTGAGATAGAGATCACAGAATCTGTGATTATGTATGACCCGCAACGATGGATAAAGTTGCTAGGAGAGATAAAAGCGATGGGCATTCATATAGCGATTGATGATTTTGGTACGGGCTACTCTTCACTTTCGTATTTGCGTAAATTGCCTGTCGATAAGCTGAAGATTGACATCTCATTTGTGCAGGATCTTCCATTTGAAGAGGATGCGTGTTCAATCGCCAATTCGATAATCAATCTAAGTGACAATATGCGGATGATTACGCTAGCAGAGGGTATAGAAACCCAAGAGCAGGCTGATTATTTACGCCTCAATCATTGCGAAGAAGCGCAAGGATATCTGTTTGCAAAACCTATGAATTTGAACGCTTTATATGCTTGGATACAAGATAGGTGAACCCTCGTATTGACAAGTTGATACGAGAAAATAAAAATGAGGTTTGATTCTTGCCAACAGGCAAAGCCTTGCTAAAATGAAAAGGAGATTTGTGGATGAAGCGAGTCATACTAAAAAATTCTGAACTATTTGCATCTTACATGTATGGTGAACAAAGCTGGTCAATTCCTTCATGGCTTAAAGAAAATGAAAGTTTTTTAGAAGTGCTTAAAGATACAATAGCCGCAAATATCACACAAGAAGCTTATGAAACACCAGAGAGCTTTGAAGCATTATTTAGTTATCTTGGAGCAAAAAACTATGCAGTTTTTGAAGAGCGATTTGTGGTATGCCTCTCGCAAGGAAGGCTTGTGTATCTTACATGTAAGGGTTTTAGTAAAGTAAGTGCCACGCCTGATTTGTTTGTACTTGAAAACTGGAAAATCAGGCTATGACAGGATTTAACCCATTGGATATAAAATATCTTGTTGCACTTTTTCTATCTCTTTGAAAAGAGTGTCGTTTAGTTTAAAATCAAGTGCGGCAAGTGTATCATCAAGTTGCGCTTGCGTAGTTGCGCCAATAATAGTTGAAGCTATAAAATCAAAGTGCATACTCCAAGCAGTGGCTATCGTGATGAGGTTCGTCCCCGTATCTTTTGCTATCTGTAAATATTTTGTAGTTGCTGCGAGTGTTTTTTCATTGACAAATTTTTTTGCTTGTGCTTGAACGCGTGGGTCTTTGGAGTTGATATACTTTGCAAAACGAGCATTTTGCGGTAGTAATTTTTGGTTGTATTTTCCAGTAAGAACGCCACCAGCCAAAGGAGAATAGGGCAAGAGTGAAATTGATTCTTTTTTACACACATTTGCTAGTTCATCTAAAAATCGAGGATTGAGCATAGAAAAGTTATTTTGAATTGATTCAAAGCGGGCAAGTTTTGCAAATCTCGCCACCTCATTTGCTTTAGTAAGTCCATAAGCAGAATCATTTGAAGTTCCTATATAACGAATCTTTCCAGCTTTAACAAATCCATCAAGCACTTCAAGAGTCTCCTCTATAGGCACGCTCATGTCTGGCCAATGCACCTGATAGAGATCAAGATAGTCACTCTTGAGCCTTTTGAGTGAGCCATCGAGTGCTTTTGTGATATGAAAACGATCCACAGCCGTAAGCCCGTGTCGGATAGGCGGAACAAACCAGCCATTGGCCGCTCCAGCAACTTTTGAAGCTATGATGAGTGAATCTCGTGGTTTCGTTTGCATCCATTCGCCCACGATTTCTTCAGTTAAGCCCGCATAATGTGCCGATGGAGGTACCGGATAGAGTTCAGCGGTATCAAAAAAATTGATTCCTCGCTCATAAGCTTTATCCATAATCGCAAAAGATTCTTTTTTATCAGCTTGCGCGCCAAAAGTCATTGTTCCTAAACAGATAGGACTCACGCGTAAACCAGTTTTTCCAATATACCGAAATTTCATCATCACACCTTTTTATAAACTGCAAACATTGTACTCAAAAAAAATAAATATCCAACTTCAGCGCTTTTGCAAAAAATACTCTTTTCGTAGTTTTAGAGAATGCAGGTTTCTTTAAAAAACGGACGCATTCGTTTTGGTGCGTAACAGTAGCAAATATACCATTTACATGTAAGTTTATCTTTTATCGATAACACGCAAAGCTTTACCCTCGCTGCGTTTGATCGACCTTGGTGCAACAAGTCTTAAGTTTACATTGATGTATAAAGCGTTGAGCAACTCATGCTGGATCTTCTTTTTGAGTTGCTCCAATTCGCACACATCATCGCCCATAAAATCCTCACTCAATTCTACATCAATTTCGAGTTTATCAAGATACCCTTGTTTCTCAGCAATGATCTGGTAGTTTATACTGATGTCGGAGATTTTTGAGAGTACATGCTCGATCTGTGATGGAAACACATTGACGCCATTAATCACAAGCATATCATCGCTGCGTCCAACGATACTTTCGATGCGACAAAGCGTTCTACCACAACGACACGGAATGCGAGTGATTGAGGTTATGTCACCTGTTTTGTAGCGAATGATAGGCAAGCCTTGTTTTGTAAGTGTAGTGATCACAAGTTCGCCTCTTTTACCATCTTCTAGTACTTCACCGCTTTGTGGGTCAATAATCTCTGGGTAAAAGTGATCTTCGTTTACATGTAGCAGGTGTGAATGCTTGCAACTTGAGGCAACTCCTGGGCCTATTATCTCGCTGAGTCCATATACTTCGATATAATCTATGCCCCAAACATTGGCTATCTCATTTTTCAAACCCTCGCTCGCTGGTTCTGCCCCAAAAAAGCCAACACGAAGTTTGAAATCTTTTTGTATGTCATATCCCTCAGCTTTTGCCCTCTCAGCTAGATGCAAAGCGAAAGAAGGTGTGCCAGTGATGGCAGTTGCTCCAAAATCACGGAGCAATAAAAGTTGGCGAGAAGTAAAACCAGTTGAGCTTGGAATAACAGCTATCTTCATCCGCTCAGCCGCAGAGTGAAAACCAAGTCCACCTGTGAAAAGCCCATATCCTGTGGCATTATGTAACAAATCTTTGCTTGTAAGTCCCCCCATCGTAAAAACACGCCCCATAACTTCTGCCCAGATATCCATATCGCTTTCAGTATAGCCCACAACAGTTGGTTTGCCTGTGGTACCGCTTGAACTGTGGATGCGAACTATCTGATCCATATCGACTGAAAATAATCCAAAAGGATAATTCTCTCGTAAGTCTTGTTTTTTTGTAAAAGGTAATTTTGCTATATCTTCAAGGGAGGTAATATCGTTAGGTTTTATGCCCATTTGCTCAAATTTTTTCTTATAAAATGGCACAAGATGATACACACGAAGTACTGTTTCTTGTAGATATTCTAGTTGTAATTTTCGTAATTTTTCTCGAGGTAAACTCTCGTTTTTGCTAAATGTCATGGCAATTACTTGTAAAAATGACTTGCGCTGAGTATCTGAATATCCGCCGCTACTAGCGAATTGATAGCAGCTTCAAAATAATTTTTATCAACACTGAAGATAAAGATTCCCGTGTTGGATTCATAAAAACTGTAGGTGTATTGGATGTTGATATTTTGGTTTGCAAGCGTGCTGACAACTTTATCAAAACTTCCTACAATATCTTCTATCTTCACGCCAAAAACATTGGTAAAACGCACGCTAAAACCTTCTTCTTCGAGTAAGGCCTTAGCTCTTTGCGGATTATCGACGATGGTTCGCACAAGTCCAAAATCTGTAGAATCTGCAAGTAAGATGGATTTGATTGAGATACCGTTTTTGCTTAAAACTTTTGTAAAATCACTGAGTTCGCCCGATTTATTTTCTATAAATACTGATAATTGTTGGATAGCGTATTTCATTATAAGTTCCTTTTGTCTATGACGCGTACAGCTTTTCCCATGCTTCGCTCGATACTTCGTGGCTCTACGAGTTTTATGCGAGCGTTTATATAAAGATTGTTTAAAAGTGTTGTTTGGATATCTTTTTGTAGCTTTTCTAAAGCCCCGATACTATCAAGTGGCATCTCTTCGGTGACTTCAACCATTACTTCAAGCGAATCAAGATACCCTTTTTTATCAGCAATAATTTGATAATTGAGTGTTATACCATCGATATTTGCAAGCACATGCTCCACTTGTGATGGAAAAACATTGACACCATTAACGATGAGCATATCATCAGCTCTTCCCATAACACTTTTCATGCGTACATGTGTTCGCCCACAGCGACACGGTGTTTGATCTAAACTCGTGATATCGCCCGTGCGATAACGGATTATCGGCAAGGCTTGTTTTGTAAGCGAAGTGATAACAAGTTCACCTTTTTGTCCATAAGGCAGCACTTGTCCGGTTTTTGGATCAATAATCTCTGGATAAAAATGATCCTCAAAGATGTGCAAATCACAACTTTCATCACAACTACTAGAAACCCCTGGACCTATGATTTCTGAGAGTCCATAGATTTCATAATACTTGATTCCCCAAACCCGTGCAACTTCTTCTTTAAGCCCTTTACTCGTAGGCTCTGCTCCAAATATGCCACATTTGAGTTTGAAATCTTTTTGTAAATCATATCCCTCTGCCAAAGCCGTTTCAGCCATATGCAAGGCAAAAGATGGAGTTGAAGTCAGCACGGTTGCGCCAAAATCTTTCATCAATAAAAGTTGCCTTGAGGTAAAACCGCCTGAGCTTGGAATGATAGTTGCACCCACCGTTTCAGCACCATTATGTACTCCTAAACCACCGGTAAAAAGTCCGTAACCATAGGCATTGTGTACTGTGTCTTTGGAATCGACCCCGCTCATACTAAAAACGCGTGCCATTACTTCATTCCATACATCCATATCGCCTCTGGTGTAACCAACTACGGTTGGCTTGCCTGTGGTGCCGCTTGAACTGTGGATACGGATAACGGCATCTTGCGCAACCGCAAACATTCCAAAAGGATAGTTATCTCGCAAATCCTGTTTTTTTGTAAAAGGCAATTTTACGATATCGTGGATAGTTTTGATATCCTCAGGAACGATGCCTAATTCTTGAAATTTTTTTTGATAAAAAGGCACATTGCCCCACACGCGAGCTACTGTTTCGCAAAGCCGAGCGTTTTGGAGTTTTTCAAGTTCGCCTCTTGCAAGTGTTTCTGCTTTTGACCAAATCATAGCTATCTCCTCGCATCTTGCATGGCTTGGTGTAAAACTTCTATGTTTTGTGCGGCAACTTTTGGATTCATCACTCTAATCGCTTCTTCTATCTCCTCTTGTGCAAATGGAAAATGTGGATCGCGAGCAAGCGTAATGCCTAACATGTAAACATTGAGTGCTTGGATAGGAAGTTCTTTATTTTTAGCTTTTGCAAATGCGTCGATAGAAATCGTTTCATAACCTGTGAGTGGAAAATTACTATCTGCATTGACGATTATCGTGCCACCATCTTTCTTGAGATACTGTATATTCCGCAGCGCTTCATTGCCCTCAAGTGCGATGAGTAGATCTGCTTGTGCTTCATCGATAGCTGGTGAGAAAAAATCTCCTACTTTTACAAAACAAGAAACGCTCCCACCTCTTTGACTCATACCGTGATTTTCGGTGCCTAAACATTTGACATTTTTAAGCGAAGATGCGATGCTAAGCACTTTAACTAAAAATACAGCGCCTTGCCCACCGATACCCGCAATTACAACTTGATATTTCATTTCTCCTCCTCGATTCGTTCAAATGCACCTGTTGGGCAGAGTTCATCGATACACGCAGAACAACCGATACATAAAAATGGATCTACTTCTATCTTGTGTGCATCATTGTAGTGCATCGGCGGACATTTGTATTGGGTTGTACAGATATCACATGCGACACATTTATCTGGATCTACTTGTGCAAAAATACGCGGTAACATCTGTGGCGCTCTGTCTTTATCGAGAACGCAAAATTCACGGATCACCGCAACAACAGGACCTGTAGCAGTTTTGTAAGCTTCTTTAAGTTTTTTCATAAAAGCTATAGTTTGATCAATATTTGGCTCATAGACATATTCAAAACACGCTACACCACAACCCTCGATAATCTTTTTAATATCGATGCTAGAAGGATTCGCTCGTTCAGGTGTGGCTTGCCTGCCAGTCATTGCAGTTGTTGAGTTGTCCATGATGAGTAGGATAAATTTATGATTTTGATACACAGCATTGATGAGAGGAGAGATACCTGAGTGCATAAATGTACTATCACCAATGCTTGCAACGATAGTTTTGTTAGGATCAGCTATACTAAATCCACTCGCCATTGAAATAGAACCTCCCATACAAAGCACAGTGTCGATCGCACCTTGGTTGAGTCCTAGAGTATAGCAACCAATATCTGATGGAAAGATTGAACTTTTTTTGCGAAATACTTTCATCACTGAGAAAAATACATCTCTATGCGGACATCCAGGGCAGAGATTTGGTGGGCGATTTGGCAACTCTTTGGTGTATTTTGCACCTTTGTAAAAAGTTGATTTTTTGATGAGTCCGATATTTGAAAATGCTGCCAATACTTTGTCTTTGGAAAATTCATCGATTTTATGTACATCATGTGTGAGCTTGCCATGGAGTTTTGGAGAACTCAATTGTTCTTCGATACAAGGATAGCTCTCTTCAAAAACTATCACTTGCTCATAATCGGTAAATAAAGCTTCGATTTGCTCTTTTGGAAGTGGGTAGGGCATATCGATTTTGAGTACATCAGCTTGTATATTTTGTTCTCCCAAGGCTTCTTTTGCATAGCCAAAACCTGTGCCACTAGCAAGAATAAGCGTTTTTGAATGCTTCAGGTTTGCTACTTGTGGTTCTAAAAAATAGTTCCAGTTAAATGCTTTGATCGCCTCAAGCCGTTCAAGTTGTTCAAGACCTTGGCGAAATCTACCAGCTGGTGGAACGGCTGCCCATCGTGCGATATTTCGCTCAAAATTTCCTATATTTGGTTGAAAATCAAGCCCATCATCAACTTCGCAAATCTCTCTAGCATGGCTTACACGCATAACAGGTCGAAGCATTACAACAGTTTCAAATTTGTGCGAAATCTCAATACCTAATTTGACCATATCATAAGCTTCTTGTGGTGTTGCTGGATCAAGCACAGGAATCTTGGCAAATTTTGCAAAAGCACGACTATCTTGTTCGGTTTGCGAAGAGTGAAAGCCTGGATCGTCGGCACTGATGAGCAACATCGCACCTTTGAGTCCTATGTAAGATGCGCTCATAAGTGCGTCACTCGCGACATTGAGTCCTACTTGTTTCATAGTTGCACAAGTTTTTTTACCAGCAATGGCACCTGCGTATGCTACTTCAAAACCAACTTTTTCATTTGTTGCCCATTGTGCATAGGTTTGCAGTTTAAAGTTTTTGGCATATTTTTGAAAATTTCCTATAATTTCACTCGAAGGTGTTCCAGGATAACCTGAAATCATATCGACACCAGAGTGAATAAGGGCCAAAGCAATAGCGTCATTGCCCATTAAAATCTCTTTCATTATCTTTTCTCCTTTATGGCTTCGCTCTAGCGTAATAAAATTATCTTTATAATTCACTTATTCAATGGCTAGAAAGAAGATTTTATTGATACTGTAAACGAAATGTAACAGAGTAAAGAGAGTAAAAATATCCTCTTTACATGTAGCATTTTGAAATCTTTTGCAGAAAAAATACTTAAAAAATAGTTTTAAAAAGCTTTATTAAAGTTAAAAAACATTACAAATAAAAAAATGAATAAAAAAGGATAAGGAAATGGGGTCTTTTGATTTTGGGGTAAATCTAGCATTTTGGCTAATGATACTCAGCACTGTTTTGTGTGTAGCGTATGGTTGGCTCAATTGGAATAAAGATGGCGAAAAACAAATTGATGGCAGTGTAGCAAATTGGGCAAAAGAGGAAGATGCTATCGAGGAGGAGTTATAAATGGGAGCTTTAGAAAATATCATCATCATTTTGTACCTTGCACTTGTTGGATATCTGGGGTTTTTAGGGTACAAAAAAACAAAAAATGCAACAGATTATCTTATCGCAGGACGCGATACGCATCCATT
This sequence comes from Sulfurospirillum sp., assembly GCA_014859685.1. Classification (GTDB taxonomy): domain Bacteria; phylum Campylobacterota; class Campylobacteria; order Campylobacterales; family Sulfurospirillaceae; genus UBA6810. The sequence goes on along the minus strand of JACUTU010000001.1, from coordinate 468,525 downwards.
TGTCATGGCACTCTCTTATGGAGCAACTTTTATCTCAACGGCTGCAATTGTGGGTTTTGGTGGCGTTGCTGCTTGGCTTGGTAACTCTTTACTCTGGCTAACTTTTTTCAATATCTTTATCGGAATTTTCATAGCATTTGTGGTGCTTGGAAATCCTACACGAAAAATGGGCTATAGGCTCAATGCACATACTTTTCCAGAGTTTTTAGGTAAACGATATGACTCAAAATTTATTCAACTTTTTGGAGCTTTTATCATTTTGCTTTTTATGCCATTGTATGCTACAGGTGTTTTGATCGGAGGAACGCAGTTTATAGCTTTGTATTATAGTGTTGATTATCATGTGGCACTTTTGGTTTTTTCAGTTATCATCACAGCGTATGTAATCGCTGGAGGATTGAAAGGAGTTATGTATACAGATGCTCTGCAAGGTACTATTATGTTTTTTGCTATGGGGGTTTTAATAGTAGTTGTTTTTAATGCTTTAGGGGGCGTGAATGAAGCTTTTATGAAGCTTGAAAAAGTTTGGAGTGCCACCGTAAGCGATCCACTCTTACATGTAAGCCTCAAAGAGCTCAAACCAGGAAGTCCAGATTTTATGATGAAACTCTCTATGATGTGGGGATTTGAGGGATGGAATAAAATGCCGCAATTCTTTTCTCAAGGCTGGTTATTTGTCATTACAACTATTACTTTTGGTGTTGGTATCGGAGTTTTAGCACAACCACAACTTATCGTGCGATTTATGACAGTAAGTTCCAAACGAGAACTCAATCGTGCGGTTTTGATTGGGGGTGTTTTTATACTTTTTATGACGGGTGTTATTTTTATCGTGGGCGCCTTAAGTAATGCGTGGTATTATGAATTCAATGAGGGAAAAAATGCCTTGCAAAGTGCTGGAGCAATAGGAAAAGTTATCCCACATTTTATCAATACGGCTATGCCAAAATGGTTTTCATTTATCTTTTTATTTGCACTTATTTCAGCTGCTATGAGTACGCTTTCAAGTCAATTTCACACGATGGGAACAGCAGTTGGACGAGATTTTTTTGAGCAAATAACAACCAAGAAATACAACTCAACAGTGATTACACGAGTCGGTATCGTTGTGATGATCATCTTTTCAGTGAGTTTGGCGTATGCTTTTGAAAAGCAACCAGCTATCATCGCACGAAGCACTTCTATATTTTTTGCACTATGTGCGGCAATATTTTTACCATCATTTATCGGAGGACTTTTTTGGAAGGGTGCTAGCAAAATCGGAGCTATAGCTTCTATGATCGTAGGATTTATTGTTTCAAGTTTTTGGCTTTTATTTGTGCATTTTACAGAAGCAAAACAACTTGGATTTTGTAAATTACTTTTTGGTCAAGATTCGATTTTGAGTGGCAAAATTATCTTTGTGGATGCCCTAATGATCGCTTTACCACTCTCTATTTTGACTTTTATACTTGTTTCATGGTTGAGTAAAAAGCCAGACGAGCAACACTTGTATAAATGTTTTCAAAGTTAGAAATTAATATCTGATGTTACGCACTAAAACGATCGTCCGTTTTAGTGGCAGGGACAAATGTCTCTACAACCCCCTAAAGCTACGAAAAGGGTACTTTTCGAGAAAATGAGAGGTATTTACGAACTTTTTTACAAAAGTGCGCAAGGTCAGTTACTATCTAACTTTGAAGAAAAGTCTTTGTTTTTTTAATATTTTGCATAAGTTTAAGAGTTTTCTCTCTCTCAGATCCAACTTTCTCAATCGCTAGTTGGATGAGGGAGAGAGCCTCTTGTGCTTTTTGGAGATCGTTAATTTGTGGAATCTCTTGGATAAGTGCTTCTATCTTTATGATATCATTGTTGATCACCGCAACCTTGAGTTCATTCAACCATATCATATGCGTTTACTTCATTCCAGACACTTAGAAGTTCTCTTGTTACATGTATGACTTCATCAAGCGGTTGTGTTTGGTTTGTGATATTTGCTTCGGCAAGTAATTTGAGTTGTTGTGTATAAAGCCCGCTAAGATAATGTGCAACATTGCCCCCATCATAATTCAGTGAGTTGATAAGCTCAGCAAAGATGGCTGTGCTACGATTGATCCAATATACTCTCTTTTCGATATCTCCACTCTCAATAGCGCGTTTTCCCATAGAAGTAAACCGTAAAACACCCTCATAAAGCATTTTGATCAATTTTTCAGAAGACTCGATAGATAAATTATTTTGTGAATACGCATTGTATGCTAAATTTGATCTCATGTTTTTTCCTTGTGTTATTAATTTTTTGAGTAGGACTGTTCTATCATCATTGATAGAGATTGGAACTGCCCATTAAGTTTGCTGATAATGGAATCATACGATGCAAATCTTTGTGCCAATGTATCATATTTGCTATCTAACCTTTGAATACTCGAAGCTCTTTCTTTGATATAAGAATTTTTCAAGTTAGTAAAATTTGAATCTAAAAGAGTGAGAATGCCATCTTTAGAATTGATATAAGAATTTAAAAGATCATTAAAATCAGTAAAAAAACCATCTCTTGTGGTGCTTTTTCCAGCTATATTTGTAGCACTCATTCCAATCAATTCAAGCTTTGCACTATCTCCCTCAATTTTGATATCATAACCTGCTGAACTTACAATTTTTACACTTGTTCCATTTGGATTAATGACAGCTTCTATGCCTGAAATGTTTGCATTGTTGATAGCTTGTAAAAGTGTTAAAGCATTTGTTTGCGCATCACTTCCAGTTGTAGTGAGCGAAATTTGAGTGCCATTGATACTAAAATCACTTCCAGAAAGAGTGAATGCAGTTGCTGAAACGCTTAACGCACTATATGAATTTGGAAAAACTGTAGTTGACCCTCTGAGAAAATCCTCTAGTGACCTTGGATCTTCACTGATTTTACTTTCAAAAGTAGTTGAATTAAATTCTAAAAGTCCACCCTCGTTGAGATTAATGCCATAATCTACCAAGCTTCTACCCAATTCATCTGAGGTAAGCAATTGCCTGTTTATACTTGATTTGAGTGAATTGATTTCACTCACACCTTGCAGTGATCCAGCAATATTGAAATCGCTATTGTATTTTGTTGTTTCATTAAGATTGTTGATAAGTTCGTTGTATTTTCCAACAAGAGAACTCATAGCATCTTTTGCATCTTTCCAGTCTTGAGTAATTTTTATGTTAGTGCTCTCATCAGTGCTATGAACTTTATTGAGCGTCAAGCTCAATCCCACAACAAGATCATCTATAGTGTTGGAAGTTCTTGAAATTGTAACTCCGTTAAATTTAAATGAGGCATCTTGTGCAGTGTTGATGTGATTTATTGCATTATCAAATCCCAAATCACTTGCGCTTGTATCTAGTGAACTTATGGTGATAGCATTTTCAAGGCCAGTATCATCTGCTTTGATTATGAGTCTATACTCATCTTTGCCAACATTGAGAATCGAAGCTGTTGCAACCCCATCTAATTGGTTATTAATTGTATCTTTTAATTCACTAAGCGTTGTACCAGTAGTGATATCTATATCGTATGTTTTTGCTCCACCAACATTAAATGTGAGTGTACCAGCCGCAGTTGCAAAAGTTGCGCTTTGTGAAGTAAAAACATCACTTTGATAGATGTCATTTTTAGCAAGTGCATTTACAACAATATTTATATCTTGCACGCTAGAGCCAGCTTGCGCACTTATGCTTACAGAATCATCGCTTGTAGAGCTGCTTCGTTGTAGATATGTCAATTCATCAGCCAAAACACTCGTCGCAGATTTGAGCGACGCACTGAGCGTTGTGAGAATAGATAGATCTGATTGCCTTGTAGTGTTTTGTTCTATTTTGTCATCGATAGGAGCTATTTGGGCTTTTTCATCAACATTTCTGAGCTGATCTATAACATCAAAACTCAATACCCCATCGCTACCAATACCTAAAGAACTTATTGAAGATGCCATGATTTATCCTTTCTTATCAAAGATAGTCCCGACGATCTCTTGCATTTTTTCTGCGAGTGACATAACCTCTTCAGATGGAATTTTGCGAATCAGTTTTCCTGAACTTCTCTCCATGACATTGACAAACATAACATTTATTTTGTCGTTGAAGCCAAATTTTATATTGGTATCAAGTGCTTCCATGTTTTGGTTGAGCTTTTCAACCGTGTCATTAAGCTGCTTTGTGATCTCTTCTTTGTCTTGAATATTTGCCTCACGGGCTGTTTTTGCAGTTTCGTGCGTATTTTCAACCGGTCTTGTTGGGATTGGCGCTTCACTTCTTTGTGTTACTTGTGTTGATTGAACTTGTTTATTTGCAACACTAAATATATCCATCTTGTCCTCCTTGACATAACAATTTTCTAAAGGTATATCGACAAGAAAATTGAGAACTTTATAGTTTTGTTATTTGATTTATACTATGATTAGAAAATTTTTTAAGGATATATGTGAATGAAAATTGCACTTGCTTGTCGCTCATTGCTTTTAGAAAAATCATTAGAAATTTTTTTAAAAAAGTTCATTGCACCTTACAAACAGTGCGATTTTGTTATAAGTGATCAAAAAATTCAAATTGATAAGCCACTTTTCTACATAGCAAAAGAGGGTGGAAATCTCAGCATTCCTTTTAGTACAAGCACTTTATATATCACTGTTGAAAAATTTTATAATAGGCTAAACACACAGAATTCTCCTCAAAGTATCGCTTTACAAAAAGTAGATTTTACACTTCTTGAGGCACGAATTGAGGAACAAGTCAAAGAATTCCAGCAAAATCTTATAAAAACTTTGCGAGATTTTTATGAAAAAAACTGATTTGAATGTGAGAATAGTTGCAGGCAAATACAAAGGTAAAACCCTGCAACTTCCATCTTTACAAAGCACCCGCTCTACTAAATCCATACTGAAAGATTCACTTTTTGATACACTTCAATTTGATATCGTTGGCGAAAATTTTATAGAAGCATTTGGCGGAAGTGGTTCAGTTGGACTCGAAGCTGTTTCTAGGGGTGCAAAACATGCTTATTTTATAGAATTTGATAAAAAAGCATACGATATTTTATGCGCAAATTGCATAAGAATAGCACCAAAAGAGACTACATGTAAGCTTGGAGATACTTTTATTCTTTTGCCACAAATACTCCAGCAGCTTAACGCCCCAGCATATATCTATCTTGACCCGCCTTTTAGTATTCGGGAAAATTTTGAAAATGTGTATGAAAAACTCGCACAACTCATCGCAAAGTTTTCAAGAGAAAAAGTTCATATGTTCATCATTGAGCATATGAGTGATTTTCAAGTACCCAAACAGATTGCTTCATTTACATGTAAGAAAACAAGAAAGTTTGGCAAGAGTTCTTTGAGTTACTACATGTAAGATGGCACGCATATTGCTTATGATTGACAAATCAAAAAAGGATATGCGTTGCAAATACTTATCAAATTTTTTCTTTTTGTTTTTTTGCTCTCTTTTGCTTTTGGCGAAAAAGTAAGCGAAGTTGCCAATGTAGTAGGTGTGAGGGATAACCAACTCATAGGCTATGGGCTTGTTGTGGGTCTTAATGGCACAGGCGATGGCTCTTCTTCAAAATTTACACTCCAATCCTTATCAAATATGCTCCAAACAGTGAATGTAAAAATATCACCAAATGATATTAAATCAAAAAATGTTGCTGCTGTTATGGTAACAGCAAAACTTCCAGCATTTTCACGACAAGGTGATAAAACAAATGTATCGATATCTTCCATCGGTGATGCAAAATCGCTTGAGGGTGGAACGCTTATCTTGACACCACTCAAGGGAGTTGATGGCAATATCTACGCACTTTCTCAAGGGGCTATAACTATAGGCGGTATGAATGAAAAAGGCGGTGGAACAAAAAATCATACAACGGTTGGCGTTATCTTTTCAGGAGCCACAATCGAGCGAGAAATTCCTTATGATTTATACCACCAAGATTATGCACAACTTAGTTTAAAAAGTTCAAATTTTAAAACAGCGATCTCCATCCAAGATGAACTCAATGGTTTTTTTGGAGATAAAGTTGCAATCGCCACAGACGCAAGAACGATAAAACTTCAAAAACCAACAACACTCTCGATGGTTGAGTTTTTAGCCCAAGCACTTGAAGTAAATGTAAAGTATGACAAAGAGGAAAAAATCATCATCGATGAGCGAACGGCAACTATAGTTTCAGGCATCAATATAACACTTGACCCAGTTGTTATCACGCATGGTGAAATTACTATCAAGATAAATCCACAAAATGCAGATGCTCAAATCGGTAAAGACAGTGTTGATATGAAAGATGGTATGGACATAGGTACAAATGAAAATATGCTCAATATACAAAATGGAAAGATTACGGTAGCAAATCTCACAAGGGCTTTACATAAACTTGGTGCAAAACCAAAAGATATCATAGCAATTTTGCAAAATATCAAAAGAGCTGGTGCCATTCGAGCAACTTTGGAGGTCATTTGATGTTACAAGTAGATAATTCGCTCGCACTTATGCAGGCAAATACACGCAAAGAAAGCGTGAAGATAGATTCTGAAAATGATACAAAACTCAAAGAACAAACTGATAAATTTGAAGCATTTTTTATTAAAAAGATTTTAGATATTTCACTCAAGAAAGAAGACACACTTTTTGAAAAAGATGCAGGCGATAAAATCTACCGCTCAATGTATAACGATGCTTTGAGTGAGAGTATGAGCGGAACATTTGGATTCAGTGAATTATTGTTTAATCATTTGAAAGAAAGAGGTTAAAGTTTTATCATTTTTGACGATATAGGGTTGAAAATACTTTATAAAAAGGCTTAAAAATGATTTCAAAAGTTGCCGCTAGCAGTGCAGCATATACGCAACAGATCGCATCACATGTGGAAAACAAAGATGCAAAACCTGTTGCAAAACCAAAAGAATTGGACAAAGTCGAATCTCTAAAAGAACAGATCAAAGGTGGCGAGTACAAATTTGATTTGCTAAAAACAGCACAGGCTATCGTAAGAGATTTGGTGTAGTCCTTAAAAGGACACATGATGTTAACACACTATTTACAAGCTTCTATAGAAGACATAGAAAATCTTATAGCATTAACAATGCAAGATATTTGTGATATAAAAGAAGCAAAACACCAAGCCATATTTGATCGAACTCGGATAAAAAATGATCTTGTTCGTTCTTTTGAAAATAAAAAATCACTTCTTGATAATGAACTTCTCAAACTTGTAAATGCCAATAAAGATAGGGATTTGGAAGATATTTTAGATGTTTCTCAAAAAGATATGCTTTCTCTCATCAAAGAAAAATTACTCTCATTGCGAGCTGTAAACAAAGAATATGCACGATTTGTGGTGAGTGTCAGCGAGTTTTATAATTCGCTTTTAGATAGTGTTTTTCCACGAGAAATGGAAGGGTATCAAAGGTCACATCACAAACCAGCTTCTTTATTGAAAATAAGGGCGTAATATGAGTCTTTTTAGTACGCTCAATACAGGCACTTCTGGCTTAAAAGCATCAGAAATTGGTATCGCAACTTCTGGACACAATATCTCAAATGCAAACAACCAATACTACACAAGACAAAGACTAGTAACACAAGCGAGTACCCCATTTCATAGTACACCTGGAGATATAGGGACGGGTGTAAGCGTGACTACTATCGTGAGAATTCATGATGAATTTGTATATTCAAGGCTCAAAGATAGCTCATCAAATCTCTCATATGATACTTTTACAAAAAAATCACTTGAAGAAATTTCAAAATATTTTCCAGATTTGCAAGATGTAGGCATTGGCGTGGATATACAAAATTATTTTGCCTCATGGAATGACCTCGCATCGAATGCAAATGACGGTGCGCAAAAGATTGCTCTTGTACAAAACGCTCAAACACTAGCAAACAATCTCTCTTTTTCACGAGACAATGTGCGTGCCTTGCAAACTTCTATAAATGAACAGTTAAAAACAAATGTTGATGAAATGAATCGCATAGGTCAAGAGATAGTAAATCTCAATAAAGCCATAGGAAGGGCGGAAGCACTTGATACAAGTAGAGCCAATGATCTTCGAGATCAAAGAGATCAGCTTGAACTCACACTCTCAGATCTTATAAATATCTCTGTTTTTAAGGGCGATTTACTGAGTGAAAATAGTGTTGATGCAAACCTCACTGATCAAGGAACTGGCTACCATATGAATATCGCTGGAAACTCTTTTGTAGATGGCATGACATTTCATCCTATCGTTATTGAAAATAGCACTAATGAGAGTAATTATTATTCGATTTATTCAGAATCACAAGATGGATCACGCATAGAGATAACTGAAAAATTATGGGGCGGAAAAGTTGGCGCGATGCTGGATTTGCGAGGTAGACGGATAGATCCACAGGTAAATTCAGGGTTTCCAACAGATGGAACGCTGCAAAAATATATAGATGATCTTGATACTTTTGCAAAAACTTTTATCGAACAAACAAACAATATTTATGCACAAAGTGCGCAAACACAGATGAGTTCAATCCCGCTTGTTGATCTTAAAGAAGATACAGTGTTGAGCAATTATGCGCAAAATATCAATGATGGATCTTTTGCTCTAATCGTGTATGACAATGCAGGTAAAGAGGTGGCTCGAAAAACGATCACGATAAATCCTGCAACTACTATGGATAAAGCTTCAGATTCAAATAGTATCATCGCACAATTCAACACAAACAGTGATGATAACGGTGACAATAATACTACAAATGATATCGATGATTATTTTAAAGCAATTTATTCGTATGATCCAAATAGCAAAACAGGCACTTTAAGCATTCAGCCAAAAGATCAAAATGCACTCAAAGGCTATAAGATTGCATTTGAAGATAATGGCACCAATTTTCCTGGCGTTGTTGGTATCAGCCAATTTTTACAAGGCGATAGTGCGAGCAATATGCAAGTTGCAAGAGCGTATCAAGACGATCCAGATAAGCTCAACGCATATGCAGCACCGATAGATGGAAACAATGATGTTGCCAATGCTATGGTGCAATTACAATACGAAACGCTTGAATTTAACCGTAAAAATGGTGCAAGTATTACTGAAAGTATTGAAGGATTTTATCGTTTTGTTACTACAGAGATTTCAACCGATGGTGAGAGTATAGGCAGACGATTCCAAACAAGTGAGGCATTATTTAATACTATCAATGCAGAGTTTCAATCCATTAGCGGAGTAAATATAGATGAGGAACTTGCTGATTTGATGAAGTTTCAAACTGCCTATGGTGCCAATGCAAAAGTTATCACAACAATCGATCAAATGCTCAATACGCTTTTAGGCATCAAACAGTAGTGAAGCCTCCATTTTTTAGTCTGTTTTGCATAGTTCTTATTGTTTTTGCTTGCTTTTTTGGTGCGTATTTTTATAGCGTTAATGCGTATGAACTCAATACGCAAGCCGTTTTATTGCCGCCATCCATGCAGCATCTTTTTGGTACAGATAGGCTTGGGAGAGATGTCTTAGCAAGGGTTTTACAAGGAGGGCAAATCTCTTTGAGCATCGGACTTTTAAGTTCGATAATAACTAGCTTTATAGGCTTAAGTGTCGGTGTGAGTGCTGGTTTTTTTCAAAAAAATACAGACAAAATTATCGTTGTTTTAATTGATCTTTTTCTCACTTTTCCAACTTTTTTTCTTCTACTTGCACTCGTGAGTTATATCAATGCTTCTTTGTGGGTATTGGTTTTTGTGATCTCTATAACGGGCTGGATGGGGATGGCGAGGCTCATTCGTTCTGAGAGCTTTGCGATATCTAATGCTCCTTATATCAAGATTTTAACTCTTGCAAGAGTGAGTAAATTAAAAATCATCTTCAAATATTTCGCCCCCTTGCTTGCTCCTATATTTTTTATCAGTTTCACTTTTGGAATTAGTGGTGCCATCCTTGCTGAGAGTGGACTTTCTTTTTTAGGCATAGGGATAAATCCACCACAAATTAGTTGGGGAACGATGCTTAGTGAGGGAAAAGAGGTGATTGATATAGCATGGTGGTTGAGTTTTTTTCCAGGACTTATGATCTTTATCGTGACTTACTCGCTCATCAATATAAGTGATTATTTGCAAAGTAAAACAAATTCAAAAGACTTGCAAATTGGATAAAGTATTTGCTTTTTTAGATGCACAGGTACAAAAACGAGATACGCAAAACGCCATTAGTGAGACAAATTTAGACCCGCTTATAGTTGCTAAAAAATACAATGATGAGTATATCGCACTCATTTGCGCACTTTTTTCATATGGGAATGTACGCTCAATCGTAAATTTTTTAAGATCGCTTGATTTTTCACTTTTGAAGCAGGATTTTAGTGCGATTGAACAAGGCTTACAAAATCATCGCTATAGGTTTCAAAGTGCAAAAGATATTATAGCATTGTTCCATACGCTGAGTATTTTAAGCAAAAAAGAGAAGCTTGAAGATCTGTTTTTACAAGGTTATGTTCAAAAAAATTCTATTCTTGAAGGCTTACATGTAAGCATTTGCGCACTATATGACACAAATCCATATCGCTCTAAAGGATATGAATTTTTACTCTCAAAACCTCCTACATGTACAAACAAATCGACACTTAAGCGATGGATGATGTATTTGCGTTGGATGGTGCGAAAAGATTGCTTAGATATGGGCTTGTGGAGCAAAGTGCAAACAAAAGATTTGCTGATGCCACTCGATACGCATACTTTTCATATCGGGCAAAAATTGGGGCTTATCAAAAGAAAATCATATGATTTTAAAGCCGTCTTAGAACTTACAGAAAATCTCAAAAAAAGCAACAGTGAAGATCCTTTGATATATGACTTTGCGCTTTACAAAATTGGACAAGAAAAAATTGTTTTTTAATCAAGCATTAAAGCAGTTAAAGCTATAATCTCAAAAATTTCTACAAGTAAGGAAAAGTGTAATGAATGAGGTTTTTACATTTTTAGGTCTTATCAACCACTCCCATGGATTTATTTTTGTATCACACATTGTATTGGTAGGCATCATTGTGTTGGCTTTGGCAAAACTTGCTACGAGTTCTATGCAACTTGTTCCAAATGGCGTACAAAATGTAATGGAAGCATATCTTGAGGGTGTTGTTGCTATGGGCAAAGATGTTATCGGTGAAAAGTTAGCAAGAAAGTATCTTCCACTTGTGGCAACTATAGGTTTGATTGTATTTTTTGCAAATGTTATAGGTATCATTCCAGGCTTTGAATCACCATCAAGCAATATAAATATGACGCTACTTTTGGCACTTATTGTATTTGTTTATTATAATTTTGAAGGCATTCGTGTCAATGGTGTTGCAAAATATTTCGGTCATTTTATGGGGCCTATGAAAGTATTAGCTCCTATTATGTTTCCTGTTGAAGTGATTTCCCACACTTCACGCATTGTTTCTTTGTCTTTTCGTTTGTTTGGAAATATCAAAGGTGATGATATGTTTTTAGGCGTTATGTTGATGCTCGCACCATGGCTTGTTCCTTTAGTTCCATTTACGCTACTTACTTTTATGGCATTTTTGCAAACTTTTATCTTTATGATCTTAACATATGTATATCTTGCAAGCGCTGTTTTGATTAGCGAAGAACATTAGAAGTTTTAAGAGTGTTACACAATAAAAGCACCTTTGAGCGATTGCTAAGTTTTATGCAAGGAGCCTCATGGGCGCTTGTGTTTATTGGTGCTTTTTATGCCTTCAGTACATTTGTTCATTTTGGTTTTTTGATTGCTTTGTTGAGTGCTTTTGCTGGTTCGTTATTTGGTTTATTTGGTGTAATTATAACTGAGTTAGCGCTCTTGCAGATCGAAAAACTCAATGAACTCAAAAAGCACACATCTCTTTTTGAAGCGATTTTACAAAAACTGCAAAATGATACAACATTACCTCATAACTGACCCCTCGTTTTATAGTTCAAATCCACAAATATTCCCGCAAAAACTCTCAAGTGTACTCGCTACATGTAAGCCTGATTTTATCTGTTTGCGAGACAAGCAAACGAGTGATTATAAACAATTGGCCTATGCATTTACAAGCTTTCAAACAACTGCAAAATGTCTTTTGCATAGCGATTTTACGCTAGCAAAAGAACTTGGATTTTATGGAGTGCATTTGGATTCAAAGAGCTTTGCAGCTATAGAAAAAGCAAAGTCATTAGGACTTTTTGTTGTCATCGCAACACATACCATGAAAGAGGTGATGATGGCTGAAAAACAAGGAGCAGATGCGATCACTTTTAGCCCTATTTACGCAACGCCAAACAAGGGTTTGCCAAAAGGTTTAGAGAAGTTAAAAGAAATAAATGATACAATCTCCATCAAATGTTTTGCACTCGGTGGCATCATAACCAAGGAGCAAATACAAGCTTGCGAAGAGGCGGGTTCTTACGGTTTTGCTTCTATTCGTTATTTTTTAAAAAAGGTTTGCAATGTTTGAAGTTGTTATAGGTTTAGAAGTCCACGCACAATTAAATACAAAAACGAAAATATTTTGTTCCTGTCCTACGAGTTTTGGTGATGAACCAAATACAAATGTTTGTTCAGTTTGCCTCGGATTACCAGGTGCTTTGCCTGTTTTAAATGCAGAAGCTGTAAAAAAAGCGATTGCTTTTGGAAGGGCTATCAATGCGTGTGTGCATGAAAAATCTATCTTTAATCGTAAAAATTATTTTTATCCAGATTTGCCAAAAGGCTATCAGATAAGTCAGTTTGAGATCCCTATCGTTGAGGGTGGTGAAATTATTCTTGACTTTGAAGATGGCAGCACAAAACGCATAGGTGTAACAAGAGCTCACCTTGAAGAAGATGCTGGTAAAAATGTACATCAAGGCACATTTAGTCAAGTCGATCTTAACAGAGCTGGCACACCATTGCTTGAAATTGTAAGTGAACCTGATATGCGAAGTGGTGATGAAGCGGTACGGTATCTAAAAAAACTCCATGCAATTTTGCGTTATCTAGATATCAGCGATGCCAATATGCAAGAGGGAAGTTTTCGTTGCGATGTCAATATATCAATCCGACCAAAAGGCGATACAAAACTTTATACCAGAGCAGAAATCAAAAATATAAATTCCTTTCGTTTCGTGCAAAAAGCCATAGAATATGAAATTACAAGACAAACAAACGCTTGGGAAGATGGCGTATATGCGCAAGAAGTTGTACAAGAAACGCGTTTGTATGATGTAGAAAAAAATGAAACAAGAAGTATGCGTAGTAAAGAGGACAGTGCTGAGTATCGCTATTTTCCAGATCCTGATTTATTGCCTGTTGTTATCGCTAAAGAGATGCTCGAAGAAGCAAGCATTATCCCAGAATTGCCTGATGCAAAAAAAGCCCGATTTGTAAGTGAATTTGGTATCAAAAATTATGATGCAAGTGTGATTACGAGCAGTGTTGAGATGGCTCATTTTTTTGAATCTATGTTGGATGCGGGTGCGGATGCCAAGATGAGCGTGACTTGGCTCAGTGTTGAATTGCTTGCGAGATTAAAAGATGGTTTAAGCATTGCAACCAGTCCCGTTGATGCACAAAAACTCGCCATGCTTGTAATGCGAATAAGTGATGGTACAATCAGCGGTAAGGCCGCAAAAGAGGTGCTTGATCATTTAATGCAAGATGCTATAAGTGTTGATAATGCTATCGAAAAATTAGGATTAAAACAAGTCAGTGATGATGGTGCGATATTAGAAATTATTGACGCAATCATAAATGCAAATAGCAATAAAGTCACTGAATATAAAGCGGGTAAAGAAAAACTTTTTGGATTTTTTGTAGGGCAAACTATGAAAGAGAGCAAAGGTACCGCAAATCCAGCGAAGGTCAATGAGCTTTTAAAACAAAGACTAGGTTAGAGCTATGATAGCAAGGCTTTTTGTCTCTTTAGCGTATTTTTTAGATGCTTTTACCGCATATAAAAACACAAAGCAATTTATTTATAATTTGCTAGAAAATCCAAAGTCAAAAATAAAGCCATATTTTGATGGTTTGATTATATTTTTGGTTTTTATCACTGTTTTTATACTTATCTATAGCATTGCGCATGAATTACCTGATTATGTTGAAATTATTGAAGATATAGCTGTGAGTATTTTTATCTTTGAATGGTTGGGAAGATTTTGGATTAGTGCTGATTTGCGTCATGAGATTATACGCTATCATGAAAAAAAATTAGAAGAAAAAAAACATTCAAATTTTATAGAAATCCTGATGATAATCTTAGTACAAAAACTAAAATTTATTTTCTCTCCTATGTCAATCATCGATTTGCTAGCAATACTTCCAGCATATAGACCACTACGAATTTTGCGTATATTTTTGATCTTTAGATTACTCAAGATTTTTCGCTATACAAAGAGTTTGAACTCTTTTTTTAAGATCTTAAATGACAAAAAATTTGAGTTTAATTTTCTCTTTCTTGTTGCTATATTTTTTATATTTATGTCTTCTACTACTATGTATGTTTTTGAGGGAATTGGCAATAATCCAAATATTAATTCCTATGTAGATACTGTATATTGGGCAATCATCACGATGGCGACCGTGGGTTATGGTGACATAACGCCTGTGACATTGAACGGAAAAATCGTCACTCTTTTTTTGGTTGTTGGCGGTTTTTTTATCCTCGTTTTAGCGACTTCTGTTGTCACAAATGCACTCTCTGAAAAAATGGAAATAGTGAGAGAAAACAAGCTTTTATCGCAAGCAAATAAACTTTCAAACCTCATTGTAATCTTTGGTTTTGGAAGGATGGGGCAGACTTTAGCACAAGCTTTGCGCAAGGAGCGTAAACGCTTTGTCATTATCGATAAAAACGAGCAAAGTATTTCTAGAGCAAAAGAACTTGGTTATCTTTTTGTAAAAGCCGATGCCGGTGAATATGAAGTTATCGAAAAGATAGTGTTTAAAAATGATGTTGCAAAAGTTGTGATAACAACGGAAAATGATGCTTTAAATCTCTCAATTCTCTTAACTATCAAGGCAGAAAATAATAAAATTGAAGTGATTGTAAGAGCCAATAGTGATGAAAATATTAAAAAATTCAAGATAGCAAAAGCGGATTTTGTAATATTTCCTTATGAGACAGTCGCAGAAATGGCAGTTGAATATATAGGCAGTGCAGTAAAATTTGATGCTATAGACAATATTTTGTTGCACAAAAGTTCTATCACGCTTGATGAGATAGACATACACGATACGACTGAAATGGTTGGTAAAACTCTTGCGCAAATTGGACTAGAAAAATTGAGTATTCAAACCATAGCTGTTTTAAAAGAGGGCGGAATTAAAAATTTTATTTTCAATCCAGACCCCGATACCTATAAAATTGAACTTAATGATTCTTTGGTTGTTATCGGTGAAGAAAAAAATATTTTACAGATCAAAAAGAATATAGCAAGGCAGCTAACATGAAGAAAGTGCTTATCTTTGGGTACACAAAAACAGGTCGAGAGATCGCAAAATTGTTGCCTAAAAATGAATACGATCTTTACATCATTGATGAAAATCCTATGCGGGTTGCACAAGCAAATCAGGATGGTTTTTTCGCACAACATTCAGTATTTAGTGATGACAAACTTTTAGTAGATATGGGCATTGGTGCTGATGTGAGCGTTTTATTTTGTGCTTCAAATGACGAAAGTCTCAATCTTTTTGTAACATTAAGTGCGAGAAGCTTAGATAAAGAATTAAAAATTCTAACGCTTATTCAAAATCAAAAAGATGAAAAACGAATGATTTTAGCAGGAGCAAATAGAACGATTAGTCCCTATGGTGTAGGCGCTATAAAGGCTTTTAGGATTATCGATAAGCCAAAAGTGTCCAGTATTCTCAATCTTTTTGCAAGACAAAGCAATAAGCTTTCTATACAAGAGATTGAAATTCCAAAAGGCTCAATTCTGGACGGTCTGTATTTTAAAGATGTGAGTATTTTTAAAGAGTTTGACACAATGTTTTTAGGTATCTTGGATCGAGAAATGGGTGATGAGTTTATCTTTTTTACAAAAGGAATCAATCACAAAATAGATTGTGGCGATGTGGTAGTAGTCTTGGGTAGCAAAGAAAATATAAAAAAATTAAAAGAAAAGATAGGTGCATCATGAGTATAGCGATTATTGGGGCTGGAAAATGGGGAACAGCGTTGCATTTTGCGATTTCACAAAAGCTTACATGTAAGATAACTTCAAGAACCAAAAAAGAGCTTGAGCATTTTGTTTCACTCCAAGATGCACTTACATGTAAGTATCTTATATTTGCACTCCCAGCCCAAATGATAAGGCAATGGTTAGCTGAAAACTTTGTGTTTGATGGACAAAAAATTCTTGTTGCTGCCAAGGGTATCGAACAAGGAAGCGGAGCATTTTTAAATGAAATATACAGCCAGTATGTTCCCTCTTCACATCTTGCTTTTCTCTCAGGACCCTCTTTTGCTACTGAGGTGATGCAATCATTGCCAACTTGTGTGGTGATAAATTCGCACAATGAAACGCTCAGCAAAGAGTTGAGTGCTTTTTTTCCAAATTTTATGAAAACATATACAAGCACCGATGTAATAGGCGCTGAGATTTGTGGTGCATATAAAAATGTTTTAGCGATAGCGAGTGGGATTTGTGATGGATTGGAACTTGGAAATAATGCAAGAGCTAGTTTGATTTCACGAGGGCTTGTTGAGATGCAACGCTTTGGACTGATTTTTGGTGCTAAAGAGGACACTTTTTTGGGTTTAAGTGGAGCTGGAGATCTTTTTCTTACCGCATCAAGTACGCTTTCAAGAAATTATCGTGTTGGCTTAGGACTTGCAAAAGGCGAAGAATTGTCACAGATTTTACAGAGGCTTGGTGAAGTGGCAGAGGGTGTTTTTACGAGTGAAGCCATCAAGCAACTCTCACTTAAACACAAAATTTACACACCAATTGCACATGAAGTACATGAGATATTGCAGGGAAAATCTCCAAAACAGAGCCTTTATGACTTGTTGGCGGATCGATGAAGCAGCTTTTTATCATAGCTTTTTTACTTACTTTCTTGAATGCTTCAAAAGTGCCACAGCTTGATTTGATGATTTCACAGATGATTCTCACAGGCTTTAGTGGAAAAGTGGATGGCGATAAGTGGATCGAACAGATTAAAAATGATATAGAATTTTCAAGGATAAGCGGGGTTGTTGTGCTTGAACGAAATATCGAAAATCAAACACAACTCAAAACACTCATAACTTCTTTGAAAAAAAGTAACAAATCCTCTTTACCTCTTTTTATGGCGATGAATGATACAAATAATTTGGCTTTAAATGAAACGCTTGCAAACGCCTCTTTGCGTTATGAAAAACTTGCCAATACACTCAAAGATGCCGGCATCAATCTTTTATTTGCTCCTAGTTTTGATTTGGACGGTGAAAATGAGGAGATTGTGCTAGCTTATGGCTCTGTTTTTATAGATGCATTGCACAAAGCAAAAATTTTTAGTGTTGCAAAACATTTTCCAGGAGTTCCAAATCTGTGGCGATTTGAAGCCATGAAACCGTATTATTCGCTTATAAAACACGATAAAATTGATATGATTATGCCAAGTCAATCAGTATTTGAGGCACTCGATAAGGATCTTGTTGCATTGCACTCACAAAAGATCATACGAGATATTTTAAGAATTCGCATGGGTTATAATGGCGTTATAATCAGTGATGATATGCTTTCAAAAACTTTGCAAGAGAGGCATACTTTAGCACAAAATATCACCAAGGCAATAAATTCAGGAGTAGATATACTCTTTTTTTCCTCCTATTTTTACAACAATTCAAACATTCCAAAAGTCGTGCGAGAAATTATCTATAAAGCGATACAAGAGGGAGATTTGAGCGAAGAACAGATTGCTAGGGCATATAACAGAATTAAAAAATTAAAAGAGGGATTATGAAGCTTATAAAAAATGCAATCATATTTGAAAATAATCAAGAGGTGCGGCGAGATCTTTTGATCAAAGATGGAAAAATTGAGAAGATAGCCCAAAGTATAGATGCACAAAACGGTTGTGAAGTGATTGATGCTGTGGGCAATTTTTTGCTTGCTGGAGTAATTGATCTCAATGTTCGTTTGGCAAATTCACAACTAAACGAGTCAAGCCTTGAGAAATTGAGTGCTTCAGCATTAAATGGCGGAGTGAGTACTGCGGTGATTATGCCTGATTTTACCCCTAGTTTAGATAGTTCTATCCAGCTTGAACACTTTAAAATCAAAGCCGATATGCAAGATGCAAATTTGCTTGTGGCAGCGCCTTTAAGCGGAGAAAATCAAGAAAAATTGAACAATATCGCAACTTTGCTCAACAATGGAGCTTGTGCTATTTTTAGCACTTCTGCGTGTGCATCAAACTTGCTCAAGAGAGGTATGCAGTACGCTTTAATGAAAGATAAGCCATTTTTTTGTAGCTGCTATGATCCCTCTTTGGATGATAACGGCGTGATGCACGAAGGGATAATCTCTGCTAAGCTCGGGCTATCTGGTATTTCAAAACTTTCACAAAATACAGAAGTTGCTAAAATAACCCAGATGGCAAGTGCATTTGGAGTGTCTGTTGTTTTTCAAAAACTTTCCACCAAAAGATCACTTGATATAATTAAGGCTTGCGATAAGCAAGATTCAAAAATGTATAAAGAAGTTTCGATCCATCATCTCATCAAAAATGATAGCGCTTGCAATGGATTCAATACTTATGCCAAGATTATGCCGCCACTTCGTGATGAAGAGGAGCGATTGGGGCTTTTAGAAGCTTTGTGTAACGGTGATATCGATTTGCTTACAGCAGCACATGCACCAAAATCGATCGTGTATAAAGATGTTGCCTTTGAAGATGCAGCGTTTGGATTGGGGGCTATCGAGGAGTATCTTGCTTTGGCATATACTTTTTTGGTGAAAAAAGGTTATATTGATATGTTTACTTTGATGGAACTGATGAGTAAAAACCCAGCAAAGATTTTAGGCTTGCAAAATAAAGGAACTGTTGCTGAAGGGTTTGATGCTGATTTGGTGATTTTTGACCCTAAAGTTATGCAAAAAGTGAGCGAGATAAGTTCTTTATACGCAGGTGAAACGCTTTATGGAGCTATCACAAAAGTTTTTGTTGGTGGAGAGATGGTAAAGTCATGAGAAGAAAAGGTGTCTCTCCAATTGTTGTAATTTTATTTACTGCGTTTTTTATTGTTGTATTTGACAATATAAATTTTATGCAAAATGTACTCAAAGTATTTCCATTTACTTGGCAAAATAGTGGCTTTTTACTCTCTACAGTAATTTTTTTATGGGCACTTATCGTTCTTATTTTTGTACTCATAACAACTCGATTTACGCTGAAAATTACTTTGATCTTTATGCTTTTTTTGAGTGCTATAACTAATTATTTTATGATGACATACAGTATTGCGATTGATGATGAGATGATTCGCAATTCGATGCAAACAGATTTGAAAGAAACCGCAGATCTCGTAAATAGTAAAATGCTCCTCTATCTTTTTGTCTTAGCAATAGTTCCTAGCTATTTTATTGTAAAAACAAAAATCATCTATGCGAGCTTTCCTCGTGAAATTTTGTACAAAATTGTGTATATTTTTACATGTATCTTGATAATAATGATCGTATTGCTTAGCTTTAGCAAATACTACACTTCATTTTTTAGAGAACACAAACCGCTTCGCTATTATACAAATCCAACCTACACGCTCTATTCTTTTGGAAAATATATCGTTAAAACTTACGCTAAAAAGCCTGATTTTAAAGATATCGGGCTTGATGCAAAGATGCATGATCCGCATAAAAAACTTATGATTATGGTTTTAGGAGAAACGCTTCGAGCCGATCGCCTTTCTCTCAATGGATACGAGAAAAAAACAAATCCATTGTTAGAAAAAGAGGATGTGATAAGCTTTTCAAATCTCTTTTCATGTGGTACAAGTACAGCACATAGTGTGCCTTGTATGTTTTCTGTGTATGATAGGAGCAATTATTCGTATCTTAAAGGTATCTCAACTGCATCAGTTCTTGATGTTTTGCAACACACGCAAGCAGTGAGCGTACTATGGAGGGATAATAATTCAGATTCAAAAGGTGTGGCACAACGAGTGGTGTATGAGGATTTTAGAACACCAGCAACAAATAGCATATGCGAAGGCGAGTGTCGTGATATCGGGATGCTTGTGGGACTTGATGATTTTATTGCAAAACAAAATAAAGACAATATTTTTATAGTTTTACACCAAATGGGAAACCATGGACCAGCATATTTTAAACGCTATCCGCAAGAATTTGAAAGATTTACGCCTACATGTAAGAGTAATCAGATCGAAAATTGCACTATCGAGGAGATAAGCAATACTTATGACAACACAGCACTTTATACAGACTTTTTTCTCTCCAAAGTCATAGCGTATCTTAAAAGCAAGCAAGGTATGTTTGAAACGGCAATGATTTATATGAGTGATCACGGTGAGTCTTTGGGCGAAAATGGAATTTATTTGCATGGTATGCCCTATATAATGGCACCTATTGCACAAAAAAGAGTTGCTAGTATGGTGTGGATAGGGAGTGAACGCATCAAAGAGAGAGTCGGGTTTGCACAGTTACAAAAAAACGCTCACAAAGAGTATTCGCATGACAATCTTTTTCATTCAATACTTGGTATTATGGGCGTCAGTACAGTCTCTTATGATTCAAAAAAAGATATTTTTAACAAGGATGTTCGATGAGAAATCAGCCAAAGTATAATTTTTTTAAAAATACAAGCTACGCACTAAAAGGTTTAGTAGATATCATATCGAATGAAAAATCATTTAAGATTGAACTCATATTTGCACTTGTATTGGTGCCGGCACTTTTTTTTATAGACTTGTCCATCATCGAAAAATTGCTTCTTTTTATAACGCTTATGCAAGTGTTGGTGGCTGAGAGTATCAATAGTGCGATCGAGCGAGTGGTTGATTTGGTGACTAAAGAATACCATCCAATGGCAGGCAGAGCAAAAGATGTTGGCAGTAGTGTCGTTTTCTTGAGTATTGCCATCGCTTGCAGTACTTGGTTTTTTGTGATTTATAGCAATTTTTTCTAGTAGTGAACACGACTAAGATAGAGTCCATTTGGTGGCGTGAGCATATAAGAGTGTTTTTTTTGGCAATACAATTGTTCTTGTAATTGTTCTTGATTCAATTCTCCTTTTGCTATCTTGATGGCAAAATCACTCATCATTCGCACCTGTGAGCGTAAAAATGAACTACCGATAAAGCTAATGATGATGTAATTTTTATACGCATACGCCCGCGCTTTGTAGATTTGTCGAAAGTAGTTTTGCGCAATATCTCCCTTTTTATGAAAAAATTCAAAATTATGAATGCCCACAAAATTTTGAAGTGCAAAATCAAGTTTTTGGACATCAAGTTCTTCTACATGTAAGGCATAAGGTGCTAAAAAAGGAGAAATTTTTCCAGTGTGCAAGACATAGCGATAATGCCTTTTGGTAGCGTGATAGCGGGCATGAAAACTTTGTTTACAGTTTATTATACTTTGCACATAAATACTTGCATCTAAAAGCTCGTTTAATTTAGTTTGCAACTTATTAAGATCGCTCCAAAAATCTGGAATTTCAAGATGTGCGACTTGTCTGATGGCATGTACACCCCTATCTGTGCGTCCACTTGCTACTAATGGCATTTGGATGTTAAGTACTTTGAGCGCTTCTGCAAATGCCCCTATAACTGTGGGCATTTTGGTTTGTTGTTTTTGAATTTGTAAGCCAAAATATTTGCTTCCATCATAGCTAAAGACTATCTTTACTTTGTGCATCTTAATATCTTGCGAAAATCTTCTTGCGATAAAATAGCCATGAAATGATAAATGCACCAAAAAATACTACAAACACAGTATAAAAAAAGAGTATGTTTACAAGCACTATGATTGAAGCAATATATGCTGCTATAAAGAGAAACATTTGCAGATAAATACTCCTTTTTTCATACCTATAAGTAACGATTGAGATGGAGAGAGCAAAATGAATACTTGCAAGTGGAAAAAGTGCGATCAGTAGAAAAAATGAAAAATCAGCAGACCGTTTTTCATTATTCCATGCTTCTTTCCAATATTCTTTGATGCTTAAAACTTCTGTAATGAAATTTTGTGAAAGCGAATTAATAAGCATTTTTTCAAAATTGGTCTGATCAATTTTTTGAGAGCCTATCTCAAAAATCTTGCCATCATCGAGTTTTAACTGCAACAATCCTGAACTATTATCAACCTGCGCACTTTTTGCAGTGACGAGTTTTTGCTCATCTTTGGTTGTTTTTTGTTGGTACATCACAACATCGTTGTAGCTACCATTTTCATCTATATGGTTGATGTATACGAGCCAATCTGAAAAGTTTTGTCCAAATTCTGTAGCTTTGATGTTGAATTTTGCTTCAACTTTTTTATAATCAATAAAATTTTGATTCAGTTGCTTTGAAAGCGGAACCAATACAAAAAAATCAAAAATAAGCAAGAGACATAAAAACGAAGCCAAAGAGATAAAAAATTTGGCGATTTTACTCGGTGGATAGCCAAGCGTAAAAAGCACGATTGTTTCATTTTCTTTCGATAGATTATACATAGAAACGCATACAGCGATAAAAAAGGTGATAGGCAAGGTATAGAGAAAAATGCGAGGCAAAAGATAGAGATACATTTCGCCAAGTTCGAGGAAGTTTATCTTAATAATCGAAGTAAGCGTAGCAATTTTGATAAAAAAAACAACCGAAGTTATAAAAAAAAGGATAAAAAAAAGTGATCCAAAAAGGGAAAGAAAATTTTTCAAAAGATAGTGATTGACTCTACGCATACCATGTTCCTATAAATTCTAAAATCCGTATTTTTGCAAGCCAAGAGATCAATAAGCCTAGGCTTAAAAAAGGGATAAAAGGCAGTTCATATCCTTTTTTAGCAACATATACAAAAATAGGCAATGCAATGAGTGCTGCTATATAGATGGCACATAAACCAAGTTGCACGCCCAAAGCTCCACCTATAACACCTGCTATGATAATATCTGCTTCTCCCATAGCTTCTTTTTTGATGACCCATGAGATGATGATGCGAAGCATGGCAAAAGCACCTGCTAACAAGAGTGCCGCTTGCAAAGATATAAGAAAATCATCCATAAACAAAGCGATAAAAAATGCTGGGATACTCAAACTATCAGGAACTGCCTTGTAGCGAAGATCAATGATACTTAGAGCCAAAAGTAAACTAAATAAAGTAGCGCTGATGGCAGCTTGCAAAAGAGTATCGCTTTGTAAAAATGCAAGGATAAACAGCAGTGTGCTTCCAAATTCAATGAGTGGATATTGTATCGAGATGGATGTATGGCAGAACGCACATTTGCCTCGTAAAAATACCCATGAGAGAAGTGGAATGTTGTGGTACCATCGTAATGAATGCTTACATGTAGGACAATGAGATGCTGGAAATGCTATATTTTCACCTTTTGGAATGCGTAAAATGACGACATTAAGAAAAGAACCAACACACAAACCGATAAGGGCAATAAAGATAATTTCACTCATACTGTACCAAACTTTCTAGATATTTTTTTGTAAGTATCAATCATACTAGCAAGCTCTTTTATGCTAAAATCTGGCCAGAGAGTTTTAGTAAAATAAAGTTCAGCATATGCAGCTTGCCAGAGTAAAAAGTTCGAGAGTCTCTGCTCACCACCTGTACGGATAAGTAGATCAACTTCAGGAAAATCAACTGTGTCCAAACACCGTGTAAAGTTTGTTTCATTGAGAGCAAGTCCACTTTCTCTGAATTTGTGTATAGCGCGTATGATTTCATCTTTTGAGCCATAATTTATCGCTAAAATTTGTGTTAAACCACTGTTTTGTGCCGTTGCTGTTTGGAGTGATTGGATCTGTTTTTGCAAGGCAGCAGAAAATCTGCTTTGATCCCCAATGGTGGTAAAACGGATATTATTTTGCATTAGTGCGTTTTGTTCATCTTTCAAAAATTTCTCCAAAAGTTTCATCAAAAATTGTATTTCAGCCTGTGGGCGTTTCCAATTTTCGGTGCTAAAAGCATATAGTGTAAGATAATCGATACCTCTTTTGGCGCAATATTCTGTAATGGTTCTCACATTTTTTGCCCCAATCTCATGCCCAAAAGAGCGATTTTTTCCTTGTTGTTGCGCCCATCTGCCGTTTCCATCCATAATGATAGCGAGGTGTGAGAGTTGATTTTTTAGCATTGTAAATCCAGTGTGAGCATATTTTTATCATAAAGTGGTGAGATATTTTTCTTGATTTGTAAATCTGCTTGTAAGTTTATCTTGTCAAATTCTTGTTGTAAAAAATAGAGTGTTTTTTCAAAAAATACCTCTAGCCGTAAGCTGGAAGTTTCTTTAGTTTGTATCAAAAAACCCTTGAGCGGCCCTAAATTTTCATGTGCTAAGTAAAATTCTAACTCATTTGTATACGCTTGAAATTGGATTAAAAAAGGTTTTGAATCGCCCATCAATGGCAGGTGAAAAATATTTTTTTGCAAAGCGAGCAGCATATCGCTTAAAATCATAAAATTTGCTCTATCGGTATTTTTATCAGCGAGATTGTCGATGAGCCACTCCTTAAATACACGCATTGCATCTGTTTGCTTGATGAGTTTTTGCATAAATTCTTGATATTCAAAAGGTAAAAAATGCACACCATCTTGAAAGAGCGAGGGTTTTTCTAAAAGCCCAGAGATTGTGATAATGCCATCTTTGCTCTCGCCAAAATTTCCCCAATACTTCGCACCAGATCGTAGTTTTTTTTGTGATTTTGTTTTAAATTTTCGATTGCCCAAAAGCAATGTGTAGCGATCCATCTCCAAACGCTCAAGTACCGTGATACTTATAGGCAAGGCAGCATTAAATTGGATATTTGATGATTTGTCGCTTGCGCTTAATGTTTTATTTATCTTGCTCAGAGTACTAATCATAGGCTTTTTAAAAGCTTTGCAAGACTTTGTGCTATCTCAAATTTACTAGCAAGTGCAAGTGAGGTTTCGCTCTCTTTGGTGATGAGCGTTATCTCATTTTGCGAGCTACCAAAGTTATTTTTTTCACCCAAAACATTCAAACATACCGCATCAAGTTTTTTTTCTTTAAGCATATCTCGTGCATTTTGCAAAGCATTTTTATCATCACATTCTGCTTTAAAACCAATCGCAAAAATATTGGATTTGTCTAAAGAGGCAAGGATATCTTTATTTTTTTTCAAGACAAGCGTGAATTCCTCATCAAGTAGGGTTTTTTTGAGTTTCCCACTACTTACATGTAAGGGAACAAAATCACTCACAGCACTTGCCATAAAAAGGTACGCTTTACTTTTTGCGGCTTGCAAAACAGTATTTAGTGTTGCATCAAGTTCTGCGGAACTCTCAAAATCATACATGCGTACCCCAAGAGGTATATGCAACATTTTTGCAGAAGTTATGAGCGAAACATTCGCACCTTGCAGATAAAAAGCATAAGCCAAAGCTGTTGCCATCTTTCCGCTCGAAAAATTGCTCAAACAACGCACATCATCTATCTTTTCTTGTGTGCCGCCACCTGTGATAATCACTTCTTTGTTGCTCCAAAAACTTTCTTGCAACAATACCCTTGCTGCCACATCAAAAATCTCCTGTGGCTCACTCATGGCACCTATGCCTTTATCGTTACACGCCAGCAATTTATCTTGTGCATCAACAACGATAAAACCTAGTTTTTTTAATTTGTGGACACTTTCTTGCGTGCGTGGATTGAGGAGCATATTTGTGTTAGCTGATGGGGCTATGATGGTTGTTTTGTTGAATGCAAGTGCGCTACTTAGGAGAAGATTATCAGCAATGCCACATGCTAATTTATTTATAGTATTGGCACTAGTGGGTGCTATGATAAAAAGATCTGCCCATTTTCCTATATGAATATGATTATTGTCGTTTGTCCAACTTTCTGTATTTACATGTAAAACTTCTTGTGCGCTGAGTGCTTCAAAACTTAAAGGCGTTATAAATTTTTTTGCATCTTCACTCATGATAACCCGCACCGCCGCACCTGCTTTGACAAACAATCTAACAAGTTCAAGGGATTTGTAAATAGCAATGCTTCCCGTGACGCCTAAAAGTATTTTTTTGCCCTGTAGCATTATTTGCTCTCTTTGTTAAAAAAACGATAAAAGAAATTTTCGATGGTTCTAAGCGGAGCACGGTTGATGGCAAGAGAGCCTTTTTTTATATTTTCCGTGATCGTTGTACCTGAAGCGATGATCACATCGTCTTCGATTGTCACAGGTGCTATGAGTTGTGAATCACTGCCGATGAAGACATTTTTGCCGATTGTGGTTTGGTATTTGTTTTTGCCATCATAGTTACATGTGATAGTGCCACAGCCTATATTTGTACCCTCGTCGATGCTACAATCGCCAAGATAGCTTAAGTGTCCCGCTTTTACCCCTCGCAATTTTGCATTTTTGAGTTCTACAAAATTGCCTACATGTGAGTCTATAAGATGTGAGTTTGGACGGATTCTAGCCATCGGTCCAACGGAAGAGTTTTCTATGATACTCGCTTCTACAACGCTATTTGTTTTAATGTGTGAATTGATGATGCGTGCGTCTTTAAGTAAGGAGACGCCATTTTCTATGATACACTCACCCTCTATAACGACGCCACTTTCGATGTAGATACTTTCTGGCAATCGCATAAGTACGCCTTGGTGCATAAAATGCTCTTTAATACGCCTTTGCATATGCTCTTCGGCTTGTGCTAAATGCACTTTTGAGTTCACTCCTAAAAGGGTAGTTTCTGTGAATTCTAAGGCTGTGACTTTGAAGTTTTGTGCTTTTGCGATAGCGATAAGATCGGTTATATAGTATTCTTTTTGGGCATTATTGTTTTGTAATTTTGTAAGATTTTGTATGAGAAATTGTGTGTCAAAACAGTAGATGCCACCGTTTAATATCTGTACTTTTTTCTCTTTTTCGTTTGCGTCTTTTTCTTCAACTATTTTTAAAACATCACCGCCATCATCACAGATAACTCTACCATAGCCAAAGGGGTTTTGGCTTTTAAAGCTGCTTAAAACTATCTTTACATCTGGATTTATAAACATTTCCATATCTTGCGATCTCACCAAAGGCATATCGCCACTGAGTACAAGAAGTTTTTCATACTTTGGTTTAACGCCCATAAGCGCTCCACCCGTTCCGGGAAATTTTTTATGATCTTGCAATATAAAATGTAAATCTTCAAAGTATTGATTCATCTGTTCTTGTATGAGCGACGCTTCGTGATAAAGGATAACATGGATATCATTGCTGATTTTTTTAGCTTCTTTGATGATGTGATAGAGCATGGGATAGCCACTAATTGTGTGCAAAACTTTTGGTGTAGCTGAACGCATACGCGTTCCAAAGCCAGCTGCCATAATTGCAATAGATATGTTCATAAAAAATCCTTCTTAACTCTTATTGTAAAAGGTCGATATTTTAACAGAAAAATGTTTAAAGCTTTCGAAAATCTAACCTTTAACCACTTTTTAACATAAAAGAAATTAAAATAGTGAAATTTTATAATTTTGCAAAAAGGTAGCATAGCATGGATTTAGGAACCGTCGTTGGTTTAGTTTTAACTTTGGCACTTTTATTTGGTGCTATGGCTATGGGCGTTGGTATCGGACCTTATATCGATATCCCTTCAGTTTTGATCGTTTTTGGTGGTACAACAGGTGTTTTGCTTGTTGGTTTCAAGATGGAGCAAATGAAGAGTATCTCCAAATTTTTTATGATCGCCATCAAACCTACACAAGAAAATCTTCCAGCACTTATAACAAAAATGGTTGAATACTCCACAAAAGCTCGTCGCGATGGTATCTTGGCACTTGAAACAGATGCCAATACAGAAACAAATGATTTTTTGAAAAAAGGACTCTCGATGGCAGTTGATGGCAATGAGCCAGACACAATTCGAGATCTTTTGCAAATCGAGATGGATCAAACAAGCACAAGACACCGCGGTAATGCGATGATTTTTGAACAGATGGGTGGTTTTTCCGGTGCGATGGGTATGATCGGAACACTCATAGGGCTTGTTGCAATGCTTTTAAATATGGCTGACCCATCAGCGATCGGGCCATCTATGGCAGTTGCGTTGCTTACAACGATGTATGGAGCGATGATCGGAAATATCTTTGGAGCGCCGATCGCAAATATCTTACAAATCCGAGATGGAGATGAATTGCTCGCGAAAACACTCATACTTGAGGGGATTATGGCAATTCAATCAGGAGACAATCCACGAACGCTTGAAGGTAAATTGCTCTCATTTTTACCGCCTAAAGAGCGTGTATCCCAATTTAATTAGGCTAAGATATGGCAAAACAAAAATGTCCAGATTGTCCAAAATGTTTGCCAGCTTGGCTTGCTGCTTTTGGCGATTTGATGTCATTGCTTTTATGTTTCTTCGTTCTCTTGCTTTCGATGTCCACGATGGATGCCAAAAAAGTACAAGAAGCAATCGGTTCACTTGCGGGAGCACTCAGTGTACTTGAGGGTGGAACCAAAACAGAGATCAGCCGTGAACGCCAGCAGCAAGCAACTCCCATAGAATCCAAAGAAGAAACTGCAAACCGTGTCAAAACAATGTCAAAATCAATCATTGAGATCAACGAAATGCTCAAAACTTCAGGTTCTCCTGAAATAACGCTTGAAGAAGCAGAAGATGGATTTATCATCAGATTGCCTGATGGATTGCTGTTTGAGTCAGGCTCAGCAGTGATCAAGAATGAAGATGCACTTTTGTTTTTAAAACGCATCTCTATGATAGTCAATAAACTCCCAGAAGATTTACATGTAAACGCTACAGGGCATACAGATGATATCATGCCTGATCAAACAAGTCCGTATAAAGACAATTGGGATCTTTCAACAGCAAGAGCGGTGAGTGTTATAAAGGAACTCATTAAAAATCAGATAGAACCTAAAAAAATTCGAGCTTCAGGACGAGCTGAATTTGAGCCACTGACTTCAAATGCAACACCAGAGGGTAGGGCGAGAAATCGTCGCGTGGAATTGCATTTCTTCTCGCTTGATGGAGATAAAAAAGAGCAAGCACAACAGAGCGTTTTAGACTCTGTTGGGCAATAATAAGAGGATTTTGTGAAGCAAATTTTCTTGCTCCTGCTTGCTTTTGGTATGCTTTTTGGTGCTGATCCGATTCCGACTGTAAATCTCAGTTTAAGCGCCCCAGATACGCCCCAACAGCTCGTAACTAGCTTAAATTTGCTTGTTATTCTCACAATCTTGGTGCTTGCACCATCGATTGTGTTTGTTATGACAAGTTTTTTGCGGCTCATTATCGTTTTTTCTTTTTTGCGGCAAGCACTCGGCACACAACAGATGCCACCAAATCAACTCCTAGTTTCTCTTGCTCTTATTCTTACTTTTTTTATCATGGAACCTGTAGCAAATAAATCATATGATGAAGCGATAAAACCTTATCTAGCAGAGCAAATTGGCTATGAGGAAGCATTTGAGAAGGGAGTTTTGCCTTTTAAAACTTTTATGATTCGAAACACCCGCGAAAAAGATCTCGCACTCTTTTTTCGTATAAGAAAGTTAGAAAATCCAAAAAATATCCAAGATGTGCCACTTACAGTAGCGATGCCCGCTTTTATGATTAGTGAACTTAAAACCGCATTTCAGATAGGTTTTTTACTTTATTTGCCATTTTTAGTAATCGATATGGTAGTAGCTTCGGTACTTATGAGTATGGGTATGATGATGTTGCCACCTGTTATGATATCTTTGCCGTTTAAACTCCTCATCTTTGTGCTTGTAGATGGGTGGAATCTTCTCGTTGGAAATCTGGTGGATAGTTTTAGGTAGCTTGCCCCAATACTCTTCACCAGAGTTTTCAACTTATAAGCTTACATGTACAGCTCAAACCTCTCGCTTTGTTTTATCAGTGCATCAAAAAGTTTTTGAGCTTCTTTTAAGATTTTCTCATTTTGATTTTGAGTTTTTTCTAGTATTTTGTCTATGTTTTTGAGTGTTTGATCGTTGAGATAATTTTTTGTTGTGAGATCTTGCGACTTTGGTAAATATGTGTTGATATCGAAAGCTTTATTGATGACTTCGGCGTTTGATTTTGGCTCTTTTATATTGTCAAAATATTCCTCTAGTATAGGTTTTATCATCTCCATGGCTTGTGCTATCTCCAAGGCGTCGTTTGTATCGATGCCATTTCCCTCATAAGAGAAACTATAACCATAAGAATGCGATAGGCTGAGCATTGCAATAGTTGTATTTTTATCTTTTTCATATGAGAGTGCAGAGTTTTTTTCATCATAGAGCTTGAGATCTATCTTGTCGCCACTACTTGTTTGCATAGAAAAATTAAAATCATTGTAGCTGTAGCTACTTGCATTGATATTTTGCATGAGAACTCCTTACATGTAGCAGTTTTTATCTTTGGGTACAACCTTGTGCGTCGACTATATCTAGTGATAAAGTATTTTTGCACTTATCATAAATATCGATAACCCCATCTTTATCGTTATCTAAAGCACATCCATACTTATCTACTAATGCTCCCAATGGAGTGTCTTTACAGATATCTTTGTGATTCAAAACACCATCATTATCAGTGTCTAAGAGAATTTGTGAAAGTGAACAACCACCTAAAATAAAGCAAAAAAAGATAAAAAATGAGAGTTTTTGCATTAGTTGCGTCCACCACCACCAGAGCCACCACCACCAGAGCCACCACCACCAGAGCCACCACCACCAGAGCCACCAGAGCCACCATGTCCGCCATCACTACTTGTGCCACCATGCCCAGCGAGGCTTCCGCTACGACTCATAGATCTTTGGAGTGTTCCCAGCTGCTCTGCTTTCTGACTTTGAATTTGAATAAGCATATTTTCCAACTTTGCTGCTCTATCTTCCGCTTTTGAAGCAGCAATTTGATTTTTGATGGCATTCATATAACGATATTTATATTGATGATTTGCTTGTGTCATCTTTTGTGCAAGTTGATCAACACTTGTGGTTGTTGCTATGTCAGCATCAACATCTGCAAGTTCATCGGAAAATAAAGATACGCTTGCCACCAAAATACCTATCAAAAAAAATTTTAGTTTCATTTTTTTTCCTTTATCTTCTGCTTTTTCCACCAGCATTTGCACCTCTGCTCATGCTTCCTGCACCACTCCCATCTCTAAGTTTTTGTCTAGTGTTAGAAGCTGTTGTGCTTTTTTGCTATGGAACGCCAAGCGCAACTTTTTCATCATAGCTAAGAGTACTAGTTCTACTTTGCATTTCACTTTTAAAAGCATCTCTTTCCTCTGTTGAGACAGTGCCTCTAAGTGCTACCAATTCTTCAGTACTCAGCGTTTTATAATCAGTTGCAAAAGCAACACTACCTAAAAAAATCAATGGTAAAATGAACTTTTTCATTTCCTACTCCTTTTGTTTGATAATGAAATCATAACATAGAAATGTTACCTAAGTGTTAATTCAAAAGTTGTCCCTTCTGGCGAGCTTTTAAGATTTATATCGATGTTTAGTTTATGGCAGAGTTTTTTGACGATATCAAGTCCAAGACCAAGTCCTCGGTCACTCTCTTTATAAAAACGGTCAAATACTTTGTTCACATCTTTGATGCCAATGCCATTGTCTTGTATCCATATAGTTTTATCTTCTGTCTTGATAGTTACTTTGGCATTTTCCTTTGTATATTTACAAGCATTTGAAAGAAGATTTTCAAGAATGATAGAGAGAGCATCATAAGAAGTTTGCAAAGAAGTATTTTTCAGTTCAAGAGAAAACTGTACATGTGGGTAGAGATAAGAAAAATACTCGATTTTTTCTTGTAAGAGTTTTTGAATATCTACATCTTCAATATGCAAGGTAGTTTCATGGATATTTGCTTCAAGGTTTTTATAGAGCGAACCTATGCTTTTAGCACTATACTCTATTCTTTTTATAGCTTCCGTTGAGGGTTTTTTACTCAAAATTTTTAGATTTAAAAGTATTGATGTGATAGGAGTATTGAGGTCATGAATGATATCTTTTAAAAACACTTCAAGCAAGTTTATAGCTTCCTTAAGTGGTTTAAGTGCAAAGAGGGAATAGGCAAGTGATAAAAAGATCAAGACAAGAGAGCTGAGTAAAAAATTGAGTATACTGTTAAGAGCTAAAGAGTCAAGTTTCTCTTGATATTTTTCAAAATCATATATGATTTTTAAAGAGTTTTGCTTTGAGTTTGGAATATTAAAATAGGCAAATATCTCATTTTTTTCAATCTTAAGAGTAAAAAGCTCTGCTGCATCTTTGGATTTGACAACATCAATAACAATATTTTTATCTTCAAAGGTATAGTTATAGAGTTTTATTTTGTTAAATATCTCATTTCGTAATTCCTCTTTTTGGTCATGGTGATAAAGAGAAAAGATGATGGCATTAAGCAGTAAAAGAGTAGAGAAAAATAGAGAAATTAGCTTCATGTGGTGTTGCATTAGAGAGACTATAGGTCTCAACGAGTTTTGCACATTTGCCAAAGTCGTGGAGTAGGGCAAGTAAAATAACTATATCCCTAGTTGCGCTTGGCTCGTGTTCACAAATATCAATAGCCTCTGTCATTATATTTATGGTATGGTTAAAGAGATTGACTTTAGCTCTTATGTTACATGTGTTTTTTTCGCTATTTGTCGGCACATGGTTTGGAACGCTTGATATTTTCTCAAACTCCATATCAACCATAACATCAAAAAGTTCCACAATTGCCTCTTTGATTGTTACATTAGAAACGTGCCTAATAATATATTTTAAGGCATTATGTGTGGGTTTGTTTGGAAGAGTGACGGTAGGACCTTTTTTAGTTTCCGAAAGTGCAAGTTCATCTTCAAGCTTTTGGTTGCTTTTGGTAATAGTGTTAAATATGCTATTAATGGATGCAACTCGCGTATAAAACTCTTTTAGGTCTCTTTTTTGCAACATTTTTATAGACCTTGTTCGTGTGTAAGTCTTATGTCCATAAACTGTTTCAAAAACTCTAGTACAGTCTGATTTTGTAAAACAATTTTTACAAACCTATTGTCTATTACGCATTTATCAAGATTTTTAGTTTCAATCTCAATACTTTTGCCATCCTCGAATCTTTTGTAGTATATAGACGATATGTCACATCTGCTATATGTTACTGCTTGTCCCATTTTTGCCTCCAATATGGTTTAAGGTTTGTTTGTTAAAATTGGTATATTTTTGATATTCTTAGTAGTAAGTAATGGTTTTGTTATTTTTTCTAATTGTTGAAAACACAAATTTTCACAGTTAAATCAAAGTCTGCTATTTTACTCTCTTTTGATATTTTGTAATGCGTATTTATAGATGTTTGCATACATTGTGCAGTATTTCGTGTAGTTTGTGAAACGCAGATTTTATGCACTATTTACGATGTGAAACAAAAATTGTGGTACCATTAGTTTTAACAAAATATTCGGGAGATTGAAGTTTGAAACGATTTGTTTTACTGATTTTTTTTGCACTCCTTTCGTATTTCTTTTTAAAAAGCAAAAATACACTTGATATCGCAGCTGGTGTTGCTATCTTTTTATTTGGAATGCTTTTACTTGAGGAAGGTTTTAGAGCTTTTTGTGGAGGATTTTTGGAAAATATTCTTAAAAACACAACCGACACATTGCCAAAAAGTATAAGTTTTGGTGTTATCTCTACTACAATCATGCAGTCAAGCTCTCTTGTTTCTATCATTTCAATCTCATTTATCAGCGCTGGTATGATTAGTTTGTATCAAGGTATTGGCATTATTTTAGGTGCAAATATCGGAACAACTACTGGTGCGTGGCTTGTTGTAACTTTGGGCTTAAAAGTTGATATAGCAGCTTATGCGATGCCTATGATTGTTTTTGGCGTTATTTTGGTGTTACAGTCCAACAAAAAACTCAAGGGTTTTGGGCAAATTCTTGCGGGTCTGGGCTTTTTATTTTTAGGCATTGCTTATATGAAGGAAGGTTTTGAAGCCTTCAAACAAAATATTGATTTGAGCAAATATGCGATTGAAGGCTTCAAGGGACTTATACTTTTTGCTCTACTTGGTTTTTTAGCTACTATTATTATGCAGTCTTCTCATGCAACTATGGTTCTCATCATCACAGCATTAGCCGCACACCAGATCACTTATGAAAACTCTTTAGCCTTAGCGATTGGCTCAAATGTTGGCACAACAGTTACCGCTATCATAGGCTCTCTCAGTTCAGATATAAATGGAAAGAAACTTGCTGGTGCGCATTTTATTTTCAATATTTTAACTGGAATAATTGCCATTTTGTTCATAAACCAATTAATGTTTGTGGTTGATTATTCGGTGCAATTTATTGGTCTCGATCCACAAAACTATACTTTAAAACTCGCCCTCTTCCACACTTATTTTAATGTTTTAGGCGTTTTGATTATTCTTCCGTTTATTCACCAACTCATTAAATTTTTAAACACTTATATAGCAAAACAAGCAAATAACAAAGAAGACGAGAATGATGATGTTTGGTTTATCAATCAAGCAGCTTTAGATTTTGCAGACACGGCAAATATTGTTCTATTTAAAGAAGCCAAACACCTTTATAACAATGTTTTTGAGATTATTGCAAAAGGTTTGAGCGTTACAAAAGAAGATATTATGTCAGGACTTGAAATTGAGGATTTAATCGCTCGAAAAAATGTACCTATAAAGATAGACATGGATCTATTTTATTTGCAAAAAATTAAAGAAATTTATGGAAAAATCATCAACTTTGC
This sequence comes from Sulfurospirillum sp., assembly GCA_014859685.1. Classification (GTDB taxonomy): domain Bacteria; phylum Campylobacterota; class Campylobacteria; order Campylobacterales; family Sulfurospirillaceae; genus UBA6810. Next base: position 433,668 of record JACUTU010000001.1, on the reverse strand, counting down.
AGTACTCATACAGGGAAAATTTAATGAAGAAGAGCATTTAGATACTGTGCATGTAAGAAATGCGACCATGTCGATGGTAGAAGCTTTTAAAGCAAGCAAGCATATGCAAAAAAATATGCTCAAATATATAACATCAGACAATGAACATATCAAATCACAATACAATCAAATACGAAAATTTTTGATAAAACATCTTCGCCATGCTCAAATAATACTCAATACCGGCGAAGAAGATGTGGCAATGTTGCTTATCAACAAGATAGAACTTGAAACAAACAAATACGCTATCGCCTCAAATAACGCCATTGATACGCTCATAAGAAACAACCACATAACCTATACTATGGCAACTTCATTGATGAATGATAACTCCTACGCTATGGATATTTCGATGCATTTACTTAAAATTGTCAAAGAATTATCCCAAGCAAAAGAGATCACAAAAGGCTCTCAGCATGAATTGTTATTGAATACAGATGAGATAAAAGATGTTATGAACGCTACACATCAGGAGTAAATTATGGGAAAAGCAAAGTTTATCAACAAAGTAAAATCATTTTTAGGTATTGAAACAGATGAATACAAAAAGAAAAAAGAGGAGATTGTTGTTTTACTTGAAAAACTTTATGAAAGAAAAAAAATTCTAAAAGCACAACTCAATGATACCACAGAAATTCCATCAAGAGAAAATCTCAAAGATTTTATAAGAATTATCAACAAGCAGATAAAAAAAGGAAAAGAATTTTTAGAGAAATAGCCATCAATTGTTTCTAATGGAATTTGTTAAAACATCGTTAAAACATCGTTAAAACATCATTAAAGCTGAGATTAACCCTATTGTACCGCCAAAAAATCCGCCCCATATTACAAGCCAACCTAAGTGTTCTTTGATAAAATCTTGCACTATCTGTTTTACCATTTTTGGTGTAAGTTCATCGAGTCTTTTGTCTATGATATTTTCAATAGAGATGAGCATATCCTCGCTCAAACTAGAAGTTTGCAGGTGTGCGTTGAGCTTGGTTTTAAAATCTTTACTTTGTGTAATCATCTTGACTGCATCTTTGAGCTTACATGTAAAAGGTTCTCGCAAATTTTCCAAAACCCCTACTCCACCAAACATACCAAGCATACTACCAAATGAAGACTCCATGACTGTTTTTGTGAGTGCATCATACGCCAGCGAAAAATCTGCATCTTCGATGATAGGCTCAAAGTTGATTTGTGCTTGTTCGTGTGAAAAAAAATCATTGAGCTTTTCTTGCGTAAAAAATTGTTCCATCATAAGGATTTTTATAGATTTTTTAAACGCTTCAAATCGTAATTCAATCACTCCAGAGCCATAAAACAATGGCACTTTTTCAAAAAGCATATAGATAGCTATCTGATTTGTAAGGGCGCCTGAGAGTGCAAAAAGACCTACAAATAAAAAAAGATGGCTTACATGTTGCGGGATAAAAAAAGAAATTGCGATAAAAAGTAGAGAGATGATATCGGTTACAAGACTTTTATTTTGCATAAAAACTCCTAATTTTTTTGGAATTATAGTAAAAAAAGGTTAAAACTACCCAAGCACAAGACTAAACCAAAGAACACTTGTTGTGGGCGTGTTTTTGTTGCCGTTTGTTAAATTTTACTTTTATAGCATCATTTTTACTTTCAAAAACTTCATCATAACGCAAAAAATTTGGCAGCTTTCTTCCTCGTACTACCATAAGATCCTCAATCATATCAGCTTTGAGTTTTTCACACGCTACATGTAAGACTGCATCGAGATAAGTAAAAAGTAATAAGGCAAGTCTATCGAGTGAGATTTGCCAAGTTGAGAGTGTTTGCGTATAAAGCCAGTTGGAAAAAGCTAAAAATCCAGCATATACTTTGCCATCGATAAAAAGGTAAGTAACGCTTTTTTGAAAATTGCCGCTATTATAAAGCATATCCCAAAACCGAGCAAATCGTTTTATCTCCTGCATTTGTGCAAATGAAATGAGATTATTTTGGAGTATTTCATACGGTGGTTTGTGCGAATACACCATACCCTCTTGTGTGTCGTGCCGATTAAGTGTTGTTCCTGAGAGTTTTTTAAGGATACCGATTTGGATCTCACTTTTGCACATAGCATAAAGCATATCTAGATTTGCTCCAAATTGTTCCAACGATTCGCCAGGAAGTCCAACAATGAGATCTACATGTAAATGTGCGTTTGTCTGCGTTTGCAAAAATGTAAGATTATCTTTGATTTTTGGAATATTGAGTTTGCGGTTTATATTTTCAGCTATGCTTGCATGGAGCGTTTGAACGCCAACTTCAAGCTGTAAGCAAGCAGGTGGAAATTGGATAATTCTTTCTTTGAGTGATGCTGGAAAATTATCTGGAATTACCTCAAAATGTATAAAATAAGGCGGTTCTTTTGCAAGAAAAAAATCCATCAGCCTATTGGCTCTCTCGATCCCTTGATTGAAAGTTCTATCGATAAATTTGAAATTACGAACACCTCTATCCCAAAGATTTTGTAGAGCATTTAAAAAATTTTGCAAATCCACATTGCGTACTTTTTTATCAAGCGATGAGAGACAAAACTCACATGTAAACGGGCAACCTCTACTCGCTTCTACATAGATGTATCTATGTGCAACATCATGATCGCTATAGTATGTATAGGGAAGTTCTATAGCGTTGATATCCACAAGAGGGGCTTGTATGAATTTTTGTGATGGTTTTTTACCATTTTGTATACTCTTGCAAAGTTCATAAAAAGCGATATCACCTTCACCTTTGATGATAAAATCAGCTACACTAAAATCTACGCGATGGGGCAGATAACTAGCCTCTGGGCCACCAAGCACAACGATGGTTTGTGGTGAAATTTGCTTGATGATGGTTACTGCTTCGCTGATCTCGTTGGCGTTCCAAATATACGCTCCAAGTCCTACGACATCAGGACCGCACTCCATAATCGATGCAACTGCATCTACAACTTGTGTATTGATGACAAACTCAAGTATCTGCGTGTTTGCTTGAAGTTCGTGCATATTTGCGTACAGATATCGCAACCCCAACGAACTATGCGTGTAACGAGCATTAAAAGTGGCAAGTATGATTTTCAATCAACGCTCCATGATCTTGCGAACTTCATGCAATAACTCTATAGAAGCATCTATTTCAGTTTTTCTAATAGCAACACTTTCAACATTGCAGCCTATAGGTATGCCTTTGCCTTTGCCATAGAAGTAAAGAATCTCAAAGATATCGCGACTAAGCTTGAGTGAATCGTGCAATATATCTTCTGAATTTTTGAGCCGTTCTTGTAGATGTGTCGGAATATTGATGCCAAGCCATTGCATAAATTCAAGCGTCTTTGTGGAGCCGCAAGGCGTGATAGTAAAGATGATTGGAACTCGTGAGACGCCCTGCTCTTTTATAAGTGTTGCATAATCATCAAGAAATTTTTTGGCAGCCATCAGATCATATACGCACTGGCTTACAAAAAATTCGCAGCCATTTTGTATCTTTGCAGCCACTCGCAGATGCTCATCATGTTTTTTCATATGCCGCTCTGGAATGAGAATGCCGCCGAGTATTGCATCTTCGCACACCTCTTTTTTGAGTTTATAGGCTTCTTGCATTCCGATGGTTACTTTTGTGTCTTTGCTCGCAGCCCCTACAAAAACTGTATGAAAATTACGCCCTTTTCGCTCGCACAACCATTGTTTAAACTCTGTTTTATCATACTTTCCAACAGCTTTATAGATAACTACAGGAAATTTTAAAGGTGCATCGAGATAGTTTTTTGCATAATTACAAGGATCAAGCGTTTGCATAAACGCAAAGGGTCTTTGCATATTTGTACGGTCACTCTCATCTTGTATATCGTATAAAATCAAGCCATCGATATCCAAATTCCCCACGCGTTGTATATGTTTTTGTGCGATATTTTCTAACTCTTCTTGGCTATGTTGCGCCTTTGGAGGCGTCATTCCATACAATAATATCCCAGATTGGGCATTTTTAATTTTATCTTTGAGCATACAGATCCTACATGTATAAAGTTTTGTATTGTACTTTGAAATTGGTTAATTGGTTATAAAAAAAGAAAAGGTCATCAAAAAAGATGACCTTTGTTGTGGATTTAATCAGCGAGAGCGTAATCTTGTATGAGGTTAAAGTTGAGATATTTGTACACATCATCACTTTTACCTGCAAGCTTTTTAGGAACTAAGCTCATATATTCTTCAACGCTTGGAAGGCGTCCAAGAAGTGCGCAAAGTGCTGCTAGTTCAGCACTCCCTAGATAGACTTTTGCATCCATCCCCATACGGTTATCAAAATTTCTTGTGCTTGTTGAAAAAACGGTTGCACCATCAGCTACTCTAGCCTGATTTCCCATACACAATGAACAGCCAGGAATCTCAATACGCGCACCTGCTGCACCAAATAAAGAGTAGTATCCCTCTTGTGTAAGTTGTCTTTTATCCATTTTTGTAGGAGGTGCTATCCAAAGTTTTGTTGGCACTTGCCCCTCGCCTTTGAGGACTTCACCTAATGCTCGATAGTGTCCTATATTTGTCATACAACTGCCTACAAATACTTCATCTATCTTCTTTGGACGACTCTCGTCTGCAAGTATTTCTGAGAGTGTTGCGACATCATCTGGATCATTTGGACATGCTAAAATCGGCTCTTTTACATCCGCTAAATCGATCTCGATTATTGCTGCATATTGTGCGTCTGCGTCTGCTTTTAAAAGTTGTGGATCTGCTACCCATGCCTTCATCTTGTCAGCTCTTCTTTGGATAGTTGCAACATCTCCATAGCCAGCTTGTATCATAGATTCCAATAGCGTGATATTTGAATTAAGATACTCAATGATTGGCTCTTTATCTAAAGCCACTGAACAAGCTGCGGCACTTCTTTCTGCACTTGCGTCACTCAACTCAAATGCTTGTTCAACCTTAAGTTTTGGCAAACCCTCTATCTCAAGAATTTTGCCAGCAAAAATATTTTTTTTATTTTTCTTTGGAACAGTCATCATACCTTGTTTGATGGCATAATACGGTATCGCATTGACAAGATCTCTAAGCGTAATTCCTGGTTGCAATTCACCTTTAAATCTCACAAGTACAGATTCAGGCATATTGAGTGGCATTGAACCTGTTACACCTGCAAATGCAACGAGTCCTGAACCCGCTGGAAAAGAGATGCCTATAGGAAAACGGGTGTGTGAATCCCCGCCTGTACCAACCGTATCTGGAAGCACCATACGGTTAAGCCATGAGTGGATAACGCCATCTCCTGCTTTCAAACTCACTCCGCCTCTACTTTTCATAAAATCTGGAAGTGTGTGTTGCAGGGTTACATCGCTTGGTTTTGGATATGCTGCTGTGTGACAAAAACTTTGCATCACAAGATCTGCACTAAATCCTAATGCTGCTAATTCTTTGATTTCGTCTCGTGTCATAGGCCCTGTTGTATCTTGACTGCCTACGGTGAGTGTTAGTGGTTCGACATACATACCGGGTCGCACACCAGCAACACCACAAGCGCGTCCAACTATCTTTTGTGCTTGAGTATATCCCTTGCCACTATCGTTTGGTTGCTCTGGTTTTGCGAAGATGTCTTCAGCTCCCATGCCCAAACTCGCTCTTGCTTTTGCGGTAAGTCCACGACCGATAATGAGCGGAATGCGTCCGCCTGCTCTGTATTCATCGATGATTGTATTTGGCGCAAGCGTAAATGTCGCAACAACTGCTCCATTTTTTTCTATCTTGCCAGCATACAGATACAAATCAATGATATCACCAGTTTCAAGCGCATCTACATTTACTTCTATTGGCAATGCGCCACTATCTTCTGCTGTGTTGAAAAATATAGGTGCGATAATGCTTCCTAAAACAAAACCACCTGTTTTTTTGTTTGGTACAAATGGTATCTCTCTTCCCATATGCCATTGCACAGAGTTTATGCCAGATTTTCGGCTACTTCCTGTACCAACAACATCACCAACATATGCCACTTCATAGCCTTGTGCTTTGAGTTCATTAATCTTTTCTATAGAACCTGCTTGTCTTTTAAGAAGCATTGCATTGGCATGCAAAGGAATATCACTCCTTGTAAATGCCTCACTTGCTGGAGAGAGATCATCTGTATTTGTTTCACCAGTAACTTTTAAAACAGCTAGCGTAATTTTTTCTTCTGGTTTCGCTCTATTTGTAAACCACTCAGCATTTGCCCAAGATGCCATAACCTCTTTGGCATAAGCATTTGTTTTTGCAAGTGCTTCTACTTCATTGAATGATTCATACACTAAGATGGTATGCTTAAGTGCTTCAGCAGCTGCTTGAGCTATCTTTACATCAGAATTTTTCAGTGCATCTACAAGCGGTTGGACATTGTAACCACCAAGCATAGTACCTAGTAAAAAAACGGCTTTGAGTGGGTCTATAGCCTTACATGTAGCTTTTTTATTGACTAAGTCGCTTAAAAATGCTGCTTTGACATATGCAGCTTCATCCACTCCAGGTGGTACTCTGTTTTGCAAAAGTTCCAATAAAAATGCTTGATCACCCTCTTCGTTTTTAAGCAATTCTATAACTTGTGCAGTTTTGCTTGCATCAAGTGGCAATGGCGGAATATTGAGTGCGATTCTCTCATCAACTTCTTGTTGGTATGTTTCAAAAAATGACATCGTTGTAACTCCTTTGTGAAATTTTATTGTAGATTGTAGCAAAAAAAACATATGATTCCCAAATCTTTTTTTGTTATAATAAATTTTTAAAATATCGCAGTAGTGTAATTTTGAATCTCAAAACAAGACTTTTTATATTTATGTTTGGATTATTTATCATTTTTACTTCTGTTGTTTGGGTGTATACTGGATCTATGCTTGAGCAGATAAATAAAGAATGGGCAAAAAGATTTATCATAAACTCAAAGAATATGTTTCACAGCATTGTTTTTGAAAAATTCAGTCGGACTTGAACAACAAGGCGTACGGAATTATTTTGTCAATAAAAACTTACAAATTCAACTTGCTCGTGATACAAAGCTCATCGATCGGGCAAGATGGGACGATGAAATTTTTTATAAGTGATGCAAAAGATTTAGCCATTTTAAAAGAAACTATGCAAGAGTTATCCAAAAATCCTGATGAAGTGCGATCCATTTTAGTAACTTTTGAAGGTAAAAAAGAACTTTTAGGTGTCGCGTACCTTAAAGAGATAGACTGGTTTAGTTTGACACTCATCGATGCAAAAGAGCTTTCATTGATAAACCAATCAGCTCTTGTTCCCATACTAAGCCTATTTTTTCTTCTTTCTTTGATTTTTGTGGGATATGTTCTGCATTCTCTTGTGCTCAATCCTATTGCAAAGATTAAAGCAATGATGAAACGCATAGAAGATGGCGAATATAATCTGCAAGTGAGTATTGTTGGCAAAGCAGAGATTGCTGATCTTGCAAAACAATTTCAAACGATGGTAAAATTTATACAAAATTACAATGCCAAACTCGAAGAGAAGGTTAAAGCAAGAACGATTGAACTTGAACGATCCCAAGATTGCATCAAACAACTCGCTTTTTATGATCCACTCACAAATCTTCCAAATAGAAGACTACTTAGTGAGCGATTTAATCTTCTGCTAGCACAAATAAAAAGAAATTCAAATTACGGAGCGCTTATGGTGCTTGATGTTGATGATTTTAAACCAATCAATGACAGATATGGTCATCTAGCTGGCGATGAGCTTCTTAAACAAATTGCACTCAGAGTGAAATCTTGGGTGAGAGAAAATGATACTGTTGCGAGATTTGGCGGAGATGAGTTTAGTATACTCTTAGACGCACTTGATACAGATGCCAAACTTGCCAAAACACAGAGTATAGCGATAGCACAAAAGATACAAGACATATGTAGCAAGCCTTATCAACTTGCTGATACGATCTGTACATGTAGCCTTAGCATTGGCATCACACTTATATGTAAAGACGATCAAAACATGGAGCAGATTTTTGAGCGAGCCGATAAAGCGATGTATAGTGTAAAACAATCTAGTAAAAATGCTATACATTTTTTTGAGTGATTGACTGACGCTACGAAACAATTTTTAAGTTTATTTTTATTAATTTTTGTTATTATTTTGCAATGTTGTATATGCTCAAGGCTTGAGCGAACATAAGTACTACAAACTGCTTTTATCTTCTGTAGTTTTATTATGTTTCTTACAATAATTCTTTTTTTAAGGACTTATCGAATGCAAAGAAGAGATTTTTTTAAAACTTCCCTTGTTGGTTTAGGTGCGCTTTCACTTGCTTCAAGCAATGCTTTGGCGTTTTCAGGCGAGCGAAGGTTCCATGTTGTTTTTGATTTTGATGTCAAATCAGATAAAAAAAACTTTCCACTTGATCTTTATAATCCATTGCCTTTCAATAGTGACTTTCAACAGTTACGATTTTTGCAAATCGATGGCAATTTTGAAAGTCATTCAATCAATAGCGATAATGCTTACGATGTCAATACACATTATGCAAAGTATTCTAGTAGTGAAAAAGCTAAATTGCTTCGCATCACTATGGAGATCGAAACAAAAAATGTGAGTGTTCCACTTGAGCTTATAAAAAAAGCAAGCCAAGCAAATCTACCAATACCGCAAGATGTCAAAGAGTTTTTAAAACCAACCGAACACATCCCAACTAGTGGCAAAGCAAAAGCAAAAGCGCTCGAGATCACACAAGGCATCAGTGATACTTTTGAAAAAGTTCAAGCTATTTATGAATGGGTTTGTTACAACACTTATAGAGATCCAAAAACTATCGGTTGCGGTGTTGGACATGTCGGCAAAGCGATGGATGCTGGATATTTGGGCGGTAAATGCACGGATATAAGCTCTATTTTTGTTTCATTTTTGCGTTCAGTTAATATCCCTGCGCGAGAAGTATTTGGTATTAGACTTGGTAAATCTGAGTATTCAGCCAAAGCATTAGGCGGTGCTGATGCAAAAGGTTTTGCAAAAATTTCAGGTGGACAACACTGTCGAACAGAGTACTACATAGCAGGGGCTGGCTGGATTCCTTGCGATCCTGCGGATATCAGAAAACTTATCCTTGTTGAGGATTTAAAATACGAAGATCCGCGTGTGCAAGAGTTGAAAAAAAGATACTTGCATTCATGGGAAATGAATTGGGTCGGATTTAACTGGGGACGAGATTTTACACTTTCACCAAAACCTGCAAATGCGACTATAAACAATTTTGGTTATCCGTACGCTGAAATTGATGGCGAAGCACTTAATTACTACAATCCAAAAACATTTAGTTATAACTTCACTTCACAAGAGATATTGTAACTGATCTTACGCACCAAAAAAAACGCGTCCGTTTTGTAGTAGGGACAAAAGTCCCTACTACCGCTTAAAGCTACGACAAGGGTACTTTTTGAGAAAATTTATAGTATCTTTTGAGTTTCTTTGGTGATACTCCGAAAAAGTAGAGTATGCTTAGAAGTCTGTTTCGAAAAGTTGTGTATAAAATACCCTCTTTTTTCCATCTACGATCTGAAGTAAAAACTTTTGCATCAAAGATATGAACTCTTTTTTTTCTTACATGTAGCTTTTTAATGATGGCAATATCTTCCATAAGTTCTATCTCATCGTAGCCTGCGATTGTGTGAAACACTGAGGCACTGAAACTTTGTGCTTGATCGCCATAGGGGGTATTTGTGAAAAAAACTCGCACATTTGCAAAAAATGCGATCAATTTGATAAAAAGATTTTCAGTTTTGATACCAAGTTTAAAAGCAGCCGCAAAATCTCTTTCTTCCTCGTAAAGTTTTAAGATAAAAGCATCCCAATCTTTTGGCAACAAAGTATCAGCATGTACAAAAAGTAAGATTTCACCACAAGCGTGTGCAGATCCTGTATTGAGTTGCTGTGAACGACTAGCTTTTGGAGCAAGACAGGTTCTTACATGTAAGTCTGCAACACTATCTATAGTTGTTTTTTCTGGTGTATCGCAAAGAATGATTTCAAAATCATTATCTTTGGCGTTATTTCGCAGATGTAAAATCGTTTTTGTGATATTGTCTTTTTCAAAATACACAGGTATGATGACACTGATTTTTGGCAAATCTTGCAAGATTTTTTTAATTCCTAAACTGAGCTGAGTTTGGAGGTTCAAAGTATGCAATGCTCGCACATCTGCGAGTTCATCGATATCAAAAAGAGTTTTCCCTAGCTTTACATGTAAGGGGTTTAAAGCTGTAAGAGTTTGTGCGAAAACATCATGACTAAAATCTATCAAAAAAGGTTTTGTTGTGAAACTTTTTTTAGTAAAACCAATAAGATAATACCCACCATCGATTGTTTGACCCAATATAGCATCACTGCTAACCAATGACGCAAAAGCATCGTCAATGATGGCCGCATCTATAAGTGCAATATCGCCGCCTATAAGGACAACTCGTTCAAAGCCTTGTGCAAAAACATATTCAAACGCATGTGCCATTCTTGCACCAAAACTCATTCCAATTTGTGTGAAACATTCCCATGACTCAAAGTGTGTGGCATACTCTTTTGTGTAGGGATAAACCGATACAAATTTTTTTATACTGGTCTTGAGTTGCATTGTGAGAATATTTTCCAAAAGTAATTTATAGATTTCAAAAGCTTTTGAATCCCCAATACTTCGAGCAAGTCTTGTTTTAACCTTGCCCATAACGGGTTCTTTAGTAAAACAGATAAGCGCTTGCTTCATAGGTAATTATCAAGCCTTTTAATAAATGAAGTGACATTAGTATAATCATTAGCTCCTAATTCATCAGCTAGTGCAAAACTCAAAGCATAGGCATCTTTTTTGTCTTGCATAATTTTTATACTCTCAAGATCTTTGGATTTTGCTGGTACATAGAGTCTGCGAGCCATTTCAATAGCACAAAAACCTATACTGTTTTTTAAAATCTGTGAAAAATTTTCCAAAGCTTCTAATTTTGAAAAAAGTAATAGGAATTTTTCTCTATAAAGCCTATCATTGCGAGCGATACTGCTAAAAATAGTATGTGCTAAGATATTGCCTATATCAAAAGAAATTTCACTAAAAAGAGAAAATTCACTATCAATGATAGCAACCTCATCACCCTTGCACATCACGGAATCTGTATGAAAATCGCCATGAATTAAGGAAGTTTTTGCATGTAAAAAGATCTCTTTTAGGCGTTCTTTATTGGTTAAAAAAGCTTTGCTAAACTGCTTTTGAAGAGCGTAATCTGCTATGCTTAGGGCTGGATGATCTTTTATGAAAGCATACTCAAATACATAATTTTTTGTGATCTCTTTGAGTTCATCGCATGCATAAAAAGCTTCTTTTGTTGGTTGATTGGTTGCTAGTGTATATAAAACTTCGCCAAGTTTTTCATAAATACCACTTTGCGGATCTTCTCGCAAACTTGTAAAACCATCAAGGTATTGCATCACAAAAAAATACTCTGTTTCATTTTTCAGATAGATTTGCGGGATGTATTGCGGTAACAGTGAGTAAAAATACTCCATAGAATTCATCTCCGCTATGATTCTTTGGGGCGTGAGTGCAAAATCTTCACCCAAAATCTTCAGATACGGTTTTGCATGTTTGAGTGCGTATGTGTGCGTTCCATCGCTGAGTTTGAAAACAAAGTTTAAGTTTCCATCGCCTATCTCTGTAACTTCACATTTGCTTATATCCATAAGGGATGAGACATCAAAATTAAAATTTTTCATTATTGCCTTTGCGTATGTTGCTCTAAAAAATTGAGCAATTCTTTGATATTGCTATACTTTGAACTCTGCGCACTTCCAACTCCATAACCCCAATTTGCAAAACAAAATGCAATACCAGCATTTTTTGCAGCAAGCTCATCCTTGATACTATCACCCACAAGCAGCGTATGCGAGAGCGGAATTTGTGTATTTGTAGCGATATGGTGGATCATATCTGGATTCGGTTTTGGATTTTTTACACAATTTGCACCCACTATGTGTGAAAAATAATGCAAAAGATTTTTATGTTCAAGCATATTTTTGGCAAAAAAATCACTCGCATTGGTTGCTATAGATATGTTTACATGTAAGGCTTGCAGATATTCCAAAAGTTCATGCACGCCATCGTATACCTTAATATAATCATTCGCGAAAGTGAGATAGTGTTGCTTAAATGCTTCTTTGTGCTGCGGGACATACTCTTTTGTGCCATAAAAAAGCATCGGCAAATCACAGTCTGGTTCGTTGATGGAGTATTCTAAAAACTCTTTACTCACAGGCTCCAACCCTAAAGTGCCACGCACATGATTGACGCTTTGCAACATAGCAAAACTTGAATCAAGCAATGTTCCATCCATATCAAAAATTATTGATTGAAAAGATAAGGTTTTCATTTTTCTACTTTATAACCAAGGATAAGCAAATCTTTTTGCGATCCTTGAATATTTGCAATTTCTGGAAACTTGCCCCACTCTTTAAAACCCAATTTTTTAAAAAGCTTCAAACTTGTTTCATTATCGGTAAAGATAAGTGCTAAAAAGTTTTCTATGTGAAACTTTTTAGCCTGATTTAAAATCTCTTGCAAAAATTGCTGTCCGAGTTTTTTACCCCGAAAATTGCGGTCGATATAGATGTTAATTCTCGCACTATGTTCATATGCTAAATGTGGGTAAAAAGGTTGCAACGAAAGCCAAGCGATGATTTTACCCTGATATTCTTTGACTAAAATCGGTCTATTTTCTCTATCATGCGCCCTAAACCAATCTATCTTAGAATCAATACTTACTTTGTACGAATCTGCGGTTGAAATACCATCTTCTATTGCAGCGTTATAGATATGTACTATCGCCGCTAAATCTTCTATGGTTGCATTTCTATAACTTTCTATCATTGTATGTCCATTCTTAAAAAATTTCTATAAACTAATCACGGCGCAAGTCTTGAGATTACCCAATTTTCTGCATCTTTTGTGTAGAGAATGCGATCGTGCAACCTGCTTTCTCTACCTTGCCAAAACTCTATCTTTGTAGGTTTTACCCGATATCCACCCCAAAAATCTGGCAGTGGCACCTCTGAATTTTTAAACTTTTCTTTGATTTTTTCCACTTGCATCGCTAAAAATTTTCGTGAACTTATCACTTTACTTTGCGTACTTACCCACGCCCCTATACGACTATCGCGGGAGCGTTTCATAAAATATGAAAGCGATTCCATAGTGCTTATCTTCTCACATGTACCCAATATGCGGATCTGTCTTTCAAGATCTAGCCATAAAAACTCAAGAGCTACTCGTGGATTTTGTTCTATCTCTCGTGCCTTATCAGAAGTGTAATTGGTAAAAAATACAAAACCTTTTTCATCAAATATCTTCAACAAAACTGCTCTTATATTTGGAATATTGTCTTTATCGCTTGTGGCTAAGATCATCGTATTTGGCTCTAAAACTTCAGCATTTTTAGCTTCATTGAACCATTTTTCAAACTGTACAAATGGATTGGCATCGACACTTTGCTCATCAAGTGAAGCACTTGCATAGTCCCTTCGCATATCTTGCAAATCTAACATAATTTTTCCCTTTTTTTGTTCTTCGTATTTTATCTTGATTTAATCAACAGTAAAGCCCAAGCCGTAATTATATCTTTGTTTTTGAAATTTTTCGATTAAACTAAGTGGTGTTTAACACTAAACTAATACTCTTTATATATAATCACTCAATCAAAACATTCTAAGGAAAATTATATGTTTCAAAAAATCATTCTCGCTCTTTCTTTCTGTATGCTTTCGCTTTTTGCTGCTTCTATTGAGATCAAAGATTCTTATGTACGAGCTGTGCCGCCAAGTCTTCCAAATTCTGCTTCATTTATGCGGATACTCAATAATTCTGATAATACAGTGCAACTCGTAGCTGCAAATTCTGATGCAGCTTTACATGTAGAACTGCATGAACATATCATGGAAAATGGTATGATGAAAATGCAGCAAATTTCCCATATCGCTATTGCACCACATTCTGAAACTATCTTGCAACCAGGTGGTCTCCATGTAATGCTTTTAGGTTTGAAAAAACCACTCAAAGCTGGCGATATGGTTACGATTGAACTTATCTTTTCAAACAATGAAACGATAACACTCCATGAAGTGCCAGTTAAAAGTGTGATGATGGGGATGCAAAAAAAATAGATGCAAAAAAAAAGATTTTTTAAGATCTTGGCTTTTGAGATCCTAGCCATCATAGCGATTGCCCTCTTCTTTTTTGTGGATGCGAGTGATATCTATAAATTCTATGCTGGCGATACAGTTTTTGCGACACAAAATGAGGATTGTGACTTACATGTAAGTGCATGTGGCGTAAAGCTAAGCGTTACTGAAAATGAGATGTTTTTTGATATAGAACCAAAAAGTATCCCTTTAATGCAAGAATTGCATTTTGAAGTAAAGCTTGCGAAACCTTTGTCAAAAGACACACTTGATTTAGCGATTTATGCTACCAATATGAATATGGGCTACCACACTGTAGCGATGCAAAAAATTACTGAAAACACTTACGCGGCAAAGGCAATTTTACCTACATGTAGTGTTGGTGGAATGCAATGGCGGGCAGAAGTTAAGATAGATGCACCAACCAAAAGCTATGGTGGTGCTTTTCATTTTAAAACGGAGTAAAGATGCAAAAAAAAGTTGCGATTATGGCGCTAGCTGTACCACTTGTTGCATTAGCGCTTGTTTGGTGGAGTCTTCGTTATATGCAAAATCAAAATGCGATAAACCAGTATGCTTTTACATTGCAAAGTGTTGATGGAGTGGTAAAAATGAGCGATTTTAAAGGCAAAAAACCTATCGTTTATTTTGGCTACATGTATTGTCCTGACATTTGCCCTACTACACTTTCGCTTCTAAGCAGTGCATTACACAAACTACCAAAAGAACAAGCAGAGCAATTTCAAATTATCTTTATCAGTGTTGATCCACAAAGGGATGCACTAAAAGAACTCAAAGAGTATGCCAATTATTTTGATAAAAATGCCATTGGATTAAGCGGTGATGAAAATTATCTTAAAAAAATTACTGATAACTATGGCACTTATTATGCAAAAGAGTACCTTGAGGGCTCAAATCTGGAATATTCAGTGAATCACACAACATTTGTCTATTTTTTCGATCAAAATGGAAAGCTTAAAGACAAGATACAACATGTAAACAACACAGAAGCGATTCTTGAAGTGCTACAAAAAATGCTATAATCTCTCTTATGAGATACCCACTAGAATATAAAAAAAAATTTGATGAAAACCTGCTTTTCTGGCTTGAGCGATTTGTAAAATCAAAACTCACATCACTCTCCAATAGGCAAGTCGTTCAAGGAACAAGACTTTCACTCATCATAGCAGCTCTCAACCGTGGCACAAAAAACATTGAAGAGCTACACATTTTAGCCAAAGAAGCCAGAAATATAGGACTTATTGGTATCAACACTTATTTTAATCCACTCGAAAAACTTTTTCACTATCTTTGCGCCATGGGTCTTAAAAATCTAAAAGAGGTTGATGAGGAACTTTTGAGCGAATTTCTTGCTTCACAAACTGTTTCACTCTCAGATGCTACAAAGAAAAATTACCGCATGGCAGTTTTGGGATTTTTTACTTTCATAGAAAAACAAAATGAGGATAAAAAAGGTGCATCGTACCAGTTTCGCATAGAGCTCAAAAATTGGGGTGGACTTAAAGGCAACAATGCAAACAAACTGCCAGCGCATATGCAAGATGGCGAGATTGAGCGATTTTTGGAAGCTATCGATGCCACACAATTCAAGCTCTATGCACAAGCGAAAAACAGATTGCTTATCAAGATCATTCTTTACAGCGGTATGCGTGTAAGTGAAGCACTTGGCATTAAACTCAAAGAAATTGTGTGCGAAGATGGTTTTTATATCTTCCAAATTCTTGGCAAAGGGAACAAGTACCGCATTGCTATGATCAAAGAAATTTATATCCAAAAGGATTTGCAAGAGTGGCTTGCAATTCGCAACACTAAATCCCCTCTTCTTTTTATAAGCAGAACAGATCAGCCTCTTACGCAAGCATATGTAAGCTACATTATGGATAAAATCTTACAAAATGCAGGTATCCGAAAAGAAAAAAATGGCGCACATATGTTGCGACATACATTTGCTACAAGGTTGTATCAAAAAAACAAAGATCTTATTTTAGTGCAAGAAGCACTCGGACACGCAGATCTCAATACTTCTCGCATCTACACACATTTTGACAAAGACAGACTTAAAAAAGCAAGCGAAGTAATGGATGACTTGCAGTAAAAAACAAGTAGTGATGACATAAAAATTATAATCATCACTAAAGAAGAAAAAATTTCTCTTTTTTAAGCTTTGAAAAGCTGGTAGATAGAACTAAAATCCTCTTCACCCTTGCCAAGCATTTTCATTTTTGCAAAAAGCTCTTTTGTAAGACTTGCAGTGTATAAAGGTCGATTGAGGCTATAAGCTAAATCTTGCAAGCAGTGCAAGTCTTTGTTGATGGCTGCGTTGCTAAAGTGTGGTGAAAAATCCTCATCGATAAGTTTTTGTGCTTTAGCAGCAAGTACAAGTGACTTTCCGCCACCCATTCCTAAAATTTCTAAAAGATCTTTTTTCTCAATAGCACAAGCTTCACCAAGTGCAGCACACTCAGCGATAGTTGCCATAAATGAACCGAGACAGAGATTGTTGATGAGTTTCATTTTTGAGGCTGTAGACGGAGTTGGCAAAAAGAATATATTTGCACCAAATTTTTCTAAAAGAGGCTTACATGTAAGATACACGCTTTGTTCCCCAGAAACCACGATAGTGACTTCGCCCTTACTTGCAGGCACAACACTGCCAAATACAGGAGATTCAAGGTAAGATCCTCCTTTTTCTTGCACCAATGTATGAAAATCAAGCACATCTTTGAAATGATTTGTCGTTAAATCTATGATCGTTTTACCCTCAAGATTTGCACTCAAGAGTCCATTTTCTTGCGTCAAAACGCTTCGTACGCCATTTGAATCAAAAAGACACATAAAAACTACATTGCAAGCTTCGATTAACTCTTTTGGCGTGTCCAAAACAGTGCTAAATCCCTTGTCTCTTGCTTTTTGTGCTGTTCTATTCCAAACTTTTACTTCTTCACTCATACATTCAAGCCTTTTGGCTATAGCACTACCTAAATTTCCAAGTCCTATAAATCCAATTGCCATATTTGACTCCTTTTTTTTGTTAAAAAAGATTTTACCATAACTTCAAACCTAATTGTGAAAAAAGTATTGCAAGTACGAGCGATAAAGGATATACAGCAGCGTATGAGATAGAGGGATAATCTGATTTTGAGATACTATTTGCCATGCTTAAGGTTGGCGTTGATGTCATCGAGCCTGAGAGTAAACCTAATATATTGAGAAAGTTCATTTTGAAAACAAATCGACACAGTAACGCCATACATGTAAGTACAAAAATGAGTGCAAAGATAGCGATATACACTGGTATAAAACCATTGGCGCTGATTGCTTCTACTAGATATTTACCAGCATTTGTGCCAAGTGTTGCTACAAATATCAACTGACCAAGCGTTTTGAGCATAGAAGTGGAGTGTGGCGAAAGTTGTGTCACAATAGGTCCGATACGCCCTCTTCTACCAAGAATAAGTGCAACAAGCAAGATGCCACCAACAAAACTGAGTTTGATACTTCCAATAAAAGGTAAAGCTATAGGAATGCTACCCACTATGATACCTAACATAATGCCAAGTGAGATCGGCAGAAAATCTGCTGCTGGGTATTTTAAAAGATCATCGCCGATTATTTTTGTAACTCTTTGGCTGTATTCACTTGGCGCAACTACATAGAGTTTATCACCAAGTCGCAAAGTCAAACTCGGATGTGCTGTTATATCGATGCCGGCTCTCCTTACTTTTGTGATCACAGCCCGCATAGATTTGAGTTCTCCTAAGCTTGCTATCTTTTTGCCTACGATCTCTTTTGAAGAAACAAGCAATCGAAAAACTTTCATATCATCATGAAATTCGTGTGTTTCTTGCATCTCTTTACCCAAAATAAGCTCTAATTTTTTGAGATTTTCCAAAGTTCCACAAGCACGAACTACATCATTGTGATGCAAAATCGGGTTTTCTTCGATGAGACAACTCTCTTCTTTTTGGGCTTCAATTCTTTGGATAATGGTACCACTCATACTTTCAATTTGTTGTTTTGTCGTAGCATTTTTAGAAAAATTATCATTGGTAATCATATAATTTTTAGTCAAAATATCGGGATATTTTTCTCTTTGTGCCAACTCATATCGCTCAAGCTCCTGTGCTAAATCTACGCGAAAAATGAACGGCAAAAGTCGTATATATAAAACTGTGGCAAGGATACCAAAAGGATATACAAGCCCAAAAATAACTGAGATAATAGGGTCATTTTTTACCTCAAGCGCTGCTGCTAGAGAAGGAACACTTGTAAGAGAACCTGTAAATATCCCTTCAATAACACTTATAGGCATCTTAAAATACAAACCAATGGCAACAATAATGAAAAATATACTACTTAAAAGAATTGCCGCTAGTATGTTGAGTCGTACGCCATCTTTTTTAATATTTTCAAAAAAACCTGGGCCAGATTGCAAACCAACTGCATAGATAAAAATAGCAAGTCCAAAAAATTTAAAATTGTCAGAGATAACCATACCAAAATGCCCAGCAACAAGGGCAACGATAAGCATAGCTGTGATATCAAGCGAGAAACCTTTGATCTTTATGTTACCAAAGATATATCCAATACTGATAATGCAAAAAAGATAAAATACTTCGCTTTGGATCATAAATTAGTCAATTTTATGTTTTTTAGGATAATCAAAAAAGAGTACTTTGCCACTCTCCTCTTTGATATCAGTAAAAGAATCAACCAAAAATTCGATGCAAACGATAGCACAACTGGGTATATCTGTGAGAATTGCCCCACTAAGTCGCTCTCCAACTTCTGTCATCTCAGGGTTGTGAGCGATGATAAAAACACTCTTACATGCAGGATCTATCGAATCTATAAGATAGCGATATTTTTCATAATTACTCGCATATAACGCAAGCTCATACACGATGTCTTCTTCTTTGTATTTGATAATTTTAGCTATCTCTTGGGCGGTTGTTGTTGCTCGCAATGCTGGGCTTGAGATGATGAGATCTGGTTTTATACCAAAATGTTTTAAGCGTTTAGCCATAAATACCACATCTCTTTTTCCCCGTTTATTTAAAGGTCTATCAAAATCATCGAGATCTAACTCTTTTTGGCTTGATTTTGCATGTCGGATGAGATAGATTTTTTTTGTATTTTTGCTCATACGAAATGATACCTCTTAATAGATAAAATTTCCCATAACCCAATTTTTCACAAGAATTCTATTTGTTGTAAAAAATGGCAATTCATAACGAAGCATAAGCTCTAATCTACTCAAACCATACGCATCATTGATTTGCAAGCTAGCAGCAATCTCTTGCATCATGATAAGTGTTTCCTCTTTTGAGTGTGTATCAAAAGGTAAATGCCCATCTTTTGTAAAAAAATCTTTGACATTATAGTTTTTTTTGTTATCTGTATATTCTAAAGTAAATTGAAATTTTTCCATATTTTACACTCTATGTCATTTAATTTTTTTAAAAAATAATGTATATCATACTATTTGTAACTCATATCCTACGCCACCTTGCGATGCGATAGTGCAAGCAGGCAGTTTTTTACGCAATCTTTTGATGAGCGCACGGATGTTTTCCATACTCGTAAGTTCACCCTCCCAAACATGTTGTTCGATCATCTCAAAACTCACAACTTTGTGCAAATTTGTACAAAGTAGCTCAAGTAACAAGATCTCTTTTTTGGCAATTTTTATCTCATTTTTTTCACAATCATAGAGTTTTTCATATATCAAATCAAAGCTATATCCGCCTTTAAACATGATATATGATGTTTGGATTTTGCATATTTTTTCTAACTTCATTTCTAGTTCATACATGTAAAAAGGTTTTTTGAGATAATCATCACAACCTTTTTTGTAAGCATCTTGTATGCTTTCAAGTTCAACATTGGCACTGATGATAATGGCAGGCGTTTTTGTATCCATCATCCGCACCTGTCCTAAAAAACTCAAACCATCGATTCCTGGAACATTGATATCAAGAATAAAACAGTTATAACCATTGTCAATAACTTCAAGTGCTTTTTTGCCATCATTGAAATGATCCACATGATAACCTTTTTGCACCAATGCCTCTTTCATGAGTGCGCTCAGTCGTTCATTGTCCTCAAGCAGTAAAATCTTCATTCTGTTCCTTTTTTGGCATACAGATAGAAAAACAAGCACCATTTTCAATAAATTTTGCTTGAATTTTCCCCTGCATTTTCTCTTCAATAATCATGCGAGCCATATACAATCCAAAGCCATCACCATCTTTTTTTTCGGTATAAAATGGCTCAAAAACTTTTTCTAAATGCTTTTTTTTGATTCCAATCCCATTGTCTTTGATTGTGATGCACACAAGATCATCCTCACATGTAATCTCAAGATCGATTTTTCCCTCGATAAGTTCAAAACTCTTTTTTTGTAAAATGCTATCTTTTGCATTGTTGATGATGTTTAAAATAGATTGTTTAAATTCATTTGGGTAGCCATAGACAAAAGTGTGATTATCATGGCAGATAAGGTTTACCTCGATGTAGTTATATTTGAGATTATGTTCGATGATACTGAGAATTTGCAAAACAGCACTATGTATATCAAAAATTGTCTTTTTTGTTGAAGGTTTGAGAAAAGCTCTAAAATCATCGATAGTATTTGACATGTAAGTAACTTGAGCCATTATATCATCTACAAAAGTACCTACAACATCTTGTGTCATCGCACCTTTTTTCTTTTTATAAAAGAGTTCTTGTGCGATCGCGGAAATCTCAACTAGTGGGGATTTCCATTGGTGAGCGATGGAAGTGATCATTTCGCCGATTTCGGAGAGTTTGGATCTTTGGATTAAAAACTGTTCCTCTTTTTTTCGCTGATTTTGTAATTTTTTATATTCTGTTATATCAGTGATAATGATGATGACACCCGCGATTTCATTGTTTTTATTGAGATATTGCTTTTGGCGAATCATAGCATATATCGGTTCTTTTGCAGTTTTGACAAGTGTTGTTTCTAACTCCTGCACAAAACTATCATTATCACATTTTTCACATATTTCAGGTAAAATCTTCTTTATTTGCTTGCCTAGAAGTTCCTCTTTATTTTTTTCTAAAAGCGTGCAAAGCGTATCGTTGCAACCTAGTAGATATCCGTTATTGCTTTTCCAAAATATGGCTGATTGTATATTGTTAAGCAAAACGCTATCGAGTTTGCTTTGCTCTATCAAGCGAACTTCTAGGCAAACTCTTTTGGAGATATTTATGATAAGTCCCAAGATGAGTGCGATAAGCAGAGGCATAAGTACAAAAACACTATCGATAATTTTTCTATTTCGCTCAAAAAAATCAGCTGGTTTGTTGATA
Organism: Sulfurospirillum sp.; assembly: GCA_014859685.1. Lineage (GTDB taxonomy): Bacteria > Campylobacterota > Campylobacteria > Campylobacterales > Sulfurospirillaceae > UBA6810. Next base: position 412,111 of record JACUTU010000001.1, on the reverse strand, counting down.
ATATTGACCTCAGATGGCAAATCGTCTTGTGTAATTGAAAATTTTTGCATCACTTCAAAATCAAATGATACCGTTGCAGGCGGTTGTGAGATCGCAATCTGATTTGGTTTTTTTTCCTCATGCAAAATTTGAAACACCTTTTGCGCAGCAAGCGAGCCTTGCTCAATCGGACTTATCATATATCCGCCCAAAATCCCCTCGCCTAGGTGGATGCTGTTCAATGCAAAAATAGGATAAGGAGCATTTTTAAAAAGTTTTCGCAAAGCATTATAGGGTACATAATTAGCGTATTTGTCTTTATAAAAACTAGTAAAAAGTACCGCGCTCTTTGTCGGCAAAGCAGCTACTTTTTTTTCAAGTTCATTCAAGCTTATGTTGTTATCATAGATGATATCAAGCTCTTTTTGATAAGGTTTTATAGCATCTAAAATCTGTTTTTTGATAGCTAATGAAGAAAGTGAATCATCTGATAAGATATAAAGCGTGCTTACATGTGGTGCTATTTTTTTGATAAGTTTGAGGTTTTTATCGATCTCTTTATATTCTATAACACCCGTTACAAATTGCTGTTTATCTTGCGGAATCTCTATATTTTCAAAATTTTCAATTCCACAAAAAATGATGGGAGTATCTTTAAAAAGTAGATCGTGGTATTTGAGTGCAAATGAAAAAGCGTAGTTGTCTGCTGTTATAATCGCTGCATATTTTCTATTTGTAAATTTTTTTTGATAGAGATCAAGTAGTGATGTAAAATACGCTTGTGTGTTTATTTTTTTGCTATCCATATACTCAGTGGTCAGTTCATACTCTGGGTAATTTTTAACCACACTTAAAACTCCATCAGAGATTCCATCGCTCCATTTTAAACCCTTATTGTAAGAGTGTAACAATAAAATCTCTTTTGGAGTATCAGCAAAAAGTTGTATGAGCAGTAGGATAGATATCACAATAAATCGCATAATGACTCGTTTTTTTTCGGGTATTGTAGCAAAAAAAGTCCCATTTTTATCCTTCTAACAATCTTATACTTCGTCAAATATTTTTAGAAATGCAAAGGAGTTTTTATGTCGGCTATGTTTTACATACAGATGCTACTTGTCTTAGCGGTACTATTTTACGGTGCTAGAAAAGGCGGGATAGCGCTAGGTCTTTTTGGTGGGATAGGTGTTATCATCCTTGTTTTTGGTTTCAATTTAGCTCCAGGCAAGCCACCTGTTGCTGTTATGCTTGTTATGCTCTCGGTTATCATAGCAGGTGCCACACTTCAAGCGAGCGGCGGTTTGGATGTTATGTTGCAAATCGCTGAAAAACTTCTCAGAAAACATCCTCGTTATGTCACTATCTTAGCGCCACTTTCTACAGTAACTTTAACATTTTTATGCGGTACTGGGCATGTTGTTTATACAATGCTTCCAATCATTTATGATATCTCCATCAAAACAGGAGTACGGCCAGAACGCGCGATGGCTGCAAGTACAATTGCGGCTCAAATGGGTATCGTTATGTCTCCTGTTTCAGTGGCGGTTGTTTCCATAGTTGCTATGCTCTCGGGACATTTGATGATTAATGGACAAGAATTGAGTCTTGTGCAACTGCTTTCTATCACGATTCCAGCTGGACTTTCAGGTGTGCTTGTTGTGGGAATTTGGAGTATGTTTCGAGGAAAAGATTTGGAAAAAGATGCTGAGTTTCAAGAATATATCAAAGATCCTGAAACAAAACAATATGTTTATGGATCAAGTGCAACACTTCTTAATAAAAAACTTCCCCAATCACAATGGAATGCGATGTGGATATTTTTTGGAGCCATTGCAATAGTAGCTCTTGTTGGAGCTTTTCCATCTTTACTACCGGTTTTTAAAATTAAAGGCAAAGATGTAATCCTCTCTATGGTTGATGTTATCCAAATGTTTATGCTAGCAGCTGGTGCTATTATCTTTGTGGTTGCCAATGTTAAAACAAAAGATATCGTTAGCAATGAAGTATTTAAAGCCGGTATGACTGCGGTTGTTGCTGTTTTTGGAATCGCTTGGATGACTTCAACTATGTTTAACTCACATGTAAGTGAAGTAAAAGAAGTTATGGGAGGCGTTGTAAAAGCTTATCCTTGGGCTTATGCGGTTGTTTTATTGCTTGTTTCAAAACTTATCAATTCTCAGGGTGCAGCACTTGCTGCTATCGTACCTATAGCACTTGGCGTTGGTGTTCCTCCAGGAGTTATCGCCGCTTTTGCAGCTGCTGCGTATGGATATTTTATCCTGCCTACTTATCCAAGCGACCTTGCCGCCATCAGTTTTGACCGCTCTGGTACTACAAAAATAGGTAAATTTGTTATCAATCATAGCTTTATCTTGCCAGGATTTATAGGCGTTGGAGTAGCTTCTAGTGTCGGATTTTTCTTAGCAAAAATCTACGGTTTAGTATAATATTGTTTTTACCCCTTATGCTTACATGCAAGGGGTAAAACTATCTCTTTCTTGCATTAGCATTTATTTTTGTTTGTTTTTTTAATTCTAGTATCAACTCTTTTTGTCTGGTGTACATGTACTTAAGCATATAGGCATCATAAGGCTTTTCAAGTTTATCAAGTAAAAATACAACCTTAAGTGATTTGTCAAATTCGCCTATAAATGTGAGTTTGGCACTTATAGCCATCTGTACAAATCCATCCTCATGCGTTGCGTCTACAAGCCTAAAAACAAGTGAAACCTTTTGTGAATAGAGTTTTTCATTGATCTGTTGAAAAAAGTTTGCAGCGATTGCTGTTATCGACATATCAACGATTTCGCCTTGATAAGAGTATTTGTCATATTTAAGCATGATAGGTGTTCGAAAACTCGGTTGCACTCTTGTATGCTGCCTGTTGTTTGCACTCGTTTTTGCAAAGGTGAAATTAGTCAAAAATACCAGCGATTTTTCAAAATCAACATAAGAAACATCCGCGTTGATATCGTGTGGTAAATCAGCAGACTGAATGGTACTTTTTTTCTCAAGCTCCATAGAATAACCTTGCAACATCTCAAAAGAGAAAAAATAGCCAGCATCATTTTGCCTTATCACTTGCGTATTTGTATTGATACACAAGCCTTTGTAAATGTTGAGCAGTTTTAAGTTAATTTTGTTGGCAATACAGCTTTTGAGATAATGATGGATCTGTTCTGATGGACTGAGATATAAACTAAGATCATTTATCTCGAAAAATTGATCATTTTTAAAAGTATCACTATTAAAATCTCTAGCGTTGATAGCTTCAATCTGTGTTAAAATCTCATTTATATTATCATTTTTTGTTCGAAACAAAGATGAGATAATGGCAGGATGCACTTGTTCACTAAAATCACTGTAGATAAGTTTTTGATGTAACGAATCAAGTGCATTTTGCAAACTTTCAAAACTTTCATTCTCACATGTAAGAATGAAAAAACTGGGATTCCATTCTATGATTTTTTGTGTTTCGTGCTTGTATTGTGAGATTTTGTGGACGAAGTTTTGCAAAAGATCATAGAGGTGCAATGCTTGTGATTCTTGGCTTATGAGTTTTTGGTAGTTTGCTATATTGATAAATATCAGTGAAATGTTTTGTTCTTGAGCATAATTTTGCAGTAGCATATCTTTGAGTAATTCTACAAATTGAAATCTATTGAGGATATTGTCATCTTTTGTATTTTTTGGAGCATTTTTCAAAGGTGTAATAGTGATGATCTTGTCTCGTAAATTTGGCATTACATGTAAGAACGCATAAAATTCCCACTCTTGTAGCGTGATATTGGTTTGTGTATCTAGATTTTTTTCACACAAAACGCTCATGGGCGTAATATTTTTAAGTGAATTTTTCAAAGCATTCATATCTTTTGCTACAAATATCTGCAACGCTTTTTCATTTGCAAAAATCAGCTCATGATCTCTTAGAGTGATTACGCCTATAAAATTACTAATTTGTTTAAAAATCTCACTTTGTTGGACTTGCACTTGCTGCGTCATATGTTTTTTGCAAATTTCATAGAGATATTTTTCCAAAGCTATGGCATCAAGTTCGTAAGAAAGTAGTCTGTGCATAGAAAAATGCAGAGCAAATTTCAGCAAAAAACTATTGTCAGAATCTTTGCTAACGAGCGTTAAATTTTTTGCACCATAGTGCTTAGCAAGAGTATTGAGCTTTGTGATTTTTTCTTTCAAAAGCGTATCTATCTCTAAAAAAAGCAGATCACAAACTGGAAGTTTTGGAGGTAGCGTATTGCAATCAATCGTAAAAAAATTTTTAAAAGTTTTTTTTAATCGTAAAAGTTCCGAAAAATGAGGAGTATCGAAGAAAAAGTAACCAACTGTAATATTTTGAGCGATATCTAAGTTCATATTGTCATAAGCCTTAAAAATTTCCAAATATAGTAGCACAAAAAAGAGCAGAAGTCTATTTTTTTCATTGATGTCCTTGCCGCTAAAGCTACAAAAAGGGTACTTTTCGAGAAAATGAGAGGTATTTTACGAACTTTTTTACAAAAGTGCGTAAGGTCAGTTTTTCAGTATTGCAAATGTGCATACCACGCTACATGTAGACCAAGTAGCAAGGGAGCCAAAAATAGATCTGAACGATCAAATGAATTTTGTAAAAAATACGCCACCACATTTGATAAAATGATAAAAAGAACCGCTTGCAATACAAAACCTTTCAAGTTTTTTGTAATATTTTAATACAAAATTCACTACAATACAGCCTAACAATCAAAAGGACTATCAATTATGCAATATCTTTCCATTAAGGGTAAACAAAAATTAAGTGGCTCTGTTTCTATTTCTGGGGCTAAAAATGCAGCTCTTCCTTTGCTTGCTGCAACGCTTCTTTCAAAAAACAAAATCACTATCAAAAATCTCCCACAAGTTGCTGATGTTGCAACCTTGCTTAAACTTTTGGAAAATCTCGGTGCTACTTATGAACGAGGAGAAAGCAGTGTTGTTGTAGATGCAACTACGGTCAATTCTGCGTGTGCTAACTATGATATTGTTCGAAAAATGCGAGCGTCCATTCTTAGTCTTGGGCCATTATTGGCAAGATTTGGACATTGCGAAGTTTCATTACCAGGTGGATGTGCTATCGGACAAAGACCTATTGATTTGCATTTGCGAGCGCTTGAAATGATGGGTGCTGTTATAGATATACAAGAAGGGTATGTGATCGCAAAAGCACCCAATGGACTCAAGGGAGCGACGATCATTTTTGATAAAGTTACTGTAACTGGCAGTGAAAACATCATCATGGCAGCCGCTCTTGCACATGGAGTCACAGAACTTTTAAATGTAGCAAAAGAACCTGAAGTTGTGCAGTTATGCGAAATACTCAAAGAAGCTGGAGTAAAGATAGATGGCATAGGGACTGCAAATCTTACAATAGTTGGCAGTTATGGTAAACTGATTGATATTCAAGACATGAGCGTCATTCCTGATCGCATTGAAGCTGGAACTTATCTTTGTGCTGGGGCTATCACAAATTCACAGATAACTATCACAGATGTTATTCCAAAGCATCTTGAAGCATTAACTCTGAAGCTTCAACAGATGGGATTTGGCATCGATATAACCGAAAAAAGTATCACGATATTGCCAGCTACAACCATAAAATCTTGTGATATTGAAACGAGTGAATATCCAGGATTTCCAACTGATATGCAAGCACAAATGATGGCACTTTGTACGCAAGCTGTTGGAACAAGCATCATTGATGAGCGACTTTTTGAAAACCGTTTTATGCATGTAAGCGAGCTGTTGCGCATGGGGGCGCAGATCAAACTCAAGGGTCATAGCGCCACAGTGTATGGAGGTGTGGCACTCAAAGCTGCGGATGTAATGGCAACAGATTTACGAGCAAGTTCAGCACTGATTCTTGCCGCTCTTGTGGCTGATGGAACAACAAGAATTCACAGGATTTACCATCTTGATCGAGGCTATGAAAATCTTGAGGGCAAGTTTTCTGCTCTTGGTGCAAAAATAGAAAGATTGGAGGAATAGTATGAAAAAGTTTATAACACTTCATTTTGCAGATGCAGTTATAAAATCACTCGCACTTGTCTCAAAAGATCCAGTAATAGAATTTATAAACACAGAAGATGTACGATCACGAGTCTTAGCACAAGATCTTTTTTGTGTTAAAAATCTTCCTTCATACAACAATGCGGCACTTGATGGTTTTGCCCTACATGTAAGCGATGGGGGAAAAACACTTTTGATTCAAGATACCATTTATGCTGGTATGAATTGCGAGGAAAAACTCAAAGAAGATCACTGTTTCAAGATTATGACAGGAGCAAAAGTTCCCGGCGGAATTGACACAATAGTACCATTTGAAGATGCGGTTACATTTGATGATACAAGCGTAAAGTTGGCAAAAAACCTTAAAAAAGGCAATGCTTTGCGACTAAAAGGTGAAGAAGTTTGCGAAGGCGCTTTACTCCTTGCAAAAGGAGAGATGCTTAATGCCAGATCTATCGCATTGCTTGCATCACAGGGCATCACACATGTACCAGTATATAAAAAAGTTTCTATCGGAATTTTTTCAAGTGGTGATGAACTCAAAGAACCATGGCAAAATGCGAGCGAAGATCAGATATACAACATCAATGCACAAAGCATTCAATCACTTCTTGGTGAACATAGTTTTGAAGCAACTTATTGTGGTGTAATGCCTGATAACTTGGAGCAATGCACAAACTATTTGGCAACTATGAAAAGATTTGATGTACTCATAACAAGTGGCGGCATTAGTATGGGAGAGGCCGATTATATTGAGCAAGCACTTGAGGCCAATGGCTTTGAGAGTAGTTTTCATGGCATAAATATCAAACCTGGAAAACCAACTATGATGGGCAAAATGGGTGAAACTATCGTCTGCTCACTCCCTGGAAACCCACTTGCTGCTTTTGTCAATGCATTTTTATTTTTGCTACCAGTTATCAAAAAACTACAAGGTGCAACAAACTTTGCTCACAAAAGTGTTTTAGCAAACAATGCTACAAGTTTCAAAGCAAAAACAGGCAGAACAAACATCATACTAGGTAAATTAGAAAATAATAGATTTTATGTAAGTCACGAAAATAGATATGGTTCGGGGATGATAACACCACTTGTACAAAGTAATGCTATCTTGATAATTGACACACAAACAGGTGTTATTGAAGCCGATGAACTCCTAGAAATTATTCTTTTTTAATGTGTATAAGGTAAATTAATCTTTACTTAATCATAGCAAATATATAATAAACGAATTTAATTTTCAAAAGGCAAATAATGTTCAAAAATCTTAAAATTGCGGCAATGTTACTTGGTATTTCTATCGCTTCTGTTGCAGGGCTCGCACTGCTTTCGGGCATAAGTATAAATTCAAGCAATATTGGAAGCAATGCACTTGAAAAAATTTATGAAAAAAATGTTATACCACAAAATGAGGTCAATCATGCAAGAGAAGAGTTTAATAGCATTTTAAACAATCTTATACATGTAACAAGTCAATATCTTCCAACAGGACAAGCAAAAGAGAGAATCTATCAAACAAGAGATAATATAAATATTTTTTTTAAAGATGCTTTTAAGAATGATTTCTACGCCGATCCTTTTTTAAAAACAAATCTTCAAGAAGCCTATGATCGCTACCAAAAAGATATCTTGCCAAAATTTGATAAAATTTATGAAGTTTATACTCAAGATAATATTGATGATATAGGAGATATTGCTATAGAAATTGAAGAGACTGCAAAGTACATCTCAAAAAGATTTGAAAATATGACAGCATTTACTGATAAGAGAATTCAAATAATCAGCAAAGAGATACGAGCGACATTGCAACAAAACTTTTACCTCAATATCATTTTTTCGATTATTATCCTTTTTACAACTTGTTTAGTTTTATGGCTTATAGGAAGATACCTTGTAAATAGCATCAAATACATAGATGCGCACATCTCTGAAAATGTCAAAAATCTTGATCTTAACAATCCGATTCAATTTGCAAGGCAAGATGAATTTGGACAAATTTGCAATAACATAAACAGGCTCATGCAAGCCATTCAGCAAGCCCTTATCAAAGCAAAAATCACAATAAATGAAACAGCAAAAGTGAATATACAAGTCAATAATTCTTCACAAAATATCATCTCCTTAGCAAATGAACAAGACAAGATAGTAGAAAATGTAAACAACAATACAAATATCATTTATGCACAACTCGATGAATCAAGAGAGATTGCACAAACATCCGCAAACTATATGCAAGAAGATTTTGATATGCTTGAAAAAATGATTCATACTTTAGATGCTATCGTGATAAGCATCAATCATATCAGCACTGATGAGCAAGATATCGCTATGAGTATGCATCAACTTACTGAACAAACTACGCAGATACGCAATGTCTTGGAGATTATCAGCGATATTTCCGATCAAACAAATCTTTTAGCTCTTAACGCCGCCATAGAAGCAGCAAGGGCAGGAGAACATGGGCGAGGTTTTGCAGTGGTTGCTGAAGAAGTCAGAAACCTTGCAGAGCGTACACAAAAATCATTGCTTGAAATTGATACAACTATAAGTATCGTTGTGCAGAGTGTCACAAAAGTAAGTGAACGCATCAAAATAAACTCAGATCAAGTTGCCCAACTCAACAAAAATGCCAATGAAATTTCTGCTTTAGCAAATAATACAAAAGTGTCGACTGTCAAAAGTTTAGAAATAACAAATACAGCAAGAGATAAAAGCGTTATAATCTCTGCAAAGATCAAAGATTTAGCAGATGGCGTGAGTCAAGCAACGCAACTTACTGCCAAAAACAAAGAAGTTGCCAATAACCTTATGCAAGTTTCTCAAAATCTGCAAAACACAACACAAGACTTGCAAGCAGAAATCGAAGTATTTAAAGTTTGAAACTTTTAAATCAATTTAAATTGTGTTAAAATATCCCCTCAGTTGAAAATATATTTGACAGAAGGGATTTTTTTTGCTAATATTTTATCCTCAAAAAACAAGCGGGAATAGCTCAGTGGTAGAGCACGACCTTGCCAAGGTCGGGGTCGCGAGTTCGAACCTCGTTTCCCGCTCCATATTTTTATTTTTATGCTTACATGTAGCACTCTTTTCTAGCCAAATAACCCTACTTTCTTCATACTGTTTACAAGATGAAACTCAGCTTGATGCACAATTTTTTGATAAAAATTTATCACATTTTCCCATTATTGAAATTCCAAAATCTTTCGTCAATTTTGATGTTCCAAGCTTACATGTAAGAAGCGTTTTAGAGCAACACAATATCAATGTAATCGATGAGAGCCGTGGCATTATCACATTTAAACGAAATTGCGACCTTGGCGGTAAAAAAGAGTTGCTTATTCAAAAGATAGCCTCACTGTATACAAAAGCATATCCATGTATCTTGATCAACAAACTTCAAATAAATACTACAACTCCTCTTCCTGCTGATTTTAGAGCATATACGCTTTTAGATGTGGGCTTTAATAGCTCAAAGTTTCGCAACAAAGAGGGAAGTTTTTGGTCTTTGTGGCAAACTCCTACAAATAATAAAAAGATATACTTGACTTATGAGATAGATGCCAGCATTCTTGCTTTTAAAGCGAAACATAATATGCATAACGATAAAATTCTTTCAAATAGTGACTATGAAGAGCAAATGATACGCATAAAAAATCTCGCAAGCAATCTTATCACTTGTGAAATACCAGCGAATCTTATAACAAAAAATTATATAAAACAGCACGAATTACTGAGTTTCAACAAATTGCAAATCAAAAAAGACCTTTTAAAAGGCGTACAAATTAGAGCTTATATCATAGAAGGTCCTTTGGTTTTAAGCACAGAATCTGTACTCTTAGAAGATGGAAACATTGGTGATAGAGTGCGTATTAAAACGGAAAAAAACAAATTTTTCTATGCAAAAATTATCTCAAAAAGTGAGGCGATGATAATCCAGTGAAAAAAATAATAGTAGGCATCAGCGGTGCAAGTGGTGTACGACTTGGTGAAGCTTTTTTGCAATATCTCCCAAAAGATATAGAAGCGCTTGTGGTTTATTCTGATCATTCAAAAGTTGTACTCAATAAAGAGGAAAAACGAACTTATCTTGACAATCACGACATAGCAGCAAATATAGCCTCAGGATCTTTCAAAACCGATGCTATGGTGATCATTCCTTGTAGTATGAATACACTTGCAAAAATTTCTTGTGGCATTGCTGATAACTTGCTTACAAGAGCAGCAAGCGTGATGATTAAAGAAAAAAGAACGCTCTTGCTCGCTCCTCGTGAAATGCCCTATTCTTCCATAGCTTTAGAAAATATGCTTAAACTCTCAAATTTTGGAGTTATCATAGCCCCGCCAGTTGCTGGGTATTATGCAAATATAAATAATATTGAAGATATGGAGCGATTTTTTATCGGAAAGTGGTTTGATCTTTTGGGTGTTGAACACCAACTTTTTCAAAGATGGGGAGGGAACTAATGCGTCGCATTGCCATTTATCCAGGAACTTTTGATCCTATTACTAATGGGCATTTGGATATCATCAAGAGAGCTTTAGGAATTTTTGATACGCTCATCGTGGCGATTGCTGTTTCTGAGTTCAAAAATCCTATGTTTAACACACAATGCCGTGTTGAGATGGCAAAAAGTGCAACGGAATATTTTAAACGCGTGATCATTGTTCCTTTTGATGGATTGCTTGTAGATCTTTGTGAAGAAAATGGTGTCAGAACACTCGTGCGAGGCTTGAGGGCGGTGAGTGATTTTGAATATGAACTCCAAATGGGTTATGCAAATGCTTCGCTCAACAAAGAGATAGAAACGGTGTATTTGATGCCAAGTTTGGAAAACGCTTTTATAAGCTCTACTGTCGTGCGAGAAGTGATCAGACACAAGGGTAATTTTTCACATTTAGTGCCTCCATCCACTGTAAAAATTTTGAAAGAGCAATTATGTACATCCTCTTTGAAGGCGTAGATACATCCGGAAAAAGTACACAGATAGACCTGTTTGCTACAAGAAAACCAAATGTTCTCACGACAAAAGAGCCAGGTGGTACGGATCTTGGCGTGCGTTTACGAGAGATACTATTGCAAAGTGATGCCAAGATCTCTTTCAATGCTGAACTTTTGCTTTTTTTAGCAGATCGAGCGGAACATTATGCAAAAGTTATCGCAAACAATAGCGATAAATTGATCATAAGTGATCGGGGTTTTATCTCTGGAATTTCTTATGCAAAGCTCAATCATCCAAAGCTTTCACTGGATTTTTTGCTGCGTATTAACAAATTTGCACTCAATGATTCACTTCCTGAAAAAATAGTGCTTTTTGAAACAAATGCAACGCTCATCAAGCAAAGATTGGGAACAAAAACTCAAGATAAAATTGAGCAAAGAGGTATCGAGTATCTTTTGGCGGTACAAAGTATGATGTTGGAAACTATTAAAATATTGCAATTGCCTTACATGTGCGTAGATGCTGCATGGAGCGTTGAAAAAATTTACAAAAAAATTGAGGAATTTATAGATGATTAATCCATTAAGAGGAATGCGAGATTTGATCGATAATGATAGTGAGCGATACAGCTATTTTATAGAGCATTGTTCACGCATTGCAAAAAACTATGGTTTTGCATTTATCGAAACACCAATACTTGAAGAGACCGCACTGTTCAAAAGAAGCGTTGGCGAAAGTAGCGATATAGTCAATAAAGAAATGTATCAGTTTACCGACAAAGGAGAGCATGATGTTTGTATGCGTCCTGAAGGAACGGCTGGTGTTGTGCGTGCTTTTATCAGTGCAAAATACGATAAGATAGGCGGCGTAAAACGCTTTTTTTATCATGGTCCTATGTTTCGTTACGAAAGACCGCAAAAAGGAAGATTGCGACAATTTCATCAATTTGGTGTTGAGAGTTTTGGAGAAGCAAGTGCGATGGAAGATGCAAATGTTATCTTGATGCTTGTTGAGATATTTGATTTTTTTGGTATCCGTACGAAATTAAAACTCAACTCTTTAGGCTCAAATGAATCAATGCGGGTTTACAAAGAAAAACTTGTCAATTTTTTGGATGCAACGCCTGGATTTTGTGCAGATTGTTTGACGCGAAAAGCCACAAATCCCATTAGGGTGCTTGATTGTAAAGATGAACATTGTCAATCGCTGCTCAAAGACGCTCCTGTTGTGCTTGATTTTTTATCACCTACATGTAAGAAGGATTTTGAAACACTCCAAAGTGTTTTGGATAGTTTTCAGGTGCATTACGAAGTTGATACAAAACTCGTGCGAGGACTTGATTATTATAATAACACTGCTTTTGAATTTATAAGTGAAGAGATAGGTGCCCAAAGTGCCATTGCTGGGGGTGGAAGATACGATAGACTTGTGGAGTTTTTGGATGGAAAACCGACTGCTGGCGTAGGTTTTGCTATGGGAATTGAACGACTTATGGAGCTTATCGTTATGGGTGAGCAAAAACGAGAGGGTTATTATCTAGCGGCACTTTGTGAAGCAGCGCTTGAGAGTGTTTTTTCATTGACAATCGCGAAAAGAAAAAAACATATCACACTCACCTCTTATCAAGCAAAAAGTCTCAAAGCACATTTGAAAGCGGCAGATAAGGCACTTGTCAAATATTTTGTATGTATCGGTGAAGATGAGTTGAAAAATGGCACAGTTTGGATGAAAGATTTAGAAACTAAAGAGGAACAAACACTTCTTATAAATAATTTCAAGGAAAAAAATTGAGCTACGGTATAGATATTTGGGGAAATGATAATTTTATCATAAGAGATGGCAAGGTAAAACTTACTACACTCTCACAGCCAGCAATCATTGATATAGTCAAAGAAATACGAAGCGAAGGCTACACAGGACCACTTCTTCTGCGTTTTCCACATCTTATCAAAAAACAAATACATTTTATGTATAGCCTCTTCAATCAAGCGATTAAAGAGTTTCAATACAAAGGTAAATTTCAAGCTGTGTATCCACTTAAGGTAAACCAGTTTCCAAATTTTGTAAAAAACCTTGTGAAACTTGGTGAAAAATACAACTATGGTTTAGAAGCTGGGAGTAAAGCGGAACTCATTTTGGCGATGGCATACAACAATCCAAAAGCACCTATTACGGTCAATGGTTTTAAAGATCGAGAGATGATTGCTCTTGGTTTTATAGCCTCAGAGATGGGCTATAACATCACTTTGACTATAGAGGGGCTTAATGAACTTGAGAGCATCATAGAGATCGCCAAAAAACGCTTTGGAACGGTGCCAAATATTGGACTTCGCATCAGATTGCACAGTTCAGGTACTGGTATATGGGCAAAAAGTGGAGGCATAAATTCAAAATTTGGGCTTACTTCCACCGAACTTATCGTTGCTGTAAATGCACTCAAAGAAGCAAAGTTACTTGATCATTTTTCTATGATTCACTTCCATATAGGTTCACAAATCAGCGAAATAGCTCCTTTGAAAAAAGCACTTAGAGAAGCTGGGAATATTTATGCAGAACTCATCAAAATGGGGGCTACAAATCTCCAATCTATCAATCTAGGCGGTGGTTTAGCTGTAGAATATTCACAATATGAAAATAAACTTCACAGGAACTACACTTTGCAAGAATATGCAAACGATGTTGTCTATCTTTTACGAGAAGTTGCTCTTGCTAAAGGGGTCAAAGAGCCAAATATTTTCATAGAATCTGGTCGTTATATAGCAGCGCACCATGCTGTTTTAGTAGCACCTGTACTTGAGCTTTTTTCTCAAGAATATACAGAAGAAAAACTTGATTTAAAAGAGATCAATCCGCCACTCATTCAAGAGCTTTTTGATCTCTATCATACAATAAATGCACGCAATGCACTTGAATATCTCCATGATAGCATTGATCATATGGAATCTTTATTGACACTTTTTGATCTAGGATATGTAGATCTGCAAGATCGTTCAAACACAGAGATATTTGTAAATCTGATTATAAAAAAAGCGGTTGATTTACTTAAAGACAAGCAGTATAAAGAGTTACTCTCTATTCAAGAGCGGGTACAAGAACGATACCTTGTAAACTTTTCTATCTTTCAAAGTCTGCCTGATTTTTGGGGATTGGGGCAACATTTTCCTATCATGCCACTTGATAGATTGGATGAAAAACCTACTCGTTCAGCTTCAATTTGGGATATTACATGTGATAGTGATGGAGAGTTTAGCTTCAATCCAAAAAAACCCCTCTTCTTGCACGATGTAGATTTGAGCAAGGATGATTATTTTTTAGGATTTTTTCTTGTCGGAGCTTATCAGGAAGTGCTTGGTATGAAACACAATCTTTTTACCCATCCAACCGAAATGACAGTTTTTGTTGATGATAAAGGTTATAAAATTGAAAATATATTAGAATCTCAAAGCATTAATGATATCTTAGAAGATTTAGATTATGATGTGAAAGAAATTCAAGAAAATCTTAAGGAAAAAATAGAAAATTCAAATCTGATTGAAGATAGCGAACGAAAACATATCTTAGGAGAGATTTATCTTTTACTCAACGATAACGGCTATCTTAAAACCATTAAAAGCGAGAACCATAAATGAGTGATATTTCAATATGGAAAAAAATAAAAGAGGATTTTTCACAACCTATCAACAATGATCCAGCTTTAAATTCAAAATTTGAGCTTTTTTTCAATTATCCAGGTGTTTGGGCTCTTGTGCATTATCGTATCGCACATAGTTTATACCTCAAGGGATTCAAACTTTTAGCACGAATTATCATGGGTTTTACTCAGTTTGTAACAAATCTTGACATCCATCCAGCAGCCACGATAGGAAGAAGAGTTTTCTTTGATCATGCTTTTGGTGTTGTTGTTGGTGAAACGGCCGTCATAGAAGATGATGTCTTGATATATCAAGGCGTAACATTAGGCGGAGTCAATCTCAATCGTGGCGTAAAAAGACATCCAACGATAAAAAGTGGTACTGTTGTAGGTGCAGGTGCAAAAATTTTGGGTGATATCATTATCGGATGCAATTGTCGTATAGGCTCAAACTCTGTTGTTGTAAAACCCGTTCCTGATAACTCAACTGCTATCGGAATTCCTGCGCGGGTTATAACAAAAGGACGCGATAAAAACCCAATGGCACACAATAAAATTCCAGATATCAACAAAGAGCTTTTTTCTTATCTCTTCAAGCGGGTTAAGATACTCGAAGACGCGATTACACAATGTAATCTTAGTGCGTGCAATAAAGATATCACTCAAAAAGATGATGATCTTGAAAAAATTTATGAGCAATATTTAAAAACAATAAACGATTAAATTTTCTGCTATAATTTCGCAAAATATTTTTAAGGATACTACTATGCTATCTCAAAGAGTACAGGTACTTTCAGAATCTCTTACTATGGCAATTACTGCTTTGGCAAGACAGATGAAGGCTGAAGGCAAAGATGTGTTGAGTTTTTCAGCTGGTGAGCCAGATTTTGAAACTCCGGAGGTGATCAAACAAGCTGCCATCAAAGCTATACAAGAAGGCAATTCAAAATACACAGCCGTTCCCGGAACACCCGAAGTATTGCAAGCTATCAAGGCAAAGCTCCAAAAAGAAAATGGACTTACATATGCAACAAGCGATATCATCACCAATGTTGGTGCAAAACATTCACTCTTCAATGTTTTTCAGGCTATCTTAGATCATGGAGATGAGGTTATCATTCCAGCACCTTATTGGGTGACTTACCCTGAGATTGTAAAGTATAGCGGTGGCATACCAGTTTACATCGATACTGACGATTCAACAGAGTTCAAGATAACACCAGAACAACTCAAAAACGCTATAACAAGCAAAACAAAAGCACTTATCATAAACACACCATCTAATCCGACTGGATCTGTCTATACAAAAGAGGAGATCATAGCCCTTGCTACAGTTTTAAAAGGCACAGATGTGTTAGTCATTTCAGATGAGATGTATGAAAAATTGATGTATGATGGCACTATTTTTACTTCATTTGCAAGCGTAAGCGATGATATGTATCAAAGAACCATCACCATAAACGGGCTCAGCAAATCTGTGGCTATGACTGGTTGGAGATTTGGCTATCTTGCAACGCCTATCAAAGAACTCACAACTGCTATGAAAAATTTGCAAAGTCAAAGCACTTCAAATATTAATTCTATAACACAAAAAGCTGCCATTCCAGCACTTTTGGGTGAAGCTGATGAGGCCATAGAGATGATGCGACAAGCTTTTGAGCGAAGACGAGATATAGGTTTTAAAATGTTTAATGCAATCGATGGTTTGAGCGTTGTTAAGCCTAGTGGCGCTTTTTATCTTTTTGTAAATTTCAAAGCTCTTACAGATGATTCGTCTGTCGAATTTTGTAAAAAACTTCTTGAGCAAAAAGGTGTTGCTCTTGTTCCAGGTGCCGGATTTGGTACTGAGGGATATTTTCGATTTTCTTTTGCAACCGATGAAATTAGCATCATAGATGGCATTAACCGTATCGCAGACTTTACTAAAAATTATAAATAATTTAAAAAAACTCTACATGTAAGCTTATATGTAGAGTTTACATGTGTTATTTTGAAGCTTCAAATTGTTCGTTTGCTTTTTGTAAAGATTCTATGAGTTGTTGGAGATTTTCATAAGGGATATGTGCCTTCCAATCTGGATTTGTTGCATCACCTTTCAGTGAAATTCCTATGCTTACTACTGGAATTGAGCCTGTTCCATATGGTTCATCAAGATGAGAAACTGTAATTTTACCTTTTTTTGTATCTGCAAGTGCAAATGTTTCTATAATTGTGCTTTTTCCACCCATTTTATTTTCTCCTATTTTTTTAGTTTAGTTTTTAAAAAATCTTGTCATTTTTACTTGTGATTTGAGCCAATCTTTATGCAGCATCAATGGAAATCCAGCATAAATTTGACCACCTTGTATGGATTTTGTCACCCCTCCTCTTGCGGCTATCGTTGCAAAATCGCCCACTTCCAGATGACCAGCGCAGCCACTTTGTCCACCCATAGTCACATTGCGACCAAGTTTTGTAGATCCAGCAAGTCCAGATTGAGCCACCATGATACATCTTTGTCCTATTTGGCAATTATGGGCAATATGAACAAGATTGTCTATCTTTGTACCATCTTCTATGATGGTTGCACCAAATACGCCCCTATCAATTGCAGAATTCGCACCTATTTCAACATTGTTCCCAAGAATGACTGTGCCAAAATGATAGATTTTGATATGTTCTCCCTCGCTTGTTGGGGCATATCCGTAGCCATCGCTACCGATGCAAACACCAGCGTGAATAATGCAGTTTTCACCGATCTGCGAATTGTCATAGATCACAGCATTTGGATAAATAATTGAATTTTTTCCTATGCTTACATGCGCACCTATGATAGCACCTGCCATGATCCGCACACCTTTGGATATTTTTACATAGTCACAAATAGTAGCGCTCTTGTCGATGCTTGCTGTGAGACTAATGTCTCTACCGATACCATCATTTACAAAAGGATCTTTTGCAAAATATTTGCTTATTCTAGCCATCGCTAGGTGTGGATTTTCATCGATGAGTGCTGTACTTGTTTTTGGTACAAATTCCAAAAATTTTTTTGGAACAATCACTGCTCCAACATTTGTAATTTTAAGCTTTTCAAGATACTTCTCGTGATCAATGTATGCTATTTGCTTGCTCGTGCCTTCTTCTAAATTTGCAAAAGAATTTACGATTATGTCTTTTCCAACAAATTCGACCTCAAGAATCTTTGCTATTTTGCTGATTCTCATCATATATCCATAGCAACAGAACCACTTCGTACAATGTCTATCGGGTTATATTTTTTGACTGCTTTTAGAAAGTTTTCTATACGATTTGCATCATCTGCTACCATAATTACGATAAAATCATCACCACTATTTGCAACTGTGCCGTTGTAAGCTTTGAGCATGGCATCGAGTCCGTTGAAGTCCTCATTGAGTGGTATTTTTATGAGCGCCATCTCTTTTTCTACAAATTGATTAGATTCAATAACTTTATAAGTTGGAATTAGTTTGTGCAACTGCTTTACTATCTGCTCAAGTACGCGTGTATTGCCAGAGGTTACGATACTTAAGCGAGAAAGATTTGTGTTTGGCACTGGGGCAACTGTAAGTGTATCGATATTGTATCCTCGACCTGCAAAAAGACCTGAAATTCTTGAGAGAACACCATCTTCATTGAGTACAACCACTGAGAGTACTTTTCTTTCTGTTTTCATCGTTTACTCCTTGTACTCTAACATCATATTGTAAAGTGTTCCACCGGCTGGAACCATAGGTAAAACATTTTCGAGTCTATCGATATTTACATCAATAAGTGCTACTTTTTTACTCTCAATAGCATCTTTGAGTGCCTTGTCAAACTCTTCTTTTGTTTTTACTCTATAACCAACGCCGCCAAAACTCTCAGCAAGTTTTACAAAATCTGGTTGCATATTGATATCTGTTGAAGAATATCGTTTGTCGTAAAAAAATGTCTGCCATTGGCGTACCATACCTAAGTATTGGTTGTTTAAGATGATATTTATAACCGGCATATCAAACTCAACAGCGGTCATAAGCTCTTGAATATTCATCATGATAGAACCATCACCTGTAAAATTTATGGAGATTTTATCTGGAAATGCTCGTTTTACGCCCATCGCTGCTGGCAAACCAAACCCCATCGTTCCTAAACCGCCACTTGTAACCCACTGTCTTGGAAAAGAAAATGGATAAAATTGCGCCGCCCACATTTGATGCTGTCCAACATCTGTCGTGATAAAAGCTTTATCGCCAAGAGTTTGTCCAACGCGCTGTATAACCCATTGTGGTTTTAAAACAGTATCTGAATCTTCATATTTGAGTGGATGGATCTCATTGTATCTATTGAGTAGATCTCGCCAACTTTTATATTTTTCAGGATTTATCTTCTCTTTTGCAAGTGGAATCATTGCTTCTACAACATTTTTCAAATCCCCAACTATAGGAAAATCAACGCTAACGATCTTGCCGATACTGCTTGGATCTATGTCTACATGTATGATTTGTGCATGCTTTGCAAATTCGCTTAATTTTCCCGTAACTCTATCATCAAACCTTGGACCAAAAGAGATCATAAGATCAGCTTCACTCATTGACATATTAGCGGCGTAACTTCCATGCATGCCTAGCATTTTAAAATTAAGTGGATTATCATCACCCATAACGCCACGAGCCATAAGTGTTTCCACGGCAGGAATACCAGTAATTCGTGCAAATTCTTGAATACTCTCACTCGCACCTGAACTAATGGCGCCGCCGCCGATATAAAGCACCGGTCTTTTTGACTCAGCGATTGCATCGATAGCTTTTTTTATCTGGCGAACATTGCCTTTGTATGTTGGCTTGTAAGTTTGCATAGTGATGCTCTCGGGATATTCAAATTTACCGATTTGAGCCGAAATATCTTTTGGAAGATCTACATGTACAGGTCCAGGCCTACCACTTCTTGCGATATAAAAAGCTTCTTTGAGTATGCGCGGTAAATCTTTGATATCTTTTACAAGATAGTTATGCTTCACGCAAGGACGGGAGATTCCCACAGCATCAATCTCTTGGAACGCATCCGTTCCTATCATACTTATTGGTACTTGACCGCTGATGACAACCATTGGAATTGAGTCCATATAAGCTGTTGCGATTCCTGTAACCGCGTTTGTAAAACCAGGACCACTCGTAACAAATGCAACACCCACTTTTCCACTACATCTCGCATATCCATCAGCTGCATGAATAGCAGCTTGCTCGTGTCTTGTCAAAATATGTTCAAAATGATTTTGTTTATAAACTTCATCATACACATTCATTATAGCGCCCCCAGGATAGCCAAAGACAACACTGACATTCTCTCTTCGCAATGCTTCTATGACCATCTGCGAACCGTTTAATTCCATGACTACTCCTTTGCTATTTTAAAGTGAAACATTTTACCCAAATGAAGATAAAATTAAGTTTTAATCACAAATTAAATGACTAATTCGTCACATTTTAACAAGGCTAAACCCTCTCGCAAACCATTGTCTATGACTATACATGTAGTAAAATTCATCATTTGCATCACCTCTTGGATGATTAAAATTCCAGTACAAACAAGATCTGCTCTGTTTGTACCCACCCAAAACTCTCGTCTTTCATTTGGCATTTGCAAAAGTGCTTGGAGTGTTTGTGTAAAATCTTGCAAGCTAAGCATCTTGCCATTAATCTTTTTATAATCATAACTTGCATAAGGCATTGCTTCGATAAATGCGGCAACAGTTGTTGGTGTACCTGCTGTTGCTACAAATTTTTCATACATGTGAGGCTTGATGTGATTTGCATCCATAAACGAACGAACGCATGCGGTTATTTGAGGTACATTTTGGGTGATTGCTTCTAAATTTTCATATTTTTGTGCTGTTGTGAGGATGCCAAAAGGAAAACTTTTGCTCAAAATATCACCATCTTTTTTAAAACTGATCTCCGTGGATGCACCACCTAGATCCATCATACAGTAACGCTCTTTGGAAATACTCGCATCATCTAAGCCGCTTTCTATCCCCAAAATCGTCAATCTTGCCTCTTCTAAGCCATCGATAATTTCAAATGTTATACCAAATTTTTGTTTGATAGCTTGGACAAGTTTTTGTGCATTGTTAGCTCTTCGCATCGCTTCAGTAGTAACTGCAAAAACACTATGATTTGCAAAATCAAAGATACCTTGTGCCTCTGTGAGTGCATCGAAAATTCTTTGTATAGATGCGTCTGAGATCTTGTTTGTTTTGTCCAAATCATACGCCGTTCGCACAACTCTTTCAAATTCTAGCACCCGTTTTTTATGCTTACAATCAAATTCTAGCACCCGCAATGTGTTAGAACCTAAATCACAGGTTATCATAGAATTTTACCAAACTCGTTATACATGCTCACTCCAAAAATATTTGTTAAAAAATTATAACATTATAAAGCAATCTTTGTTACAATCATTAAAAAGTTAAAGGATATTTGATGCAACTTGGAGTAAATATAGACCATATAGCGGTTTTACGAGAGGCTCGAAAGATCAATGATCCAGATCCACTTGATGCGGTTGGTATAGTGAAGCGAGCTGGTGGTGATCAGATCACCATCCATCTGCGAGAAGATAGACGACATATCAATGACGATGATGCAAGACGCATTATGGAAAATGCAACGCTTCCAATCAATTTAGAATGTGCTTGTGATGAAGCGATGATAGAAATTGCATGCAAACTCAATCCGTATAGGGTTACGCTAGTGCCTGAAAAAAGGGAAGAAGTCACCACAGAGGGTGGACTTGATCTTATCAAAAATTTTCAAAAAGTCGATACCATAGCAAAACAACTTAAAGATGCACACATCGAACTCTCCGTATTTATTGATCCAAACGCCTATCAAATCAAAATGGCAAAAAGCTTACAAGCAAATTGGATTGAGTTGCATACAGGAAGCTATGCAAATATCTATGCTATGCTTTTTAGCAATCTAGCCAAAACCAAACACTCTATAGATGAACTTGAATTGCCCCGAGATGCTTTACATATAAAGCTTAAAAATGCTCTTGAAGAGTTAGATCAAAGTGCTAAAAGTGCTTGCTCTTTAGGATTGAAAGTCGCAGCTGGTCATGGACTGAATTATCAAAATGTTACCAATATTTGTGCCATCAAAGAGATAACCGAGCTCAATATTGGACAAAGCATTATCGCTCGTAGTATTTTTTGTGGGCTAGAGCAAGCGATCAAAGATATGCGGGATCTTTTAGTATGAAAACGCTTGCTATAAGTATAGGCGATCTCAATGGTATCGGATTACAAATCGCACTTGAAGCACATGCGATCATCAAAACAAAGTGCAAACCATTGTATTGCATCAAAGAAACTATGCTCACACAAGGTGCGTTGCTTTTAAACAAAGAAGTGCCGCAAGATTTTACATGTATACCTTGTGGAAAAGACTTCAAAATAAAGCCGTCTATGCCAACTAAAAAAAGTGGTGCATATGCATTTGCTTCTTTTCAAAAAGCCATAGAACTTACTCAAAATGCACAAGCAGATGCGATAGTTACACTACCCATCAACAAAGAAGCTTGGCAAAAAGCAAAAGTTCCCTATAAGGGTCACACTGATGCTTTGGCAGATATTTTGAATACACAAACGATTATGATGCTCGGCTGTCAAAAACTTTTTATCATTCTTTACACCCACCATATTCCCATGAAAGATGTCAGTAAACACTTACATGTAAAGGAGCTACAAGCATTTTTGTTAGCAGTTCAAGAACATCTACATGTAAGCAAAATCGCTGTGTTAGGCTATAATCCCCATGCGGGTGACAATGGTGTCATAGGGCATGAAGACAAAGCAATCAAAAAAGCGATACAAAAAGCCAATAAAGCCCTTGGTGCCGATGTTTTCAATGGTCCAATGGTACCAGATACAGCATTTACATACAATAATACACAAAATTATACATACTTTGTTTGTATGTACCATGATCAGGGACTTATCCCGCTAAAAACACTCTATTTTGAAGAAAGTATCAATGTATCACTCAACGATAAAATTATCCGTACTTCCGTTGATCATGGTACGGCATATGACATAGCTTATAAGGGCATTACACCATCAAGTGTTAGTTATCTCAATGCCATAGATGAAGCGTTATTGCTAAGCGATGCGAACAAGTGATCGCTCTTTTACTGTGTAGATACTTTGACTAAACTCTTTTACAAAATCCTTATCGTGAGAAACTACTACGATGCTTTTTTCAAGTTCTAAAAGAATTTGTGTAAGTCTTGTTTGCATCAGCTCATCAAGTGCATTAGTAGGCTCATCGAGAAGTAAAAGTTTTGGCTCGCACACAAGCACACCAGCAAGTGCGACAAGTTTTTTTTCACCTCCTGAGAGGCTATAAACAACTTTTTCACTCAAATGTGTTATGTGTAAATCTTCCAGTATCATAGCAACTCGTTTTGCGGCCATTGATTTTTGCATACCTCTAGCAAGAAGTGAAAAAGCGATATCGTCTTTTACTATAGGGCAAAGAAATTGGTCGTTAGAATCTTGAAAAAGATAGCCTACCATACTGCGAAAAGGTTGGTAATCTGATTTTTTTTCTATGGTATGATGAAAAAGTTCAAGCCTGCCACTCGTTTTTTCTCTCAAGCCCGCCAATACTTCAAGTAGCGTTGTTTTGCCACAACCATTTGCCCCGACTATGGCAATTTTTTCTTTATGTCCTACATGTAAAGATATATTTTCAAAAAGGATTACGCCCTCATTTGCAACACTAACATTTTTCAAATCAAGCGAACAACTCATAGTAAGGCTCCATAGGATAAAAAACTTGTACATAAAAGTAAGAGTGTTAGCCATTCTTGCATGCTGATTTGCTTTGTTTCGCTTAAACTAAAAAGCCTATCATTAAAGCCTTTTATGAGTAACATTTTTTGTATAGAGTTAGCATTTTGAAAGGATTTGATGATGAGTAAACCAAAAAAATTGCTATAGATTTGGTAACTAAAGAGTGAAGTTTTTGCCTGAAATCCTCTGACTTTAAGTGTTTTTATAAATCGTTTTAACTCCATTTTAAGTAAAAATATTGCTTTGGCACTGAGATAAAAAACACTCACAAACACACGCGGCAATCGTAGGATTTGCATAGCAAGTGCGATTTGAAACATATCTGTTTTGCAAAAAAATGCCGTGAGTGTAATAAAGATGAGATTTGAGCGGATAAAAACTAACAAAGCAAGCTCTAAATTTCCAGCGATAAGCGTGCTTATTACCACAAAAATTATGAAGATATTAAACAATAAAACTCTTTTTACAACCTGCGCTAAATTATATTTTGCATAGTACAACGAAAAAAGACACAGAGGCAAAAAACTCACAAAAATAGTGGTTTGCAAACTGATAAAAAAGCTATATATGCAAACGATTACGAGCAAGAATGGAGTATTAATTTTTACTCCTTTTTACATTATAAAGCAGTAAAAATATTAAAGCTATTACGCTCAATGCGATGAGTATTTTTATGAAAGGATTGTCGTCTTTGGTTTGCTCTGTAGGTTGTGTTGCTGTAAAACTTACTTGTCCTCTATGTCCTAAAGATGCTTGCACGACTATCTCAACGCTTTTTTGTTTGAGTAAAATTTCAGCTTTACCAAAATTATCCGTGAGAACTTGTGCCAATATCTTGTCCGCATTTTTTACTTGCACTTCACAAGCCTTACATACGGAAGATTTTGTAAAATACGCATACACTTCTATTTTTCCGTTTTCTAGTTCACTCACAAATATCTTCAGTGAATGTGCAAACAAAATTTGCGTACATGTAAAAAGCACTATGATAATTTTATACATCATATCTCCAAAAGCCGTGGTGATACTTTACGCAAATAACGCAAAATCATCACCATAAAAATGCCCTCAAGCAACACAATAGGAAGATTTGTTAACAAACTGAGTATCGCAACACTCAAAAAGGCTTCATTATCCAAAGCTAAAACACCGGCAAGCAACAAGCTAGAAACCAAAATAGGTAAGGCACCCATTAAAAAATCCACCAATAATTGTGTGCCTATTGTTTGTAATTTAAGTTGAAATAAAAAACGAGCAATGAGTGCTGGAGTTGCGATAATAAGCAAATTTACCCCTAAAACACTCACGCCACCATAACCAAACAAAAGAGCCTGCAACAAAAGTCCTACAAATATAGCTACAAATGCCCCCACACCCAAGAACAAACCAACAATGCCACTCATCAACAAATGTGTAGCAGTTGGACCTATAGGAATATGTACAAAAGAAGCAACAAAAAAAAGCGCTGAAAGTACCGCAGCGAACACCATCTGTTCTCTTTGCAAACGCCAAAAAGCATAAGCCAATATACCTAAGGCGATTACATCACTAGCTATAAGAATATTTGCACTTAAAACGCCCTCACTAATATGCACTAGTACCCCTCATTGGCGTAGATCCACAAAACAGCACCAAGCTCAACTGGGTATTTTTTGTCCTGTTTTGTGATCATTTCATCATCTTCAATCAATGCCGCAAAGCCCCACCATCCAGCTTTTGGCATCACAAAATGAAAAATTCCATTTGCGTCCGTTTTCATAACTTGCGTTACATGTAAGTTGCTTGCTGCTTTGTACCCCTCTGTATTGTAGAGTTCCACTTCGACATTCACACCACTTGCAACTTTTCCTTTGTAAAGAACTTTTGCACTGAAGATATTGCCACTATACAGACCATAAGGTCTAGTGAGTGGGATAATCTCAGCTTTCAGTCCAATAGGCACATCCCAATTTTCACCACTTTCGAAGGCATCAATGATTACTTTTGTTTGATGGTGTATAAATTTTTCTTCTGCTGGTTCAAAAGAGGGTTTTGGATCAACAAAAAACTGGTATACCGCTGGAGCCATAAAGTGAAACTCATTTATCCAAGTTGTGTATCCATCCTTTTTTACCTCTTGAATTGTTGGAAGCATATCGTAACTTTTTCCATCATAAAAAACACCCAAACGAAATGGTTTTTGCATCTGCATACGCATCTGTTGAAAAGGATGGGTAAATTCATATAACAAAGTTATCTTTGCATTGTTTTGATCTGTGATGATAGCACTTGATGGCAATAGCACTTGAAAATGTGCAAAAAGTGTGAATGGTACGATGAGCAACAAGAATAATACAAATCTCATATTTATCCTTTTATATAATATAATTTATGATTTAGTATTATTTCACAAGAAAAATAAAAATGTACTGAAATTGAGTACTTCTGTATAAAGGTACTAAATGGTGCCAAATCACTTAAATAATTCTTAAAATACAATTCATTGTACACTATAAAAAATTGATATCCCTTGATATAACAAAGAATATTTCTATTTAAGCCATTAATTTATGCCCTCTAGTCTCTAAAATCAGTTTCATCCCTTCACCATTTTTAAAATAGCGGTGCTGTGAGGCTCTTGTTTTTGATGTCTTTACATTTAATTTCTCAATAGTTTTACCACAATCCCCATCAAAAAGACAGATAGTAGTCTCTAAAGCCGATAAATCAACTCTAATTTTTGAGATTTTCGCTTCATACTCCTCTTCAATAAGCTTCAGCTCCATCTGTTTGTTTGCTAAGGCGTAGAGGACATGCGATTTATTATCTCTTTTGAGACCTGTTTGATTATAGAATGGATGTTTGCTCATGGAGTTGCCCTTTAGATAGTTATAATAAAATTATATCTACAAAGTGGCTATTTTAGGGGTTTTTGCTTGGGTTACTATGCTACACAAGAGCGGATAAAATCTCATGGCACAAAGAAATAGATAAGGCAGTTTTTGACAAAATTTATGAAAATTACTCACTTTAGAGTAAATACCTCGATCAAGAAATCTCACACTCGCAACACTAGTAAAACAAATGTTTGTTTAAGAAATGTACATCTTGTAGATAAAGTTATCCTAAGAGTTCCCCAGCCGAGAAAGCCTTAGTGTCATGTTCTAAAGCCAAACTCCATTTTTTAGAAAATATACAAGTGGATACCCGCTGATGATGAGTGTAAAAATGAGTGTAAAAATAAGCGAGATCATGTAGTATTTTTTATAGCTTCTAGATTCTTTGATGCGCTCCATAAGTGCAGCGGAAAATGAGAAGAATGTTGCTAAAAATAAAGTAATATAGATAATATAGCCAATATAATAATACTCTTTTTGTAAAAAACAAAACGGGCAATGATGTGTTGGTAATTCATAAATGTAAGTTCCAAAAAAAAGTATGAGTGCTATGATGGAAATGATCAAAAATATAATGCTACTGAAAAGTGACAAGATAGTATCTTGGCGAAAGAGTGCAAATATATGCAGTAAAAACATTCCATAAAAAAGAACAAGTACCTGTGTGTTCGTGAGGCTAAAAACAACTGCCAAAGAGGAGCTTGAAGCGGCCGAAAACAGTGTACCACAACAGCTTACAATCTTATCAATTTCCAAAGCGTTGAAAAAACTAAATTCATAAACTACCTCAAGAATTAAAAAAATATAAGCCACCGCAAAAAACCAAAATTTTATTTTCGTAAACTCTCTTTTTTTGCTCTTTTGATCTTTTACATGTAAGACTAGCCAAAAGCCAAAAAGATAGAGATTAAATAATTTTAAAACCACTAGGTACATCCCAAAATCAACAGAATTAACCACACCAGCAGCACACATTGCACCTGTTATGACACCAGAAATCTTATCAACACTGAAGATAAAAAATAAAAAAAGTGGGAGTTTTAAGATAAATATATATTTGATAAAAGTAGCCACTAAAACACTCTGTTTTTCCAATCTATACTGCAAAGATGTTGTTGTGTTCATATCCCAATTTTTGAGTATATTGATACTTATAAAAAGACATAGTGTAGCGATGCAAAAAAACAGAACATTAAGTGCCAATAGCGTGATAACTTCTGGAGTATAACTCATAGCAATACACCTTTGTGTATCTCAATGATTCTATCAACAAATGGTAAGTTAAAAAAGAGTGGATCATGCGTTGCCACAACGATGGTTTTTCCCTCATTTTGAAGTTCCTGCAAGAATGCTACAAAATCAAGCGAAAGTTTTTCATCAAGATTTGCCGTTGGCTCATCGGCTATGATAATGGATGGTTCATTTATCAAAGCCCTTGCTATAACGACTCTTTGTTGCTGACCTCCTGAGAGATTGCGTACGATCTCTTCTTTTTTCTCACTCAAATCAAACCTTTGAAGTAGTCTTGCTACTCTCTTTTCAATCAAATCTTCATCAAAATCTGATGGAATAAGCGGGACAATTATATTGTCTCTCACACTAAGATCTTCTATGAGATTGAATTTTTGAAAGATAAAGCCTATATTTTGCCTGCGAAAAAGTGAAGCAAAATCATCTGGCAGTTTTGAAATACGCTCATCTTTTACAAGTACTTCGCCACTACTTGGCTTACTCAACCCAGCTATGAGTGAGAGAATCGTACTTTTGCCACCACCACTTGCACTTTTGAGCAAAACAAGCTCACCTTTACTTACATGTAAGCTTATATCCTTGAGTGCATAAAAATTATTTGCAAAGATTTTATTGATATTTTCTAGTTTTATCATCGCATCACCTCATCAGCGTCCATACTTGCAACTCTCCACGATGGGATAATAATTGCCGCTATGTAAATAGGTACACTTAAGAAAAAGACGACGGAAAGCATTCTAAAATCAATTGTAAAAGGCAGGTCAAAATCAGATTTTAAAACAGAATATCCCATAAAGATATCTCGTAAAAGTGGGGCTTGCAAAAGATATACAAAAGAAAGTGCGGCAATAAGTGCCGTTATAAAAGCAAAAAAGGAGATGATGAAAGCTTCATAAAACTTCTCTTGCAGTATATCTTCTATCCGCCAACCAAGTGCTTTTAAAATTCCGATCTCTTTTTTTTCATTGCCGCTCAAACCACTTGCGCGATCATAAATAATCATAAAAAATGTAAAAATAGCAACAATAAAAAGTGCCAAAAAAAGTCCACTCTTATAATCAAAAATATTTTGATAACTTATACGCATATCATCTTTTGTAATGACTCTGCTATCTGGATAAATTTCTTTTACTTTCGCGATGATATTTGGAATCTCATCCTTGTTTGCAACCTGTAGCACGATATCTGTAGCTTTATCTTGTGGCAAATCAAATATCTCTTGCACCAAGGCTTTTGGCATAAAAATCATATCGTTTGACTCGAGAGATGTTTTTGCATCAAAAACACCAGCAAGATTAACCTGCTTTAAGCTACCATCACTTTTGACAAAATTGAAATACTCTTTATAATAGTTCTCTCGCAATATCTTTGCAACGCCTTGTCCAACGAGCATTCCATCATTGCCAAAAGTACCATTTTCAAGCAAATTATGCAAGATGTCACTATAAGCTTTATCAAAAATATCTACTCCGACGATAGAAAAATTCACCCCAGCATTTGCAAAATAATAATACCCCCAATATCTCGGAATTGCACTTTGTACCCCATCTATATCAAGCAGTTTATCTAACTTTTGCAAGCTTATAAGCTCATGTCTTCCAGCTTGAAGTTTTTGCACAGTGATAGGCGGTAAAGAATTAAGCGTTCGTTCAAGTTCGTAGCGAATTGAATTTGCTATAAAAAGAATCGATGAGAGCAAAAACACTATCAAACTCAAAACAAAAAAAGTAAAAAAGCTCTTAAATCCTCTTCTTTTGAGCGAATTGAGTGCATACGCGAAAAGTAAAAGATTGAAAATTCTATTCACGGTACATCTTTGATGTATTTTGTATGGTAGGATAATGATAGACAAATGTAGATGGAAAATTCTCTAAAAGTTCTGGGGAAATTGCAAAAATCGAAAAAGTATCTGCATAAGTTCTATGCCTTATAAAATGCGCCTCATTTGAGATAGCAAGGTCACCCAAGCTGGAAAACTGCACAAAATTTTGCTTTACATGTAAGTTATTTTCTTTGTAAATATATAAAAAACAAAGTTCGCTCACAAAAAAAAGCACAAGTAAAAGCAGCAAAAACAAAGAAGTTCTTGCTATTGTTTTTGTTATCACAGACTTATCCTTAAAAAAGTATAATATTCTAACTAAAAAGTGTTAAATATGTGTTAACGGGTGCGTCCATTGAGTAGATTTATCAAACCATGCGATACTTGATAAAAATCCAATACCCTGCTTCCACCATATCTGAGCATAAAAGCTTGGGCTGATTTTTTTCTTGCAAATGCTGGCAAATCATCTCCCGCTGGACTTGTTTTGCTACTGCCATACACATAATGCGCCTCTTTAGCAGGAATAGCTTCTAGTGTTTCAAAATCAGTGATATAGATATTCATCTGCTTATCTTCTTTGATATTGAATTCAGGCCATCTTGGAGTTTCAAAATAGAACTCAAACATAGATTTTGGAGAGGAAAAATAGAGAATTTTTCCATCTTTTAACTCTATAGTACTTGCCCATTCAGGGTGTTCATAAACCATTAGATTTCTCATAAAGCATTTTGCATCTTTTGGTATGCTTACTGTAGCAGCCATTAAAAGCAGTGCTGAAAATAGTAGTAATATAAGTTTTCTCATCAATTTATCTCCTAAACAAGATCTGTTTTTTTAAATATTTTAAAGCCTAAAAACGCAAACAATACACCAACCAAAGTTGGATATGCAATTGAAAATAGTATAAATAAAGGCAAGGCAATATTATCAAGTATATAATAAGCCACAGGACCCATAACTGTGAGTTGTGGGTCAAAAAGACTGATGGCAGCTACTCGAAATACTTCCATTGGATTTATGAGCGAAATGCCAATGATAAGCTCTTCACTAAGTCTATTTTGCATCATAAGACTAATGAGTGCGATATCTATAAAAGCAAGTAAAAATATCCATATAAAAAAAGAGAACCCTAGGGCAATCTCTGAGGATTTTACAATCGAGGAAATCAAAAAAGCGATGCCCAAAAAAGAGGAACAAAGAGCAAAAAGTAAGCCTGAATAGAGGATGAAGATATTCCAAGGAATTCCGCTTCCTTTAAAAAGTCCTATAAAAAGAGCTAAAATCATCGCAAATAAAACTGGTAAAAAAACAGTAGCAAACCTACCGATAACCTTTCCCCAGTAGTAGTGATGCAATGATATAGGAAAAGAGAGCATATACTCTAAGATGTGATTATCCCTATCTCCTGAAATTGATCTAACTGTTGTAATAAGAATAAAAATTGGAAGTATAACAATAGTGACTTGTATATACATAAGAAGCAACCTACTTAAACCACTAAATCCCATAACCTGAGACTCGGTTACCCCTGCTATGAAAAATAGAGCTATCAAACCTCCAAAAACTATAGTATAGATTAAAAACCATTTTGCCCTAATAGACTCTTTTACATCTAAAAATGCAATGAGAAATAAATTATTCATATCTAACTTCCTAGTAAATTTTTTCTAATTTTTGGATCACTCAGATTTTCTCCTCGAAGCATTTTCAGCCGCATTGCATTAAAATCAATCAAATTGCTTTGATTTTTTGCATAAGCACCAAAACCATAGTGCATCGGCGTATCATCGATGAGTGAATAAAAAGCATCATAAGCATTAATATATTCTTTCGTATCTCGAGTAAATACCCAAAATTTTACACTTTCAAGCTCAATATTTTGATCTCTCATCCATAAAATAGCACACCCTACATCATCAAAAAAATGAGTCTTATAATCAGCTGTAATGATTTGAGCAGTATCTTTTTTACCCACTAGATACATGTGACATTGTGGGCATTGGAGCGTATTGTCTTTGAATTCTAATGGCTTTTGCTTTTTATTGATGATCTGATCAGCTCTTGTATTTGTTGTATTCACAAAATACAAGAGCAATGCGATGGCAATAATTGGGAAGATAATGAGAAATATATTTGAACGCTTCATCTCTATTTTCCTATCTCTATGATTCTTTTACGCATAGCTTCAAAATCAATAATTTCTTGGTTTTCCACTATATCCTCTCTCCTAGCATGTGCACCAAAACCGTACGCCATCGGGGTTATATTTTTTGTGCTAAATGATGCTTTTCTTGCGTCAATCCACGCTCCATTTTTAGCATCATTCACCCAAATTATCGCTTCATTTGCCCAAGCTATTTTTTCCTCTTGAAACCAAAGTATAGCACATCCGATATCATCAAAGAAATAGGTTCTTCCATTTTTTGGATTTATAACTTGTGCGGAAAATTTTCTATCACTGAGTACCATTTTGCAACGCTCACACATGTCGCGATCCCAATGAACCTCTTTAGCAGTAAAATCTACTTTTTTTTCACATCCTATAAAAAATACCACCATTATAATAAAAAATAGACTAAATT
The DNA here is from genome assembly GCA_014859685.1 of Sulfurospirillum sp. Taxonomy (GTDB): domain Bacteria; phylum Campylobacterota; class Campylobacteria; order Campylobacterales; family Sulfurospirillaceae; genus UBA6810. The sequence continues at coordinate 380,149 of JACUTU010000001.1, read as the reverse complement.
TTTTCATCATTTATTATTTTTCCTAAGTCCATATAGATTTGGCGATTAACAATATCTCGCATTTCATCAATTCGATGTGTTACAAAAAGTGAAATATTTGGATGATTTTGAGTCTGCAATAATCTGTGAAAATTATCTCTTGCCTTTGGATCAAGATTTGCTGTTGGCTCATCATAGATGATAATTTCCCCTCTTCTTGCAAGACTTATAGCTATGAGCATTTTTTGTTTCATACCGCCACTCAATTTAAAAAAAGATTTTTTAAGATTTGGCTCGATATCAAGCTCCATCTCTTGCGCAAAGTGTAAGATTTTCTCTTTTTGTACTTGCGTACTTTTGCATACATATGCAATAAGTTCTTCTAAACTTAGTTTTATCGGAGGAGGGAGCTGGGGAACAAAACTGATATTTTGTAAAACATCCACACGCTCTTTTATAGGATTTTTGCCATTGATAAGCACTTGTCCATTTGTAGGATGATAATATCCTAAAATTAAGCGAATAAGTGTAGTCTTACCAGCACCATTAGGACCCATAAGCGCTACACAATCTCCACTTTGTATCTTCAAATTGATAGCATCTAAAGAGATGGCATTCCCAAATTTTTTAGTAAGATTTTCGATTTGTATCATACTAAAGACTTTAATCTAAAAGTGTAACCAAGAGCATCAGAATGGCAAACATCTATACATCTTCCACAAAGCGTACAATCAGCTCCAGCGACTATTTCTCTTTTTATTCCTAACTCTTCACGCTGTTTATCATACTTTGATTTTGTGAGTTCTAGCACTTGATTTTCAAAACAGACATCATGACAAACCATGCAATGGTCACAATTATCATTCCATTCAACGCGAAGAGCACTTACTTTACCAAGATATCCATAGGTTGTACCTATCGGACAAAGATACCTACACCACGCCCGACGAGCAAAGAAAACTTCAACTAAAAATACCGCAACAACCCAAGAGAGTGCTACGCTCCAACCGTAAGCTATGAAACGACTCAAAATTCCCACAACATTGATGAGCTCAAAAACAAGATATTCGCTCGTAAAAGCTAAAATCAAAAAGATAGCCCAAAATACATTGCGAACCCTGTGGTCAAAATTTCGTTCTTTAATAATTTTTTTCTTTATAAGCGTATTATGGATTTTCTCACCAACTTCACTGATGATACCATAAGGACAAACCCAAGAGCAATAGGTTCTTCCTCCGATGAGAATATAAATTATCGCTATGGTTGTAGTTCCAATAATCATATTTATAGGCAAATGGTGAGTTGCTAAAAAAACTTCTAGTGTAGTAAACACATCTATAAGATGAAATCCCAAAAGTCTTGAACCATTCAATGTTCCCTCTAAGATCTGAATATCTATCTGAAAAGATAGAAAAAATAGCATATGCAAGCTTATGACGCTTATCCATCGTTTTGCTCTTATGCTTAATTTTCTTTTACCATCTGCTGTTTGATCAAGAAAAGTTTCAAAAAATGTAGTCCTTGCTATGGTTTTTCTAGTTGCATATTTATTCACAAATTATCCTTTTAGTTCGATGCATCTTCTCTAGATTTAAATTCGCTAATTTCTGTAGCTAACTCTTTAATATCTTCATCGCTTACATGTGCAATTGCACTTCTCATGATAGGATTTTGTTTCTCACCTTGTTTGTATGCTAACACTTTTGTATAGATTGCTTCGGCACTTTGACCAAAGAGCGACAAGCCAACAGCACCTTTACCATCTATGCCATGACATGAGGCGCAACGGCGTTTGTAGTTGTCACTTACTTTAAAAGTTGCAATATTTCCAGCCTTATCCTTGAGTGCTTTGAGCTTTTCTGCTTCAATATTATTTTTAGCTTTATCTTCACTTTGCTTTGGTGAAAAAATCTTTGATTTTTGTGCTATATTTTCTATAACTCGTGCTGCCTCACCCCCTTGAAATGCCCTTCCTTGGCTCACTGTATATGCCATCAAGCTTGCTATCAATAAAGTTGCAATTCCTACTAAAATATTTCTTTTCATTGCTATCTCTCTTTAATTTTTTTTATTTGTTGGTTGAAAACATAAATCTCATCAGCTAAAGATTGAATCTCTTTTTCATCTAAATTTTCCACGAGTTCTTTCATCAAAACATTCTCTTTTGTACCATTTTTGTATTGCATAATCGTCTCGTAAATATATTTGCTATCTTTGCTCAATAAAGATGGTCCAATGATACCATTAGCATAATCATCGTGACAAGCTGAGCATTTAACTATGAAATTTTTACTTAATTTATTCACAAGCATACTAATTTCTACATGTTCATAAGGGCTTCGCACGCTCAAAGCTGCACCAAGTGGTGTAAAATTTTTTTCTTCGGTAGCGATTTGAATTTTTAATTTTTCATCATTATAATCATAATAAAACACTTTACTTTCATTTGTATCTTTGGCTTTGATGGCCACCTTTTCTTCTTTATAATTTTTATTTTCAACAACTTCTACGCTTGCCATTGGAGCTTGTTTTTGAGTAAATTGTTGTGCTTTTTTCTCTTCTTTTTTTTCACCGCATCCAAAAAAGAATAATGCCAAACATAACGATACTGTTATATATTTTATTGTACTCACGAGATTGTTCCTTTTTCATAAAATGATTCGTAATTTTCACGCGGCATAATGATTATCGCAGCTTTCTCCGCCGGGCACAATTCTTCACAAGCACCACAACCAACGCATCCACTTTTCACAAGAGGTTTTCTAATTCCCATTTCAGTTGTCACCATTTCTATCGCACTCAAAGGATTTGGCAATGGGCACATGTCTGCACAGATGCTACAAGGTTTTCCTTCAAATGCAGAAAGTTTCTGGAGCATTTCTTTTTCTACTTCTCTTGTATAAGGATGGTTGTGAATTCTTTCTATACTCTTTTTCGGTACGGGCATTCGTGTCACAGCTAGACATATTTTAGGCGATGCAAGCACAGCAATGCCCATTTTTACATCTTCAGGCTTTTCCGTATGATGATCAAGCGCACCCGTTGGACAAGCCAAAATACAAGGAAGCGCTCCACACAGATAGCAACCTCGATTTCTTGCTTGAATATATGGCGTTCCCATTCCATAACCCTTTGCAAAATCAGCCAAATGGATAGAGTGATATGGACAAACTTGTAAACATTGCCCACATTTTATACACAAAGACAAAAAAAGATCTTCGCGAATAGCTCCAGGCGGTCTGAGTCTTTTTTCATCTGCCTTGAGATACGGTGCAACAAAAAATCCTCCACCAAGTACCAAGCCTAAGATTCCCAGAGTAGAATACTGCATAAATTCTCTTCTTTCCTTCTTTACATGTAAAGCCATATTTTTCTCCAATCAGTTAGTAAAACGAGGATTTTTATCCTCTAACAAAAATAAAGGCTCTGAAAATGGAGCCAATTTTGACAAAAAATTTAGAAGTGATAAAACAGGTGAGCCGTAAAAAAACTTTACCGATGGATTATAAGTCCAAAGCTTATCTGCATATTGGAAAATTTGATAGGGGTTATCTCCAATCCCATCTTTATCTCTATCAAATCCCTCATAATTATCCCAATAGTTTTTATCAAATTCGTTATTAAATTTATTTTCATTTTGCGAATCATTGACAATATCTTCAATATTTCCCATAATCTTGTTTTCAGAAACAATATTATTTTCACACAAAGAGTGAAAATGCATTGCTTCTGCGTTGTACATAATTTTATTATTTCGTATCCAGTTATGTGTATCAGGCTCAAAAGGTGATCTGTCAATATACATGCCTTGAGAGTTATACACAATAGTATTGTTTTCAATCACAAAATTTGTTGCATCTTTTAAGCCTATTCCCATACCTGTAGCACCCACGGCACTTTTAATGAGGTTATCTGTAGCAATAGTGTCATTTGAATACATAAAGAAAATACCCACTGAATTATACTGATAAACATTATTTTTTACATAATTTTTTCCAGCATACATAAAATGCAAAGAGTATCTTCCATATTCGCCTAAATTTTCCTCTATAGTATTTCCATGCGAGTACCAAACAACCATATCTCGAGATCTATAGAGATGATTTTTACGGATAATATTATCATTGCTGTACCACAATCGCACTCCATCTCCTCTAAGACCGAGCGAATAATTCTTTGAGCTTATGAAATTGCCATAAATGAGAGAGTTATTTACCATCTCCGCATTGATGCCCAAAAGTGAATCAACAATGCGGCAATTACTTATCTCGCATTGCTTTATAGCACCTGTTTGTGTATCTCCATTTATATTTATCCCCGCATCAAGTATATCTGCACGCTCACCACTATTTCTTATGGTGAGATTTTTAAGTGTTACATAAGAGCTTTTTATCGTAACAACACTTCCAACACCCAAACCATCAAAAATAACTCCATCTTCAACACCCTCTAGGGTTAAAGGCTTATTGATAACTATATTTCCCTCATAAACTCCCGCTTTGAGTTTTATGATAGAGCCCTCTTTTGCACTATCTATAACATCTTGCAAAGGGCTTCGAGTAAGCTCTCTTATGGGACCTGTATAGGGTTTAACCTCTTGCGTAGTATCGTATATAAATTTTTCATCTGCAGCATTGAGACTCACAAGTAGCATGATACAGAAAAAAAAGAGTGTTTTCATGATGTTAGTTTGTAGCACTTTCTTTGAGAGCTTTACTTTTTGCAAGTATGGCTAACAGTGAAAATAGACTAATAGCAACTAAAAGATAAAAACCTATAGTTGGATACGAATGTGTCGTAAACTGAGCCACTTTGCCATCACCAAAAACAGTAGGCATAAAAGGTTTGATTTTAAAAGCACCCCAATCATGTAAATTGTGTCCAAACCAATAGAGCCAATAAGAATAATCAGCGATAAAAAGTAAAGGCATAGAAACTGGTATGAACATGAGATAATTTAAAATCTTATTGTTATACGCGATAAAATAGACCATAATCAAACTCAAAAACAACAAAGCATAGATGCCGATTTCTCGCTCTAAAATACCACCTATCCACATAGGATCCATTCCTATATAGTGGTTGATTGTGTTCATCTCATGCACCTCTCCACTAAATCCATCAAAGTGAAAAAAAACAGGAATTCCCTCAGGAAAAGCCTCTTTTGGGTAGTTTGGTGCTTCTAGAGAAACAAACCAGATTGGCATTGAAGCAACTCCTATTTCAGCAGAAGATTTGATCATCTCATCTAAATTATTATGTGCCTCTTTGTTTGTGGTTGTACTTTTATATCTACCTTGATTATAAAAATTCCAAATAGATTTAGAAAAAGATGATATCTCCTCTTTTTTCCCATCATCAATCTTACTGAGAACTCCATGAAAACTTATCATAGGCAAGGTAAATGCTAGTGTCAAAACAACTAAAGCAATTCCTGTAAAAATTTTAGATTTTAAAAAACTTGAATGCATATATTCCTCCTAATAACCTTGTTTTAAAATGTTTATACATACTAAAATAAAGTTATATTATCAATAAATTTAAGTTTTATCATTGACACAAATTAACTCTTTGACAGATAGGAAAACCCACCTATCAAAGAATTTAGAATCTAAAATAGATTAGCGTTTTTATCTATCCATTTCAGATACTCGACAATATCTTTAATCTCATTATCTTTCATATTTTGGTTAGGCATTCGAAGATTAAAATAATCTATCATTGCCTTCACATAAGGATCACTATAAAGGTGTTGCGGATTTTTGATAAAATTTGCAACCCATTGCTCCCCATTTTCATGGCGATCAAGAACACCTGTAAGGTCAGGACCAGAACTTACCTTGCCAATAACATGGCATCCTGAACATCCACCTTCATTAAATGCCATCTCACCTCTTGCAATTTCTGGAGTTTGCTTTGTCGCAACAAATTTAACAAGTAGATCTTTTGCTCGAATTCCGACATCAGCTGTCTTAACCATATACTGCCAGATCATATTTTCAAAAAGAACTGCTTTTTCAATGTCTCCAGCTTTCAATGCTGCGTCTGCTAGTTTCTTTTGCTCAGGAATTTTGCCATATTGATCAAGTGCATCTACAACAAGATTTTTAACAATTTCATGCTTTTCGTAGTGGTTTTCTTTTAAGAATTTCACAACACTTTGGATAACATCATCTGTTGCTTTATTGACCGCTACTGTCTTGTCATATTCTGCTTTTAGTTGCTCTGGTGTCATTGTCGCCATTTTCAGCTTTTGAACGCTCTCATACTTCTTATTTGGATCTTTTACCATCAAATAACCCATCATCTCTAGGTGAAGTGCTGAACAAAACTCTGTACAGTAGAATGGAAAAACACCCTCTAAATCAGCTTTAAACTTTACAGTCGAAGTTTTACCCGGTTCAACTGAAGCATGGACATTATAGTTATCGACCGTAAAACCATGCGTTTCGTCTTCTGCTCGTTCTAAGTTTGTCATATAAATCGTAACATTATCACCCTTATTTACGGTGATGCGTTCTGGATTTATGTGGGATCTCACTAGCGTTGCATAAACTTTTACATCATTGCCTTTTCTTTCAATTCTCTCTTGTCCAGCAAGTGTTTTACCTTCATGGACTTCACCTGTTCGCGTATTTGTTCCCATTGCATATCGAACTTCTGGTTGTACTTTGCTTATTCGAATACCAACAGCGTCATGTGGCTCACCAAGAGGAATAGGCATATCTACAAGCATATCCATCTTATTACCACTGATATCTATTAGTTGGTGGTTTTGCGGATGTAATGGTCCAACATTTGCAAATCTATCAATAGAAAGCTTATTAAGTGCAATGATATACTCACCCTGAGGATCGACTGTATTACTTTCCATACCCGCTAAGTGTCCAATGTTATAGTGAACATTGACTCTATCGAGTACTTTTAAAGTTTTAAAATTCCACTTTACAATTTGTGAATCAACATACAATGAAGTATAGATTTCACCATCAACATTTGAATACTGATTATGCAAAGGCCCAAGACCTAATTCTACTTGACCATATAATGCTTTTTTCATATCAAGAATTGGTATACCATATGGATCTTTTGCAGCATAATCTTTCTTTTTAATCAAATCTTGAATCTTTGAAAAACTATAAACAGATGCATGCGTATCGAGCTTACCACAAACTACGATAAATTCACCCGTTGGGTCAATATCAACACCATGTGGTGATTTTGGTTCAGGAATCAAAAACAACGCATCGTTTTTAATAGCAATATCCATTGGAATAACTCTGTGGTCATTTACTATTTTTACATTTTTTGGATCTTTTGCAAGTTCTGCTAATTTTTTCCAATTGTATACATGTAAATAGTCTGTATCATTTCTACTCATGCCAGCTTCATTTGGTGGCATACCAACTTCGATACCGCCTGTATACATCTCTGAGTTAAATGAGTTTGTAAAACCCCAACCATGGCTCAAGTTTTTGCCAGCATCACTTAAGTCTTGCATGTAAGGTGGAAGCTCGATTGTAAATGAATCTTTTGCTTGGATTCGTCCAATTTTTGGATCAAATTTCCACATAGTCACACCACCACGGTATGTCTCTTTATAATCTTCTATCGGATGGTACTCATTGTCAAACGGAGCTGCATATTGTGCTGCTTCTATGATGTATTCTGAATCTTGAGTAAAGAAAGATCCACCATGTTCTGATTTGAAAACAGGATTGACTACTATCTGTTTTGTTTCAAAGTCATGCAAATCAATAACAGCTATGCGTGGATTTGCTTTATCATTAATAACAAGCCATTTTCCATCCACAGCACCTTTTGTTTCTGAAAGTGATGGGTGGTGTGTATCTCCCCATGTGATCTCTTTACCACGGATTTTACCTTGAGCAAGTACTTTTTTACTCTCCTCATCAAATCCATATCCTTGCCAAGGTTCCGGAGTAAATACACCGATGTATTTTAACAGTCTCATAGATGGAACACCATATACCATTATCTGACCTGATTGCCCACCTGAGCTGAAGATAAAATATTTGTCATGCACACCTGTTGGATTATAGGTTTTTGCAGCACGAACAACATCTGCTTCGGTTAAACCTCTCTCTTTCATCACTTTTTCTAACGCAGGTTCACCAGCACCAAAAGATGCTGAACTAAACAGTGCGCTTGAAACAAGTAGTGATGAAAAAAGCCTAAAGCCTTTTTTCATGATTGCCTCCTTAAATGTAAGTGCTAAATTAAATAAATATTAAACATTTAACATTTATTTAACACTCGCAACCTTGAAAAGAATTTTATAATATCCCTAGTTTCTTTTTGGTCGCTATTATGAAAATTATAAGAAATACTTCTATAATTATATTTATGTGACTTTTTAATTATTGGAGAGTTGTATAGTAAATTGAGCCCCAATGCTGGTGTTTGAAGCACTTATGCTACCATGAAATTGGTTCTCAATAATGAGCTTTGTCATGTATAGTCCTATACCTGTTGAGGGTTTTACTTTATTGCTATGAAAAGGTTTAAAGATATCTTCTATATAAGAGGCTTTAATTCCACCTGCGTTATCGGAAATAATGATGAAAATATTTTCATCAACTTTTTTAAGCACTATATCAATGCAAGCAGAAGCAATAAGAGTGCTTTTCATAATATCTACACTATTTTGCATGATAGAAAGAATCACCTGAGCAAGGCTATTGAGGTTTCCATAAACTTTAAGAGCTGGAGCTATCTCTTTTGATATACTAATGTTATTTTGCTTAAAAGAAGAGTCAAGAATTTTTAAAGCTTGATTGATGGAGTGTTTGATCTCGAAAAGTTCACTCTCAGTATGCCTGTAAAAATTTTCAAAGTTTGTAATGGTTTCAGACATAAACTGTATAATCTCTTCATTTTTCTCTGCCTCTATTATAAGTTCTGGATCTGTGAGTTTATTGCGCATATACATGCAGTTAAAATTAAGCTGAGCCAAAGGTTGTCTCCATTGGTGAGCAATGATGGCTATCATCTCCCCAAGGGCTGCAAATTTTGCTTGCTGCATCATGATTTTGTCTTTGAGACGATCTTTTGAGATATCTTGAATGCTAATGATAATAATCGCCTCATCCATCTCACCACTAATTCCTATAGACATACGCATAGGAAAGTTTTCTTCATTTTTATTTTTAGCTTTCAACTCCCTAGGCTCTTCTTTATTTTGGATATTGATGAATGCATCATAATTTAAAAACTCTTGGCTAATGTCTTCTTCAACAATAAATGTTGTAAAAAAAGGTTCATTGAAAATTTCCTCTTTACTAAATCCAAACAATTTGTGAGCCATCTTGTTGTAAGTTTGGATATTGAGATTTTTATCAAGTGTTATGATAGCATTTGTATTTGACTCAACAATAGTGTTTGAGTAGTTTTTTTCACGCAAGGCTTCATTGGTTGTTTCTATGATTTTTTTTGTTGCAGGCCTAAAAATAAAGAGCGCTTCAAATACCAAAGTCAAAAGGGTAAATAAAAAGATAAACAACTCTACATTTTGTAAATTTACAATACTCTCTTCTGTTGTTTTGATAAAAATTGAAGTTGCCAAATCAAGCTCTTTGAGGAGATTTTGAGAATTCTGTAAGATATATGTTAAGCTTCTTCCATCACGATTTTCTTCAAATCTTTTAGCGTGAAAAAGATAATCCCTTATACTTTGATCGAGCCCTTTTGGCTTTTCAAAATATATCTTTTTAAGCTCAGCTGACATGGGAAAAGACATCAAAAGTTCATGTGCTCTTTCCATATCTTCTATGGTAATTTTGAGATTTTCTGTTTTATAATAGATGGCATATAAGGCTATTTGTTGAGATAAAAGACCTTGCTTACTACTGAGATTGATGATTTTTCCATCATTGGCCTGACTACTAATGAGGTGATTGAGATTAAAATAAGCAAATGCTGAGAGCATGGCGATAATTGATAAAGCAAAAATATATCTTCTTGTAAAACTCATATTACGAATTTTCAACATTATAAACCTTTTATATCGAAGATAGAAATAAAAAAATATGTTACAATAATTTTCATTTAAAAGAAAAATGCTCCCAAAGGTAGAAAATGCAAGAAAAGCTTCGCTTTATTCTCAAAAATAGTACTGTTTTATTGGCAGAAGATGACCAAAATCTACGAGAAAGTTTTGTAAAAGTTTTGTTATTTTATGTGGGCAATGTGATAAGTGCCGCAGATGGAGAAGAAGCCTTACAGCTCTATGAAGAAAAACAACCAGATATCATTATCTCTGACATAAAGATGCCCAAGCTCAACGGCGTGACATTTATAAAAAAAGTCAGAGAAAAAGATCGTACTATCCCCATCATCGTCACAAGCGCTTATACTGATAGAGATTTTTTACTTGAATCTATAAAACTCTCTCTCGTAGAATACATAGTGAAACCCATGCGAGAAACTGATCTCATAAGACTTCTTGAAACATGCGCCAAACTCATTTTAGAAAAATCTCAAACTTATTTAAAAGTGGATGAAAATTATATCTATGATTTTACAAACAAGGTATTAAAACACAAAGAAAATTGCATTATACTTACCAATAAAGAGGTGGATTTTTTTGAAATGCTTCTTGCTCACAGAGGAAACTTAGTTACAAGACAAATGATCGAAGATAAACTTTATATCTATGAAGAAGCTCCACCATCTGCACTTAAAAATCTTGTCTTTAAACTACGAAAAAAGATAGGAAACAAGATCATAAAAACCGTTGGAAATTTAGGTTATAGTATAGAAAAATAGGTATAAATTCAAGTTATATTTAGGGATTTAGTGACTTATTATGCATGGCAAATCTAACAAATATAGTTGTAAAATACCAAAGTGCTAAAAATAGAACCCAAAGTATGGCTAAAGCTTTGACATAAGAAAATTTTTATTCGAGAAGTTCACCAAATAATACAGCAAATGAATCTACATGTAGCGATAACTGATTAATTGACCTTACGCACTTTTGTAAAAAAGTTCGTAAATACCTCTCATTTTCTCGAAAAGTACCCTTTTTGTAGCTTTAGGGGGTTGTAGGGATATTTGTCCCTGCCACTAAAACGGACGAGTTCGTTTTAGTGGGTAACATCAGTTAACTCATAAAGTACATCGTTTATTTAAAGATTTGAATTCAGTATCAATTTTTGCGATTCACGCCTTAGATAGTAAAAAGTTTAAAGTAAGTTAAATTGCACAGATATGATCACAAAAGTTGTTTAAACATCGATATAAGTGGTGCGCCCGAAGGAATTCGAATCCCTGACCGCTGGTACCGCAAACCAGTGCTCTATCCAGCTGAGCTACGAGCGCACATTTTATTGAGGCTGGAATTATACCTTATTTTATTGAAAAAACAAAGCTTTTTTTGGATAAGATTTTAAAATTTTAAAAATAAAGAGGCACCATGGGTAGCACATTGCGAAATTCATTGAAAACTTCGCTAAAGAGTTCTATGATCATTTTAAAGCTCATTATCCCTATCTATATCCTCGCTGATCTGCTTTTTTATTACAATCTACTCTCACATGTAAGCTTTATACTTGAGCCTATTACCTATTTTCTTGACCTGCCTTCTGCGGTTGCTCTTTCACTTATCAGTGGCATGTTACTCAATATCTATGCAGCGATCGCATTTGCAGCACCGCTTGATCTCAGCCCTCGAGAATGGACTATTCTTGGTGTATATTTGGGCATCTGTCATTCATTGCTTGTTGAAACCGCTGTAATGCAAAGGATTGGGATCTCAAAACTGTATTCGGTTTCGCTGCGTATCGGAGCTGGACTTTTTATAGGATTTATCACGACACTTTTGCCCCATTCACTTTTTAGCCCCTTACATGTAAACGCTACGCAAGAAAAAATACCGTATGACTCACTCCCCGCACTATTACAAAATTCACTATATGAGTCGCTCATTTTAAGCATGCAGGTTATCGCTCTTATTAGCATACTGATATTTGTGATGGATTTTATAAAATCACTTGCATTTATCAAAAACTATTCTGAAAAAGTGAGTAGTGCTTTTTCGATAAGCATAGGCGTTATGTTGGGCATCACTTATGGTGCTGGAATCCTTATCAGTGAATATGAGAAAAATACGCTAAGCAAAAAAGATATTCTTTTTATCGGTACTTTTTTGATGATCTGTCACGCTATCGTGGAAGATACGCTACTTTTTGTCATTTTTGGAGCAAATCTTTGGGTGATCATAGTACTTCGTGTTATTTTTGCTTTTATCTTTGCTTATGGACTTATAACAATTTATCAAAGGAAAAACTCTTGAATGATCCTATTATAGCGTACCAAGGAGTCGAGGGCGCATACTCAAATCTTGCATGTAAAAATGCTTTTCCTCGCTCTATAACCATAGCGTGTGAAAGCTTTGAAGATGCTATGAAACTTGTGGAATCTGGCAGTGCAAATCTTGCAATGATTCCCTTAGAAAATTCAACAGCAGGCAGAGTGGAGGAGATTTACAGACTCATTCCAAAACTTTCTTTGCATATCGTAGCTGAACATTTTGAGCCGGTAAATCACTGTTTATTGGGTATCAAAGGTGCAAAAATTGAAGATATAAGGTATGTTGCTTCTCATCCACAAGCACTCGCACAATGCCATAAAAATATCCAAAAACTCAAACTCCAAGCAAGAGCAAAATTTGACACCGCAGGTTCTGCTCAAGAGATCAGCGAACAAGAAGATAAACAATTCACCGCCATCGCATCAAAACTTGCTGCAAAGCTTTACAATCTTGAAATTTTAAGTGAAAATTTTGGCGATATGGACGGCAATACAACAAGATTTGTAGTCCTCTCAAAAGAAACATCTATCCCAGCCTTTGATCCACAAAATTCCTACATCACTTCGCTTGTCTTTGAAGTTCGCGATATTCCAGCCGCATTGTACAAGGCACTTGGTGGTTTTGCTACAAACAGTGTGAATCTCATCAAACTTGAAAGTTATTCGCTTGGCGGATCATTGCAGGTGAGCCAATTTCACATTGACATAGATGGACATCCGCAACAAAAAAGTCTCATCTTTGCACTTGATGAATTGCAGTATTTTGCAAAAGATATCAAGTATCTTGGGGTGTATCAAAAACACCCCTATAGAGATCTACATCCCCTTATTTGCTAGAAAAAGTGCGACTTGCTGAAACTCTTTACCTTTTAATTTACCGCAGATTTCACTTTCTTGCAAGAAAACTTTTGCATCGGCTGGATTATCAAATCGTTGCTGTGTATTTTTACACATTTGATTGTAAATCTTCTCACCCATCTTTGCTGATTTTGCCTGTCGTTTTTGAATCATCGCAATATCAGCTGCTAGTGCTGTTGTAACTTTTTGCGAAACTGCCTCATAAGAGAGAATTTCTCCGCCAAATTCTTTTGCAAACGCTTGAGCGTTTTGTTGTGTACTGAATGCGTATTTACTCACAGTTGCCATTGTGGCTGGTTTACTTGATCCCATAACATAATACGCATTGCTAGCTGGCATAAATAGAAGTGTATCTACTGCCACAACTTGTGGATTGCTTATCGGCACATTTTTCAACATCGCTTCTTCGAACATACAATGAATCGAGCAGTATTGGTGCGTTTTTCCATCTACATCTGCTGCATGATTTGTTTTGTAAAACATTGGCAATGTCATACCACATATTGGACAAAACATTTTTGCTTTTCCCTCTTGCAAGATTGTGGCTTTTTTATCTGCAACAACCCGAAAATCTTGATTTGCAAAAAGTACGCTTTTGCTTGCTAAGTTTATTGTTCCTGCTACCAACACAAACTTTCCAACTAACCCTAAGGCTTCTCTTCGTGTACTCATAAAAACTCCTTTTGAAAAATAATGTATATTTTATAATGTTTGTGTTAAATATGCGTTAATTAACAGATATTTAATTCTATTTTGCTAAACTCTTGCTTATGAAAATTATTATACTACTTTCTTTTTTATTGCAATTTCTTTTTGCGAGTCTTGATCCGTTTCTAGGTCTTGATATAGAAACTCATAAGGAACAATCACTCAAGTCAAACTTGCAAGCGAATCAAATGCAAAGATCATATGCAAGCTTTTACTCTATGCTTTTGGATAGAGTAAATTACGGCATAGAAGATATAAAAATCTTTACTCAAGATACACGCACCTATGAAGATATAGCAACCGCTTATCTCGTTTATGGCTCACATGTAGCCCCAAGTTATGGCAAAAAATCTCTTGTAGCATTTCATTTTGAAAAAAATGCAAACATACATGTAAATACAAAAAGAGGTAAAATTATCACTTATGAAGATCTCTTGGCACAAGCGTCGCAAATCTTGCAAAATAACACGAGTTTTATGCAAAAAAGATTTCAAAAAAGAGCCTATCCCATGGGTAAGAAAATTTATGAAAAACGCTGCGATGGGCGTATTGATCCAACAGATTTTATGCAACTTGGTGATCTCAAAGCATTTATAGCTGATGAACTTGTGTGTGGCGAACTTGATGCGGAGCATCTACATGCACTTTCTTTGTATCTATGGGATGTAAAACGAAAAGGAGATTTAGGTGAAGTTATTGGACAAATAAGTGTAGAGGAGAGTGAGAAATGCCCTGTTTGTGGAATGTTTGTTTACAAATACCCAAAATGGGCGGCACAGATCTATTTTCAACACGAAGATCATGAGCATAGACTTTCTTTTGATGGCGTAAAAGATATGATGAAATTTTATTTCAATCCTCTTAAGTGGGGTAATTACACAACATCACAAAGAAAAAATATAAATAAAATATTAGTGAGCGATTATTACTCTGGAATTGGCATAGATGGCACAAAAGCTTTTTATGTGATCAGAAGTGATATTTATGGTCCTATGGGGCATGAATTTATCCCCTTTGCAAGCTTTGAAGAAGCCACTACTTTCAAAAATGAACATCGAGGCAAAAAGATACTCAGCTTTGATCAAATCACAGAATCAATGGTGTACGAACTTGATATCAATCAGTAACCCAATAATTGATATCCGATATAAGAGTTATAAGCAATATAACACGCAAACAATCCAACCCCCTCAAGGCGACTGATTTTAGGCAATCTTCCGCGAAATCCATATGCAAAAGCCATCAATACGAGTGTTAAAACAAGCATCACCAACCAATCTCTAGATAAAACCTCACTTTGAATCTGTTCAAGCGGTTTGATAACAGCTGCGATACCGATAACCGCAAGGATATTAAACATATTTGAGCCTACTACATTGCCAACAGCGATGTCGTGTTCTCCTTTTCTCGTAGCAGTAATTGAAGCTGCAAGTTCAGGCAAAGAAGTGCCAAGTGCTACGATAGTAAGCCCGATGATGAGATCACTCACGCCAAAAATATGTGCCACACCGACAGCTCCCCAAACAAGGATGCGTGAACTTATAACCAATAAAACTAAACCAAATACAAGCCAAAAAATACCTTGTTGTAAACTCATCTTATGTATCACAATTTCTGCATCGAACTCTTTTTCCAACGCATCATTTTTGTGTTGCATCGCCGCATACACAGACCATGCTATGAGTGAAAAAAATCCAGCAAGCAAAACTATTCCTTCGATAAATGTGATCTGAGCATCTAAAAGCATATATCCTGAGACAAAAACGATAAAAAGAAGCAATGGCAACTCTTTTTTGATGATTCCAGAATTTACAGCAATGGGTGCTAACATCGCCGTTACACCCAAAATAAGCGATATATTGACGATATTTGAGCCTATCGCATTTCCAAGTGCAAGCGAAGGATTTCCTCCAAATGCTGCTACCGCTGAGACAACCATCTCAGGAGCACTCGTACCAAAACCCACTATCAAAATCCCTATTAGCAAAGATGGCATTCCTAGATGCTTCGCAGTAGCAGCCGCACCCTCAACAAAACGATCCGCACTCCAAACCAAAAGCACAAACCCAGCAATAATTGCAAGTAAAAAAAATAGCATAAAAAATACCCTTAAAAAAATTTCAAGTATTGTAATATTTTCTTGATTTATATCTGCTTTATACGAAAGTTATCTTCTTGTTAGAAACACTTGCGTATAATGATGGCAAATATACAAGGCAAAAAATGTTTTTACCAACAACTATGCACGAACTTAAACAACAGGGATGGGATCGGTGTGATATTATACTTGTAACAAGCGATGCGTACATAGATTCACCCTACATGGGAATCGCAGTTATCGGGCGAATACTTGAAAATGCGGGCTATAAAGTGGGCATTATCGCACAACCTGATGTTACATGTAAGCTAGATATAACCCGACTTGGGGAACCTAGATTGTTTTGGGGCGTGAGTGGTGGTAGCGTAGATTCGCTTGTTTCCAACTACACAGCGACGAAAAAATTTCGCAATGATGACGACTATACGCCTGGTGGCAAAAACAATAAAAGACCAGATCGTGCAACGCTCGTATACTGCAATCTTATCCGTCAGTATTTTAAAAATACAGCTCCGATTCTTATCGGTGGTATTGAAGCTTCGTTGCGTCGTGTTACGCATTATGATTTTTGGTGCGACAAACTTCGAAAACCTATCATCTTTGATGCAAAAGCGGATTATCTTATCTATGGAATGGCCGAACGAAGCATCCTTGAATTTGCCGACACACTTGCAAATGGTCAAATCCCTTTACATGTACGAGGTTTAAGTTACATCGCACAAGAGCCAAAACTTGAGTATTTGCAACTTCCAAGTCACGAGGAGTGCGTAAGGGATAAAAATAAATTTATCGATATGTTTGATGCGTTTTATCAAAACAATGATCCGATGAGCGCTCGCGGGCTTTGCCAAAAAATAGATCAAAGATATTTGGTGCAAAATCCGCCCGCCTACTACTTAAGCACTGAAGAATACGATAAAATCAGTGCTTTGCATTATGAAAGAGACGCGCACCCTTTGGATAAAAAGCGGGGTCACATCAAGGCACTTGAAACTATAAAATTTTCCATCACGACACATCAAGGATGCTATGGAGAATGTAGTTTTTGTGCCATAGGCGTGCATCAAGGCAGAACGATTAGAAGTCGTAGCGAAGCATCCATTCTTGAGGAAGCAAAACTTTTTACTACATGTAAAGATTTCAAAGGTATCATTGCAGATGTCGGGGGTGCAAGTGCTAATATGTACGGTTTTGAGTGCGATAAAAAGCTCAAAAAAGGTACATGTGAGGATAAATCTTGTATTTTTCCACTTACATGTAAGGCTCTGCGACCGACACACAAAAGACAGATTGAGCTTCTAAGAAAAATAAGAGCTATCAAGGGAATCAAAAAAGCTTTTGTTGCAAGCGGTATCCGCTATGATCTTATCAATGATGATAAAATCTATGGAGAAGCGTACCTCAAAGAGATCGTCGATCACCATACAAGTGGACAGTTAAAAATTGCGCCTGAACATATAGATGACGAAGTTTTAGCCTATATGGGAAAACCTGGTAAAGATTCTCTAGTGCGATTTAAAACACTTTTTGACAAACTCAATGCACAATCTGGCAAAAACCAATTTTTAACATATTATCTCATCGCGGCACATCCTGGATGTAAGGATGAAAATATGCACAACCTCAAAAACTTTGCTTCAAATGTGTTAAAAATCAATCCAGAACAAGCGCAGATCTTCACTCCAACTCCATCAACTTACTCTTCTCTCATGTACTATACTGGATTGGATCCCAAAACTAGAAAGCCACTTTTTGTTGAAAAAGATGTCCGAAAAAAAGAACGACAAAAAGATATCGTGGTCAAAAAAAGATAAATCTTACCAGAATAAAAGAAAAGAATTGGTACTATTTAGTAATATTTTAAGAAAGGATACAGATATTATGAAAAAATTATTTGTACAAATCATGGCGTTTTTATTTTTAATTGGTTCGGCAAATGCCACAGAAAAACCACTAATTGTTGGTATGGAACTCCAATATCCTCCATTTGAAATGAGTGATGTAAATGGTAACCCAAGTGGTGTGAGCGTGGATCTAGCATATGCACTAGGCAAATACCTCAATCGTGAAGTAAAGATTGAAAATATCGCGTGGGACGGGTTGATACCATCGCTCAAAACAAACAAAATAGACCTCATTATCTCTTCTATGACTATCACTGAGGAGCGAAAAAAGACGATAGATTTTTCTATCCCATATGCTCAATCAAACCTCGCTATATTGACAAACCCAAGTAGTGGTGTAAAAAGTATCAATGATTTGAACCAAAAAGGTAAAAAGATAGCGGTTAAAAAAGGTACAACCGGTCATATATATGCAAATGCACATCTCAAAAATGCTGAACTTTTAGTATTTGATAAAGAAAACGCAGCGGTACTTGAAGTTATCCAGAAAAAAGCAGATGGATTTTTATATGACCAGCTCACTATCTATAAAAATTGGAACAATCACAAAGACACGACCATAGCACTGCTTAAACCTTTTCAAAAAAATCCAGAGTATTGGGGAGCAGCCATCAAAAAAGGCAATAACGAACTCAAAACAAAAGTTGATGCCTTCATCACACAAGCAAAAAGTGACGGAACTTTTGATGCTTTATCAAAAAAATACCTCACAGAAGCAAGAGCCACTTTTGACGCACTTGGTATTCCTTTTTTCTTTTAAGGTGTAGTTATTTTACGATTAAAAGATTTTTTCATTCAAGAAATTGACCAAAAACAAGGCATAAAAACTGCAAAAAGTGTTTATGCCTTCAACTTTTTACTCATAGCTTTTTTTATATTTTTATTTGCATACTATATGTTCAGTGCTGTTGCTTATGAATTTCACTGGGAAAGTATCTATGCGTACCGACAAAAATTTATAGATGGTTTTTTCATCACTATCTATATCTCTTTTTTTGCACTCATTCTCAGCCTTGTGATCGGAATAGTGCTGGCGTATGGACAAAACTCAAAATTCATATCGTTTCGTTTTTTTGCTCGTTTTTTCATCGAAATCATCAGAGGCACACCGCTTCTGGTACAAATTCTCATCTTTTTTTATGTCTTTGCCAACAATTTAGGACTTGATAATCGCTATGTCGTGGGTACTGTAATCCTTGCTATGTTTTCAGGTGCGTATGTGAGTGAAATCATCAGAGCTGGCATAAAAAGTATAGATAATGGACAGTACGAATCAGCAAAATCCTTGGGGTTTACCTCTTTTCAAACTTACCGTTACATCATATTGCCGCAAGCATACAAGAGAATCTTGCCGCCTCTCACTGGGCAATTTGCTTCTATCATCAAGGACTCTTCGCTCCTTTCTGTTATTTCGATTGCCGAATTTACCATGAATGCCCAAGAGGTAAACGCCTATACTTATTCAACACTTGAGAGTTACATTCCGTTGGCGCTTGGTTATCTTGCGCTCACTTACCCAATTTCATTTTGGGCAAAAAGACTTGAAGAAAAGATGAAAGACTAAATATGCGTATCTTGCATGCCCTTGCTCAAAAACCAGGGCAAACAGGCAGTGGGGTATTTTTGCAGCAGCTTTTTCAAGCTGGATTTGCAAAAGGATATGAACAAGCTGTTTTGGCTGGAATTCCCCAAATGCAAACGCATTCCGATATAGCAAACCTCAAAAGTGATAACTTTTTTCCTGTGCATTTTGAGAGTAAAGCTCTGCCATTTTGTGTTGTTGGTATGAGTGATGTTATGCCATATCCAAGCACGCGATACAGCGATATGAACGAAAAAATGCTAAAACAATACAAAATAGCTTTTACATGTAAGATCAAAGAAGCGATTGCAACTTTTCGACCAACAGTCATTATCGCACATCATTTGTGGTTTATGAGTGCTCTTATCAAAGAGTTATTTCCTGAAATCAAAGTTTTATGTCTGTGTCACGGAACAGATCTCAGGCAGATAGAACTCGCGCCAAATCTCTACAAAATTGTGCAACAAAATATCACAAAATGTGACTTTGTATTTGCACTCAATGATATACAAAAACAAACTATCATAGAAAAATACGGTTTTGATGCGCAAAGAGTAATCATCAGCGGCACGGGGTACGATCCATCGCGTTTTTACCTCACTCAAAAGCCAAAACCAGACCCAATTAGAATCATCTATGCTGGAAAGATAAGCCATGCAAAAGGGGTTTTGCATCTCTTAAGAGCTTTTGAAAATTTGGCTTATAATCATGATACGCTCGTGTTAGAACTCATCGGTGGTGGCGCTGGAAACGAAAGTGAAGAGATACTTGCGTACGCAAAATCTATGCAAACTAATGTCTCTTATCTTGGCTTAATCGAACAAAAGGAGTTAGCCAAAAAATTTCAAAACGCACACATCTTTGTCCTCCCCTCTTTTTATGAGGGTTTACCACTTGTTGTGATTGAAGCTTTAGCGTGCGGTATGCGTGTTGTTGTAACAAAACTCGCTGGACTTGAAGCATTTTTAGGACAAAGTTTTGAAGATCTAGGTCTTATCTCCTATGTTGATTTACCAAAAATGCAAAGCATAGATAAGCCCCACATAGATGGCATAGAAAAATTTGAAACAGACATAAAAAAAGCTCTCCAAACTCAAATTCACGCTATCAAAGCAAATAAATCCATAGAACATAAGATGCTTCAAGAAAGCTTGCAAGACAAAACTTGGAAAGGCCTCTTTGAAAAGTTAGAATGCTACATGCAAACAAAGGAGTACCCATATGATGAAGATACTTTTACTAGAAGATGATAGCATTCTTGCAAATACTTTGACAGAACTCTTAGAGCTTGAGGGGTATGAAGTCTTAAAGGCAAAAAATGGCAATGAAGCGCTGGAAAGAAGTTTTGAATATAGCTTTGATTTGATGCTTTTAGATGTCAATGTTCCATTTATTAATGGCTTTGATTTTCTAAAAGAGCTCAGAGAAAGTGGAGATGAAACACCTGCATTTTTTATCACTGCACTTATTGATAAACACTCTCTTTCTCGCGGTTTTGAGGTTGGCTGTGATGATTACATTAAAAAACCATTTGATTTTGATGAACTCCTTATCCGTATTAATGCAAAACTGAAAATAAAAGCACATCTTGTTATTTATGGAGATATAACATTTGATTTCAAAACAGAAACACTTACAAAAGCAAACGAACCTATCGTAATGCAGCAATCAGATAAACAGATACTTATACATTTTTAAAAAATAGTGGTAAGATTATAGACAAAAATGATATTTTTGAATTGATGGAAAAACCAACTGAACTTGCTCTGAGAGTACATATATCCAAAATTAAAAAAGCACTTAACATCAACATCCAAAATATACGAGGAATTGGTTACAAACTTGAAAAAATATGAAAAAGAGTCCTTACTCAAAAGCTAATAGTGCAACTTTAGCAGAAATATTTTTACATAAATATAAATTTCACACAACATTTTTGAGCACAATTACCACAACTATCAACAACCACCATACATGTCCACAAGAAAATGTTGGACATTTGATGCAGCTATTAAATGATTCTGATGCTGCTGCACGAAAAAAAGAGACAGAGTTTTTTGTTCCAAAACAAATTAAGGTGGAGGAATAAAAATGACAGCAAAGGGACATGTTATGTTGGCGGCAACTGGTATATTGCTCTTTGAAAGCCAAACCGAACTATTCAAAAAGATAGACATAACAGAGACGACTATAATTGCAATAGCTTATTTTGTTGGTACCCTCTTCCCTGATATAGATGAAAGTGATAGTTATATTGGCAATAAACTTAAAATCTTTAGCATCGTTTTTTCGCTTTTTATCCTGGTGATTGTCTTCAAAATTTCCAAATTTTTAGCAACATTGCTAAATAGTTGGCTTGGATAGATAAAGTAGCCTTTTGTCTTGATAGCATCATCTTTTATCTCAGAGCTAATGACATCATCGCTCAAGACTGCATAATGCACATTCTCATCGTCGCCATTGATATAAAGAGCAAAGTTTTCACTAATAAATCGATAAAATAAAGCCCCTAGCACATACTGTTTAAAGTCCCAACCATCAACTGAGCCCCTTACTTCATTTGCTATTTGCCAAATTTGGCGTTGTAATTCAGCTCGTTGCTGGTTGCTTGGCATTGCACTAGTGGTTGATTTAACTCATGTATAAATCTTATTATCTTGATTTATGTATTGATTATAATAGTTTTTTTAAAAATGTAAAAATATTATTCCATTTCCAGTCTCATCAAAAACATATCCTCACCGTCTAAAACTTCGAGTCCGCACTCACATGTAGGGCAGATAAAGATATTTTGTTCAAGCACTCGCTCATAACCGCAGTTTTTGCAACGCACTACAAGATCTTGCAGATGCATCACAAAATCTGCCGATTCACAGAGTGTTTTTTCTTTGAAAGTA
This sequence comes from Sulfurospirillum sp., assembly GCA_014859685.1. Taxonomy (GTDB): domain Bacteria; phylum Campylobacterota; class Campylobacteria; order Campylobacterales; family Sulfurospirillaceae; genus UBA6810. The sequence goes on along the minus strand of JACUTU010000001.1, from coordinate 357,790 downwards.
TTGAACGCAGTTTCCAAAAGATAAGGCTCAACGCCGCTGAGTTTGCCTATCTTTACTTCAACTTTGGTGATTTTTGTAGCATTATGTTCTTTGGCATTTTTTTCACACAGATCAAGCAAGGATTGTACGATAGAAAATTCGTGCATTAGCAGATCCTCGGCAACAGTTCACCTTTTGGTGGCTCTAAAAATCGACTGCTTCCCCATGGTGTGTTGAGAATGACTCTGTTTTTGTATTTGTCATTGACACTTCCTATGAGTGCTGCTTTTTTTGTTTCTTCAAATCTCGCAAGCACCTCAAGTGTTTTTTCTTCTTCTCCGGCTTCCACACAGATGAGCATCGTTCCTTCGTTTGCAAATTCATATGGTTCAAATCCTAGCATTTCGCAAATGCCTCTAACTTGCGGTGCTACAGGAATTTTTGCCTCATCAACTTCGATGCACACACCAGAAGTTTGCGCCCACTCATTGAGTACTGCTGAAAGCCCTCCTCTTGTAGCATCCCTGAGTGCAACTATCTTGATGCCCGCTTGTATGAGTGCTTCCACCGGTTTCCACAGACTTGCACAATCAGTTTTAAGCTCTGTTTCAAGCTGCAAATCTTCTCTCAAAGCCAAGATACAAGCACCATGGTTTCCCACTTCATGAGATACGATAATGCTATGATTTGGCTTGAGATTATGTGCTGAAATACCTTTATAGATGATTTCGCCAATTCCTGAAGTGTTGATAAAAAGCCCATCAACTCCACCCTTTGGCACAACTTTTGTGTCACCAGCAACGATCAATACACCGCTTTTTGCCATCTCTTGTTGCATACTTTGCACTATAGTTTCCAAATCTCCATAGCCAAAACCCTCTTCAATCATAAAAGAGCATGTAAGATACAAGGGTTTTGCCCCCATCATCACAAGATCATTGATCGTTCCTGCAATGGAGAGTTTACCGATATTGCCACCATTGAAAAAAAGTGGAGAAACGGTAAAAGAATCTGTAGTGAAAGCGATATTTTCGCTTACATGTAAGCTTGCTGCATCTTCTAATTTGAGTAAAATCTCATTTTCAAAGTATTTGAAGAAAAGGTCTTTTATCAGTGATTGTGTTTCTTCGCCACCACCACCGTGCGAGAGAAGTATCTTTTTATCCATCATGCACCCTTTGACGCTAATTTGCCATATTTGAAATACGCCGCACACGCACCTTCACTTGAAACCATGCATGAACCCATAGGATTAGCGGGGATACATGCTTTGCCAAAAACCTTACAATCAAATGGTTTTGCATTGCCACTGAGTATCTTTCCACAGATACATAATTTGTGATCATCAAGTTCCTGTGTCGGCAACAAGTCAGCAAAAACCACTTCTGCATCAATGTGAGCAAATTGTGTTTTGAGTTTTAAGGCACTATTTGCGATATCGCCAATGCCTCGCCATCTAAAATGATCCCGTTTGTGCATATACTTTTGCACAAGTGCTTGTGCTTTGAGATTGCCATCGCGGCTCACGGCTCTTGCGTATTGGTTATCTACAAATCTCTTTTCACCAGCATTAAATTGTCGCACAATTCGTAAGATAGACTCCATCACATCACTTGGTTCAAATCCAGCAACAACGATTGGTGTAGCGTACTTTTGAACGATAGGCTCATAGATCTTATAGCCAGTAATTACGCTCACATGTGAGGGGCCTAAAAACGCATCTATCTTTACATCTTTGCCACTCATGATGACATCTATTGGCTCTGGAACGGTTACATGGTTGATATGAAAAAAGATGTTTTGTATGTTTTCTTTTATCACAGTATCGATCAAAACAGCACTCATAGGCGTAGTTGTTTCAAAACCTATAGCAAAAAAAATGACTTTTTTATCTGGATTTTCTTTTGCTATCTTGAGTACATCAAGCGGTGAATACAATGAGCGGATATCTTTTCCATCGGCTCTCAGTTTTTGCAAACTCGTGGCACTTCCTGGAATGCGAATCATATCGCCAAGGGTTGCTAAAATCGTATCTGGCATACTTGCAAGTGCGATGGCATGGTCGATTCGTTCTTTTGGCATAATACAAACAGGACAACCCGGACCGTGGATAAACTCGATGAGATCAGGCAAAATTTGCGGTAAACCGAACTTCATGATGGTATGAGTATGCCCGCCACAAACTTCCATGATGTTTATCTTGCGTTTACACTCTTGTTTGATGATTGCTGCGAGTGCTTTTATATGCGAGGGATTGCGAAAACCCTCGATAAGATCAACCTTGCTTTGCATAATTTATATCTCCAACCTCAGGCTCTATCTCACCATTTTGCATCTGCTCTACGATCTGAGTATAAAGTTGCAAACTCTCTTGCGCTTCTTCTTGGCTGATTTTATTCATCGCAAAACCTACATGTATGAGTACAAAATCACCGATTTTCACTGCTTCATCGATAAGATCAAGCGTCACTTGCCGTCTTACGCCTAAAGTATCAACTGTGGCGTAGTTATTTTCATCTATGGCTATTACTTTTGATGGTATAGAAAGACACATTTTTACCCCTTATCTGAGTGATTTTTTCATACGAAGATACGCAACCCATTGCTCAATTCCCTTGCCACTTTTTGAATCGATTTGGATGATATCTACTTTTGGATTGAGCTTTCTAGTCTCTTGAATTGCTTTTTCGATATTAAAATCAAAATACGGCAAAAGATCACATTTTGTGATGAGCAAAACATCAGCTGCGCGGAACATCACAGGATATTTTGCTGGCTTATCATCTCCCTCAGGGACTGAAAGCAAAACCACATTGAGGTGTGTGCCTACATCATAGCTTGCAGGACAAACAAGGTTACCAACATTTTCTACAAATACAACATCAAGCCCTTCGATAGGCATATGATGCAAACCCTCATGCACCATATGCGCATCCAAATGGCACGCTTGTCCTGTTGAGATTTGATATGCAGGAGCGCCTTTTGCCAATATACGATCAGCATCTTGATTTGTCTCCAAATCTCCCTCTATAACACCTAATTTCAAGCCACCATGATCGATAGTCGCTTCAAGTAATGCGGTTTTTCCTGAACCTGGAGAACTCATAAGATTTATTGCCAAAACACCATGCGAGGTAAAATGCTCCCTATTGTGTTCTGCTTGTTTATCATTGACATCAAGAATTTTTGTGATGACCGCTATCGTTTTTGCATCATTGAGTTGTGGATTTGCATGCTCGTTATGTGTGTGTTCGTGTACATGTGTTTCACTATCATGTGTGTGTGGTGTGATACTACATCCGCAATCTTTACACATTTTTGACTCCTTTGTTTTTCTTATCAACTGATGTTACGGGTACTTTTCGAGAAAATTAGAGGTATTTACTAAATTTTTACAAAAGTGCGTAAGATCAGTTATTATAGAGAATTTGTGTAAAAGGGGGATAAAAAAAGCTTTTTCTTAGTTATTTTTGGGAAAAATATCGTATGAAAAATCTCTCTATATACAAATGCGTTTATTGCAGTAGCCAACACCTCTATAAAGTCTCTGCAACACAATATAAATGCGTTACATGTAGAAAAAAATTTAGTGCCAAAAAAGTGCAATTTGACTTGCAAGTTATCGCCACTTTTTGCGATGGCATAAATGCACAAAAAGCAAGCCAAATCTTGGGAGTAAACTATAAAACAGTACAATCTCGCTACAAAGATTTTCGCTTGCTTATCACCAATTTTTTAGAACAGCAGTATCAAAATCGCAAGGAAGAATTTGATGAATATGAGGAGTATTATTATCTTGATGCAAATAAACGCACAAATATCACTTACATAAGCGATGCTATTTGTATCCTCGGGATGTCTTATGGCACAAATATCTACACGCTATTGTTGCAAAATCCTTTTGCTTATGCCAAAAATGATCACACTATAGACCCGCTCACACTCATAGAATACGCAAAATACTTCAACCGTTACAAGATCATTCATTATGAAAAATTTGACAATATACTTGTTCGTTTTTGGTTACATGTAGAGAAATCTATGCGGCAATTCAAAGGTGTTTCGTATAAAAATTTTATCTTTTATCTCAAGGAATGCGAGTTTAGTTTTAATTTTGAAAGGCAAAAAAGAGAACAAATACTCAAGGAATTATGGTTTGTGTGAGAAATAAGAACTACGCAATACAATCCCTATTTCCCGTTTATTTTTAAGAGTTTGGAACAGCTGCTTCTACAAGTTTTGAAAATTTTACACCCTTTAAGCCGCCTATTTTTTGGGCAAAATCCTTAATCTTGGCAACTTTTCCTTGAATCATCACGGTTTCAAGGCAATTTTCATGATCAATATGTACATGCGTATTGCACATGATGGTGATTTGTGCGTCGTGTTGGATGGTAAGTATTTTTTCTACAAGTTCATTTTGGTGGTGTGTGTAAATCATAGTAAGCACACCGATAACATCTTTATCTTCATCTTTCCAACTATCTTTTACAATCTTTTCACGGATAAGATCTCTAGTAAATTCGCTACGAGAAGCGTAGCCTTGCTCAACAACTTTTTTATCAAGTGCAGCGAGAAGTTTCTCTGGCAAAGAAACGCTAAATCTTATGACATTGTTTTCCATTTTTGATCCTTTAAAATTATTTTCTGTGAAAATATTATCACGAAAGAGTAAATAATTCTTTAAAACTTTGCGAGAAAATGGGTCAATTGTCCAAGTGCTATACCGCCATCATTGATGGCAAATCGATTTTGAAAATATAATCTTTTAAGTTTTATTTCAAGCGCTGTAACTATCGTTCTGTTTTGAAAAACGCCACCAGAGAGTACGATCGCTAAATCGTATTTTGTACTTACATGTAAGCAACAGTTTATGAGAGCATTGATAAATTTTGAAGCAATAAGCGAAGGTTCTGCATCTTTAAACATCTCTTTTACAGTATGTTTATAATAAATAATACCCTCTTGAAGATAAAAATCATACGATTGAGTGATGCGAACATCATAGAGATTTTCTAGTATAAGCCCACTTTCTCCATCGTAACTCACTTTATCACACACGCCACAAATCACGCTCACAAGATCAAACAATCTACCAACGGCATTGCATTGTGGGGAATTGATCTTTTTTTGGTGCATTTGGCGTAAAAGTGCCAACTCTTTTTGTTCAAAACGCTTGAAAATCTGCTCAAAAATTGGCTCATATGCAAGATCTAAAATCACGCTGAGTGCTATTCGCTTGATATCTTTAATACTCGCTTCGCCTCCAAGTAGGGCAAATGATTCAAATCGTGCCACGCGTTCATAAGAAACTCTATCACAGAGAAAAAATTCCCCGCCCCAAATCGTACCATCATCTCCATAGCCAGTTCCATCCCAAGCGATACCCAAAACTTTTTCATCCAAATTGTGTTCAAGCATACCAGAAAGAATATGCGAATAATGGTGTTGCACTTGCACGATTGGCTTGTTTTGCTTCTTTGCCCATTTTGTTGTTTCATACAATGGATGCTTATCACATATGATTATATCTGGCTCAAAATCATAAAAACTTTTAAAAGTTTGCAATGTTTTTTCAAAAAAATCAACTGTAGCAATATTGTCAAGGTCGCCGATATAAGGGCTGAGAATAATTTGTTCATTCATATACAAAGCGATGGCATTTTTTTGATGGGCTCCAAGTGCTAGCACTTTTTGCGTACAAGCATTAGGATAGTGCATACTCAGCGGTGTAATTCCCCGTGAAGATCGCATCATTAAAGTTTTTTCACCTATCATCTGCAAAACACTATCATCACTTGCATTGAGAATCTCTCTGTTGTAATCTAAAAAATATTCTACGATTCCTGTGAGTTTTTCTTGTATGCCTTTGGCTTGTGTAATGATAGGCTCTCCCGTATGGTTTGCACTTGTAGCTATGATGGGGTTTTGCAAATACTCTAAAAGCAATACATGTAAGGGAGTATAGGCTAAAAAAACGCCTAATCTGTCTATATTTGGAGCGATCAGTTCACTCAAATCATAGTTTTGCATATCTTTTTTGACAAGTACAATTGGTCGCTCTTGTGAGCATATTTTTGCTTTTTCTGCCTCACTCATCTGGCATACTTGTGCAATTTGAGCGATACTTGCAAACATCAGGGCAAATGGTTTTGTCGGTCTATGTTTTTTCTCTCGCAACAAAGCTATCGTATCTGAATTTTTCGCATCACACATCAAATGAAACCCACCCATACCTTTCATTGCAACAATGTGACCTGTTTTGATGAGCATTGCCAATCTTTTTATAGCTTCATAGTTTGTGGCAATTTTTTTTCCATCGATATGATAAAGGCTCAATGTTGGACCGCATTTTTCGCAACTTATAGGCTGTGCGTGGTAGCGACGATTTTGTGGGTTTGTATACTCTTTCTCGCACTCCTCACACATCACAAAGTTTTTCATCGAAGTATTTGATCTATCGTAAGGAACTGTTTTGATGATACTATAGCGAGGGCCGCAATTTGTACAGTTGATAAAAAAATAGTTATGGCGTCTATTTTGTGGATCTCTTAATTCATTTAAACAATCCGCACACATCGCAAAATCAGGACTCACAAAAGAATATTTTGCACTTACATGTAAGCTTTCATGGATACTAAAACTCTCAAAATACTCACACACTTTAACACTTTTAGCCATTTTATCGATGCGAGCTAATGGCGGAAGTTTGGTAAGTATATCTTGCTCAAAAGCCTCAATATCAAGAATTTCACCCTCGATTGAAGCTTCTACGCCCATAGAATCATTCAGTACAAAACCCGTAAGATTGTGTTTAAGTGCGAGCATATAGATAAAAGGACGGAAGCCAACACCTTGTACAATTCCCTCAAAACGGTAACTTAAATGCGTCATTTTTATGGACAATCAATCGGAAGTTCTTTGTTGAAGCGGATCTGATGATTTGCGCCAACATTCTTACATGTAAGTGTCGTAAATCTTTTTGAACCAAAAAGTGAACCTGCAAGTAAGATATCTTTTGCATTGAGTTTTTGAACAAAATAATCACTCAAATCACCGATAAAAAAGCTCATCGCTTCAACAATTCCAAAACTGAGTACCATCTTTTGCGCACCAGCGAGTTTGAAACTCATAGCACTCCGCACAAAAGCTACAAAATTAAATTGACTCAATAGAGCATTTTCATCATTGCGAAAATAATCTATCCGAGGTCCCCTATCACCGCCAAAATCCTCCGCATTTTCCATCACAGCCATACTTCCTTGCTCTACACTTTGAGCGATACCCAATATAACCGCAAGCACACCCCACATGCTATAGATATTTTGTGGCAATGCGTGCAACTGCGTATTGGCAGCATTTGCGTAGATAGAAGCAAACTGTTCTTTATAATTTGCAACCATTTTTTTGCCAGTCGCACTTGAGCTTATAGCATCAAAAATCTCTTGTATATTTGAAAACTGTATAGAAAACTTCACAAGCTCCACAAGTCCTATGGCATCATTAAAATGCATAATCATATCATCGTGCGTTTTGCTGTGATAAAAGCAGATACTAGGTTGAGCAAACAAGTTATGTTCTTGCAAAATACTTGAAAACTGTGCGTACGCTCTGTGTTCAAATTTTTTGAGGTTTTCTTTGAGATTTGCATTGGCATAACCATCTCCATCTCGTATGATGATAACACCATTTTCCAAAACGCTTACGCATAGTTGTGGAATTTTTGTGATAATCCCATCGCATCTAAGCTGCACATCAAAATTCTCACCTCCTAAGTGTTCCATCGCTAAAAATCCAATGCCTCGATTCATAAGCGCAACACAAAGCAGATAGATAACCATATCTTTTGGAAGGGACAAGTTTACGCGTGTAGTTTGTAAAATCTCTTTTGCCTCATAGAGCGAATTAAGTCTTAGACGCAATGATGGTTTTTCAAGCGATGCGAGTGCTTTGATCTCATTGTCATAAATCACAACCATCTTTTCGACCACACTTAAATCAGTAGCGAGTATATCATCAAGTTGCCCTACTCTCTTTTTGGTGCTTACATCCACTTTTGTATAAACAAAATCCCCGCTAGCACTACAGATCGCTACACTTTTTCCAGCATCAAGCAAGGTGGCAACATTTTCAAAAAGACTTTCAAAACTTGTTGTATCATCTGCTTTTGCAAGTGTTTTGCCAACCTTGTCTCTTAATAATAATCTTTCGACCTTTTCATAAGGATTTATGCCGATTTCATTGGCAAAAAAAGGATTGCCTTGTGCATTTTGCAAAGTTTTTGGCGTAAAAGGCAATACAAGATTGCACTTTTCTATCTGTGTATGTTCTTGCATTTGTAAAACGCCTTGCACGATTGAAGCATTAAAAAACACAGACAAAGGCAATCTTTGTGCAAGAAAATCTGAAAAATCCATCAATTGTTCTTGCGAAGCCTGCACATCAAGCCGTACAAGCACACCTGTGCGTTTTATGGCATAAACAATGACAAAATCTTCACAAATACACTGGAGTAAATTTTCCAATACACCATTGTTTGCATTGTAATGAAATTCAAAGGACAGTATCATATCTTATCTCTCTTGTTGGCAGGATTTATTGGCGACTTCTTGAATGCCTATCTCTTTTTGTAACTCACATGTAAAACCTAGTTCTTTCATATGTGATAAAAATGTTTGTTCCATCAATGCTGAACTCTTGATGATTGCTTGTGTCATTTGTAAAGTTGTCTCAGCGATAACTTCTGGGACTATGCCGATGATTTTGGTTGGCGGTCGATCACCAACTAGATCCATCATGCTTAAAGTATGCAACATTTCAACCTCATGCACGCTACCTTGAAATTTCACGCCAGCAGGAATTTGCTCAAAATCAAAAAAGTACACATCGCCTATATTTGCATTATCAACATCAACCGTATCGAAAATGATACAGTATTCATACTGCGCAATAATAGGGATAAGTGCATGAGCGAGGGTGCCGCCATCGATAAAATCAAGAGTGTGCGTACCTGAAGTAAACTTGTATTTTTCTTCCATCAATCTGCAAAGATGCACTCCGACGCCTTCGTCGGAGAACATCACATTGCCTATGCCTAACACTAAGATTTTCAAAAAAATCCTTTTTAGTGTTTTTTTTCTGGTTTGTAAAACCTATAGCCGCTGATGATCGTATCGATTGATCCATCTCGACCCATAACAGAGTTAAATACCGCCATATATACATGTACAACTGTAAAGATAATGATCGGCCACATAGCTAGATGATGGATTTGTCGCACCATAGCAAGTCCACCCATCCACGCTTCAACAGGTCTTAAGATATCGTACAAATAACCCCCAAGTCCGTGATGGTACACATGCATATACAAAATCAAACCAGTAAGTGCAATCAAAATAACCATAGAATATAAGAAAACATACGTAGCAAATTGTAAAGGATTATAAATTCCCTTTAATTCAGGATGCTTTCCTAAAAAGAGGTAATATCTGATTTGATAAAACCATATTTTTGGATTGATAAAATCCAAAAAAGATACTCTTTCACGGATACTATACTTATCTGTAAAGATTAAATAAATCTTAAAAATAGTAACACAAATCAACAAAAATCCAGCTATGATGTGCCACATCCTCACTTTCGCATTGAGAAATAAAATCGGCTCATTTGAATGCCCTGGAGTTACAAATACATATGCTAAATAAAATCCGCTCATTATCAAAACGACAATAGAAACAGCTCTTAGCCAATGCGTAAGGCGTAAACTCGTAGACAATTCATACGATAATAATCTTTTCTTTATCATAATATTTCCTTTCGCATGGCTTAGCAACTAGTACCGTTTGGATTTACTTTATAATTGCTTAGTTCATTGCCTTTTGTGTCCATTACATGTACAGCACATGCCAAACATGGATCATAAGAGTGGATAATACGAACAATTTCAAGAGGTTGCGATAGATCTGCTATCTTTAAGCCGATAAGTGATTCCTCATAAGAACCTCTTTGTCCTTGAGCATCTTTTGGACTTGCATTCCATGTAGTTGGAACAACTGCTTGATAATTTTCAATCACACCATTTTTGATGCGAACCCAATGGCTAAGCACTCCTCGTGGAACATGCCCGATATAACGACCTTTGTATTCTTTGTTTCGATCGATATCATAAGTTGTAAAAGTAGATTCATCAACTTTGAGATTTTCAATAAGTGCGTTAAAAGCTTCAAGCGCATGATCTGCAATGATCTTTGTTTCAAGCATACGGCAAGCAGTTCTACCAAGCGTAGAAGCGACTATAGCGATCGGTAAACCTGTTTTTGCAAGAAAATCATTAACCGCTTTTTGAACTCTTTTATTGCCTTTTGCATAATTTACAACGATATTTGCCAAAGGACCAACTTGAAGTGGTTTGCCATCATAACGAGGTGATTTTACCCACGAATATTTACCATCTTCACGGATCACTTTTGATGGTGCAAGCACGCCCTTATCATTGATTGTTTCTGCGTCTTTAAAACCTGTGTATTTTGGATTTGTTTTACCATCGTACGGATGGAGTGGTTCATCATCTTCATACCATGAATGGATGGCTTCTTCTGTGATTTTTGTTTCATCAAGATCTTGCACATTATATGCTACGCCGTTGATAAGATTTATGACATCTTCAGCCATCATCACGCCACTTTCAAATAAAAATTCATGGCTATTGATCTGAAATTCTTCATGTGTAAACAAGTTTGCTACGCCCAAACCACCCGTAACACTAGGCTCGTTTGCGTAAGCACCACCAGCCATCACAACATCTGCATAATAGGCTCTTGTCACAAAATCAGCCATCTCTTGGAATTTTTGGAGGTATTCAGCAAGTCTTGTTGGCGTTTTGAGATCCATGATACATGTAACACCACCAACACTTAGGCTTTGTGGGTGTGGTTGTTTTGCGCCAAATACTGCCATCATTTGTGCAGCTGTTCTTTGCATCTGCAATGCTTTTAGATAGTGAGAAACAGCGATGAGGTTTTGTTCTGGTGTAAGTTTATAAGTAGGATGTCCCCAATAAGCATTGGCAAATGGCCCAAGGTGTCCTTTTTTTACAAATTCCGCCACTCTTTTTTGTACCGCGGCAAGTTCATCTTCGCCTGTTGCAATTGGACTATCTGTGTACTTAAAAGCTTCTTGACTAGCGGCTCGTGGATCCGCACTTAAAGCTGAAACAACATCTACCCAATCGAGTCCATGCAGATGGTAAAAATGCACTGTATGGTCATGCAAAAAAAGTGCCGCATTCATAAGTGTTCTAGTAAGTTTTGCATTGAGTGGTGGATCTATTCCTAGTGCATTTTCGACTGCCTGAATACCTGCTTTGTAATGAGAATATGTACAAACACCGCAAATTCTTTGTGTAAAAAAGCCTGCATCTCGTGGATCTCTGCCTTTTAAGATGGTTTCAATTCCTCTCCAAAGAGTGGATGATGCATAAGCTTCTGTAACCTTGTTGTCATCATCAACGATAACTTCAACTCTTAAGTGTCCCTCAATTCTTGTAATTGGGTCAACTATGATTCTTTTACTCATCTAATCATCCTTCCTATTCTTCTTCATTTTTAGAAGTAGCTTTTTTTATAATACCGATAGCCGCATGTGCCGCTATAGCTACTCCAGTTGCGCTCAATAAAGCTACACCAATTTTATCGGCAGTTTTATCGGCGCCCTCACCAAAGATAGTTTGATACAATCTATCGCCAAGCGGCTCTTCAAATGGCCCCATAGTGTCCCAAAAACTAGGTTCACTACATCCAATACAACCATGCCCTGCTTGTATTGGCCAAGAAGTGTGTTGGTTAAATCGCTCCCTCGAACAGTTGTTAAAAGTATATGGCCCCTTACAACCAACTTTGTAAAGACAATACCCTTTTTTTGCATTTTCATCACCAAATTGTTCAACAAATTCACCCGCATCAAAATGTCCGCGGCGTTCACAAAGGTCATGAATTCTGTGTCCATAAGCCCATTTTGGACGACCATATGGATCCACTGATGGCAAAGCACCAAAAAGTATAAAATGCAACACTTGTCCGACTATATTTTTTTCACTAGGAGGACAACCTGGAACATTGATCACTGGTTTATTTGTAACTTTACTCAAAGCTTTAGCATTTGTAGGATTTGGAGCGGCAGCTTGTATGCCTCCGAAACTAGAACATGCGCCGATAGCAAAAATTGCCGCTGCATCTTGTGATGCTTTTTGCGCCAAAGAAAGACCTGTGGTTCCATGAGCCCCTAAAGTAAGAAAATTGCCATTATCTCCTGTTGGGATACCGCCCTCAACCATAAGGATGTATTTGCCCTTGTATTTCTCCATGGCACTCTCAAGATTGTGTTCTGCTTGCCAGCCACAAGCAACCATGATAGTTTCATGATACTCAAGCGAGATATGATCAAAGATCAAACCATCAATTGTTGGTGCGTCAGTTCGTAGTAAACTTTCACTACAACCGGTACATTCAGCCATATGCAACCAGATAACTGGCAAACGATCTGTAAGCTCGGCCGCCTTGGCAACAAGTGGTGTAAATGAAGATGGGAGCGAAAGCATAGCTGTCATAGCACCTGCCCATTTCATAAAGTCACGACGAGTAATGCCCTTGTTGTCCAATAAGTCAGTAATTGACTCATTGTCCTTGACTTGTGGAAACTTCGCAAGATTTCCAAGACGATCAGAAATCCTTTGATAGAGTTCTGCGTGTTCCATCAGTTTCTCCTAAATGTGATTTTGTAACTTTTTTCAAAAATTAATCAACTGAATGATTATTCATTTATATTAAAACAAAATTTTATTCATAGTGGTATATAAAAGAGATGCGCAAGACAAAAAAAGTAAAATTTGAGTGAAAAAGTAGCAAATTAAGAAGATAAAAAATGTATGAATTAAGCTATTGTGTCGTGCAAACGGAGCAGACATCAAAGCTTTTAAAAATAAAATCTGCATTTGTGACAGAATCCATTCCGATGATAGCATTTTGTGCAACAGAAGGCTCTTTTGGCGTGCCATTTCCCAAATTCCAGACAGTTGGTGTGATGATGTCGTATTTGCTAATCAACCCATTTTGTATATCTATAGTATGAATCAGTGAACCTCTAGCAGCTTCTATAACTCCCGTGCCTTGCGTGGTGATGGATTGGTATTTTATCTTTGGAAAATTACATGAAGACTCTTTTATATCTATCTTTTGTAGCAACTCCCTCACTCTTTGCAAAAGATGTGCTATCTCACTCACTCTAGCCACAATGCGTGTGAGCGTAGCATCTTTGTATCTTCGATGAAAATCTTTTATGAGAGGATTTTTAGCGACCATCAAGCGGGCTAACGGGCCTGTTTCATAGAATTTTTCTTTATATACAGCACTTTTAGAATAAGTATAACCATCTGGTTGAAAAAAAGTGTGACGCAAATCTTCTCGTACAAATTTTACATCTGCATTCGCCACAATTGTGCCTGTGCATTTAGAGGGGCTTGCATATAAAAAACTCTCGCCAAATGCTATGAATCTATCATAACTCTTTCCAAGTGAGTCAAAGTTGTTTTTATGTAAAAGTTCTATCGCTCTTTTGAGCATAGCAGAACTTGCCATGATCTGCATATTTGTATCATTTTCTAAAAATTCTTCCAATGAAACGCCAAAAATCTCCTGTTCACAAAATGTAATAATTTCTTCAAGCCGCATACTAGCTTCTTGTAAGTCTTCTTTGAGCGGGTCTGTAGTTACGCCACCTATGATACAAAAAGAAGCATGTGGCCACTGTCCGCAAAAGATAGCTGCCATCTGCATCGTTTTTGTGATGATTTTTTGGGCATTTTGCCATGTAAAATCCTCAAAAGCATAAACATTTTTTCCACTATCAATGGCGATCAATTCTGGGTAGATATTGAAATAAAACCATTTTATATGGTTCTGAATTTTCTCAGCATTAAGCACTATTTCGCGTATGTGTTGTGCCTTACGAGGAATTTCTATAGCATATCCCGCATTTTTATAGCCATCTTCTATTGCACTTATGGAAGCTAGTGTATGAGAAGTGCTACATATGCCACAAACTCGGGGCGTGATCGCTATAGCATCTAAAAAAGGTCTTTTTTTGAGGATATTTTCAATACCTCTAAAGTTAAGGAATTTGATCTTTGCAAATGCAATCTTCCCCTCTTTCCATTCAAGCTCAAGCGTCGCCTCGCCTTCAATCTTTTGTATGATCTCTTTAGTTATCTTCACACATAAGCCTTTGTTGTAATCGCTCTATCTTAAAGCCCTTTGCAACTCCTGCCAAAGAATAATACGCCCTTCGAGAGATACCAAATGGAGTTTGTGGGAGTGACATATTTTTTTGTGTTTCATAGAGTGCAAGTTTTGGAAAATCAAACTCAGTACAGCCAAGACACGCAGAACCAACACGCGTTTTTGAACTCGTTTCATTCCAGAGTATTTTATTGCAATTTGCATGTGTCATAGGACCTTGGCAACCATGCTCATAAAACAAACATCCCTCCTTGAGTCCAAAATCTTTACAATCCACTTTCCATTCAAAATACTCATTTCGCAAGCAGCCATGATGCACGAGATACGCAAAAATCTCTTTTGGACGGTTATAACTATCAAGCAAAATTGTATCATGCACGCGAAGTTGCATCAGTGTATCAACAAACCATTTTGGATGCATAGGACAACCGGGAATATTGATGATATTGGCTTGTTTTTGTGCAAAATATCCACCCTCTTGCTTGCCACTGAAACAAGCTCCGAAAATCTCTTTTGGATTATTGAGCCTAAAAATACCCCCAAAAGAGGCACAACTTCCAGCACAAATCACATAACGACTTCGTGGTATGAGATTTTGCAAAATTACATCAAATCCCAAACCAAAGCGAGAAAGTATCTCTTCATTGTGACTTAAAGCACCTTCTAAAACTAAAAAATCTATCTGTATATCAGTAGATATGAGTTCTTGCAATTCATATCTTGTAGCAATTTGTGGATGGTGTAAAAATGTGAAGTTTTTTGAAAAACTTTGCATATGCGTATAATTAAAAAAGGAGTGGCTGTTACCATTACATGTAAGCCCTTGTAGCCAAAGTATGGTACTTTTTGCTTTAATCCTCATGAACACACAATGCAAAATAGATGTTTTGGGCTATATCATCAACATATTCAAGGATATTTTTTTCTAGAACATCTTCGCTTTTTAAAAAAGCAAATCCTCCAAGATATCCCATAAAAAGCCCAAATGCTACAAAAAAATCTTGATTGCGTAAATCTCCCTTACGCACACCTTCTTCAAAAAATATCATCATCTCTGTAACAAATGAAGAAACGCATATCATCCCCTCGCAACCATCTTTAAAAATTTCTTTGTTTGTGAGATATACACGCAAAAAATAGTTAATATGTTGGGGTTTTTGATCGATTATTTTAAAGTAAAGATGCACAATTCTTTTTACTTTTTCTCTTGTGGAACAATCACTCTCGTTTACTTTTCGTATTTGTGCGCCGAGGATATTTGAAGAGTATCGCAACAACTCTTTTGCTAAAAATTCTTTGGAGCTAAAATAGTTATAAAAGTTGCCGACACTCATCTTCATAGCTTTAGCAATATCGGGCATAGTAGTTGCAAAAAAGCCTTTTTTTGAAAAAAGCAAAAGTGCAACTTCTAGTATCTGCTCCATCTTTTTGGATTTTTTATTGGGTATTACTTGTTCATTTGCATCAAATGTATGTGTATTTTGGAAGGCATCGACCATATAAAAATCCTAAAAATTAAATTAAAAATATTTTAACATTTACTTATTGTATTTTACTTAAGAATTGATAAAAAAATTTATAAAAGTGCCTGAGTGTGAAAATATTTCTCTATCTCTTTGTCACTGAAGTATTTATCGTACATGTATAGCTCTTGCCATGAAAGTCCATCAAGCAAATCTGTTTTTGTTGGCGAGATCTTAAGATTAATTGTTTCGATAAAATTGCTTATATGGTGCATAAAAAGTCCAAACTGTGCGGCAGTAAAACTATCAAATATATCAAAAACTTTTTGATAATTTGCTATTTTTCGAGCTGTACCATCTATCGTATCCACCGACCAAATCTTCTTTGCAAAATCATGCTTATACTCAATGCTAGATCTGCAAGAATGCCCAAAATCTCGCAAACCTTTTTTGAGTTTTTGCTTATCAAGATAATCAGTTTTTGGATAAAAAAAGAGATACACGCTCACCAAAAAGAGATCCTCAAGTCCCAAAGGCAAATTGCGAATCTCAGCTTTTGTTTGCTCTTCTATAATGGTTTGATCACGCAAATATTGCAAGTGCTTTACTCTCCAATTTTGTTTATCATCTTTTGCTTTTTTCTGCCACTCTATGAGCGTTGGTCTAGGTATTAAAAACCGCTGCATTAGATTTTTATAAGAAAAACGCATCGTATATTTTTCCTTTTAAGGGGTTTGTTTCGTAATTTTTTTGATTATTTTTTTCTCTTTTTTTCTTTGCTTCATCTTCTCTTTTGCAAGCCTTTGCATATCATCTGTCGTATCACACTCATCCATGATTTCAAGTCCTAAGAGTGTTTCGATACAATCCTCAAGCGTAACGATACCCTCCGTTTGTCCGTAGCTATCAGTTACTATAAACATATGTTCTTTTCTTTTGATAAACATCTCTAGTGCATAAGAAACGGGGATATTTTCATGGAGTGAAAACACGGGATGTACAAGCTCTTTTACAAACATCGATTTATCATAGATGGCGCCTTGAAAGATCTGCTTTGCAAAAGCTATACCTATGATATTATCGATAGTTTCTTCATATACAGGAATTCTTGAAAATCGCATAATATCATCTTTTTCAATGATATCTTTGAGTTTTGTATTGGCATCTATTGCAAAAACAACACTTCTTGGAGTCAATATATCAAAAATTTTACTCTTGTCAAGACTAAGAAGATTTTCTATAACATCAGATTCCATCTCATCTATCACGCCATCATCTTCACCAAGCAACATCGTTTGTATAAACTCTTCGCGAGTTATTTTGTTTGCCTTTTTTCCTTGCGATATTTTTTTAGTTACAAATAAAGAAACCTTGATAAGTGGATAAGTAATATAAATAAAAAACTGTATGATATAAGCAATGCGGGGTGCTAATTGTTTATAATAAATCGCTCCGATAGTTTTGGGGATAATTTCTGAAACAAACAAAATCAATAAAGTAAGTAAAACTGATATGTAAAAAACATAATCAGATCCAAAAATCTTTGATGCTTCTGCACCAACTCCAGCCGCTCCTAGTGTATTTGCGATGGTGTTGAGAATCAAAATAGCCGCAATTGAGATATTGATCTCATTTTTGAGTTTTTCCAAAAGCAAGCCCGCTTTTGGATTGTCTTTTTTTATTATGCTTACATGTGAGGGGTTAATAGAAAGCAGAACCGATTCCAATATAGAACAAAGAAAAGAAACTCCGACTGCTAAAAAAAGATAAACAAACAAAAGGCTCATAATGCTGATCCTTTTTGTTGTATTTTTATAGGGTTACGCGGCGTCCAAAGATGTGGATACCGCTGTTTCGACGATATATCAGACATGATATTTTTTTAAAAACTCCTTGTTTTTTGTGATAAATCCTCTATCTTGAAGACTTTTTATAACCTGTGGGTCACAGTTTGTATCTTCAGGCCACTCTCTTGTATAGCCGTCTATTTGAGATTTGTTGGTAGCATCTATACCTATAAAATCCTCTTGCAAAAAGATATCTCTTAATGCGTCTATATTGTTCACAACTCGCCACAAAAGCATATAGGCATTATCTACACTATTGCTTGCATCATCAACAAAGATAACAAGTTTTATATGCTCTTTAAGGCTTGCAAGTGCTTCATAAAGTACTTTAGTAGAGCGATGTTTCTCAATAGAGATAACTACTATCGGGGTTCTTGTGTATAGTTTATATTGTTTGAGATTTTTAGCCTCAGGAATCAAAAGCGTTATTTTAGCATAAAGTTCATCGTCTTTTAGTAAATTTTTTTTGTGATTTGCAACTTTATCGCCTGTACAATCAACTCCCAACTTGCCGCCATAACAAGCATTTGGACTAGCATGATCAAGAGCATCGCAAACACCTTCACTTATGAGGATATTTTTGAGACTGATGCGATCACAGATAAAATCGCTCAATGCCTCATAATCACTCAATTTTGGTGCATCTTTTGGTACAAAAAAAGCGTGCTTCACAAAACTCATCTGCCCTACACCCCAAAAAGCGTGCATAAATTGTTTTGCATGCCCCGGATAGAGTGTTTTCATCTTTGCAATGATAAGATTATGAAAAACACCATTTTCTGGCATCACATAATCGATAAGATCGGGTGCTGTTGTGCGTAAAAGTGGCAAAAATATCCGCTCAGTTGCATATCCCATATATTTATCCTCAAGTGGTGGTTTGCCAACAACCGTAGCTTGAAAGATAGGATTTTTCTTAGAAGTGATACAAGTAACAGCCATCATTGGATATGGCTCTTTGAGTGTATAATAGCCAGTATGATCACCAAATGGGCCCTCAATCATACTCAAAGCGGGATCAACCCACCCCTCAATCACAAAATCAACATCGTTTGGTATGAAAATTGGATTTGTAAGTGATTTTACAAGTTTTGCATTTTTACCCCGTACAAGTCCATAAAGCATCAATTCAAACATCCCATTTGGCATAGGTGCTTGCCCGCACCAGATATACAAAGGATCACCGCCTATACCTATGGATACGGGCATTTTTTTACCGGCTTCTTTGTATTCATGAAAAAAATGCGCACTATCTTTGTGAATTTGCCAGTGCATACCAAGTCTTTTTTCATCATACACTTGCAATCGATACATCCCTAGATTTTGCGATGTTCCGTCTAAACTTTGCGTGTAAACTTGTCCCATTGTTATAAATGCGCCCCCATCTTGTGGCCAAGTTTTGAGAATGGGCAAATCAAATAGATTTGGATCTTCAAAGACAATTTCTTGCGATGCCCCTCTTCTTGAAAGTCTTTTTGGAAAAACACTTTTTAAAGAAAAAAGTTCACCAAGCATATTCATTTTATTTAAAAAACCAGATGGCGGCTTGAGATGCAAAAGTTTTTCAATCTGCTGCGCTATATCATCTGGATGTTTTTCAAAGATCATTTGCATAGCTTGCATGGAGCCAAAGATATTCATAGCCACTGGAATATCAAATTTTTTATCGAGTCTTTTGCTTATAGGATGGGTAAATAGTAGTGCTTTTGAATCTGGTTTTTTTGCTTCAACATAAGCGATATGAGGAATTTCAAGATCTATATCTAACTCTTCATCGATCACGCGCAAAAGATCTTTTTCTTTGAGTGCATCAAGAATTCGTTGCATTATCTTCCCTTAAAAAACTTCGTGCATTGCTATACTTTCAGCGCGTACCAAAAGTTCTTTTGCACCGTTTTCAACGAGCATATTTGCAAGTTCTGTTCCCATAACTTCATACTCATCAACCTCACATGTAACATTCTCTTGGAGTATTTCACTACCATCAGGAAGCCCAACTATACATGCTACATGTACAAGATTGTCACTCATTTTTGCATTGATACCAATTGGCACTTGACAGCCGCCCTCTAGCACTCGCACAAAATCTCGTTCAATAGTTGTTTCGATGCGTGCTTGTTCATCTTGTAAAACGCTTACTATGCGTTCAACTTCAGGTGTATCGATAATTTCTATGCCAAGCGCCGCTTGTCCCATCGCAGGAATCATAATTTGTGTGCTTATCGGTGTAAAATGGTTTACTTCATTCTCAAGTCCCAATCGTTTAATCCCAGCACTTGCCAAAATAATAGCATCATACTCACCATCTTTGAGTTTTCTGAGTCTTGTATTGACATTGCCACGCAAATTTTTGATAACAAGATCTGGTCTGTAACGCAAAATCTGCATCCGTCTTCTTAGGCTTGTGGTACCAACAACGGCACCATTTGGAAGATCATCAATATCTTTGTATTTTTGGCTCAAAAGTGCATCGCGAACATCTTCTCTTTTTGTGATTACTGCTAGTTTCAGTCCATCTGGAAATTCCATCGGAACATCTTTGAGACTATGTACTGCTATGTGTGATTCGCCTTTAAGCATAGAATCTTCAAGTTCTTTTGTAAAAAGCCCTTTGCCACCAATCTTTGCAAGCGGTGTATCAAGAATTTGATCGCCTTTTGAAGTCATAGGATTGAGTATGATTTCAAGATCTGGATACGCTTTTTGAAGTAGCTCTTTAATGTGTAGCGATTGCCACATAGCAAGTTTGCTCTCTCTGGTTGCGATAATCAATTTTTGCATTTTCAATCCTTTAATTTTTTTTCTGTGCATTACTCTCATCGATTATTTCAACATCGATGATATCATCGTCAATTTGTCTTTGATTTGAATTATAAATATCTGGCTCCTGTCTTACATGTAAGAACTTTTTTGCAAACAGTGTTGCAAAGAAGCTAAATTGCAACAGCACGCCAATTATATCTGTGAAAAAACCTGGTAAAAGTAATAATATTGCTCCTAAAAGTGTAAAAGCATTGAGCCTTTGAAAATCACGCATACTAATACTTCTTTCTTGTAATGCTTGCATACTCTCAAACAAAGTTACACGAAAATTTGCCAAAAGTATACTCCCCGCAATCGCTGTAAATATGATCTCCAAAAAAGTTGCCATAGCACCAATGGATGAAGCGATATTGACACTTACAAAGACTTCTATAAAAAGATAGATAAGGAGGTATCTCAAGAGAGTAGTTCCTTAAGTTGTGCTTGCAAATCTTCTACATGTAAGCTTGTTTTTTCTAAAGTTTTTCGATCAACCAATTCAACTTTGCCCTCTGCAAGCCCTTTACCAACGATGAGTGCATAAGGAAATCCCATAAGTTCAAAATCTTTTATCTTCACACCAAACCGCTCAGCTCTGTCATCCAACAATACTTCAAAACCGCTAGCAGACAAATTTTCATACAGATCTGTAGCAAAGCGTACATCTGATTCGTTTTTGATATTTGAGATGATGATATCGAGCATAAATGGTGTAGTTTGCTTATTCCAAATACATCCAGCCTCATCATGACTTGCTTCTATCATCACAGCTACCAAACGGCTCACACCTATGCCGTAACATCCCATATAAAATGCTTGAGATTTACCAAATTCATCTAAAAATGTTGCTTGCATTGCACTTGCGTATTTTTGTCCTAGTTGAAATATATGTCCAACTTCAATTCCCTTAGTTATGCCAAGTGACGCACCACAGCAAGGACAAATATCACCAATTCGAACAGCAACCAAATCTTTATACCGTGCTTCATTAAAGTTAACTACATGTACGCCTACAAAATGGTACTGGTCTTCATTTGCCCCGCAGATAAGATTTTTTTCATCTCGCAACTCTTCATCAATAAAAAATTGCACATCTTCTGGTAGCTTCAAAGGGCCACAAAAGCCAGCGATTAGCCCAATGCTTAAAAGCTCCTCTTCACTCGCATCAACAAGGTCAAGCGAACCACAAGCATTTTGTGCTTTTGTTTCTTGCAAGGTATCGTTTCCGCGAATAAAAAATGCGATAATCTCTTCGCGATCTTCATAAATGGCTTTTTTTATAACTGATTTGATCGTATAAAATGGATCAACTTTAAAAAATGTTGCAATATGTGCAATGCTATCTTTTACAGGTGTTGGCGTATGAAATTTCGCAAATTCTGCTTGTGGTGGCTCAATCTGACAAGTTTGTTTTGCTCTTTTGGCCGCTTCAACATTCGCTGCATACGAGCATTTTTCACACACAACTATATCATCTTCGCCATTATCAGCCAATACCATAAACTCTTTGCTACCGCTACCGCCAATAGCGCCACTATCTGCATCAACTGCTCTAAAATCAAGTCCTAATCTTGTAAAAATCTTTGTATAAGTTTGCTCCATATGTGCAAATTCTTCTCGCATACTTGCTTCATTTTTATGAAAGCTATAACCATCTTTCATGGTAAATTCACGACCTCGCAATAATCCAAATCTAGGTCTTGCTTCATCACGAAATTTTGTAGTAATTTGATAAAGATGTAGCGGTAATTGTTTGTAACTGGTGATTCGATTTTTTACTATATCCACAACTACTTCTTCATGTGTGGGTCCAAGTACAAATTCATTGTTTTTACGATCTTGAAAACGCAAAAGCTCTTTTCCAAAAATGCTATAGCGTCCACTTTCACGCCACAAATCAGCAGGGGTTACAACGCCCATTTGGATCTCGTTGGCACCGCTTTTATCCATCTCTTCTTTGACTACTGCTTTTATCTTGTCAAAAACTATCTTACCAAGCGGTAAAAAATTGTACAAACCACTACCGTATTGGGAGATAAATCCAGCACGGATCAAAAACTGGTGGCTTGGAAGTGTTGCGTCTTTTGGGGCTTCTTTTGTTGTTGGTGCAAATAAATTGCTATATCTCATTATTTTTCTCCATCATATCCATTTGGTATTCACATTTGTACATATTCAATCTTTTTGCACTATCATCATTGATATCAAATACTTCTTGCATCGCTTGTACGATCGTATCGGCTTCTGGTTTTTCAGCGATATTTTTGAGTGTTTTTGTTGGATAGTGCAAAAAAGAGTTAAAAGCATAATGCAAGATTTTTTGCATTTGCTCTTCGTACTGTGCTGGTATATTTCCTTTTTTGATTGCTTTATCTATCTCTTTTTGTGAGCATTCTCTCGCTTTTTCTCGTAATTCTTTGATGAGTGGATCCACACTCACCATTTGTAACCATTTAAAAAATTCAATAGTGGCAAGATGTACTATCTTATAAGCAACTCTCGCTTGATCTTCTCGCATAGTAAGATTTTGTGTCACTATCTCCTTGAGATCATCAACAGCAAATACGCTCAATTTATCGCTATCTTGCACTTCAATATCTCGAGGAACTGCGATATCAAACCAATACCGTTCAAAATCTCGCTCGATTACCATATCTTCTGTGATTACGCTATGTGGCGCACCCGTTGCACAAAAAAGAAGTTTATGCACATTGATACATTCTTGCAATTTTGCATATGGCAAAACAGAAACTTCTCCTTGCAATAAAGCAGCAAGTTTTTGTGCATTTTCAAAGCTTCTGTTGATAAGAATCAGTTTTGCACCATGTGCAAGTAAGTGCTTACAAGCAAGTTCGCTCATCTCGCCAGCACCCACAACCACGGCGATTTCATCTTTGAGCGAGCCTAAAAGATTTTGGGCTTTTACAACTGCAACGCTTGACACTGAGATTGGATTTTTTGAGATCTCTGTACTTGCTCGCACGGAGGCTGCACAACGAAATGTGTGGTGCATCGCGCGGCTCAGTTTTTGTCCACAAAAACCTTGTTCCATAGAAAAACGAAAAGCATCTTTGAGTTGTCCTACGATTTGTGTTTCACCAACAACGAGGCTATCTAGTGAGGAGGCTACTGAAAAAAGATGGTGAATCGCACCATTGTCCTCATAAACATTGCCTCTTTTTTCCAAATCTTCTTGCGAAACTTTTGAAAAATAGGCTAATTTTGCATAGATGTATTCTATGGCTTCATGCGTTTCACATACGCTGCAAAAGATTTCCACACGGTTACATGTAGATAAAATAATCGTTTCATTGATGCAAGGAGATTGTTGCAATGAACAAGCAAATGCGTGTTTTTTTTCTTGATTTGCAAACGACAGCCTTTCTCTTATGGAGATATCTGTATTTTTATGTGTAAAACTCAGTGTTAAATAGTGCATTAAAACTCTCTTTCTATCATCGCTTTCATTATATTTTCTAAGTCCGTAGATCCTTCATCTGCTATCATTTGAAGAGCTTCTTCGCCTAGTTTTTTAGCATGCTGAATTGCTTGTGTTATAGCCTGCGTATCTTGCATCTTTGCTTGAATCCAAGATGCCTCATCTTCGCTTAAAGTTTTAGCAAAAAGTGCCAACAACTTTTCTTGTTCAATTTGTGTTAATTTCTCGTACATGTAGAGATAAGGCAATGTAGTTTTACCCTCTTTAAAATCATTGAGAGCAGGTTTTCCAAGTGTTTGCGCATTTTGTGTGATATCGAGTATATCATCTATGATCTGAAAAGCGAGTCCTAGATTTTTGCCATAAATGGCGTATTTGTGTACATCTTTATGGGCTAAATATGCCGCTGCTGTAGCTGAGGCTTCTATAAGTGAAGCTGTTTTTTTGTAAATCATATCAAAATAAAGTTCCGCATTAGTGTTAAATTCGTGTGCGAGTTCTACATCGAGTAATTCACCCGTCGAGAGTTGTACAACTGCATTTGAAATGATTTGTGCGACTTGGCTTGGAAGTTTTGAGAGTTCAAAAAATCCCTTTGCATACAAGATATCACCGAGCATAATCGATGTTTTATTGCCAAAAAGAGCATTGATAGAATCTTCACCCCGTCTCGTAAGAGCATCATCTATCACATCATCGTGCAGTAGACTTGCGGCATGAATAAGTTCAACAACGGCTGCTAGTTCTATCGCTTGCTGGTTTTGTGAAGCTATTTTCAAGATGAGTTTAGCTCGAAGTCGCTTTCCTTTAGGTACTTTTTCATAGAGTCCCAAAACATGAGAATCACCAATAGCTTCTATGTGGCTTTTCATAAGTAGTTCAACTTTTTCTAACACTATTTTTCCTATTGTTGTGGTGTTTCAAAATCAACCATTATTCTTTTTTTAGGATCTTTGATAAAAACATCAAAGCTTACTTCATTTTTGCTCGCATCTATCTCTTGCAAAACAAGCAAAAGTAGCGATTGATCTGTTATCTCCAAACTGCCGTTTTCCATTAATTTAAACTGCGCACTATCTAAGGATCGCTTTTTGTATAAAACAAACTGTTTTGGATATCCTTGGTTGTTTACAAGCACGGTAACACGGTCATTTACAAACAGTGTCCATCGAAAAAAAAACTGTATCTTATCTAAGCCTTTTGATGCACTTGTGGCGATATTTAGGTTTGCTAGCTCATCTTTTTTCAAAATATAACGATGTTGGTGATCCCAAAATTTTTCAGCACTAAAAAGAAAAGAAACAGTCAAAAAGACAAAAATAATGATGCGTATTAGCACTAATTTTTACTCATTTTGTGTCAATACTTCACCAGTGGTAACGATATAAAAATCAGTTTCTCGCAATAAAATATCATCTTCTTGTTCAATCAAGATATTTTGGAGTTCATACTCAAGATCTAAACCCTCTTTTTTTGCTAAACGCTCCAAAAGATATTCCATAGCCACATGGCGGCGAATATGATTTTCTAAAACATTTGTAACTATCGACTTGTTTGCGTAAAAAACTATATCAAAAAATTTACTTCTCGGACTGCCTACTAAAAAATCGTCTTCATCTACATGTAACATATTTGCTCCAAAATTTAAGAAATCAGATTATACCACAAGCACACAAAACTTTTTCTTACTTATGCGTATTTTTGTAAATGGAAGCGTAGCATTTAAAGATAAATAATTTTTAACACAAGAAAATTTGCTTTTTAATGACTGATGTTATGTTACAATCAATAAATTTAAATTGCCTCAACTAAAATTATTTCTCCACCTTGAAGCTTTTTTAACTCATCAGTAAAACCACTTTTGCTAAAAAGAATATAGTATTTTATAGGAATATCACTATTGATCTTCTTCGCTTTTTTTTTAGATCATGTAGTATATCAGTACCTACTTTTTTATTGGAATACTTGCACTCCCCAGCTATTAAAAAATCTTCGCCTATTCCAAGGGCATCTATCTCTTCATTTTTATCCCACCATCTCCAACTGACTTTTATAAGGCAACACATAAGTGAACCAAAATCTAAAGAAATTATCTTTAATAAAATAAAGTCCTTTTTTACTCTTTAGTGGATTTGTTTCAGTAATTGGCACATCTTTAAAGATAATATCAAGTTTCATAAGTTTTGAAATAAAGGAAGTTATATTTTGCACATTTTTGCCAAGTTTTGAAGCAATATTTCCAATTTTGTGTTCACCGCTTGCGATGATCTCTAAAATCGAAAAATATGTAATTGGTTCGTTTACTTCATTTTGGAGTATAAATTGTGGTTCATTGTATAAATAGCCGCTAGGATTTAAAATATTTTTTTCTATATTTTTAAAAATATCACCACTATCAGTGAACATCTCCAAATATTTTGGTACACCATAGAGTATGCTATAGAGTTCTATCAGCTCTTCATTTGATTTGTTTGGAAAAAACTCTATAAGACAGTTAAACTCTATTGCTTCAAGCTTTATGGCACTTGTTCTTCTTCCATAAAGTGGGGAATTATATGAAAGTGTTTGCTCATACATCATTGATATGATTGAACCACAAAAAACTAGATGAATGTTTTTATTTTTTAGCAGTTCGTCTACAATATATTGAAACTGCGAGAGAATGGAGTTGTCTAGTTTAGTCAAATACTGAAACTCATCAATAATAATGAGTCTATCTTCATACTCTTTTTGTGAGAGATACTCAAAAAGCTGCTTAATATCTTTAATTTCTAAACTCTTTAAAAAATTATCTCCTAAAAAATCAGCTACTATACTTTGCAATCTTTTTAAAACGATATTGAAATTCTCTAAGGTTACTAAAAAATAGATAGATGGCTTATCTTTGATAAATTCTTTTAAAAGTGTTGTTTTCCCCGCTCTTCTTCTACCATATAAAACAGAAAAAGAGAATTTCTAGCTTGTATATTCGTCATTTAAAAGCTGTAATTCTTTATGTCTATTTACAAATATTTTCATTCCTTATTTTTTAATCGTTTATAAATTATAATAATACAAAAACGAACTTTTAAAGTTTATTGACTGACCTTGCGCACTTTTGTAAAAAAAGTTCGTAAATACCTCTCATTTTCTCAAAAAGTACCCTTTTCGTAGCTATAGGGGGTTGTAGGGACATTTGTCACTGCCACTAAAACGCACAAGTTCGTTTTAGTGTGTAATATCAGTTGATAAAAAGCGTGTTATTTGATCGTGGCTAACTGCGTTGTCCATCATTGATGAAAGACCTGTTGTTGTTGCTGATTAGGTAGTCTGTATAAAGCTCGATGTAATCTGTTTTCATACTTTAAGATTAAGCAACTTTGATTCCTTGTTGCATAAGGTCAGTCAATGAATATCTTTTGTAACATTATGATATCCAACCGCCACCAACAACAAGGTCATCACGGTACAGCACAAGTGCTTGCCCGCTAGCTACACCATATACGGGTTCTTGCAAAGTGGCATTTATCACGCCATCATCATCCAAACAAATATCCGCTAAAACTTTTGGACTTCTATAACGAACTTTCACGCCATAGACACCAGCACTAAAATCTTCACGCAATGAGAAATTTTGTGCCTGAATCTGTATTTTTGCTAAATCTTCTTTTGTACCTGCCGTGATCGTGTTGTTTTTAGCATCTATATCTACTACAAAATGTGGATCGTGTGCGCCATCAATACGCATTCCTTTTCGTTTGCCAATGGTGTAATGCATATATCCTTTATGTTCGCCGATAACTTCACCTTTAGTATTTTTCACAAACCCTTTTTGTTCAGTTTGCAGATGTTTTTGCAACACTTCTATGTAAGTGTCATTAACAAAACAGATCTCTTGTGATTCTTTGTAACTTTCAAGTGAACCAAGCCATGGTAATTTTTTCAAAGCAAGCGGTTTCATTTGCTCCTTAATCATATCACCCAAAGGAAAAATAATCTGGGCTATAACTTCTTTTTTTAAACCAAAAAGGAAGTAGCTTTGATCTTTACTCTTATCGAGTGCTTCTTGAATGTGTCCATCTTTTATCCGTGCATAATGTCCTGTTGCTATCTTATCGCAACCCAACGCTAGTGCCTGCTCAAAAGCAAAACCAAATTTCATCAAAGGATTGCAAAATGCACATGGATTTGGCGTTAAGCCTTTTGCATATGAATTTACAAAATAATCATACACTCGCTCTTTAAAAAGTTTTTTCGCATCAATCACACGAGTTTGAATACCCAGATATTCGCCAACTTTTGTAACATTTTTTATGTTTGTAGCGTGTTTATTTTCATCTTCATGGAGTTTAAGATAAATACCTATGACTTCATATCCTTGCTCTTGCAAAAGATAGGCGCAATAACTCGAATCAACGCCACCACTCATCAAAAGTGCAACTTTCATATTTTTCCTTTAAGTTATATTAAGCAATGCTTGATCTATATCTGCAACAAGGTCTGCAACCTCTTCTATGCCAATTGAAAGGCGTATCATACCCTCATCTATCTGAAATAATCTTTTTTGCTCATCACTATATTGTGCATAAATCGTGTGGTAAGGCGCGATTGCCAATGATTTATTATCTTGCACATTTGTGCCTCTTTTGATGATCTTGAGGGCATTTAAAAATGTATAAGCATTCTGTTTATCAGCCAAGAAAAAACTCACAATCGCACCGCCACCGCTAAACTGTTTAGACGCATTTATATAACAATCATTATCTTCTAGCAGTGGATAAGAAACTTTTAAAATCTGCGTTTTTGTTTGCAAATGTTGAGCTACATGTAAGGCATTTTGGCAACTTCTTTGGACGCGCAAATCAAGTGTTTCAAGTCCCAAAGAAAGCATATAAGCACTCTGCGGACTCAGGGCTGCACCGTGATTTCTAAAAGTTTCACTACGCAACTTTGCTATAAAAGCATTTGGTCCAAATTTTTTATAAAAACTTTGCAAATGTATGTGTTTTGACCAATCAAAAGTGCCATGATCAAGAATCAATCCACCCAAAACATGACCGCCGCCTGAGAGATATTTTGTAGCTGAAATGACAGCGATATCCACGCCATTTGCTTTAGCATCAAAAATATTCCAAGGTGTCATCGTTGTGTCAACGATAAGTGGGATATGTGCGGTTTTTAGAATACTTTTTATAGCTAAAAAATCAGGTACTTTTAACTGCGGATTACTGATACTCTCGCAAAAAAATGCACTTGTATTT
The DNA here is from genome assembly GCA_014859685.1 of Sulfurospirillum sp. Classification (GTDB taxonomy): domain Bacteria; phylum Campylobacterota; class Campylobacteria; order Campylobacterales; family Sulfurospirillaceae; genus UBA6810. Next base: position 328,729 of record JACUTU010000001.1, on the reverse strand, counting down.
GCATCTATGTTCGCTTTAATATCTGCTTCATTTTGTATATCTACAAACCGCACCGAAACACCAAAATCATCCATAAGTGTTTGAAAAAATGAGAGTGTATGACCAAAAAGATACCGCGTCGTGAGGATATTGTCCCCGCTTTTTATAAGTGCAAAGAAAGTATTGCAAATAGCTGCCATTCCACTTGCCGTAGCAACTACTCCAAAGGATTCACTCACCTCTTTTATAACTTGTTCATATGCTTCAACGCTTGGATTTGATGAGCGTGAATACACATGTCCCATCTTTTGCCCCTTAAAAACAGCTTCAAGATCTTCTGCTTTTTCAAATGCAAATGCGGCACTTTGGTAAATTGGAAATCGCATCGCATTATGGGCATCTTTAAAATTTGTTCTTGTATGCAATACTTTTGTGGTAAATCCCATATTTTTTCCTTACATGTAGATAATTTTACCGCTATTTTCAGCGGATATAATGTTTTCTTTGGCAACGCATGCGCCGATTATCAAAACAGCTGGTGAAGAACATAAACTACTCATCTGCTCAAGTCTTCCAATCGCTCCTATAATCGTTACTTGTTCGCTTTGATCTATATTTGAGACAAAAGCAGCTGGTGTGTTTGGATCGATACCTTGCAAATGACAAGAATTTTGAATTTTTTGTGCAAAACTATGTGCCATCAGCACAATCACAGTATGCAAAGGTTGTTTCACTAATGCCACCCAATCATCATTAAAAAGCGATTCTCTCAAGTGTGCAGAGACGATTGTTACGCCTTTGGATATATCGCGAATTGTTGGAACAATGCCTGCAATAATACAAGAGCGAAAAGCAGAACTGATACCATTTATCACTTCAAAAGCGATGCCATGCTCTGATAAGATAGCTTTTTCCTCACCCAACCTGCCAAACAAAAGTGGCTCACCACCTTTAAGTCTGCCTACAACAAATCCTTGTTTTGCATAGCCAAGCAAGAGAGTGTTGATTTCATCTTGACTTTTTGAGTGAAACCCTTTTTTCTTACTCACATCTACGATCTTACATGTAGGTGGTAAAAGTGCTTGAATCTCTTTAGAAACAAGCGCGTCCACAAGTGCTATATCAAGAATTTCAAAAGTATGTAACGCGTCTAAACACAGATTGCCAACATATCCTGTGCCACAACCTATAAGAAAAACTTTGCCAACGCCCTCTTTTGCAATGCCCCGTAATTTTGCCATATTTCGCTCAGGATTTTTTCTCTCATTCCTCAATCTCTCGATCAATGGCGTGAGATTTTGTGGCAAAAGTCTTTGAACTTTATTGCGAATCACTTGTGCAAGACTTGGCGATGCACCGCCGCTACTTACTGCTACTTGTATATCACCTCTTTGCGTAAGCGCACTAAAATAAAAATCACACAAGTGTGGCACATCGACAACATTGAGCCAAAAATGCAAATGTGGTTTGAGAGCAACTAAACGATTTGTAACCGCCTCATTACCTGTAGCATCGATGATAATCTCATAGCCTTTAGCATCAGCATCTTCAAATGCTTTGATGCGTATCTCTTTTGTTAAAAAATAGGTATCAATAAGTTCAAGCGCTACCACATCATAAGTAAAATCAAGGCTATCAAGTACCGATGCTTTTTGCGCACCAACGGCTCCTGCTCCTATGAGAAGTGTTTTTTTGGGCTTAAGTGCGATACCTAAAGTACTCATTTTTTCACAATCCTCACACGCCAAAGTTTGCCCTCTTTTACAGGCTCTTGAACACTATGCCCTTCACTTGAGACTGATTTTGGCACATTATCTATCGGCGCACCATCATCCAAAAGAATCTCCAAGACTTCGCCACTAGCGATTTTAGCAAGTTCCATTTTTGTTTTTACAAAATTCATAGGGCATGCTACACCGCTCAAATCTTTAAAATGAATCTTTGATTGCACTGCATCTGCTTGTGCATTTTGTAATGCTAACTCTTTTTCTCGTGCAAATTTGAGTGTATTGTCCATGCTGTCATATAGCTTCATCACCTCATCTGCTAGCTCCAAACTTCGCTCATCAGCTTCACCCTCAAGAAGTTTTCCAAAGTAAGCATTGAGAATCGTTGTATCTACAAAATGCTTTTTGAAAAGTTGCAATACGCCAACCTCATCCCGTGCATCTTCGCCACGAGTAACAAGAAGCATTCTAGCTGCAAGCAAACGGATAAGTGAAAAGTTTTTTTCCTTCTCCTCTAATGCTTCTTTTAATCCTTTTTTATCTGCTTCGATAAGATCATACATCCCAGCACTACATTCTCCGGCACCTCTGCCTTTGAGTGAAAAAAGTTCCAGTGCATCATAATCAAAATAAGGATTTTTATCTTCTTTTATGGTTGGAATTTCGACAAATTTTGTGCTAATTTGTTTGATAATTGCATCACCACCTGCGTCTATCCAATCGCTAAAACTTGCAAAATTTCTTACATGTAAGAGCCAAGTGTCCAACACTTCTTGCACAAAAGCTGGCACATGAAACGCTGCTACATCACCACATTTTTTTGCAAATACTGTTTCTTGTGCATCTGTTTTTGTTCCAGCAACAACATTGTAAGCTGGATAGGGATAGCCATCTTTTCTTTGTACTTTTCCAAAAAATCCAAGATCTGCGATAAGGTGCTTTCCACAACTATTTGGACAACCTGAGAGATGAATCTTAAAGCCTTGCAAGGCATCATAATCACGGGTTTGTAAAAGTGCATCAAGGCGTTTTTGTATCGCATCAACAGCACCTCGTGGCCTACAGATACCAAGCTGACAAGTTGCCGCACCCGTACATGCTACCATATCACCAAAGAGCGTTGGTTTGCTCACTTCTTTTGAGAAATTTTGCAATAACTCGTATAAACTTGCCATTTGCGGAGCCGTAAGATTTCTGATATAAAGATTTTGATCCCCACAAAAACGCAATACATCTTCACCAAAAGGAAGCAAAGCATTGGCAAGTTGCCTTGCATGCTCATAAAAAATATCCCCTAAATGCACAGGTACTTTACAGCCGTACAAACCTACTTGCTTTTGCGCATACACAAATCTATTCCACCATTGTTGTATCTCTTGCGGAATGCTAAATGGCGTAACACTGTTATCGCCCTCTTTTCTCTCAATTTCTTGTGTTTGCATACGCCAATCATCTCTTGCACGCACTTTGACAAGTTCGGCTTCTAACATCTCATTAAACGCATCTAAACCAACTTCATTCATTAAAAAACGCAACCTTGCTGCATGTTTATTTTTGCGATTTCCATGTGCGTCAAAAACTTGTTTGATCGCTTGTGAGTAGAGAAAAACTTCTTCTTCAGGGATAAAATCACGAAGCAATACGGATGGATTGGATTTTGCACCCATACCACCTGCACAAAAAAGCTTAAACCCTTTTTTGCCATCTTGAATTTTAGCTATAAACCCCACATCATGAATAGTTGCGTAGCCTCGATCTTCATCTGATCCACTAAAAGTAATTTTAAATTTTCGTGGTAACGCAAAAGAATCTTTTTGATCCAGCATTTTTGAAGTGAGAGCAAGTGCGTAAGGAGAAACATCAAATACTTCATCGCATGCTGTTCCTGCAAGTGGGTCTGCCATGATATTGCGTACCGTATTGCCGCCACCGCCACGCCCGCTAAGGCTTATGCTATGCAAAGTGTAGATGATTTCCACGATATCCTCGATATGCACATAATGTAGTTGCACACCTCCCCTTGTAGTTATATGCAAGTTTTCATGAGCATATTTTTTTGCAAGTTCCGCCAAGGATAACAGTTGTTTTGGCGTAATGATACCGCCTCCTAATTTGATGCGAACCATATAAGTATCGGGTTCTCGTTGCTCATATACACCAAAAGGAACGCGCATTGTTTTAAATGTAAGTGCATCAAGTTTACCTGCTAAAAAATCTTCATGATTTTTTGCAAAAACTTTTAAATCCTCATGTACAAGTGGTGGAATGGCGTAATAACTCATAATGCTGTCTCCTTTTGTGTAACTATAATTTGGATCTCTTCTTTTTCAACTGTTTTATTTTGAATGATAAAAGATTTCATATCTGGTTCTTGTGCACACAAAGATATGATCACATAACTAATGCGTGGATCATAGGCTAAAACAATATCTTCCTCGCTTGGACGCGCTGGAGTTTGTGGGTGTGAATGGTACACGCCGATGAGTTGCAAGCCCTCTTTTTGTGTTTGCTTAAAAGCATCAAATTGCTCTTGCGGATCAAAACTAAAATGCTCACAACTTGCATCTGTATTTGTCATACAAATGGCATAATGCACCTCTTTATGCTTGCCCGCTAAATAACCGCATGCTTCATTTGGCAGATCTCTTTTGGCGTGTTCTACCATCATTTCATAGACATTTTGAGGAATTTTTATCATAATTTTGCCTCACATGTAACCGCTTCATAATCTTTTATCTGTGTTATGCCTTGTTCACCACATACGCGACATTTTGGATTTTTTTTGAAGTTGATAGTGCGAAATTGCATACTTTTTGCATCAAAACTCAAGAGCTTATTAAAGAGTGGTTCGCCTGCCCCTGTGATATACTTGAGTGCTTCTGTGGCTTGAATAGTGCCAAGCATCCCAGCCACTGCTCCCAATATACCAGCACTTGAGCAAGTAGGAACAGCATTTGTTGGCGGTGGTGCATCAAATACACAAGCATAACACGCACTCTCATGTGGTCTAATACTCATAGTTTGTCCACCAAAACGCAAAATACCACCGTGCGAATAAGGAATATTTGCAAGCACACAAGCGTCATTGATTAAAAATTTGGCAGCAAAATTATCTGTACCATCGATCACAAAATCATATTGTTTCACGATATCTAAGATATTTGAAGCGTCTAAAAACTTTTGATACACTGTGATATGTATGTTTGGGTTGATAGCTTCCATCTTTTCTTTGGCTGATTGTACTTTAGCAACGCCTATATCTTTTGTAGAGTGAATGACTTGTCTTTGCAGATTGCTTAAATCCACAACATCGCCATCAACAATACCGATCTCACCAATTCCAGCAGCTGCAAGATACAGTGCCACAGGTGATCCAAGTCCGCCAGCTCCGATTATAAGAACTTTTGCTTGTGCTATCTTCTCTTGCCCTTCAATCCCTATATCTTCTAAGATAATATGCCTTGAATATCGCTCCAATTCTTCATCGCTAAATTCTCTCACGCACCACCTCCCATAAAGTATAAAAAATTGATTGTATCACCCTCTTTTAAAACTATACTGCTATAGTCATCTTTTGTTACAAATGTATCGTTGAGTTGCACCGAAACCATATCTGGTTGCGCAACATCTTCCACTTTGAGCAGTTCAAGTAAGTTTATATTGTCTTGAAACTCTTTTGTTTCACCGTTTATTAACACTTTCATAAAATCTATCCTTTAAAATTGATGTGGAAAATATTTGCGAAGCAGTGTAAAAAATTCTGCCTCAAAGTCATTGTCACCGCCTACCAAAGAGAGTAAATTTTGACTTACATGTAAGGATTCTTCAAACACTTGCGTGATAATCCCACCGCCTGCTATATCGTATTCATCAACGATAACAAAACGACCCAATTTTTGGTTATTTTCAAATTCTTCAAACGCCAATATATCATGCGTTGCAAATACAACACTCGCAGCTTCATGAAGTGCTACATGTAAGCCATTGTCGCGATCAAGCGTTTCGCCATCAATCACGCGTTGGATAGCCTTAAGATAAACGGTGCATTGTGCTGAGCCTATTTTAATTTTATACGCCTTGTTTGGCTCAAGTGGTTTTGCACCCAGCCAAAAGATATTTGCTTCAAAGCATTTTGCACACTTTGGCTTACTTTCATCAGCCTTAGCAACAACTTCACCATTTTTCACATAGATTTGTGTTTGCAAAGTAAAACCCACCGCTTCACCCTCATGGACTTGCGTTTTTACAGGAGTATTGAAGCTCTCAATACTTGCAACAACGGAGCGTTTGAGTGATGGATAAAAAACAACCGTATCTCCAACGCTTAAAGTGCCATTTGTTATCGTTCCTGCATAAATGCGTCTATTGTCATTGTCTCTAGTAAATTTATAGACATCTTGCAAAGGCATCCTAAAGTCTTCATTCTGCTTCGATTCACTTCCTTTAAAACTATCTAAAACCTCTAAAACACTCTTGCCTTTATACCAAGGTGTTTTAGCTGAAATTTCCACAAGGTTTATCCCTTCTCTAGCACTTATTGGAATAAATTGTTCACTCTCTATCCCCAATGTTTGCAAGTAAGTGCTGTATTGTTCTTTGATCCTTAAAAATTCTGCTTCACTGAAATCTACGAGATCCATCTTATTTATCACAACAGCGACTTGTTTAATCCCAAGCAAAGAGAGTAACATTCCATGCCTTTTTGAATTTTCAGCAACTCCTTCTTTTGCATCAATGAGCAACAATGCCGCTTCAGCCCTTGATGCGCCACTTATCATATTTTTTAAAAATTCTATGTGACCAGGAGCATCTATGATGATGTATTCTCTTTTTTGACTCTTAAAAAAAACGCGCGCACTATCAATCGTGATGCCTTGTTTTTGCTCATCTTCAAGAGCATCGAGCAAAAAAGCGTATTCAAAAGGTCTCGCATTGTTTTCACACATCTTTTGTACATTTTTTAATTTTCCCTGTGGTAAGGAGTTTGTATCTGCCAAAAGCCTTCCTATAAGTGTACTTTTGCCATGATCCACATGACCTGTTATTACTATATTGAGTCTTTGCATTACATGTACCCCTCTTTTCTTAAAATCTCCAATGTTCCGCCACCATCTTTATCTTGCGCTCTTCCAGATCGTTCGGCTATGTCTTTGAATTTACCACTTACAAGCTCATCGATAATCTCTTGCGTGGTTGTTGCTTGCGAATCTACAGGCGTAGTGCATGGGTAACAGCCCAAAGAACGGTATCGTTTTCCGTCACCTTGATTAAAGTAAAGTGAAATAATAGGGATTTTTTCTCTATGGATATATTCCCAAATATTGAGTTCAGTCCATTCTAGAAGTGGGTGAATACGAACATGTGTATCGGGTGCAAAATCAGTTTTATATTGATTCCAAAGTTCTGGAGGTTGTGTGCTTGTATCCCACTCGCTTTTTTCATCTCTTGCTGAAAAAACTCTCTCTTTAGATCTACTTCCTTCTTCATCAGCCCGCACACCTACGATTACGCCCGTATAAGGCGCACCATTTACTTCTTCTTCCCAAATTTTTTTATAGGGATTGTATTTTGAGCGACTCCATGAGCCATCTAGCGTATGTTTTAGTGCTTCACTTTTGAGTTTTTTACAACAACTCAGTCTATCAAGTCCATCAACAAATGTCTCACCACGATTCAACGCTTGCTTGTTTTGTCCGACAACCAAATTAAGATCCCACTGTGTAGCTATCGTATCTCGATATTCTATCATTTGCGGTATCTTAAAAGCTGTATCAATATGCACAAGCGGATAGGGAACATGTCCAAAAAACGCTTTTCTACTAAGCCACAAAAGCACCGTGCTGTCTTTACCGATACTCCAAAGCATGGCAAGATTTGGAAAACTTCTATACGCTTCACGCAAGATATAAACACTTTGTGCTTCTAGTTTATCTAAATGATCCATAGCTCAATCCTTTTTTTGTAGATGCAATCCACATTCTTTATGTTGCGGCGCTTCCCACCACCATCTACCAGCTCTTATATCCTCATCCGCATTAACCGCTCGAGTACAGGGCTTACATCCTATACTTTTGAAACCTTTCGCATACAAAGCATTTTGTGGCAATGCGTTTTTTTGCATATAATCACTTACATCTGCATCACTAAAATAAACCAATGGGTTATACTTAAAAAGCCCGAATTGTGCATCAAATGTTGCAAGCAAAACCTCGGCTCTTGTAGGTGATTGGGCTTGACGAATGCCACTAATCCAACCATCGTAGCCAACTAAAGCTATCTTGAGCGGTTCTATTTTTCTTACATAACAACACTCTTTTCGCAAAGCAATATCTTCAAAAATTCCAGTTTCGCCAACTTTTGTCTCAAGTTCATATATCTGCGTTTTTGTTGCACTAAAAGATTTGATTTTAATGTTAAAAAATGCTTCTATCTCCTTTTGATACGCCAAAGATTCTTGAAAAAGTTTTTGTGTATCCAGTGTAAAAACATCAAATGCAACACCTGCTTTTTGTGCTAAATCTATCGCTATCACATCTTCATTTTGGTGACTAAATCCCAGAGTAACTCTATAATTTTTATCGACTATTTCTTCTTGCAACACTTTTAAAGCTTGTGCAATCTTTTCTTTGCATGTAGCATTCATATCTGATACTCCGGTTCAATTTTTTGACGCCCAAAACATATTTTACTCCAAGTCTTTTTATAAAAATAGTAGAGCAAAGTTTTGGTGATAAATTCAAAAGACACAATGGATACAGCATTCAAAGAGCCTCTTGTTACTAAAAAATTAATAAGCACTGTATCTATCGCGCCAAGCTTCTCACAAGATATTGCTTTGGCAATACTTCTTTTTTTATGCTCTATCATAGAGTTCCTTTTTTCAATATTTCGTGAAATAATATCAAGAAATATCTCTTAAGTCAAGTATATAAAGTGATTTAATATAGTTTATGCAAATAAATTTGTATTTTCTCTGTTTTTTTAGTCTATATTTACATAAAAATCTCTAAAATTTATGATATTCAAGTTTTTTACTTGACATATTTAGAAATATACTCTATAATTTCACTCGGAATTAAAAAATTAAAAAGGAACACAAATGACACAAGAAACTTTGGCTTTGCATTATGGCTATGAACATGACGGTTTTGGGACAATGGCAGTTCCACTATATCAAACAACTGCGTATGATTTTGGTAGTGCGCAAAAAGCTGCAAATCTTTTTGCACTCAAAGAATTAGGACCTATTTATACAAGACTCAATAACCCTACAACGGATGTTTTTGAAGCGAGAATTGCAGCAGTTGAAGGTGGTGAAGCAAGTTTGGCTACCGCAAGTGGTCAAGCAGCTATCTTTTTTGCAATAGCAAATTTAGCTGAAGCTGGTGATAACATTCTTGTAGCACGCAAGATATATGGCGGCTCTACAACACTTTTGACACACACACTCAAACGATTTGGTATCCAAGCTAAAACTTTTGAAAGTGACAAGGCTGATGATCTTGAGGCATTAATCGATGATAAAACAAAAGCGATTTACTTTGAGTCACTCTCAAACCCACAAATCGCCATCCCAAATATAGAAAAGATAGTGTCTATCGCACAAAAACACAATATCGTGAGTATTTGTGACAACACTGTTGCTACACCGATACTCTTGCAGCCACTTAAATTAGGCGTTGATGTTGTCGTTCACAGTGCAAGCAAATACATAACAGGACAAGGACTTGCAATAGGTGGTGTTATAATCACTCGTTTTGGACTCAACGAAAAACTGATCAAAAATCCACTTTATCCGCAATTTAATGAACCTGATGAAAGTTATCATGGATTAGTGTATGCTGATTTACCGTTTCCACTTTTCACACTTCGCGCTAGACTTTCATTGCTCCGCGATATAGGTGCAGTACCATCTCCTTTTAGTTCATGGCTATTTATTCAAGGGCTTGAAACATTATCAATTCGCATGAAACAGCACTCAAGCAATGCGTATAAAGTGGCAAAATACCTCAAATCGCATCCAAAAGTAAAAAGTGTTAATTATCCAGGACTTGAAGATGATCCGCAACATGATAAGGCGGTTAAGTATTTTAAAGACGCTCAAACATCTGGTTTGTTGAGCTTTGAAGTAGAGGATTTTGAAAGTGCAAAAAATATCCTTGATAGTACAAAAATATTTGCTGTTGTTGTAAACATAGGCGATTCAAAATCTATCATCACGCATCCAGCAAGCACAACTCATCAGCAACTTTCAAGCGAAGAACTTGAAGTTGCTGATATTCCTGAGGGATTGATCAGATTGAGCATTGGACTTGAAAGCTCAGAAGATCTCATAGCCGACCTTGCTCAGGCGATAGGCTAAAAACCATGGCACTTATTTCAACGAAAGGGTTGTATGGTTTGGCAGCATTGTATGAGCTTTTTTTGAGTGATCACAATAAATCGCTCCAGATAAAAGATATAGCCACAAGAGCAAATATCCCGCAAAATTACCTTGAACAAATTCTCGTTTTGCTCAAGAAGGCAGATTTTGTCAAAAGCACACGGGGGGTTAATGGTGGTTATATGCTTGCAAAGAGTCCAAAAATGATCTTCATCAAAGATATTTTTCTCACACTTGAGGGAGATATTGGTGTTGTAGATGCACACAACAGCAATGCTGTGCTTGAAAGTTTTTATGCCTCAAGCAAAAAAGAGTTGCAAGAGATTTTTGCACTCTCTTTGTATGATTTGCACAAGAAATACAGCAAGCCAAAAACTCCAAATGCGACTTTTAGCACATTTGGACTTTAAAATAAAGGATATATTATGAAATATGCACAAAATTTTACAGAACTCATCGGCAACACACCCCTTGTAAAACTCAATAAATATTCAGAAGAAACAGGCACATTGATCCTAGGAAAATGTGAATTCCTAAATCCATCACATTCAGTAAAAGACAGAATTGCTTTCAATATGATAAACGAGGCTCTACAAAGTGGCAAGATAAATAAAGACACAATCATCATAGAACCAACAAGTGGCAATACAGGTATCGGACTTGCAAGTGTTTGTGCAAGCCTTGGGTTGAAGATCATTCTTACAATGCCTGCATCTATGAGTTTGGAAAGACGACAACTTTTAAGTGCATTGGGAGCTGAACTCGTATTGACTGAAGCGCCACTTGGCATGAAAGGTGCTATTGCAAAAGCGGATGAACTCGCAGCAAACACAAAAAATTCATTTGTTCCACAACAATTTGCAAATGTAGCCAATCCAGATATTCACAGAAAAACAACTGCAATTGAGATTTGGAATGATACAGATGGAAGTGTTGATGCTTTTGTAGCAGGCGTTGGTACTGGTGGGACTATAACTGGCGTAGGTGAAGTACTGAAGCAAAAAAACCAACATGTAAAGATATATGCTGTGGAGCCGAATGTATCGCCGGTGCTTTCAGGTGGCAAACCTGGGCCGCACAAAATACAAGGCATAGGTGCTGGATTTGTTCCTGAAGTTTTAAATACACAAAGTTATGATGAGATCATACAAGTTTCTTACGAGGACGCCGCGGCTACTGCAAGAGAAATAGCAAAAACCGAGGGCTTACTCATCGGCATTTCAGCCGGAGGCAATGTATTTGCTGCAAAAGAACTCGCCAAAAGACCAGAGTTCAAAGGCAAAACAATAGTAACAATCCTCTGTGACACCGGCGAGCGATATCTAAGCACCGGCTTGTATGAATATCAAAAATAATTAACACATTACAAGGGAGAATTTTCTCTCTTGTAATGTTATGAAACTTGACAACTACGCAATAGCTTTCTCGATCAAAGTCTTAGCAACTTCTCTGCCTTCGTTTACAATATGCTTTACATGTAGATATTCGATCATCTTTTTTTCTTCAAAATCAGCAACACGAACTACGGTATTTATCGGGGTTTTAAATGAATCTAGGATTTCGCAAATAAGATGTAGTTTTTTTTCATTGTTGATAGCTACTATCACTGATTTTGCTTTTTCTACATTGACTTGTTCAAGAATACTCTTGCGGGCAGCATTGCCAAAAAATACTGGCTCATTTCTACTTTCACCCAATTTTACGAGATTGATATCATGTTCAACAACAACATAAGGAATGTTCATCTTTTTCAATCTATACACGATTTCTTGACCCAATTTTCCATAACCACACACAACGATATGCCCATCAAAACCAGAGGAATAAACCATATATTCGTTATCAGCCTCTTCTTTGATCATAAAATCAGCAATATTTTTTATATTGTTTAGCACGAATGGTGTTAGTATCATACTTAAAACAACTGTTACAATGAGAATTTGGTTGTTTACCGGATCCATAAGATCACTTGAGCTTGCAAGTGCAAAAACAGCGAGTGAAAATTCGCCTACTTGAGAAATCGAAAGCGCTGCTTTGAATGCGGTTCTTGCATTGGTGTAGTTTATCAGCAAAACAAATATAATAGCTGATTTGATTGCCATGATGGCAAAGAGCAAAAACAGTATCCAGAAAAAATAATCAAAGATAATTTGTACATCAATCTGCATACCGATAGTTATAAAAAATAATCCTAAAAGCAAGTCTCTAAAAGGAATAAGATCAGCTTCTATTTGGTGTTTGTACTTTGTTTCTGCGAGCATTATACCCGCTACAAATGCACCCAAAGAATAGGAAAAGCCAAAACTATGTGCAAGAAATGAAGCACCGATAACGATAAGCAAAACAGATGCTATAAAAATCTCCTCAGAATCAGCTGAAACAACTTTTGAGAGAAAATAGTTGAGAACATATTTACCCATAATATACAAAAGAACCATAACGATTGCAGCACTCACGATTGTTTCATAGATTAACGAACTCACAGAACTACCTGTGAGGGAAAAAATATTGATCATTAAAAGTAGCGGAATAACTGCTATATCTTGAAAAAGCAAAATACCCAAAACTTTTCTACCGTAAAGTGAGTGAATATTGCCGTTGTCATTAAGAATTTTTAAAACAATTGCTGTGGAAGAAAGTGCCAAAGCAAAACCGATGACGATCGCGCTTTTTTGCTGGATATCAAAAAGGTATTGTGCTGAAAGGGAAAATATACCGCCAGTTATCATCACTTGAATAAAACCATTAAAAAATACCTGTTTTTTCATGCTTTTTAAGTGTTCAAGCGAAAACTCAAGCCCAATAGTAAACATTAGAAAAACGATACCAAATTCAGCCACATGTGTAAGTGTCGTATCTCCATTCATGCTATGCAATGAGAAAGAGTATGTGATGATAGTTCCTGTAAAAATATAGCCGATGATTGTTGGTATATGAAATTTTTTTAAGAGTATATTACAAATAGTCGCAATGAGTATTGCACTTAAAATTATACTTATAACATTGTCCATCTATTCGCCAAAAAGTATGATATCGTAACTAGTTTTTCTTTTAACAAGAGGATTTTTGGTTTTTACACCACCTTTAAATTCTTCAAGTTGTACACGCAACTCCTCGAGCAATAATTCTGTTTCATCAAGTTTTTCTTTGAGTTGCATCACTACATCAACGCCTGCAAGATTGACGCCCAAATCTCGAGTCAATCGCAAAATCAACTTAATTCTATCGATATCTCTTTGTGAATACAAACGCATCTTACCATCGGTTCTTGATGGAGACACCAAACCCTCTCTCTCATACTGTCTCAGAGTTTGGGGATGGATCGTTAAAACTTTTGCAACAACGCTTATCAAATAAACTGGCTCATCATATCCATGCATTTTCAACTCCTACTGTGGTAATTTTTCTTCCATGATAGTACGCAAATCACCATCAAGTTCTTCAAGCTTTGGCAAAACGATATTTGCTTTAAGATACATATCTCCTTTTACCTGTGTTCTTCGATCAACTACACCATATTCTTTGAGGCGAAATCTTTGATTGTTTTTTGTATTTTGAGCTATTTTTAGCGTCACTTCCTTGTGTAGCGTTTCTACTTTTATTTTGCCTCCGAAAAGAGCGATTTTGAGTGGAATATCGATAACTTTTTCAAGATCATTGCCTTCTCTTTCATATTCAGGTGATTTTGCCACAGATACACTTAAAAGCAGATCCCCGCTATTGCCTTGAAAATTTTTACCCTTACCTCTAATGCGTAGTTTTTCTCCATCTTTTATACCGGCTGGAATTTTTACATCAAAATTTTGTCCATTATAATTTACCGAGTGCTTCCCGCCTAAGATAGAAACGGTAAATGGCACTGTAATTCGTGCATTGACATCCAAATCTGGCATTCCAAAGCCGCCACTAAAACCACTAAAGCCGCCGCCCATACCGCCGCCACCAAAGATACTTCTAAGGATTTCATCAAGATTAGCACCTCCTTGTTGGTTTGCAAAATCATGAAAATTTTGTCCCCCAAACATACTATCGCCATATCTATCATATTGGTTTCTTTTTTGTTCATCACTTAAAATTTCATAAGCAGCATTTATCTCTTTAAATTTTTCTTCTGCTCCAGATTCTTTATTGATATCTGGATGGTATTTTCTAGCGAGTCTCCTATAGGCTTTTTTGATTTCATCGGGTGTTGCACTTTGTGAAACGCCGAGCGTATCATATAAACTATTGCTCATCCTGCAACCTTTCTTTATTAAACTTTTATAGAAATTATATAACAATCTTTAGTGTATGTCAATCAAGTTTTGTTTACTTTGCATTTAAAGCATTGATTTATAATTTTAAAAATTAATTTTAAGGATACACTATGAAAAAGATAACTTTTCTCTCTATTTTTACGACATCATTACTTATAGCAGGCTCATTCAACATCCAAGAAGCACCAAATAATTCTCAAAGAGAGATAGCAACACAAAAAAATATCATTCTTTCTTATCATGATTCAATCAAGGATGCTAGAAAAAGTGTTGTAAATATAGCCACAACCACACAAATTAAAGAACAAAGAAATGTCAATCCTTTCTTAAATGATCCATTTTTTAAAGAGTTTTTTGGGGATCGTTTTGGCAATGGTTTTCCGCAACAAAAAAGACGCTCAAGTTCACTTGGAAGTGGTGTTATCATCTCAAATGATGGCTATATTATCACAAACAATCATGTTGTTGAAAATGCTGATGAAATTGTCGTAACACTCTTAGATAATGAAAAAGAATACAAGGCAAAAGTTGTTGGACTTGATTCAAAAACTGATTTAGCCATCATAAAAATAGATGCGAAAGATCTGCGTGCAATTGCATTTGGAAATTCCGATGAAACACTTGAAGGAGATGTCGTATTTGCTATCGGTAATCCTTTTGGAGTGGGAGGAACTATCACACAAGGCATCGTTTCAGCACTTAACAAAAGTGGTATCGGGCTTAATCAATATGAAAATTTCATACAAACAGATGCTTCCATAAATCCTGGAAATTCAGGAGGCGCTCTTGTTGATAGTAGGGGCGCTCTTGTCGGAATCAATAGTGCTATTTTATCAAGAAGTGGCGGCAATAACGGCATAGGATTTGCAATTCCAGCAAATATGGCAAAAAAAGTGGCTACATCACTCATAGAAGATGGAAAAATAGAAAGAGGCTATTTGGGCGTTACTATTGCAGATTTAAGCAATGATCTTAAAGAGATTTACAAAAATGATCATGGCGCATTTATCATGAGTGTAGAAGCTAATTCCCCTGCTGCAAAAGCTGGACTCAAAAGAGGCGATCTTATCTTAAGTATAGATAATCAAAAAGTTAAAAATGCCAATGACTTGAAAAATATTATAGGCAACAAAAAACCAAATGCTCAAGTAAGTGTCGAATATGAGGACGCAAACAACAAAGTCAAATCTGCTAAATTGAAACTTTCCAATCTTGAAAAAGGAAAGAATTCCCTCAAAACAGGAGACAATGAATTTTTAGATGGATTACTGCTTGAAGAGTTAGACGCACAGACAAGATACAGATACCAGATGCCAAATACTCTAAAAGGAGTGTTGATAGTGGACATCAAAGAAGGCTCAAAGGCCAGTAAAAATGGTTTTGCGGCTGGGGATATTATCACACAAATTGATAGCATTATCATTGAAAACCTTGAAGATATTCAAAAAGCATTGAGCTCACAAAAACGAGATAGAAAAATCGTTTATATTAAGAGAAATGGAAGAGATTTAGTCGTGGTTGTAAAATAATAATGTTATAATCCCTCTAAAAAAGGTGTTGCCAAGATTATGATACAAATCTTAATGATCGAAGACGATACAGAACTTGCCGAGATACTCTCTGAGTATCTTGAGCAGTTTGAGATACATGTAAGCATCGCTGAAGATCCTTATATAGGGCTTTCTACTCTCGCAACACACAAATTTGATCTCATTATTTTAGACTTAACTCTTCCTGGTCTTGATGGGCTTGAGGTGTGCAAAGAGATACGAAAAAGGTACGATATCCCGATCATTATCTCTTCAGCTCGCCACGACATAGGTGATAAAGTCACCGCTTTGCAAAATGGTGCAGATGATTATCTGCCAAAACCCTACAACCCACTTGAGCTTGAAGCTCGAATCAAAAGTCTTCTTAGACGCCATCATCGTGATTTTGAAAATACAACAACACAGAGTACTACAAAAAGTGATTTTGAACTTGATGAAACAAGAATGACTATCGCTTACAAAAACTCAATTCTCAATCTTACAGCAGCAGAATATGGCATTCTTGCATATCTTATGAAAAAAGATGGGGGTGTTGTTTCAAGGGAGGAACTCATCTACAATATTGCAGTTATAAACGAAGAAACAACCAACAAAAGTATCGATGTAATCATTGGTAGAATTCGCCAAAAATTAGGGGAAAATTCAAAAGAACCCCGTTATATACACGCAATTCGAGGAATTGGTTATAAATTTTTAAAATGAACAAATCTTCTATCTATTATAGTATTACTTTTATCTTTTTTATTTCTATCGTTAGTATCATACTTGCATTACTCTTTTTAATGGCATATGACAAAAAAGAGTACACAGAGAAGCTCAACACGAAGTATTCAATTATCGCTCGTGCAACGCTTTTTCATCTCAACAATTACATCACGCAAAGTGAACTTGAACAACAAATTCAAGATTATAGTTTGAGCGAAATAAAAGATCAAAATATCGTTGATAAAATCATTACCAACTCTGATATCATACAAAAAATTTCTAATAAAATAGGCTCAAGTGCAATCTTAAAATACAATAACTATCACTATTTGCTCATTGAAAATAATGACAAGTTATTACTTTTAAAAGATGAAGATTATCAGCCCTACCGTTATGATGTTATTCGCATTATATTTAGCTTTGTTATTTTTATCATTATTATCGCTTACATTATGACAATTCGCAAGATAAAGCCGTTACGAAAGCTCAAAAGAGAAATGGATAAATTTGCAATGGGGGATTTGAATGTTACATGTAAGTCTGATGGCGCGGATGAAATCTCACAAGTTGCCAACTCTTTTCACAATGCTGTGCAACAGATTCAAAAGCTTAACCATTCAAGGCAACTTTTTTTACGCAACATTATGCATGAACTCAAAACACCAATTACGAAAGGCCGCATTAGTGTTGAGATGATAAAAGATTCAAAACAAAAAGAGCGACTTATCGGAGTGTTTGAGAAGTTAGAACTCCTTATAAATGAGTTTGCATCCATAGAACAGATCACTTCAGGCTCTGGGGTGCAAAATGTACGCGCTGCTAGATTGCTTGATATTGTGGATGAAGCGATTGATTTATCGATGGTGCCATTTGAAAATATCAAAATTGAAATCAGTGAAAATTTGATTATCAAAGTTGATTTTAAACTCTTTACAACTGCCATTAAAAACCTTATAGACAATGGTATAAAGTATTCACTTGATCACTTTGTTATCATCTCGCTAAGTAAAAATAGACTCTCTTTTCTCTCCAAGGGAAGTCCGCTTGAGAGAGAACTTGAACATTATACACAGCCTTTTACTCAAGAAAAGATGACACATCAAGGCTTTGGACTTGGACTTTATATCGTTGAAAATATCGCCAAAGCACACCATCTAAAATTTGCTTATAAACATAGCAATGGTTATAATTATTTTTATTTTGAAAATATGGATGTTTTATTGTAGAATATGCCTAAATTTCCCAAGGATTTATTATGTCAAGTATTTTGTTTTCACAAAAAGACCTTATTTCGCTGATCGATCACCACATTGCACTGCTTGAGCGATTTGGCATAAAAGATGAAGCTCCTTTTTCAGTTATCTTTTTTAACCTAGAAGACAAAGAAATAGCACAAAGTGTTGATATATTTAGCCGAATTCTTAGGCGAACAGATGCACTTTTTCAAATCGAGAATAGTTTTTTAGTGATGCTTCCAGGAACTGATTGGAATGGTGCAACTGAAGTATTATCGGGTATTCAAGAATTTCTTTCACAAGATCCAAAAGACAATATAGTAAGTTTTCCGGAAGATGGAGACAATGCAAATACCTTACTTGCCAAATTACAAAATCTTATAGAAGACAATACAAAACTAACACTCAAACTTTGCTAATAAACAAAGGATTTGGATCGTTATGAAGGGTAAATACTCTAACTTATTTAGTTAAAATACATTAGAAAATAATAAAGTACATGTATCAGGAAAAAGAAGCAATGGCGAATATAATTGCCGTTGTTTTGACTCAGAGGGTGCGAGAAAATGCTTCTATTGATTGGACTATCAAAGAGAGTGTCAGAGCTAAATTAAAAGTTATAGTTAAAAGAACTCTGCGACAGTTTGGTGATCCGCTGGATATGCAAATGTTGGCGACTGAAACGGTACTCAAATAAGCAGAAATGATTGCAAACGAACTTACAAATTTTTAAGATGGAAAATGCACAAGAAAATAATAAAATGCACATATTAGGATAAAGAAATTCTAATAATTGCTATAACATTAGATAGATCTATAATGTACCTTTAAAAACTAAATTGCCACGCTTTGTTTTCATTAGCTTATATAAAATCATTAAGCTTTATACAGTGATAGTCGGACGAAGAAGAATCGGGAAAACAAAGCTGATTCAAGAAGCGTATAAGGAGAAAATATACCTTTTTGTATCAAAAAAAATGAAGCTCTGCTTTGTGAAGAGTTTATATCTATCATTCAAAACTCTTTAGATGTGAAAGTATTTGGTCAGATAATAAAGTTTAAAGAGCTTTTTGAATACCTTGTGGACTTAGCAACCACAAAAGCATTTACACTGGTAATCGATGAGTTCCAAGAGTTTTTATAGATAAATGACAGTATCTATTCAGACATGCAAAATATCTGGGATAACTACAAAGATACCTCTAAAATGAATTTAGTTTTGAGCGGTTCTATTTACTCGCTGCTGTTCTTTTGATATCTTTCGTGTATCTCATGGCAGTTTATCCAATTGTGTCCAAAATAGTTTTTGTGCGTCATAGCCGTTTACATGTAGGAAATCCAAGATCTCTTTTTTATCACTTGATAGGAGTGTTTTTTCTCTAGCCAATATCCACAAATATTCTTTTTTTGGCTCACTGATCACTGCATAACGATAATCGCTAGGCAATAAAATAATCCAATAATTTCCATAAAATGGCCAAAAGAAACTTACTCGTAATTTTGCATTATGGCTATCTTGTGTGGCATAAGCACTTCCTTTTGCTTGGGCTATTTTTTTGCCTTCCGCATTGAAACAAGTATTGATGACTTCTATTGAACTGCCTTTAGGGGTATAATTTGCTCTTGCACCGATACAATCTTTTTCAAATCTATTTTCATAACGAGCGATTTCATACCAATCACCACTGTATTTTTCTATATCTACTTTTGCAACACTTTGAAGTGTGCTAGGTTTTGTACTACAGCCAAGGAGTAAAAAAGATATAAATACAGAAAAAATTATCAACCGCATTAAAAAATTCTTTTAATTTGTCGAACTGGTTCTGCTGTTGGTTTTGCAAAATAGTATCCTTGCATCAAATCAACCCCTACAGATTCTATAAAACTGTATTCATAAGGTGTTTCTATACCCTCTGCAAGCACTGTTATATCATGCATTCTACAGATATCATACAAGGCTTTGTAAATCGATTGTTTCAAGCTGTCTCTATCAATACCATCGATGATTTTTCGATCAACTTTGATGATATCTGGGTGTAGGTCTATAAGCAAATTGAGTCCAGAATACCCAGCTCCGACATCATCAAGTGCTATCTTATATCCTTGCTTTCTATAATACAGCAAGATATTTTTTAAGTGTTCAACATCTTTTGCTTGTTCTGTTTCGATCACCTCAAAAATGATATTTTTGGGATCAAATTCAAGCTGATTTGCCCATTTTACAGTAGAAGCTAGACAAAATTTTGGATCATAAATCGTAGTTGGAATAAAATTAATAAAGACTTTTTGCGTAATTTTTTTCACAGCAGCATTTTTCAGTGCAGACTCTCTACAGAGTCTATCAACTTTAAAATTCATATTGTTTTGTGCGGATTTTGTAAACAGCTCATCTGGAAACATCAAAGATCCATCTTGTTTTACGCCTCTAGCAAGGGCTTCATAACCAAAAATATTTTTCTCTGTATGTGAAAGTATAGGTTGAAAATGTGAGGTAATGCTTTCATTATTGATGATATCAAAAAAATCTTTATCGCATAAAAAATTTATATACACTTGTAAAGATTTTGCACCCAAAACAGCTTGCAAGCCAAATGGATTTTTAACATCCTCAATAAAAATTCTAATAGAGTTTTTTTCAATATCGCTGAAACTAGACTTTATATAGTCTATATTTTCATAGAAAAAATTTGCGGCATTGTCTACATGTGCAAAAACAATTCCCTCTTTATGCTCTACATGTAAGCCTATTTTATCAAAAAATTTTATGCACTTAAGCGTTACTTCTTTAACATCACTCATAAAATAAATATTTGATGCAAGTTCTTGCAATTCAAATTTTTCTTCACATTTTTTACACGCCATTTATGACTCCTTATTTATAGACTAGTCTCAAAAAACCAATGAACGCAAAAGTAGCTGCGAGGATTTTCAGATCCTTATCATACAATAAAATAAAAAAAGATAACACTAGCAAACCAAATGAAATGATGGTTGATTTTGTGTATGACTTTAACTCTTTTACCATCCACTCAAGCTGACCTTGTGAAAGCATTACATTAAGTTCCCCTTGACTAGCTTTTTTGACGACTGTTTTTATATCTCTCAAGATAAAAGGAATATCTTGTATCTCATCAACAATACTCTCCAAGATGCTATCACTCGCGCCCAAAGCTTTTGGTAAATTTTTTGTAAGTACGGGCAATATATCTTTGACACCATTAAAATTTTCGATATAAGTTGTTCCTAAACCTTCGATTATAGCACTTACACGCAAAATATAAATAGCATCACTTGGTAATTTGAAAGGAAAATTGCGTGTAGTTTCAAGCACTTCAAAAGCCAATTGTTGCATCGATTCACTCGTGAGATTATCATTTGAAAATATGTCAAACATCTTTTCTGTAAATCCAGCAAGTTCGCTTGTTGGTGCTTCATAAGCTATCGTTCCAAGTCGTTTACTTGCACTTATATAGAGTTCATAGTTTTTTTCATTGGCTGCTTTTAAAAGCTCTATGATTGCTATTCGTGTATCATTTGGTACGGTTTTTACCATCCCAAAATCAAGCATTACGATATCACCCTCTTTTGTAATCAATATATTTCCAGGATGTGGATCGGCATGAAAATAACCTTTGATGAGCATTTGTGTTGTATAAAAATTTACAAGCATCTCAATAATTTTTTTAAAATTGATATTGTATTTGAGTATATTTTCTTTATCATCAAAACGAAAACCCTCTTCAAAACTCATCACAAGTGCATCATCACTGCAAAACTGCGGCAATGGTTTTGGAAAACGAATACCACTATCACTGTAAGTTAGTGAAAATTTTTCAAGATTTGCCAACTCTTGTGTAAGCGAAACCTCTTGAGCTATCATGATAGAAAACTCTGAAATCACCGCATCTATTGAATTTTTTGTGTAAAAAGAAAAAAGTGGCGCGAAGATTGAATTGAAAAATTTGATGATGCGAATATCTGCATTTACTTGTTTTGCTATACCTTTTCGTCTGAGCTTGACTGCCAATTTTTGTCCATCAAGGTAGGCTACATGTACTTGACCAATTGAAGCTGAACCTATGGGTTCAATCTCAAATGAATCAAAAGGATTTTGTGAAAAAGATTGTTTATAAATCTCTTGAAAATCTGTGTCGCTCATTTTAGGCAATTTATCATGTAAGTTTTTCAATTCATCAAGATATTCACTTGAAAAAAAATCCGCTCGTGTTGCCAATACTTGGGCAAGCTTGATAAAACTTGCCCCTAGATAGATGATAGTATCGTGTAATTTTTTAGGACTTAAAGGCTTAAAAATTAAAAAACGCTCTTTCTTTTTGATAACAAGATACACGCTCAATAAAAAATGAAATACAAAATAAACTCTTTGTAAAGAGTAGTAATGTAGCGTTTTTATTTCATTTCCTCTTTGAGTTTTTGGATATCTTCTTTTGTTGCAATACCCAATTCATCAATGATTTCTTTAAGCACATCTTTTATCTTCTGCTTCATTTTCTCATCCTCTTCCTTGCCTCGTTTTTCTATAGTATCCATAAAGCTTTTTGCATCTTCTTTTTTTAACTTGCCTTTTTCTTCAAGTTTTTTTACTTCCTCTTCAACTTTATCTTTAAAAACACTCATAACGCCCAACCCTGTATACAGCATATGTTTCATCATCACACAACTCCTTGTAAAATTTAATTTATTATACTTCAATATTGAAGAAGCTCGTACTAATTTTTTGTCTTTTGATAGGAATTATTCGTTGCGTAATGTTTCTAGAACATCTATTTTTGTGGCTTTATACGCTGGATAAAACGAGGACAACCCAACAATAATGCTAGCACCTGTGACGATCATCAAAAAATCAACCAATGAGAGTTCAAGCGGTAATTTTGAAGATCCATACACATCAGCCGGCAAATCCACGAGTGAAAAAGAACCTAAAATAAAGATCCCTAAAAATCCAAGCAAGATACCAAAAAGCATTCCGCTACCACCAATAACACATCCTAGAGTAAAAAAAGCTTTTTTAATCTCATCCCTATAAGCACCCAAAGAAAGCAACAAGGCGATTTCATGGCGTCTATTCATAACAGTCATCAATAATGAGCTGACGATATTGAGTGAAGCGATGAGAATGATAAGCATCAGCACGATAAACAAAGCGCGTTTTTCAAGAGCAAGAGCTGCAAAAAAATTACCATTCATTTGCCACCAACCAACCACACTGATGTGATCTGGTAAAACTGCTTTAATCTTTTCTATATCTTCAAAAGGATTTTGCGTATAGATATGCACGCCATCATACATCCCTTGCTTATAGCCTAAGATGGTTGCTAAACTCTCAAGAGTAGTGTACATGTAAACTTTGTCATATGCAATAAGTCCTGATGTAAAGAAGCTTTTATAGGTAAATCGCTTCATTTTTGGAATCAAAGAAAGGCCGCTTGGATCATTTTGTGTAAAAATAAGAGTGAGTTTTTCATCATCTTGGAGATAGTAAGACTTTTTGATTTCTTGTCCAACAAGGATATCGTATTTGGATAAATTCCTCTCTCCTAATGCTTCTTTGATAATGCTATTGATCTGTTTTTCTTGTGCAAAATCAACACCAAAAAGTAAGCCACCCTCAAGTTTTGTACCTTTTTTGAGAATAACTTGAGAGGAGATATAGGGACTAAAAAGGAGATGAGGAAATGCGGCTTGCAATTTTTGCACATCTTGCTCATCAATAGAGATGAAACTATTTGAATGCAAAGTGAGCGGATAATTCATTGTAAAAAGTTTTCGCTCAAACTCTTTATCAAAACCGTTCATAATAGCCATAGCGATAAGCAAAACCATCACACCAATAGCAACACCCGCAAAAGCGAGCAAAGCACTCACGCTAATAAAAGGCTGTGATCTATCAAATCGCAAATACTTTGTAACAAGATAAAAACTGAGTGAGCCTTGCATCTTGTATTTACGCCAATATCCCTTTTTTGGGACCACTTTTACCGCAACATTGCTTGTATTTTTTACCACTTCCACAAGGGCATGGTTCATTTCGTGGAATCTTTTTTTCAACCATCGGCTCTGGTCTTTGATTTGGATCACTGTGCTCTAGCTTCATACCACTTTGTGCTTTTTCTTGCATGGCAGCGAGCATCTCTTGCATAGCTTTTCTTTCTTGTTCCTCTTTTTCATCACGAAGCTGGATAAGATGGAGTGTTTTTATACTTTCAAATTTGATTTGATCAACAAGCTCCATAAAGAGGTTGTAGCTTTCTTTTTTGTATTCTGTGAGTGGATCTTTTTGATTGTATCCTCGCAAACCGATACCTGTTTTTAAAATATCCATCTGATAAAGATGATCTCGCCACGCCTTATCTAAAACTTGCAAATACAAGATGCGGCATATCTCTTTTCTTTGTGCATCATCTACAACAGACATTTTTTGATTAAAAGACTCTTGCATGCTTTGTAGCACAAATGTTTTTAAAACATCAAAATCTTTGTCGCTACACGCATCCATCGAAAGATCATATCCCGTTTCACTCTTCATAAGTGCTATCAATTTCTGTAGATCAAAATCCTCTTTTACACCACCCTCATAAATCTCCGCTCGAAAAAGCAAATCTGCCACATACTCTTGTGTAATTGTATTTATTTTTGTGTCTATATCATAGTTTGCATTTAAAAGATCGTTTCTGAAATTGTATATTGTTTTTCGTTGTTCATTGGCAACATCATCATACTCTAAAAGATGTTTTCTTGATTCAAAGTGCATCTGTTCCACTTTTTTCTGTGCATTTTCTACAGCCCTTGTTACCATCTTGGATTCGATATGCTCGCCCTCTTCTATGCCGAGTCTGTCCATAATAGAGCGGATTTTATCACTACCAAAAATACGCAAAAGATTGTCTTCAAGACTGAGGTAAAATCTACTTTTTCCAGGGTCTCCTTGACGACCTGATCGACCTCTAAGCTGATTATCGATTCGTCTTGATTCGTGTCGCTCTGTGCCTATGATATACAATCCGCCCAAAGCTTTGATCTCATCTGTTATCTTGATATCAACACCACGACCTGCCATATTTGTAGCAATAGTTACAGCACCTTTAACACCTGCATCTAAAATAATCTGTGCTTCTTTTTCGTGATTTTTGGCATTGAGTACTGAGTGTGGGATTTTTGCATTTTTAAGTAGTGTATGCAAAAGCTCACTGCGTTCAATTGATGCTGTACCCACAAGAACAGGTTGTCCTTTCTTATGGCACTCTGCGATATCTTTGATGACTGCTTCAAATTTTTCTTTTTCTGTTTTGTAGATAAGATCATTAAAATCTTTTCTAACCATCGGAAGATTTGTTGGAATAGAAACAACTTCGAGATTGTAAATTTGTGCAAATTCTGTTGCTTCTGTTTGTGCGGTTCCAGTCATTCCTGCTAGTTTTTTATACTGTCTAAAGTAGTTTTGAAAAGTGATATCCGCAAGCGTTTGTGACTCTTCTTTGATTGCCACACCCTCTTTTGCTTCGAGTGCTTGGTGCAAGCCCTCACTAAATCGTCTGCCCTCGCTAAGTCTTCCTGTAAACTCATCAACAATTACAATTTCACCATCTTTGATAACATAATCTACATCAACTTCAAACAGATACCTAGCTTTAAGTGCTTGGTCAAGATGGTGCGCCAAAACTGCATTTTCAAGGCTATAGAGGTTGCCGACACCAAAAAGTTTTTCAGCATTTTCATTACCATTTTCGCTGAGTGAAATCGTTCTATTTTTTTCATCAACACTAAAATCTTCATCTCTTTTTAATTGTTGTGCAACAATATCTGCTTTTTTATAACCATCAAGTGTTCTGTTGGTTGGCCCTGAGATAATGAGCGGTGTTCTTGCTTCATCGATAAGGATAGAATCCACTTCATCAACGATTACGAAGTTGTGATTTTGTTGCATTTTCTCTTCAAGAGAGTAGCGCATATTGTCTCTAAGATAATCAAAACCAAATTCATTGTTTGTACCATAAGTGATGTCACAATCATACTGCTCTTTGCGTTTTGCATCACTTTGCAAATCACCAGTAATCACACCAACACTTAAGCCTAAAAAATTATAAATTTTTGCCATTTCTATTGCGTCGCGACGGGCAAGATAGTCATTAACTGTTACTACATGTACGCCCTCGCCGCTCATGGCATTGAGTACAACTGGCAAGGTTGCAACAAGTGTTTTTCCCTCACCTGTTTTCATCTCAGCAATATCACCTTTATGCAATACAATACCACCGATAAGCTGCACATCAAAATGTCGCATCCCAGTAGTTCGTTTACTCGCTTCTCGCGTGATTGCAAATACATCAAACATTATTTCATCAAGCGTTACTTTTTTAGCTTGCACATCACTCTTCAGCGTATTAAACAATGTTTGCAACTGTTCATCACTCATAGCTTCATACTTATTTTCAAGGGCATTTATCTTAGAGACCGCTCCAAAATATTTTTTTACTAATCTATCATTTTGCGTACCAAAAATCTTGCGTATAATCCCCAACATATACATAACCTTTATTTCGTGTTTTAAAAAGGGTAGATTTTATCATATCTTTACTATTAATTTGCTAAAACTATACGAAAGTTTAAGGAGTTGTCTGTGAAGTATTTTATTTTTACATTTGTAAGTGTTCTTTTTTTGCAAGCTAGCGGGCTTGAATTTAGCACAATCAAGAGTGATTTTATCCAAACAATCACAAATGATCAAAACACAAGCATTGTTTATAAAGGCACTTTTTATGCAACAAAAGATGCTAAAGCATTGTGGATATATGACACACCAGTTGAGAAAAAGATCTATTTTAATAACAATAAAGTCACCATTATAGAGCCTATGATTGATCAAGTCATCATAACAACACTCAAGAATTCGCCCAACATAACAGCAATTTTGCAAAGTGCTAAGAAGATAGATGAAAATATGTTTGAAGCGATGTATGAGGGTATAACTTATACTGTTTTTTTAGCTAAGCTTTCCATTGAAAAGATACAATATAACGACCAGCTTGATAACAATATAAGTATCATTTTAGAAAATCAAGCAACAGACATTTTTTTAGATGATTTACTTTTTGAAGCAAATATACCAAAGTCTTTTGACATCATAACCCAATGATTTTTATTTGCAGATTCCCTCTTTTTTGATAGCTTCGATAATTTTTTGAGCGGTTGTTTGCTCGTCAATAAAAAGCTTTTGGATATAGATATTGTCTATATCAATCGCATATGTTTTTTGCAGGTATTCAGTAAGAGATTTTTTTAATACTTCTTTGCCTTTTGAAGTGAGCAAATCTTCAGCATAAAAACTTCCTATGATGACATTGAGTCCATCTATAATGCGAAAATCATTGATATCAACATCTCTTCCCTCAAAAATCAAGGAAGCATTGAGTAAAACAGGACTTTTTGAAGTTTTTCCATAAACACTTACCGTAAATTCATCTACATGTAACATCTCACTAGCAAAAAGTTGCAAACAAAAAAGTAAAACAAGAACTATTTTTTTCAAATCATACACCTTTTTTAGACATTGAGATCAAGCACATTTGCACCCAATTTGGTAAGTTTTTCATCAATCATAGCAACCGCTTTTTGGATAGTTTCATAGCTAATATCTGGCAGTTTCGAACCCCAAAGTTTTTCAGCCTCCTCAAAACCTCGCATAATGCCCTCTTTTCCAGCTTGTAACATAGCTACATCATCGCCAGCACCATTTAAAACAAAATCGGCTATCCGTTCACTTGTTTGTTTTACACCAAAAAAACCATCTTCACTCACAAGTTCTTTTGCTTCATTTTGTGAAAGTTGTGCGATAGGTTTTCCACTATAGCCTATATCTGCAAGCGTAAAAATATCATTTTGACTTGTAAAATCTTTTTGAGAACTTTCTTGGATTTGTGCTTGGTATTGGAGATAGTACTCTTTTGAAATTGTTTTTGCATCGAGTTTTTTACTTTGTAAATCATCAGTATTTATGGCATTTGCTTCTTTTGTATAGCTTGCATATGCGAAGCTTGTTAGAGATTGTTCTACTTTCATAATGCACTCCTTTTTGTTTTTATATCGACTAAAATCTAAAACAATGTTGCTTGTAAATTGCTTTCAAGGTCTATCATATCTGCATTTTCATAAAAATTTTCAACCTCTTTGCAAACCTTGATAACACGAGAAATTTGTCGCGTAAAGGCTTCTTTATCACCTGCGTATTCAAGCATCAAATTTTGTGGATTACTCGCTCGTGAGATGGCAACATAAAATTGGCTTGTTTCAAAAATCCTATCGATGTTACAAAGCAATGGATCGATACTCATACCTTGCGATTTGTGGATCGTAATCGCATATGCTAGTTTGATTGGAAATTGTTCAAGTGAGCAAAGTGGCAAATCGATGATTTCACCATTGAGAAGCATATTTTCACTCAGTGTATATTCGGTTCGCTCAACCTTGATGATCTGTGCATTTTCTTTTTGTACATGTATACACTCTTCATCTATACTTTCAATCACACCTCGCTCGCCATTATAATAACTTCCCCATTTGTTGGTACAAAAAAGTACAATTGCACCTTTTTTAAGCACTAGTTCACTTGGAATTGGTAAAGCATTTTTCCAACTTGTGATGCGTGCGCTACTGAGTGATTGTAAGTGTATCTTTTCTTTGGCATTGAGCGTTATTTTTGGCTCACTGAGAGCTTCTAACCTTTCAAGATTTTTCAACTCTGCTTGCTTATTTGTGCCATAAAGTATAGTTGGATTTTTTTCTTTTACTTGGTGATTTTCTTGTAAATTTTGTAGATATTCAACCACCGACGCATCACAAATACCCATTCTTATTTTATGCAAAATTCCAAAAAATTTTTGATCTTGCGTTCTTTTTGTAATAGAAAGTTGTGTGATAAGCGGATCAAAATAATGCCATGCACTACTTTGAAAAGCAAAACGAGTGGCATTAAAAAGAGAATTTTGAGCATTTGTTTTCACTATCGGAGGCAATTGAAAAAAATCTCCTACAAAAAGAATTGAACCTGAAAATGAAGAGTTTCGCAAACGATGCAGTATCATATCAAGCAAATTTGCACTCACCATACTTATCTCATCAATGATCAAAAGATCAGTACTTTCTAGGAGTTTTTGCAACTCTTTTATGCGTTGTTTTGTGAATTTATCGTGTCTTTTTAGCTCTTCGAGGCTATCTGAGATGCCAAAAACAAAAAAGCTGTGAATAGTTTGTCCATCGATATTGACAGCACTTACTCCAGTTGAACCCAAAACGACAACTTGCTTGCCTTGAGATTTTTGTTTTGCAATCAACTCTTTAGTGAGATAACTCTTGCCAACTCCAGCGCCACCTGTAAGTAGCACATGTCTCTTTTCCAATAATTTTTCAAGTTTTTCTAAAATCTGCAACGATTGTTCCTATTTTTTGTTACTATACATGTATGAAATATTTTATTAAGTTGCTTATTATACCGCTGGTTTTATTATTTAGTGCTTGTTCTAAAAA
The DNA here is from genome assembly GCA_014859685.1 of Sulfurospirillum sp. GTDB lineage: Bacteria > Campylobacterota > Campylobacteria > Campylobacterales > Sulfurospirillaceae > UBA6810. The sequence goes on along the minus strand of JACUTU010000001.1, from coordinate 299,353 downwards.
AGAACAGCCATTGCTTATATATCCACAAGATATATCTCTACATGTAAAGGATTTACAAAGCATTGATACAAATGTTCAAAATTTTAGATCCCGCTACTTTTTGCCATGGCGAATAAGTTCGCTTAAACTCCAACGAGCAACAAGTGCTTGGGCTAATGTAGCCTTTGCAAAAGAAGAAAAATATTTTAGCGAAAATTTGCTTCCATGGAAAAAAGACGCAGTGCAAAATATCATAAAAAATACAAATTTTCAAGCTTACAATTCATTTGCCAAATATGCTATCACAGCGCAAGAAACACAAGTACGCAATCTTCCAACGCTTCGCCCTTTTTACAAAGATCCCTCCATCGGTGGAGAGGGTGCGCCTTTTGATTATCTGCAAAATACTCGTTTACATGTAAGTGAACCTGTGTTTATCTCCCATTTAAGCCTTGATGGGGCTTGGGCATTTGTGCAAACTACCGTTTCTACAGGCTGGGTAGAACGCAAAGATATTGTAGAACTTGATGCGAAAGAGCGGTTGCAATTTTTCAAAAGTCCACAATTGCTCATCACAAAAGATAATCTTGCATTGTATGATACACAGCAAAATTATCGCTTACATGTAAAACTTGGCGTATTATTTCCGCTCATAAGTGAAGATGCAACAACTTTTCAAACTTATATCTATACACCGCAAAAAACACGCATCACTATCTCCAAGCAAGATGCACAAATTTTTCCAATCGCATTTGATGGTTTACATGTAAACAAAATAGCCGCTGAACTTTTGGGTGAAAACTATGGCTGGGGTGGATTTATGGGCAATCGTGACTGCTCAGCTATGCTCCGTGATTATTTTTTAGGTTTTGGAGTTTGGCTAGAGAGAAATTCATTTGCCCAATCAAAAAGTGGTTATTATATCTCACTTGAGGGCAAAAGTGATATCCAAAAAGAGGAGATCATTGCACATAATGCCATTGCTTTTCAAAGCTTGATTTATCTTGATGGACACATTATGCTGTATATCGGAAGTGTTGATAAAAAAGCCCTTGTGATGCACAATCTTTGGGGTGTAAAAATCAAAAAAAACGGTAAAGAAGATCGCTCTATAATTGGTCGTGCTATAATCTCTGATCTTTATCTTGGTAAATATGAAAAAGGCGTGATACAAGAAGATTTGCTTATCAAAAGAATCAAAGGCTTGGTTGTGTCTCCACAAACCACTTATGCACCAGCACATCCGCTAAGTAGAAGCTATGAGAGCATTGTAAGTGTGGCAAACAATCTTGTAATGTTTGATGATAACACAAGTATGCCTTATGATGATGGGATAGAAAAAACTTTTGAACAAGCGTTGCAGAGTGCAGATATTGAAGATACGCTCTCACTTAAATATCAAGCATTTGAGCCGATAATGCAGCCACAAGAAGATGCTGGACGCATTCGTCAAGAAGATTTATTCAAAAAACTTTATGGTGCAAATGAAGAAGAAATTCGCAAAAATCTCGTGCAACTCATTTGGATTGATGGAACAAAAGTGGATTTCAATAAAAAACAAAACGCCGCACAACAGTTGCAAAAAGTAATCAATGAGCTCAAAAACTTACCACCACATTTTCAAAAAGAGTTACAAAATATAGCTGGAACTTTTAATTATCGCTTCATCGCTGGCACAAAAAGACTCTCAGCACATAGTTTTGGCATCGCTATTGATTTAGCAGTAAACAGAGCAAATTATTGGAAATGGGATAAATCATATAGGTTTGCAAACTATTTTTCTAAAGAGATTGTTGATATTTTTGAAAAACACGGTTTTATTTGGGGCGGAAGATGGTACCATTATGACACCATGCATTTCGAATACCGCCCCGAACTTTTTTTGAGTATAGATTAAGCTTTCTTCTCTTCGATCATTTGGTCAAGACTTGCAAAAAGTTTTTGGGAGTTACTCTCTACATCTTTCATATTTTCAAGCACAATATCCCGCTTCTCATCAAGCTGTTTGTTTTTAAGCAATCCTACAACAAAATTTATCTTTTGATGGACATTTTTATGTGGTTCTACGATCGAACTATAGCTTTTTGAATTATTAAAATCTTGTTGTGTCTCATCGCTTTCATACCATCTTCCAAAGCGACAATGGTGATGATCTGCAAACTCTTGTGTTATCTTTTCATCTAAAAGCGTTACATAGCCATTGACTTTAAAGATCACATGATCTATCTTTGCAAGATCGGCTATGAGCACATAGGAGATAGTTTCATTGTCTTTTTTGATATGTTGTGTATTTTGTATGAGCGTTTGGAGTGTTCCTTGAAATGTGAAGAGTTTTTCTGAAGAATGTGCGGCACTCTCTTCACTTTTTTGTGCGTTGTCTAGCATTGAAGAAGTGTTTTGTTTGAGAACATTGATGCTTACTTCTATCTCGCCCGTTGCTTTTTGTGTTCGCTCTGCTAGTTTTCGTACTTCATCAGCAACAACAGCAAAACCGCGTCCATGTTCGCCTGCTCTTGCTGCTTCGATCGCTGCATTGAGTGCCAAAAGATTTGTCTGATCAGATATATCTTTAATCAAAGAAATCACTTGTGAAATGTCATCAACACTTCGGTTAAGCTGTTCTGAACTCTCTTTTGAATCATTGATAAGATGCACGATACCCTCAATGGTATTTACTATCTCTTTGATATTGTCTTGCACTTGTATGCTTACGGTTGTATTTGTTTCATTGAGACTGTTTACCCTGTTGATAATTTCAATATTTTCTAAGAAACTTTTTTGTAAATCAGCCGTATCTCTTTTAAATCCAACTGCCATTGCATCTGTTAGTTTGGCTTTAAAATGCTCTTTTTTACTTGCATTTTCTAAACTTTTTTGTCCCTCTTGAGCTCTATATGTTTCTTCTTGAGCACGCAGGGCAATTTGTTCTACTTTTTCAATAAAAGCATTAAAACCTTTTGCAACCTCTTCGAGTTCATCTTTGGTATTGATATTGACTCGTTTAGAAAGATCTGCATCACTACTCGCAAGCTGTTGTGCAATATCTTTAAGATTTTTAATAGGAGCAAGCACACCTTTATAAAATACAATGCTTAACACAATAAAGATAACGATGCAGGAGATAACCATAAGAAGCATTTGATTGATAATCACTTTTCGAGAGTCTTCTAAAACTTTGAGTACATGCAAGAGACTTTCACCTGTAATTGCATAGGCTACCACTGTACCTGAAAAATCCTTGATCTCTTCACTAACAAAAAGATAATTTTCACCAGTAAAACTTCTACTTGTTTGGGTTATATCCGTACTTGTCAAATCTTGTATAAATTTTGGATTCAAGCCTTTATCATCACTTGCGATTACAAAGTCTCCTAACTTTTGTTTATCCCCTAAAAGCGTTGCCGTTTTTAGTAACTCTTTTTTCATCAAAATTGTAAAAACTTTTTTTGACTTGTTGGCATTTTCCACGATATCATTAAAACCTTGCATAAATTCAACAGACCCAATATAATTATCTGAAACGATAATAGGTGATATTCCCCTGATCTCAAGTCCGCTACGACCAAGTTCAACAGCTACTAAAGGTTTTTTTGTTTTTTTTACCTCTAAGATAGTATGTCTAAATCCACTCAAATCATCATCAAATTTTTTAGGACTCCAATGGCGTAAAAAACTTTTAACATCTGCGGTATGAATGTGAACTTTTGGACTTTTCATTGAAGTACTATTTGTATATTCTTCTAACAATTGCTCGATGCCTATTGCAGCAGTTTGCCTATTGCCATCAAGAAGTGACTCAATTACAGCTCTATTTTTCGCAAGTCCAAGAGCGTTTGCTATACCCATATCTTTAATAACTTTTAATTCACCGGCATAAAAATTTCGCAGATTTTGCGACTCTTTAGCATAAACATTTTCCTTAATTTCTTTTATAGATGAGAAATAATTAATTCCTAAAGAGAGAAACAAGAGAACAAAAACACCAATGAGTGGAATATATATTTTTTTCTGGATAGACATAAATGCCCCTTTTATATAGTCTTTGAAGTTATTAATTTTACATAAATATTATTAAATAACACTTTAAAGCAGTTTTAAATCTTCTTCAAAATCAACTTTTTCAATTTTAGCAAATTCGCTTGTGATTTTGTTTGCACTTGCACTTATCTCTTTGACATCTTTATTGACTGTTTCGATATGTCTTGCGAGATTTTCCCATCGCTCTTTATAGCGTTTAAAGTTCAGTGAAAGTTTCATAAGTTCTTCTTGAATTTTCTTTGCTTGCTCTTGTGTTTTTATATCTCGAATGATCGCCATAATTGTACTCAACAATGCCATCAGCGTGGTTGGAGAAGCGATCCAAACACCTCTTTGCCTTGCATATTCAATCAAATCATCATGGTAAGCGTTGATCTCAGCAAATATAGCCTCCGCTGGTAAAAACAAGATAGCAATATCGGCGGTTGTACCTTTAATGATGTATTTTTGTGCTATGTCATTGATATGTTTTTTGATATTTTGCTTAAATTCACTAGCAAATTTTTTATCTTCTATCATTCTTGTGTAATTTTCAAGTGGAAATTTGGCATCAATAGCAACCATACCTAGAGGATCTGGAGCATTGATAATCGCATCTGCTATGACACCACTTGCAAAAGTATGCTGCAAATCATACGCATCTCTTTTTTCACCAAATATAGAACGCAAGATATTGTTGAGCTGCACTTCTCCAAAAATACCCCGTGATTTTTTATCAGTGAGTACATTTTGTAAAGAGTTTACATCTAAACTTAAGATCTCAATCTTCTTTTGTGCTTCTGAGATTTTTGCAACCCCAACAATGATTTCTTTGAAGGTTTTATCGATATCTTCAAACCCTTTTGAAAGTCTTTGCTCCACTTTTTCATTAATTGCAGAGAGTTTTTCTTCCACTTTTAGTGAAAGTTTTTCACTATCTTTACTACTTTGCAATCGTTGTTCTTTCAGTGAATTCTCAATGGATTCTCGCAACTCTTTACTAATTTCAAATAGATTTTTTTGTAATTGTAGCTTGAATTCTTGCTGTGAAGAAACTATCTTGTGAAAAAGTTCAGCATTTTTCTCTATCTGTTGCGTTGAGTGTTGCACATCATCTAAGAGTTTACCCTCGATTTGTTGCATCTTTACATGTAAGAACTCTTTTTGCTTTTGCAACAGTATAAACAATACGATAAAAAAGATAAGAACAAAAACAAATACGCCTAAAAACATAAAAATAAGTGAATTATCCATGCATGCCCCTGAGTTTTATAAGTGTAAAAATAAGCGGGATATAAAACAGATTTAAAACGGTTGCCCACGCTATGCCAAAGCCTAAAGCAAGTGCCATAGGTTGTAAGATAACTGCTTGTCCTGTTGCAAAAAACATCAGCGTAGAAAGTCCTAAGACAGTAGTGATGGAGGTAAGCAAAATAGGACGCAAACGCATACTTGCAAATTCCAAAACATCGCTTTGCGTTTTTGACTTTTTTAAAAAATCCATCATAATAATACCATCATTCACAACGACACCACAAAGTCCCACGATACCTAAAAGTGCTGGCATCGTTAGATTTATGCCCATAAGCAGATGTCCGCCAAAAACGCCAAAGAGTGCAAGTGGAATAGTTGTCAGAATGATACAAGAAAGCAAGAGTGAATCAAACATCCAAACAAGTGTTAAAAAAATCAAAAATCCAGCTATAGTAGCGGCTATGCTCATCTCTTTTTTTACCTTATCACCCTCTTTTTGTTCTCCTTTTATATCTATGAAAATACCCATTTTTTTCAACTCTTGAAGTTTTGGATCAATCACTTTAAAAAGCTGAGTAGAAGTTACTTTTTTTTTATCTAAGGAAGCAAACACCGAACTTACTCTTTTTGAAGCGTCTTTATAAATATCTGAGTATCCATCCACAAATTCAAAATCAACAACTTCACTCAAACGCACTTTTTTATCATCAAACGGTACACTTATCACAAAAGAAGCGATTGCGTTAAAAGTATCTTTCATCTTTTCTTGTGTGCGAATTTTTATGATTTCACCGTTGTAAAACATCTTTGCGGCTTCAGCTTTAAAAAAATATGGTCGAAGCATCGAGCTAATAGTAGCTTCGTTAAATCCTAGCATTTGCCCATAAGTATTGACTTGCAATTTCAACTCTTTTTTACCGGGCTTAAGATCATCTTCTATATTGTAAACACCTTGCACTTTTTGCATAGCAGCTGTGATCTCTTGTACGGCTTTTTGCACAAGTTTTGGATCTTCACTCGAAAATGCTATATCCACATCACTACTCACAATTCCAGCACCTGGAACAACAGCTTTAAACTCCTCAAATCGCTCATCTTTATTAAATCGTTCGGTAAGTTTTTTTATCTCATCTAAAATTTCAAGCGCACTTTTAGTACGGATCATATCACTATCATCATAGTCAAATGAGAGGTAGGGGTTGATGTAAGAATCAAAAAAATTCTCGCTCGCTCGCTCATGTAGATTGATGAAGATGTGAAAATTGTTATCGGCTAAATGTGCTTTGTATTTTGCATCAAGCATAAAACCTGAAATCGATGCGACAGAGGAGATTTGATTTTTAGGAAGATTTTCAAGCAATACCTGCTCTACTTCACTGATAATTTTTTGTGTATCTAAAAGCTCATAATTTACATCAACCTTGCCACTTATATGGATCTCTGTTGTATCGAAATTTGGAAAAAGTTGAAAATCTAGACTTTTAAACATCGTAGTAATACTTACAAAACTAAAGAGTAGAAAGCTTATCAAAAAAGTTTTTTTATAGCGTAAAACATAGCCCAAATGCTTAGCATACAAAACATTCATAAAAGACCAAAACGCTTGATTTTTGAGTGTATTTTTCTTAGTAGTAAGAAAATCTTTTGCATGGAGCGGCAAAAAGAAAAATGCTTCAAACAAAGAGCTCAACAGTAATATAGATATCATGATAGGTAAAATCCGCATAAATACGCCCATCTCACCACTCATGATAAGCAGTGGCAAAAATGCAAAAATCGTTGTGGCAGTAGCTGTGAGTACGGCTGGAAATACTTCATAAGCACCATTGATTGCAGCTTCTCTTGGGCTTTCACCCTCTTCTAAGTGTCTATAAATATTTTCGGCAACTACAATAGCCTCATCTACAAGCATCCCTAAGGCGATGAGTGCACCTAAAAGCGAAAGCATATTGAGGCTATATCCCAAAAGTTGTGCCGCGATGAGTCCTATCATGAAACTCACGGGGATACCGACACCTACTACAAATGCGATGCGAGAATTGATAAAAATATAGACCGAAAAAGAAACAAGGATGAGCCCAAAAATGATATTTGATATAACAGTATTCAGCCTATTGCGAATCCAAATCGAAGTATCTGAATAGGTTTGCAAAGAAAATCCAGCATACTTTGCTTCAAACTCTTTTAAAAGTTGCTTAACCTCTTTAACAAGTGCAATAGCATTGCCATTTTTACCTTTGTTAATGTTTACGGAGATATTTGTTTTACCATTGAAATGCGAAACCTCACTAAGGTCAGCAAGTCCAAAAGAGACATCTGCGATATCTTTAAGCATAACACTTTTTCCGAGGATAACTAGCCTAGTATTTTGTAATTTTTGAATATCACCCTCGCCACCTTTTGTACTCACAAACAGATGTTTGCCTCTTTCTTTGATGATACCAACAGGAAAAACCTCGCTCAATGAAGCGATAGAGCTAAATACATTTTGTGTAGCAAAACCATAAGCTTGTATCTTTTTTTCATTAATCTTTATGAGCAACTCTTGATCAGCGTCGCCTCGTATGAAAATATCACTTAGATCTTGGATCTTTGAGAGTGCAGATTTGAGCTGATTGGCGACTTCTAAAATCTCTTGTATATCTTTATCAGAAGATATAGCAATAGCAACAAGTGGGTAATTTGTCGTCATAATGCGAGCAATTGGCTCATCCATATCCAATGGCAAGTCTTTTCTTTTAGCAGAAATTATATCTTTCACATCTACAAGCATTGCATCTTTATTTGAGCCACCTTTGAGATAGATAGAGATAGTAAAAGCACCATTTCTAATAGAGCTTTCGATTCTATCTATGTCGTTGAGATTGCTGATATCATCTTCAAGCTCTTGCACAATAAGTTTATCAAGCACATCAGGGCTTGTACCAACATAAGCACCCGTAATCGAGATGGCATCAAGATTTGATGGGGGAAAAATCTCTTTTGGAATTTTATTGTAAGCAAACAAAGAGAGGATAACAAGAAAAATAAAAAAAATATGGTTAAGAATATTTTTTTTAACACCAAATGTTATAAAGTTTTTGATCAAATCTAATCCTTTAAATCAATAAGCGCTGAATCAATTATCTGATTTTTAAATCGAATAGATTCTAACTTTTGTTTGAGGTATCTATGCTCTTCTTCAAGTATAGAATATTCAGATTTTAGCTTACTAATATCGCGACTTGTATAGTAAATTTGGTTTTTGATATACACTTTTGGAAGAATGGCCAAAAAAGCAACGATCAAAGAGGCGTAAACGAGCAACAGTGTTTTAAACTCAATATTTTTTTCTTTTTTTTGTGCATCATCATAATGGCTCAGTAAACTTTGTTTATCATTCACTTAAAAGTCCTAAAAACACGCATCTTTGCACTTCTGCTTCGAGGATTTTTCTTTTGTTCTTTTACGCTTGGAATGATAGGTTTTTTACTAATTATTTTGCCTATTGCGTGATCATTACCGCATATACATCGCATAAGAGATGGTGGACAGATGCAATTTTTGCTCCATGCTTGAAAAGTTCGCTTCACAATCCTGTCTTCAAGTGAATGAAACGATATGATGGCGATGAGCGTATTTTTTAATTTGGCTACTTCTATGCTTCTTAAAAGCTCATCAAGCTCACCCAATTCATCATTTACTTCAATTCTTATCGCTTGAAAAAGAAGCGTTGCTGGATGAATTTTTGGCTTGCTGTTAAAAGATTGCATTATATCTGCAAGTTCTTTTGCACTTTCAAAAGGCCTATTTGCAACAATCGCTCTTGCAACTTCTTTAGCATTTCTCATCTCTCCATACTCACGCAAAATCTCTTCAAGTTGTGTTATCGAGTAGGTATTGACAACTTCAGAGGCATTCAAGGGATTTTGCGGATTCATACGCATATCAAGCACTGCACTCTCAAATCCAAATCCACGAGAATTATGGTCTAATTGCAAAGAGGAAACCCCGATATCTGCTAAAACGCCACGGATATCATAATCCTTATATAAAGCAATAATACTTGAAAATTTTGCATGTTCAAATATAACACGATCACCATAAGCCTCAAGTCTTTTCTTGCTAAAAGCAATCGCTTCAGCATCTTGATCGCAACAGATAAGCTTTACATGTAGGTTGTGTTGCAATAAAGCTTCGCTATGTCCTCCATAACCCAAAGTACAATCAATAATATAGCCAGTTTTTATATCTGCAAAAACGCTAAGCACTTCATCTTTGAGTACAGGAATATGAGGAATATGCAAAATATATTCTCCTTAATTTTTTGATATAATATCTTAAAAGCACTAAAAAAAGGTTAATAAACGATGCAATCACATCTTCTCGAAGAGTTAAAACATATCTCTCTCTCAATGTTTCGCAAGGATTTTATCGGAATTTTTCATGGCTCTATCTCGGCTCGCATAGAACACAATAGTTTTATCATTAACAAAAAAGATGCGATTTTTGATGATCTCAAAGATACATCTTTTATGCAACTTTACAGCAAAAAAGATTATCGCTGGAACGATGCAAGTATGGATGCGGACATACATCTGAGCATCTATAAAAATATCAGTGAAGCAAAATATGTCTGTTATGCCATGCCGCCTTTTCTTACGGCCTATTCTTTGGTACATGATCGTATAGTTCCAAAAGATTATTTTGGTGCACAGTATTTTAATGATTTAAAAATTTATGACCCAAAATCTTTTGATGATTGGTATGAGCGAGCTAATGTTGCGATCTACCGCCAGATGAAGGAACAAAAAAAACAAGTGCTTATCATAAAAGGCTATGGCGTGTACCTATATGATAGGGACATCTACCAGATAGCAAAAAATATAGCTTTACTCGAAAATAGTGCTAAATTACTCTATTATGCGAACAATTCTTAAAGATTTTGCAAAGCTTCAAATGCTACATCAAGCATTTTATCTATCTGTTTGTAGGTAATAACAAAAGGTGGCATAAAATAAAGCGTATTGCCAAGAGGGCGCAAAAATACTCCTTTTTGTAACGCATATGTAAACACTTGTAAACCGATCCTCTCTTCTGGCTTAAATCCCAGTATATCAAGTGCGATTATCATTCCTGTTTGACGGATATTTGCTACATTTGCAAGAGTTGTAAATCGTTTCATTTTTTTAGCAATATATCTAATTTTTCTTTGATTTTTTTCTAAGATATTTTGTTTTTCAAAGATATCTAAGGTCGCATTTGCAACGCTACATGCAAGTGGATTTCCCGTATAAGAGTGCGAATGTAAAAAAGCTTTTTGCTCACTATAATCACAATAAAAAGCATCATAAACTGTATCGGTAGTAAGCACCACAGACATAGGCAGATAACCACCTGTTAAGCCTTTTGAGAGTGTCATAAAATCGGGACTTATGCCCGCGTGTTCACAAGCAAACATCTTGCCCGTTCGTCCAAAACCAACAGCTATCTCATCAGCTATGAGATGCACCCCATACGCATCACACAACTCTCTAGCTTTTTGCAAATACATGCTATGATACATATGCATACCACCAGCACATTGCACAAGTGGCTCAAGTACAAAAGCAGCTATCTCATCAGCCCTTACATGTAAGATTTTTTCTAGTTCTTTAGCTGCAATCAAAGCAGCCTTGATGCTAGCATCTTTTGGAACGGGCGTAAAGATACTTTTAAGCAAAATAGCTTCGAAAGTCTCTTTATATAAACCAACATCACTCACTGAAAGTGCTCCCATAGTTTCACCATGATAAGAATTTTCAAGCGCGAGAAAAAATTTTTTATCTTGGTTTTTATTTTTATGGTATTGGTAACTCATCTTTAAAGCCACTTCAATAGCACTTGAGCCATTGTCTGCGTAAAAAACTCTATTGAGTCCTTTTGGGCTTATGGCAACAAGTCTTGATGAGAGTTTCACGATAGGTTCATGCGTAAAACTTGTCAAAATTACATGCTCAAGTGTATCTACTTGTTGCTTCAGTTTTTTTCCGATATAAGGATTGCAATGCCCAAAAAGATTAACCCACCATGAGCTGATAGAGTCGATATAAGCATTTCCATCAAAATCATACAGATAAACACCCTTCCCTTTTTCAATAGGAATAAGCGGCAATTTTTCATAATCACTCATTTGCGTACAAGGATGCCAAATGTGTTGTAAATCTTCTTGCTTTAGTATGAGACTTTTTTTATGCAAATGAACTCCTTTCTCTCGTTTTTATGGTCGTTTAATAACAATAAAGATAGAATTTTATCTAAATGTACTTTAAAGGAAATAGATGATAACTTGGATGCAGAGAAATAAAAAATATCTCGTAGTAACTATATGGATTAGCACCATAGCTTTTGTTGGTGCAGGCTTTGTTGGCTGGGGTGCGTATGATTTTAACACAGATAGAGCGAGTGCGATTGCAAAAGTTGGAGATAGAAAAGTGAGTGTTCAAGAACTCCAATACGCCTATTCAAACTACTACAATTTTTATAACAATATGCTAGGTGGCAATCTTACACAAGAAAAAGCTGAAGCCATGGGGCTTGAAAAGATGGTTATCAAAAGTCTTGTTGATGAAGCTACTATGCTTTCTTATGCCGATGAAATAGGGCTTAGCGTATTAGATAGTGAAATCAAAACAAAGATAGCAAATGATGAAAATTTTCAAGAAAATGGTTCTTTTAACAAAGATATTTACTACGCAGCACTTAAAAGAGCTGGATTTGCACCTAAAGATTATGAAAAAAATCTCAAAAAACAGATTTTGCTTGAAAAATTGCAAAATGCTTTCAAGATTATTCCTACAAAAGCAGAACTTGAACTCTTCAAATCTGCGATACTCATGCAAGATAGACTAGAAGTTGCCACTTTGGATATTTTGCAAGAGGAGTTGCAATTTTCACAAGAGGAGCTCAAAAAGTTTTGGGATGAGAGAAAAGATAACTACAAAACTATCAAAAGCTACACACTAGATATCCTCAATGTTCCAGCACTCAGCAAACAAGTTGATGCCAAAGAACTACTTGCTTACTTTGAAGAAAATAAAAACAACTACACTGATAGTGATGGAAAACTACTCAGCTTTGAAGTAGCCAAAGAAGATGCAAAAAGAGATCTGTTGCTCAAGCTTACTAAAAAATCTGCTCTTGAGGCTTACTTGGAATTTAAAAAAGATACTGCTGTTGCAACTGAAACAAAAGAGATTTTTGCAAATGACATCACATTTCCAATCGAAAAATTGCAAGAAGGGACTTCTGGGGAAACACTTAAACCTTTTGTGTATAATGATAATTATATTGTTGTGAAAATTAAAGCTATCAATGAGCCGCAAACACAAAGCTTTGAACAAGCCAAAGCACAAGTACAAAATGAATTTTTAGCTGAAAAAAGAACTACAGCTCTAGAAATGAAAGCTAAAAATACTCTTCCGGATTTCAAAGGCAAAGACATAGGTTTTGTAAGTCGTGACAATATCATAAAGATACTCGAATTTGATGAAGCAAAAAGCTCACAAATAATCAACAGTATTTTTGATAAACAAGAAAAATCAGGTTATGAAATAATAGATGATCAAGTTGTGCTATATAGAATTTTGGAACAAAACTTGCTTCCATCAGTTAAAGCCGAACAGTACACATCGCTCATCAATGACAATATCATGCAAGCAAAACGGAGTGATTTTAATATAAACTTGATCAAAAAACTAAGTAGTCGTTATGATAGCGAACTCTACTACAAAGGAAAATAGTTGAGCACTACGATTTTAGGGATCGATATAGGTTCTAGCAAGATTTGTGCAATTATTGCGGAAAAAAATGATGATGATATCAAAATACTTGGAGCTGGTGTAGCAAAAGCCCAAGGACTCAAAAAAGGGATCATAACAAACATCGAACTTGCATCAAAATCAATCAAAAATGCCCTCAATGATGCCAAAAGAGTTGCTGGAACTCAGTATGAAAAGGTGATAGTTTCTATCTCAGGAGCTTATACAAAAAGTATCGATAGCAATGGTGTAGTCAATATCCCAAACAGGGAAATAGGTATTCGTGAAATTACAAGAGCTATGCAGATGGCAGATCACAATGCCAATATCCCAAATGAATATGAAAAACTCCATGTTTTACCATACAATTTTAAAGTTGATGATCAAGAATTTATAGAAGATCCACTTGGCATGAATGGTGCGAGACTTGAAGTGCAAGTACACATCATCACGACCCAAAAATCCTCACTCAGCAATCTTGAAAAAGCTGTCAAATCAGCAGGCATAGAGATAGACAATATAGTCTTAGGCGGCTACGCATCAAGCATAGCTGTACTGAACCACGATGAAAAAGAACTCGGTGCTGCGGTTATAGACATCGGCGGGGCTACATGTAATCTCATCATTCACGCTGGAAATTCTATTCGCTACAATGATTTTTTAGGCGTAGGATCGCTCAATATCACAAACGATCTCTCTACTGCTCTGCACACACCGCTTGGAGCTGCTGAGAAGATCAAAATGGATTATGGTTCACTACATGGTAATTCCACAGATCTCATCGAAATTCCCGTGATAGGCGATGATGGCTCAACACATGAAGTTTCACTCGATATCGTTTCAAATGTCATCTATGTACGCGTAGAAGAAACCCTCATGATACTTGCAAAAATGCTTGAAGATAGCGGATTTAAAGATCAAATCGGCGCAGGAATTGTACTTACAGGAGGTATGACAAAACTAGAAGGCTTGCGTGAACTTGCAAATGCTATCTTTGACAATATGCCTGTCCGCATTGCAAAACCTCGAGAAATGGATGGATTATTTGAAATTCTTAGAGATCCTGGCTATGCAAGTGCTATTGGACTTGTGTTATATGGCGGCGGATATTTTACGCCTTATGAAATTGACTCCAATAAAAAATTACGATACAAAAACGAGATGATTGAGCAGAGTTCAAAAGTACAAAATATACTCGATGGCACAGAAGATTCACCATTAGGGAACGAAAATGGCTTACAATCTCCAAAAGAAAAGCTAGCGGCTATTGCACAGATCCATGAGCGAAGAGAAAGCGATGGTTTTATTTCTCGCATGTGGAATAGCATCAAACAATTATTTTAAAAAACGAGGAGAAGAGACAATGAATGGCTTTAGCGTAGAAGAATCCAAAAGAAGTTATGGGGCTAAGATAAAAGTCATCGGCGTAGGTGGTGGCGGTGGCAATATGATCAATCACATGCTACGAGAAGGGATCGTTGGCATTGATCTTATCGTAGCCAACACTGACGCTCAAGCTCTTGAACATTCATTGGCTCCTACAAAATTACAACTTGGCGAAAAAAAGACAAAAGGTCTTGGTGCTGGTATGATTCCAGAGATTGGCAGAGAATCTGCTCTTGAAAGCTATGAAGAGATCAAAAGTACACTTGAACATGCAGATATCGTATTTGTAGCTTCTGGATTTGGTGGTGGCACAGGAACAGGTGCAGCTCCTATAATCGCACAAGCTGCAAAAGAGATCGGTGCGCTCACAGTTGCTGTCGTTACAAAACCTTTTATGTTTGAGGGACGAAAAAGACTCAAACTTGCAGAAAATGGACTCAATGAACTTAAAAAAGAGTGTGATTCTATCGTAGTTATTCCAAATGACAAACTTCTCTCTATCGTAGATAAAAACTTAGGCATCAAAGATAGCTTCAAAATAGTGGATGATGTACTCACTCGTGCCGTTAGTGGTATGAGTCTCGTTGTTCTCTCCTCAGGACAAAGCGATATAAACCTTGATTTTGCGGATGTAAAAACCGTTATGAGTCATCGAGGTATGGCACTTATGGGTGTTGGTGAAAGTTCTGGTAGTGGGGCTGCATGTGAAGCCGTTAAAAGTGCTATCGAATCTCCACTCCTTGATAATATGTCTATAAATGGCGCTTTGGGAGTACTTATCCATTTTCACATCCCACCATCTTGTCCTATAGCAGAAATTAGCGATGCTATGAATATAGTTTATGAAGCAGCAGATGAAGATGCAGATGTTATCTTTGGAACTACTACAGATGAAAGCATGGCAGATGGATGCGTAAAAGTAACTATCGTAGCAACAGGTTTTGAAAACAAAATAGAAAAAACAAAAGAGCTAAAAACACTCAATGAAAACCAAGAGTCTATTAAAAGAGAAAGAATTTTGCGTCTCAAAAAAGTAAGTGGTGGCTACGAAGGACAAGAAGAATACCTCGACATCCCAACTTATATCCGCCACCAAATGGATTAAGAGGGGATATCCCTCTTAATGTTTCTCAAAAAATAATTTCAATCCTAAAGTTATATAGACAAATGCGGCTATATTTGTCAAAGTTTTTGCATTTGTTTGGATTTTTTTTGCACTAAAAGAAGCAAAGAGCGCTAAAAAAATACACCAAGTTGTGCTTGTTACTAAAAAAATAATACCTAAAAACAAAAATGAAAATGCCTTATGAGGCGTATTTGAATCAACAAATTGCGGTAAAAAAGCAAGGAAAAAAAGTGCTACTTTTGGATTGAGAACATTTGTTAAAATTGCTTGTTTGTATGTTCTAAAAAGTGAAGTTTGTATGTGAATTTGGCTTACATGTAAGCCTTTTTTATTTTTTAAAAGTGTAGTGATGCCCAAATACACAAGATAGGTAGCACCTAAAAATTTTATTGTGTCAAAAGTATAAGAAAAAGAAAACAATAACGCCGAAAGTCCAAGGGCTGCAAATATGATATGAAAAACTGCTCCCGTGTTTATCCCTAAAGCGGCTATTACTCCAGCTTTTTTATCTTCACTTATAGCTTTTGAAATGATAAAAATTGTATCATTTGCCGGTATAAGGTTGAGTGTGATACAAGAAAATATAAATATCTCCAAATTATGTACCCCAAACACTATAGCTCCTTTTTGAGAATAAACCCTCTATCAAGTCCTGCTAAATCTTTATAAAACTCTGCAACCAATCCATACTTTTTGAGATATTGAGCAATTTTTTCTCTTTGATCATATCCCATCTCACAAGCCAAAATACCCGCATCTGTACACAAAAACGCATCGATTATCCGCACTAAAATCTCATCTCCGATAACTCCTCCAAAAAGTGCGAGATCTGGCTCATAAGAAAGCCCTACATGTAAGCTCTCATCATTTGCGATGTAGGGAGGATTTGACACAAGAATATCAAATTTTTTTTGTTCAAAATTTGCAAGCAGATCACTTTGCAAAAACTTGATTTTTTGGTCTACATGTAAGGCTTTTGCATTGATATATGCCACATCAAGAGCATCGTGGCTGATATCAATTGCGGTGATAGTTGCTTGTGGTAAAAGTTTTGCTAGCATGATTGAGATAACGCCACTACCGCAACCTATCTCAACTATGCGTGGCTTTTGAAATTCTTTACCAACAAGCGCTACCAAATCCACCAACAGTTCTGTTTCAGGGCGTGGAATCAGCACTCTTTTATCTACAAAAAAATCTTCTCCATAAAAAGAAACTTTGCTAGTGATATACTCGATAGGTTCGTGATTTACTCTTCTTTCTAAAAGTTTTTGATAATGCTTTTCACAAGTCACAAGCGTATCTTCGTGCGTAATCAGCCAAAGTATATCACAGCCTAAAAGATGCGCCAAGAGTATCCTTGATTCTTTATTTGGAATTTCACTCACATCTTTAAGATAAACACTCGCATACGCTAAAATCTCTTTTATATTCAATTTTTTGTACTCACATCAACGCCTAATTTTTCAAGTCGTAAAACAAGTTCGGGGTGCGTATGGTAAAAAAAGACGCTAAAAGGATGCGAAAGTGGAAAACTTTTATTTTCACTTGCTAGTTTCATCAAAGCACTTCCCAATGCCTCTTTGCTTTCACACTCACTACCATATTCATCAGCTGCATATTCATTGTGACGACTAATTGCACCCATGAGTGGCATCATAAAAAATGAGATAATTGGTGAAAAAAGAAAAAAAGAAACGATAAGCAAATGTGCTTTATACTCAAGTCCTAATTGCGTAAAAAGTGAAAGTGGCAGGTTGCCAAAAAAGGCAAACATTACAAAAAGCATAACAGCACTCAGAGCGATATTTTTGAGGATATCTTTGTGTTTAAAATGTCCCAGTTCATGTCCTAAAACAGCTAAAAGTTCATTTTTAGAGAGTTTTTCGATAAGTGTATCAAAAAGCACAACTCGTTTTGATTTTCCAAGCCCACCAAAAAAAGCATTCAGTCTTTTGTCCCGCTTGCTCGCATCGATAGTAAAAACTCCACTACTAGCAAGTCCAGCTTTTTGCAAAAGTGCTTCGATCGAGTTTTTTAACTCTGCATTTGCAAGTGGTTGAAATTTGTTAAAAAGCATCATATAAAATGGATACAATACATTTATAAGCAATACAACAACAAATATCGCTCCAAATCCCCAAAGCCACCAATTCTCAAAATGTGCGATGATAGCGCTGATGAGCCAGATAAGTCCTGAGCCAATCAACAGCATCACAACAGCGCCTTTCATCTGATCACTTATAAAAGTTTTTGTATCAATCGTACTAAAACCGTATCGTTTATCGAGATTGAATGTTTGGTAAAGATCAAATGGTAAATTGAGCAAATAATTGATGGCGATAAAAGCATTAACAAAAACGATAGCATTAAGCATCTCATTCTCAAATGACACCGCGGCATCAAGCATTCGTAAACCAAAAGTAAGCCATGCAAAAAAGAGCAAAAGATCAAATAAGGAAGAAACAACAGAAAACTTTTGTGCTTCTATCTTATAGGCACCAGCTTCAGCGAACTTCAAAGGAGAAAGTACAACAGCCGAACCACTTAAAGCCTTTTTCACAAAATCAATCTCGGCGAAACTGATATAAACCTTTAAAACAATATAAAAAGTGTAAGCAATCATTAAAAACAAAAGCATAAAGAACCTTTAAATTTTTTTGTAAGATTTTACCCAAAGCAAATTAACAATGCAAAACAAAATAGTCATATTTGTGTTACATGTAAGGAAATTTAAGAAAAAACAATGTAAACTCTCAAAAAAAACAAGGCTATATCATGAAAAAATTTTTGGAAAATCTTCAAGATGCTAAAAAAGTTATGGCAACATTGAGTTCTGCTTGCAAAATAGATCTTTTGCAACAGATGGCACAAGCATTGCTGAAAAATTCTCAGTATATTTTGCAAGAAAATGAAAAAGATATGCACTACGCTCGAGAGAACAACCTCTCAACAGCACTTTTGGATAGACTTTTACTTACCCACGAACGCATTGAAGCTATGGCAAATGCTATTGATGAGATTGCGAGTTTGAACGAACCTGTTGGTAGGATACTTGATGGTTGGGTAGTTCCTAGTGGTTTGCGAATCGAAAAAGTTTCTATTCCTATCGGAATAATTGCGATTATATTTGAATCACGACCAAATGTTACAAGTGACACAGCAGCACTTTGCTTTAAAAGTAACAATGTTTGCGTACTCAAGGGCGGCAAAGAAGCAGAGCATTCAAACTATGCCATCACTTCCGTGTTGCAAAATATTTTAGAAACAAACCATTTACCAAAAAACATTATTTCTTTGGTTCCAGATAGTTCGCACGAGGGAATTGCAAAACTTATCAAGATGGATACATTCATCGATCTTGTAATTCCACGAGGCGGTGAAAAATTAATCGAGTTTATCAGTAAAAATGCCTCCATGCCTGTGATTAAACATGATAAAGGCTTGTGCCATATCTTCATCGACAAGGATGCAAACATACAAAATGCAATCAAAATATCTATCAACGCAAAATGTCAAAGAACAGGGGTTTGCAATGCCATGGAAACACTTTTGGTGCATGCTCAAATAGCACAAACACTCTTACCACAACTCAAAGAGCAGTACGATGCAAATGCTACAAAGCTTTTAGGATGTTCAAACACGAAAACTTTTATAGATGTTGAGCAAGCGAGTGAGCTTGATTGGGGAATAGAATATCTTGACAATATCCTCTCTATAAAAATAGTAAAAGATGTCAATGAAGCATGTGATCACATAGCAAAATACAGCTCAGGACACTCAGAAGCAATCATCACCGAGAATTACAGCACGGCTGAGTATTTTTTAAATCATGTAGATTCTTCTTGTGTATATCTTAATGCAAGCACAAGATTTACAGATGGTGCTGAATTTGGCTTTGGTGCAGAAGTTGGTATCAGTACGAGTAAACTTCACGCAAGAGGACCGATGGGTATCAATGATCTCACAACTTACAAATATAAAATTTATGGGCAAGGCAATGCAAGAGCCTAGCGTTTTAGAGATAGAGCATTTGAGTTTTGCTTATAAAAATTCGCCTTTACTTTTTAGCGATCTGTGTTTACATGTAAGGCGCGGGGAAGTAGTGAGCATCTTAGGGCCTAGCGGTAGTGGGAAGAGTACAATTTTTGAACTTATCAACCAAAACCTAAAACCAAAAACTGGAAATATCAAGCGTGCAAAACTTGCTCAAATCTTTCAAGATCCTTATACATCATTTCATCCAACATATACGATACTCAACCAGATAAATGATGTATGCAATATAAAAAACTATAAAGAGTTATGTAAATCATTAGAAATTGCACCTAGTTTGCTAGAAAAAAAACCACATGAATTAAGCGGGGGACAGCTACAAAGATGCTCAATTCTAAGAGCTCTTTTAATGCAACCAAAACTCATCTTAGCAGATGAACCTACTAGCGCACTTGATAATCTAACCCAATTTGAAGTGATGAAACTATTGATAAAATTTTTAGATAGAGCTGGAATTTTACTCATCACACACGATGAGGATCTTGCCTCATGGTGTAGTGATAGAGTTGTGAGATTGTGAAGAATTACCTTTTAAAGTTGCTTCTTGCATCCTTGAGTGATTGGGCTATCAAAAATGCTAGCTCAAGTGCTTGATCTGCGTTGAGTCTTGGATCACAATGCGTGTTATATCTATCTTCTAAATCTGTTTCTGTGATATCTTGTGCGCCGCCTACGCATTCTGTAACATCTTGACCAGTCATCTCAAGATGCACGCCACCTGGGAAAACCCCTTCGGTTGCACACACGGCAAAAAATCCTTTAACTTCACGCAGTACTTCGTTAAACTCTCTTGTTTTATAATTGTTTGTCGTTTTAATCGTATTGCCATGCATTGGATCTATACTCCAAATCACATTTTTACCATTTTTTTTGACCGCTTGAACAAGTTTTGGAAATTCATTTTCTATCTTTGTAGCACCCATGCGAACGATGATATTTAAACGCCCCTCTTCATTGTTTGGATTGAGTTTTTCTATAAGTGCTACAAGGTTTTCAGGTGTCATAGTTGGGCCAGCTTTTACACCTATAGGGTTGATAACACCGCTCAAAAATGCTACATGTGCTTCGTCCAATTCTCGAGTACGATCGCCGATCCAAAGCATATGTGCCGAACAATTAACCCAATCTTTGCTCAAACTATCTTGACGAGTCAAGGCCTCTTCATACGGTAGCAAAAGTGCTTCATGCGAAGTGTACAGTGTTGTTTGATTTATGGTTGGACTATTTTCAGATGTAATGCCACATGCTTCCATAAAAGCCAAAGTTTCAGTGATTTTATCTGCCAAAATTTTGTATCGATCACCTAAAGCGCTATCTTTTATGAATGAGAGATTCCATTTGTGTACTTGATGTAAATCTGCCAAACCACCGCGAGAAAATGCTCGAAGTAAGTTCATAGTAGCACTTGATTGGTTGTATGCTTGCACCATTCTTTTTGGATCTGGTTCTCTAGCTTCAGGTGTAAATTCATTTGAATTGATGATATCACCGCGATAACTTGGCAATTTTACTCCACCAAATTCTTCAAAATCGCTTGAGCGAGGTTTTGCAAACTGTCCTGCTAGTCTACCTACTTTTACAACAGGGCAACCACCTGCGAAAGTTAAAACGACTGCCATTTGCATCATTACCTTAAACATATCTCTGATATTATCAGCATTAAATTCACTAAAACTCTCGGCACAATCGCCACCTTGCAGTAAAAATGCTTCACCTCTTTGTACTTTTGCTAAATCATTTTTAAGATTTCTCACCTCACCCGCAAATACAAGCGGTGGAAATTTTTTTAGCTGTGTTACAACATTTTTTAGTTCATTTTGGTCAGCATAAGTAGGCTGTTGTCTAATTTTGAAATTTCTCCACGACTCTCTTGACCAATTATTCATTATCATTACCTTTAAAAAAATTTTACAATTATATTGTTAAATACACTTCAAGTCAAATAATGTTGGCTATAATACGCCACAAATCTTACATGTAGGATCTTTTTTGAATAAACTTTCACAAGAACAACTTGGCACTTTTTTTGCAACTTTAGCATTTGTTTTTTGGGGTTTAGTTCCTATATATTTTAAAGCATTGTCACATGTAACTGCTTTTGAAGTTTTAGTGCATCGCGTTTTGTGGTCAGTTGTTGTGTTGGCTATTATGATTACGGTTTTAAAACAGTGGCATATCGTGCTTGCGATTTTCAAAAACAAATTGCAACTCAAGATACTTTTCTTTTCTTCGATTCTAGTTGCAAGCAATTGGGTTGTTTTTATCTGGGCAATTGGACACGACAAGATAACCGAAGCAAGTCTTGGATACTACATTAATCCTCTTGTAAATGTTGCCTTGGGGATGCTTTTCTTTGCCGAAAAACCATCACGATATCAAATTTTAGCCATTTTGCTTGCCATCATTGCTATAATTTACCAAGTGATATCATTAGGTTCACTACCTATTATATCTCTGGTTTTAGCTTTTAGCTTTGGATTTTATGGGCTTGCACGAAAAAAAGCACTCGTAGCATCTATGGCTGGGCTATTTATAGAAACTTTGCTTATATCTCCTCTTGCACTTGCGTATTTGTGTTATCTTATTTTAAGTAAACAAAGTAATTTTCAGCTCTCATGGGATCACACCTCGATTTTGCTTATGTTTGCTGGTTTTATAACGGTTATTCCATTGCTTTGGTTTAATGGTGCTGCTACACGAATTTCTATGCTTAAGCTTGGCTTTTTACAATATATCGGGCCAACTATCGCTTTTATGCTTGCTATTTTTATCTATCATGAGCCTTTTGGTAAAGAAAAATTTATAACTTTCTTCCTCATTTGGCTTGCTTTAGCTATTTTTACCTTATCAGATTTAAAAAGATTTCGTAAAAAAGTGTGATTTTGTATCAAATAAACCGATTTTTCTGAAAATGCCCAAAAAATGTTCATAGATTTATTTTATTTACTATTTTTTTAGGTAAAATTTTTACTTAAGCAAATCTAAATATTTTAAAATTATTTGGAAATGTTTAAAAATTTATTTTAAAGGATTCACATGACTAAATTTGCTAAGCTATCATTAACGGCTTTTGTGCTTATTGGTATGAGTGCAACTGCTGGTACTCTTGAGGATACAAAGAAACAAGGCTTTGTAAAATGCGGTGTAGATGGTGGTTTGCCAGGCTTTTCTGAAGTCGTCAGTGGCGGGGTCTACAAAGGTATCGATGTTGATGGCTGTAAAGCTATTGCTGCGTCTGTGCTTGGTGATGCCTCAAAAGTCAAGTATGTGGCTCTCAATGCAAAAGAAAGGCTCGCTGCGCTACAATCCGGCGAGATAGATATTCTTGTACGAAATACAACTTGGACACAAACAAGAGATACTTCACTTGGTCTCAATTTTGCAGGTGTAAATTATTATGATGGTCAAGGTTTTATGATAAGAAAAAATCTTGGTGTAAAAAGCGCACTCGAGCTAAACGGTGCTTCTGTCTGTATCCAAACCGGTACAACTACAGAGTTAAATGTTGCTGATTATTTCAGAGCAAACAATATGACTTATAAAACAGTTGCTTATGATACAAATGATCAAGTTATACAAAGCTATGAAAATGGTAGATGCGATATTTTGACTTCTGATGCTTCACAATTGTATGGATTACGCACAAAACTTAAAGACAAAGCAAATCACATAGTTTTACCAGAAATCATCTCCAAAGAACCTTTGGGACCTGTTGTAAGACAAGGTGATGATGCATGGTTCAATATTGTAAAATGGAGTTTTTATGCAATGGTTGCGGCTGAGGAAGCAGGCATAACAAGTAAAAATGCGGATGAAATGCTCAAATCAAACAACCCTGAAATCAAAAGAATCTTAGGTACAGAGGGAAAAATGGGTGCTAACCTAGGACTCAATGCTGATTTTGCTTATCAAATTATCAAGCAAGTTGGCAACTATGGCGAAGTTTTTGAACGCAATGTTGGAACAAGCACTCCACTCAACATCGAAAGAGGATTGAATGCTCTTTGGTCCAAAGGTGGCCTCCAATATTCCCCACCATTTAGATAAAATTATTAAAATACCAACAGAGTGAAGTGTTGATCTTCGCTCTGTTTTTTGAATAGTATATGATGTTATCAAATTTTAATGGAGTATTTTTATGCACATTTTAAGAAATCAAAAAATTCGAGGAATTATTTTTCAATTGCTCACCATTTTAGGCTTGCTTGCATTTTTGTGGTATATTGGTTCCAACACAGTTGCCAATATAGAACAAAGGGGCATTCAAACAGGATTTGATTTTCTCAATGGAACGGCTGGATTTAGCATCGATGAAACACCAATTTCGTTTAGTGAAACAAATACACATGCGAGAGTTTTTTTAGTTGGGCTACTTAACACGCTTATCATTAGCGTGATAGGCATTGTTTTTGCAACTATTTTAGGTCTTATTATCGGGATCTTGAGACTTTCTAAAAACTGGCTCGTACGAAAATTGGCAGCCGCTTATATCGATATATTTCGCAATATTCCGGTTTTATTGCAGATATTTTTTTGGTACAATGTTGTCTTAAAATCACTGCCAGGCCCTAGAGAAAGTATAAATCTCTTTGATACTATTTTTATCAATAATCGTGGTTTTATCATTCCACAACCACATGTAAATACTACTTTTATTATGGTCACATGTAGCTTTTTTGTTGTTTTCATTATAGTTTTTTTTATCAATAAATGGGCAAACAAAAGACAAGAAGAAACAGGACAAGATTTTTCTGTTCTTATAGCAGGTCTCATACTTTTGTTTGTGGTTCCAAGTTTGACATATTTCATCAGCGGTGCAAATTTTGACTTTGATTATCCAGCGCTCAAAGGTTTTAATTTTCAAGGTGGAAAATCTATATCCCCAGAATTTTTAGCCCTTACTTTTGCTTTGGTGATTTACACAGCAACTTTTATAGCAGAAGCGGTTAGAAGTGGTATTGAAGCTGTAAACAAGGGACAAAAAGAAGCGGCATCTGCACTTTCATTAAGTGAATATCAATCCCTCAAACTTGTTATATTGCCACAAGCAATTCGTATCGCGATTCCACCTACAATTAATCAATACCTCAACCTTATTAAAAACTCTTCACTAGCAACAGCGATAGGTTATCCTGAGCTTGTAACTGTTTTTGCAGGAACTTCGCTAAACCAAGTTGGTCAAGCCATAGAAATCATAGCGATCACTATGCTTGTATATCTTACAATCAGTTTAGTAGTCTCGGCGATTCTTAACTGGTTCAATCATAAAATGCGAATTAAGGATAGATAAGATGGCAATTTTTGAACAAAAAAAGACACGAACTGCTCCTTCAAACACACAAGGAATTATCCCGTGGATAAGGGAAAATCTCTTTTCATCGCCACTTAATTCCATCATGACTTTTTTAGGAATTGTGTTTTTGTATTGGATAATTCCTCCGTTTGTACAGTGGGCTTATATAGATGCAAATTTTAGTGGCACTACAAGGGAAGCTTGTACAAGTGGTGGTGCTTGTTGGGTTTTTGTAAAGATGAAGATGGATATGTTTATGTATGGTTTTTATCCACAAAATGAAATCTGGAGACTCAAAACCGCATTGGGACTTTTTATAGTTTTATTGGTTGCATTTAAGTTTATACGAAATTATAAAATCTCGTTTTTGTTGCTCAATATTTATTTTTTAGTTGCTTTTATATTGGTAAATGGTGGTTTTTTTGGACTTGAGCATATTCCAACAGACAAATGGGGTGGATTGATGCTAACTGTTGTTGTGGCAGCGGTTGGTATCATATGTTCATTCCCTATAGGCATTATCGTCGCATTTGGTAGAGCTTCTGATTTGCCCATCATACGAAGCATCTGTATTACTTATGTTGAATTCATCAGAGGCGTACCACTTATCACGATTTTGTTTATGTCTTCTATCATTCTGCCACTCTTTTTTCCAGAAGGTATGACTTTTGATAAATTACTCCGTGCCTTGATAGGAATTACGCTTTTTCAAGCAGCATATGTAGCTGAAATAATCAGAGGTGGTTTACAATCTATCTCAAAAGGGCAGTATGAAGCGGCAGATGCCGTTGGACTTTCTTACTGGCAAAAAATGTTACTTGTCATACTTCCTCAAGCGTTAAAAGTTGCTATTCCAAATCTTGTTGGAGCATTTATATCGCTTTTTCAAGATACTACGCTTGTGCTTATCATAGGGCTTTTTGATCTGCTTGCTATGGTTCGCATAACAGCAGCAGATTCTACATGGCTTGGGATGGAAACCGAGGGTTATGTTTTTGTAACTTTTATTTTCTGGGCTTTTTGTTTTACCATGAGTCGGTATTCACAAAAGCTAGAAAGACAATTTGACACAAATTTACGATAGGAAAACAGATGAGTGAAAATATAGTAGAAATCAAAAATTTAAATAAATGGTATGGTGAATTTCATGTTCTCAAAGATATCAATCTCAGCGTAAAAAAGGGTGAAATTATAGTTGTATGTGGCCCTTCTGGATCTGGAAAATCTACGCTTATTCGATGTATCAACTATCTTGAAAAGTTTCAAGAAGGCTCTATCGTGGTTGATGGCGTACAGTTGAGTGATGATATCAAAAAGATCAAAGCTATCCGTGAAGATGTTGCGATGGTATTTCAGCATTTCAATCTTTTTCCGCATCTAAGCATACTTGACAATCTTACACTTGCTCCTATTTGGGTGAAGAAAAAACCAAAAAAAGAAGCGGTAGCTACGGCTATGAAATTTTTAGAGCGTGTCGGTATCGCAGATCAAGCCGATAAATACCCAAATCAACTCTCAGGCGGACAACAGCAACGAGTTGCTATCGCGAGAAGTCTTTGCAAAAATCCCAATGTTATGCTCTTTGATGAACCAACTTCAGCTCTTGATCCAGAGATGGTTTCAGAAGTTTTGGATGTTATGATCGAACTTGCACAAGAGGGCAGAACGATGATTTGTGTAACACATGAAATGGGTTTTGCAAAAAAAGTAGCTGATAGGATTATCTTTATGGATGCTGGACAAATCGTTGAAGAAAATACTCCACAAGAATTTTTCTCAAATCCAGAATCAGATCGACTTAAACTTTTCTTAGAACAGATTCTCTCCCATTAAAAAGAGCCTTTAAGGCTCTTTTGCTATAATTTTTCAAAAACAAAAAGGTGCTTTTATGGATCAATTTATTCTTGTTATATTTGTGGGTCTTTTTATAGCTTTTATCCTTATGAAGCAGATCAAACACTTTACCGATAGGCTTCCAGCAGACACTCAAAAGGGTGATTTTCAAAAATATGCAAATTTTTCAGTCGCAGTACAAAATATGGTGCGAACCATCAAGAACGATATCGACTCTGCAAAAGAAAGTGAAAATCCTCGCTTCATTTTGTTAGAACCACTTGATGAAAAAGAATCTCTTGAGGAACTTGCTGATTTCTTAAGAAAACTTGTCTTTTTCGAAACGCTCTTAGCAAAAAATAAAAGCGCTAAAGAGATAGAAGCAGAACTTTTTGCAATTCTTGCCGACCTTGATACATTTGTACGAGAAAGATGCCAAGATGGTGAAAAACTAGCAGATGAACTCAAAGATCTTTTGTTTGATGATTTTCAAAAAGCCTAGCAGATAAAGGGATTAAACCTCTATCTGCATTTCGTAGCCATTTTCTTGTAAAAGTTTTTTGATCTCTTCTTGGTGCTTAATCCCTTTTGTTTCTAAAACTATTGTAATTTTAGCATCCCCATAGGCAAGTTTTGTAGAAGTTCTATCATAATCTATTTGGATGATATTTGCATTAGCAATTCTTAAAATATCTGTAAGTTTCATCAAAGCACCTGGTTTATCTATAAGTGTGATGAGTAACTTCATCTTGCGGTGTGATTTGATTAAACCTTTTTCAATAATGATTGAAAGCATTTGCACATCGATATTGCCACCGCAAAGTATGATGCCAATCTTACTGTTTTTCTTAAAAGCAAACTTTTCATGCATGAGTGCAGCAACACCAGCAGCACCAGCACCTTCTACGAGAATTTTTTGTCTCTCAAGCAAAAATAAAATAGCAGCAGCTATCTCTTCATCATCAACTTGCACTATCTCATCAACGCATTCAAGTATATGAGCAAGATTGTTTGGATTTGCATCACGAACGGCTATACCATCAGCTATGGTGCGGACACTTTTGGAATTTACAACTTCTTTTTTTTGAAAAGAGTTATACATCGCAGGAGCACCTTTTGCAGTTACTCCGATAACTTTGATCTTTGGATCGAGTTGTTTTATAGCACTAGAAACACCACTGATAAGTCCACCACCACCAATTGGCACGATAACGATATCAAGATCATTGATTTCATCGAGCATCTCAAGAGCGATCGTTCCCTGCCCTGCTATCACTTTTTCATCATCAAAAGGATGGATAAAAGTAAGGCTGTGTTCTTTTGCGTAAGTGGTTGCGTACGCATAGGCTTCATCATAATTATTGCCATGCAAAATCACTTCTGCACCCAAAGCTTTAGTACCTGTAACTTTAAGCAGTGGCGTTGCTTCTGGCATAATGATAACTGCTTTTATGCCAAATTCTTTGGCACTATATGCAACGCCTTGTGCATGATTTCCCGCACTTGCTGCGATGACACCTTGCTGTCTTGCCGCATCATCTAGTGAGGCTATCTTGTTGTAAGCGCCTCGGATTTTATAAGCACCTGTGATTTGAAGATTTTCTTTTTTAAGATAAATATTTGCACCTACTTCTTGGCTTAAACTTGGCGCTATGGCAAAAGGCGTTTGCGTTACTACCTTTGAAATTCTTCTTTTTGCTTGCACTATTTCACTGAGTTGTATCATCTAAATAACCTTTGATATTCTATTTTTGTACATTTATTTTGCACTGCAACCATTCCAAATTCTTCTGCTTTATGGCACGCTTCGTTATTTACAATGCCAAGTTGTAACCAAAAATACTTAATGTCGCCTCTTTTTTGTGCTTCCAATACAAGCTCATCACCAAAAGCTGGTTTTCGAAACATATCAACCATATCGATGCGTTTTGGTATCTCACTCAAAGATCGATACACTTTTTGCCCAAGAATAAACTCTTCTTTTGGATAAACAGGAAAGATAACAAATCCCTTTTCTTGTAGATACTTCGCTACGATATGGCTTGCTTTTGTTGGATCTGGCGAAAGTCCAACGATGGCAATATTTTGTGTATTTTCAAATATCTCTTTAAGTTTTTTATCATCATTTGTGTTGATTGTAGGCATAGGGCATTGCATGACTCACTCCTTTGAAAGCGACGATTATAGCACAGCAGAGTTTAAAACTTCTTTGCAAGTATCGCACCGGCTTCTACATGTAAGGTATGAGGAAACTGATCAAACAGAGCAAAATCTTCTATCTTGTAGTTTAAAAACTCGATATCTCGCTTAAGTGTTTGGGGATTGCAAGAGATATAAATGATCTTATCGAATCGTTTTAAAAATGTAAGACTTTTTTCATCAATACCAGCTCTTGGCGGATCCACGAGTACATGTGAGAAATGAAAACTATCAAGATCAATTTCTCTCAAGCGATTAAATTCTCGCTCACCATTGAGCGCACTTGTGAGATCTTCAACGCTCATTCGCAAAAAATTTATATTGTTTATACCAACTTGCTTTGCACTTTTTTGTGCAGAAGTGATGGAAGATTTGGCGATCTCTGTAGCTAGGACTTTGCTAAATTTTCCAGCCATTGGAAGCGTAAAATTACCATGCCCACAATAAAGCTCTAACAAATCTTTACCATGCCCTACATGTGAACAAACCCACTGAATCATTTGTGTATTGACATTATTATTTGGTTGAGAAAATCCACCCTCTGTGATGGTATAAACAAACTCTTTATCTTCTACATGTAAGCTTTGCGTAAGGCTATCACTACCGATAACCCTCTTTTGTTTTTTGGCACGACCTATGATATTTATGCTCAAAGTCTGGCACAATTTACTCGCTTCTACTTGCCAATTATCATCAAGTTGTTTATGATAAAGTAAGGATACAAGAATGCCCGAGGTGCCATTTAAAAATTCAACGGCAAAAAGTTTATGACTTAAAATCTCATTATTCTCCAATGCTGTTTTAAGTTTTGGCATCAGGTTGTATATCGATTTGACAACTTTTGGGCAGTTTTCTATACAAACAACACTTTTTTTATCCATAACACTCATCGCATAACTAATTTTTCTGCCATCATGCCAGATGCGAAATTCTGCCCTACTTCTATAATGTGTTGATGGTGAGGGAAAAATTGGAAAATCGTTTACATGCAAAGCTTTAAAAAGCTCTTTTATTGACTCTTTTTTATATGCTAATTGTTCCTCATAACTTTTATCATAAAGCGTACAACTCCCACATATTCCAAAATAAATACAATTCATCGCTTTCCTAAATTTTTTTAGCCATTATATCAAATAAAAATAATTTTACTTGGGTATAATGGTGAAAAAAAGCGAGGTAATTTTATGCAAAATGCACTCTTTGATGATTTAAAAAATTTAAAAAAAGATTTAGCACTCAATGAAAAAAAAGCCAATGAAGTCAAACAAACACAGCATATACAAAAAAAAGAAGCAAAACTCAAAGTAGATTTTGAGGCGTTTATGCAATCTTCTGGGATTAAAAAACTAAGCTAATATGTCTGTAAAACCGTCTCGAATCATAGAATTTTCTACCCTTCCTGCAACTTGTGCTTATCTTAAAGATCGGCAGATGCGTATGGAGTATAAGTTCATTGAAGATTGTCCAACAAATCTAAGCCAAAGCCTAGTTGAAAGGGGTTGGAGACGATTTGGTGAGTACTATTCAAGACCAAATTGTGCATCTTGCAACCTATGTTTAAGCCTGCGAATACAAGCGTACGCATACCGTTTTTCAAAAAGTGCCAAAAGGACAATACGAAAAAATAGTAACACAAGATTTTTGATCCAAAAACCAACACTTACCAAAAGTCACCTTGCACTATATGAAAAATACCACAAACATATGGAAGCTAAAAAAGGGTGGAAACACTATCATCTCAGTGCAAATAGCTACTATGAGCTTTATGTTGCGGGTGCTATGGAATTTGGCAAAGAGGTTTTGTATTTTGTAGATAACAAACTTGTGGGCGTCGATCTTATAGATTTTTTCGAAGATGGAATCTCTTCTATCTATTTTTTTTATGATCCAGATTATGCACACCTTTCACTTGGAAGATTTTCGATCTACCAGCAGATCCTCATCGCACAAATAAATAAGCTACCATATATCTATTTGGGGTATTTTGTAGAGGATTGCGAGAGTTTGAACTATAAAGCCAATTATAAACCATTTGAAATACTCCAAGGCGACCCGCATTTAGATCAAACATCTATTTGGGCGGAAAACTCTCTTTAAAAAAAGAGTTCTCAAAATTAGCAACTTTCGATTTTACAAATGCTTGTTTCGTTTCATCTTTATCAGACTTTATCTTTTTTGTAAAAGTGCGCAAGGTCAGGTGTTCTTTATAAAAAAGGTTAAATATTTTACCCCTCTAGTTAGAGGGGTAAAATATTAGTTGTAATTTCTTACATAAAACACTTTTGGCTTGGTGCCTCGCTCAGGAAGCAATGTTTTTGATTTATATAATAGCAATGTTTTTGAGATTTCACTATTCTCGTCATTAAGATCACCAAAAATTCTTGCATCAGCAGGACATGCAACTACACAAGCTGGAGCCAAGCCCTCTTTTACTCGATGATCACAGAAGGTACATTTTTCAACAGTACCTTTACCTCTTATAGCTTCATAACCCTCAGCCCCACGAGCTGCATTAAAGTTAGGGAAAGGAGCATTTGATTTATCACTCAATTCTTTTTTAGAAAATGTTCCGCCCTTGACGATACTACTATCATCATGGATATCTACCATAAACGCATCTACAATGTTAAAATGGATAACTCCATAAGGATCAGCCAGCATACAACTCTTACATCCGATACAGATACTAGGATCATGCACCACAAGCCCATCATCATTATAATGCATCGCAAGTGTTGGACATACTCTTACACAAGGTGCATCTTCACAATGGTTGCAAAGCGTTGGGATGTGCTCATAACTAACTTTTGGAAACACGCCATGAGTTTCAGTTGTATGACTTGCCCAGTTTATTCCAATAGGTGTATTGTTTTCACTCTTGCAAGCAAGATCACACGCACCACAGCCGACACACTTATGTAGGTCAATTATCATTCCATATTTTTTTGCCATAATCTATCCTTTCTCTATATCTTTTCGATTTTTGCGCGAGTGTGACCACCGTGTCGAGGACTAGAACCACTAAGGCGTTCCCAGTCATAACAGTAGATCTCATTGTTATTATAGCCTCTTGGTTTTGATCCAAAATTTTCACTACCAACGCGTCCATATGCCCAGTGACCTTGACCATAACATTTCACGCAAGTTCCTGGTCGTACACCTTCCCAAAGTTTTACTTCACTCTCAACAGAACCAAACATAGTTGTTATGCGGATTTTATCGCCATTGTTTAAGCCATATTTTTTACCGTCAAGTGGGTTAATTTTCATAACATCTTTATTACATTCACCGCCTGGATCAACATCGAGCATATCATAATACCATGGTGTATTTTGGCTTCTTCCCTCACGATTGAGTCGTGATCTGTGATCAAATACGATAAACGGATAAGTTCCCTCATCGCCATGTCTTACTGGTGGCTCATAATGTGGTACAAAACTCACTTCACCCCTACATGTATAGTTGGCTGCTTCAAATGCCTCATCAAGACTCATACTGTGTTTTTCAGCATGTCCACTCATAGCTTTTTTGAGTGTTTCACTAAAAAATTCAAACTTTTTAGTTGCAGTTTTAAACTTGTCTATTTTGTGGCCTGGTACAAATTTTTTTGTTTTCCAAACACCTTTTTCTAGTAATTCATTCCAGCTATTGATAGTATCACCTTTTTGATTGCTACTTCCATCCCAAACAGGTTTCGTATAAAACTTCACAGCGTAAAGATCAAACTCTTCTGGAGTTTGTGGTGTTTTGCCAGTTTCAGGATCTTTGAAATTTTCTTGGTAGTATTTCAAAGGCAAATCAAAGCCCTTTTTTGCCAAAGCTTGTGCTATCATAAATGGCACTTCTGTCTCATCTGTTTTTGCATCTGCGTATGGTTTGATCATAGGTTGATGAATAGACATATAACTTTGTAAATTTTGTTTTGTATAAAGATATCCATACCGTTCAAACATATGCATCTTAGCTGGAAGTACGATATCTGCGAACATACTCATCTCGGTCAAGTTTGTGGTTATATGTGCGTAAAATGGAATCTTTGCCATTGCTTTTTCCCAATCTTTTGTACCCATAGATGAGAATACAAAGTTATTCCAATAAGAAAGAGCTACTTTGATATCATAAGGATTTTCTTCAAGAACACCTTTAGCAACACGACTTGTCACAACGCCACCACCACTTTTTTCTTTGAGTGCTGGAAGATCTTTTGTTCCTCTTTGATCAATTTTATGTTGCTTCAAGCTATTTTTAAATCGTGAATCAATGTAAGGTTTGACATCAGGAGTATGTGCATGTGGCACCGAAGAATACTCCAAGATACCGCCCTCAGCATCAACTGAACCGACAAGACCATTAAGCGCATGACCTGCCATAGATGAAAAACCTCCACGGATTTGCATAGCAGCCCCTGGACTAACCCAAGATATAGCTCTACTTCCGGCCGCTGCAAAATCTCTTGCAACCGTTTTGATATCTTCAGCACTAATGCCACAAAGTTTTTCTGCCCATTCTGGAGTTCTATCTTTAAGCTCTAAATTCCACCATGCTACAACACCATTTGTATGAATTTCATTGAACACTACAGGAACTAGCTTGTCTTCAACCATCACTTCAGCCGGAACTTCACTTCCAGCAACAAAATAATTTTTGCCATCTTCAAAATTGCCAACAAATGTTTTATTCCATCTGCCCTCAGCCAAGATAATATGTGCAAAAGCAACTGCAAGAGCACCATCCATGCCAGGAATTACAGGCAACCATTTATCTGCTTTAGCTGCTGTAGCTGAAAATCTAGGATCGATACATGTAATACGAGCTCTATCCATAAGACCGCCCATTTGTTTTATAAACCATGGAGTTTGGCGATTTGATGCAATTCCATCCCAACCCCAAGCGAGAAGGTATTTTGTATTATCAAAGTCTACATCCGAATAACCCCAAAGACCCTCAGTATAGTAACGACCAAAGTTTTCTGCTTCTGCACAAAGAGCTGAGTGAGAGATACTGTTCGGGCTACCGATAAGTTTTGGAAAAGTTCCATAAATAATCTCTCTCATGTAGGTATAACGACCACGCATCAATAAAAATTTGTGTGTTTCGCCCGTGTCTATAAGATTCATAATTTTCTCAGCTATTGTATTGATAGCTTCATCCCAAGTAATAGGAACAAATTGAGGATCAATGCCTCTTCCTTTTTCAGGATTAATTCGCTTGAGCGGAGTTTTTACACGATCTGGATCATATACTTGTTGCAATGCAAGATGTGGTCGTGGACAAATTCTTTGTGCTGGAGAGTTTGGATTGCCTCTTACTTTTATCACTTTTCCATCAACAACAAGTCCTTGAATAGGACACCAGCTTGTACAACCCTGACAAGTAGAGCTTATCCACTTACCAACTTCACCTTCGTATGCTAGCTCACCTATTTTTGCTTCTGCTTCTGTAGAAAAAAAAGACATACTTGAAGCTACTGCAGCTGTTGCTGCTGTTGTTTTTATAAAATCTCTTCTATTTAAACTCATTTTTGACTCCTTATATAGCTTGGCCAAGATAGACCACTAAATTTTTAAAGAAAAAACTTCCTGCGATCATCATGACGAATACCGGTAATGCGACTACTTTAAAAGAAACTTGTTTAAGCAAAACAAATGTCAATAATCCAGCTGGAATTACGATACCAACAAGAACGCTCAGCACCCAAAATTCCATACCGAAACCACTCATAAGCACTTCATAAATATGTCTTGAAGAAGCTGAAGTGAGTGCAAGGTTATAAACCCATATAAATACCGCTGCAAATTGAAGAGTAAGTACAAGGTTGATAACAACTGGGAGTTTTAAATTAGTAAACAACTCATCCATTTTATCTACAGACAATAAAAAAACTAAAGAACTTCCAGCGATGACAGAAGAAGTTAAAAACATGACAGGAAGAGCATTATTCCAAGGCTCTATTGATATCCCTGTAAGCAAAAAACCATGATACAAACCAACTAGACCTGCAAGTGATACTGTTATATAAACTAACACTTTGTTTATATCTTTGATTTTTTTAGAAAGAGTTGAAAATGCAACAAGTAGCGCAACTGCCACAAATACACTTTGTACAAAGATGCCAATAGACATAAATGAAGTTGGATTAACTGCATATATTGTCTTGATAACATTCATTGGTCTTCCAAGTTCACTTAAAAGCATCAATAATCCCGTCATCACCATGATGGGAGCTATAATAAATGCTTTTTTGATTATACTTTCGTACAACCTAGCATCAATGAAAAATAGTACTGCCCCCACCAAAAAAGCGCCTACACCCAAACCACCTAAAAAAAGATCTAAAGAGACCCTTATGTCCCACAATAAATGCATCGCGGACTCCTTTTATGATTTTTTTACTTGTTTTCAAGTATACTTCAACTAAACAATATGTGTTCCAACTTTTTAAAGCACCTATTTAAGGGCTTTTCATCATATATCTAAGGTTTAAAATGTTTTTTGATATGCAAAATTTGACCAGTAAAGTAAAATTTTTGACCATCACATTGATGCTGTGCTTCCTTTCTTTAAATGCAAGCGCAAAAGAAAAGATTATCTTAGGTTTAACAGGAACTGTTTTTAAGGATGATTTAAAAAATTTTATGGATTGGGAAAAATACCTTGAGCAACAAAGTGACTTTGATGTAGAAATACTTTTTTCAAAAAACTATGAAGAGATGAATACTTTCATCAAAGACAAGAGAGTTGATATCGCTTATGTATGCAACTCAAGCTATACAAAACTAAAACAAGAAGGCGCAGGAAAACTTTTAGCTATTCCCATAGTAGATGGGAGTGATCAATACTACTCTTTTATCATCACAAAAAAAACTAATCCATATAACTCTTTACTTGATTTCAAAGATGCAATTTTTGCATTTACAGACCCACAAAGCAATTCAGGTTCAATAGCTCCTAGATATTTTCTCTTGAGTAACGATATAAATATGTCAGCCTTTTTTCGCTCTTTTCTATACACTTATGAACATGGCGAATCGATCAAAGCAGTAATCGAGGGTTTTGTTGATGGAGCGAGTGTGGATAGTATTGTTTATACTCGTTTTACAGAAAAATATCCAAAAGCGATTCAAGAGATTAAAGTCATACAAGTATTAGGACCTTATGCAAACTCTCCTATTGTTGCAAGAAGCACTATCGCATCAAAAACATTTCAAACTTTGCAAAAAGCTTTTTTAAATATGCACGAAGATGCTTATGGCAAAACAATTCTCAATAAACTCTCTCTTGATAGATTTGACACTCCAAGCACGCAAGATTATAGCAATGTAGCTGATATGCTTAAAACCATAGAAGATGCTGAATGATCAACAAGCTTTTATACTTTATTTTTTCACTTTCAGTTCGCATAAAACTTGCTGTTTTGATCTTTTTTGTCGTACTTTCTATCTCTTCAGTTTCTATTCTTATAAATATAGATATGCACAAAAACAACTCTGCTATCCTTATCGATGAGCTCATTCGCACCAATATCAACTCTAATAAAGCGTTTATAGGTCAATTTGTACTTGCAAGAGATAATTGGGAACTCTACAAATTCTTAAAAACTCTCAGTGCGAGTGAGATGATAAAAAGCGCTGGATTTGTTGATAATTTAAACAGAGTGCTAGCCCATACAGATACAAAAAAGTTTCGCATCAATGATACGATGGCGAATTTTAAAAATCTTTTTGTAGTTCCTTTTAAACAAGATGATGTTGAATTTGGCTCTTTTGTGCTTGAAGTAGAGCAACAAAGTTTTTTTGATCTCATCAAAGAGAGTTTTTTGATACAGATGGCACTATTTATCATCGTAGCACTTCTATCATTTTTGATAGCAAATATCTTTATGGGAAAACTTTTAGCAAGACTTGATCTGCTCACAAATAATGCTCAAGCGATTATTGAGAAAAAATGGTCACATGTAATGTACTACAATGGCTGGGAAAATGATGAGATTACGGATCTTATTCATTCTACAACTAAATTTATGCAAGATATGCGTACAGCTATAGAAAAAGAAGAAAAAAATACAAATATTTTACAATCACTTACTATTTTAAGTAACATCAGTGCTTCTTTTGCTCATGAGATAAAAAACTTGATGCAGCCACTTAAACTACTCATTCCAAAAGATACACCACCAGACAAAGAAGATATGTCTCTTATTCATAACGCTCTTATGCGTATCGACCATCAAGTCATGGACTTTTTAGCACTCGCCAGACCTATCGATATAATAAAAGATGAACCCTTACATGTAAGCATTTTTGTAAAAGAAAGTGTTGCGCTTTTGCGTCCGAAATGCACTGAAAAAAAACTCCAAATCAAAACCTTTATACAAGATAATTTTATGGCGAAACTCAACCCAAAAGCGATAGAACTTATCCTCATCAATCTTTTAAACAATGCCATAGATGCATCATATAAACACAGCATCATAGAGTTGCGATGGGGACAATATGATCAAAATCTGTCTCTTTTAAGTGTTCAAAATCATGGTATGAACATGGATACTAGAACAAAAGAAAATCTTTTTAAACCATTTTTTACAACCAAAAAAGATGGTTCAGATCTGGGGCTTTTTAGTATATACAAAATTATTTATCTTGGTGGTGGATATATTGAATTCATCAGTGAAAATGAGATAACAACATTTTATCTTTACATACCTTTGAGAGAAAAAAAATGAAAATAGCGATCATAGACGATCAACAAGACATCCGTTACTCACTGTCAAAAATTCTTCAACGCCATAATCACAAAACAGTACAATTTACTGGCTTAGAATTTGATATAACAAACTCTATCGAGGAACAAAACATAGACTTACTTATTGTAGATGTGATGCTTACCGATACACTCACGGGCATAGATCTCATCAAGTCATTTAAAAAAAAGGGTTTAAATCTGCCTATCATTCTCATGACAGCTTATACAACGCCTGAAAATATGATAGAAGCCTCAAAAATTGGCATCAAAGATATCTTGCAAAAACCGTTTGATGAATCACAGTTGATGGAGATAGTAAATAAATTTGTCACTGTTCCAAGCCAAAAAGAAGTTCTTAGTGTTGGCTTACATGTAGAACAAAAAAATGAGTTTGTAGGTTCGTTTGAAACAATGAAAGAGATTTACCACAAGATTGGCATTGCTGCAAATAATAACCTAGCTGTCTTAATTTATGGACAAACAGGTACAGGCAAGGAGCTCATAGCAAGTCTTATCCATAAAAATTCTGATAGGCCCAATGAGCCTTTTATAGCGATCAACTGTGCTTCCATACCAAAAGAACTTTTTGAAAGCCAGCTTTTTGGACATGAAAAAGGATCTTTTACAAGTGCAGAAAAACAGCACATAGGCTACGCTGAACAAGCAAAAGGTGGCACACTCTTTTTAGACGAGATAGGTGAGCTTGATAGTCAACTCCAAAGTAAATTATTGCGTTTTTTAGAAACAAAACAGTTTCGCAGAGTTGGTGGTAACAAAGAGATTGGATTTGAAGGTCGAATCATCTCAGCTACAAATGTAGATCTCAAAGAAAAAAGTAGATCAGGGGCTTTTAGAGAGGATTTGTATTTTAGACTTTCCATACTCTCCATCACCATGCCCACACTCGCACAACGCATACAAGATATTCCAATTTTGTGTGAATATTTTATAAACAAAGCAAACAAAGAGTTACAGACAAAAATCACAGGCATTTCTAGAGAGGCATGCAATGCTATAAAAAAGCAACCATGGGAGGGAAATATAAGAGAACTTCGCAATGTTATCTATAGTGCATGTCTCAATGCAAGAGATACTATTTTAACAAAAGAAGATATGCGTTTAAACTCTTTAGATAACACAAATAATACAGATGAGAAACTTCAGAAAATCATAAAAACTTTGCTCCTCCAAAATGACATAATGCAAGCGGGAGAGATGAAAGCTAAATTTGATGCCATCTTTTTATCAACTTGTTTTAAGTTATGCCCAAATATAAGTCAACTCGCAGCTGCCTTGCAAATCGCTAGAAATACACTCAAAAAACAGCTAACTCATTTTAAGATAAAATAAGTGCTTATTTTTGATTTAAGCACTCTAAGCAAAAAGTACTTTCCGGCATAATTTTGAGTCTTTCTATATCAATAGCCTCATCGCAAAGTTCACAATAACCATACCCCGCACTTGCAACTTTACTTTTTGCAAAGTTGAGTCTTTTGAGTCTTGATCTTGCATCTTCAAGCAATTTTTTACTGAGTTCTTGCTCTTGTCTTGCCTCTTGTCTTGTAAGTCTTCCTAGTGAAATATCAGGTACAACAGGCTGAGATTTTTCTTCTAATACAGTGATGTTTCTTTGTAGATTTATAATCTCTGTTTCTATGATGGCGCTGATCTCATCTTTGATTGATTGATCCATCACAAACCTATCTAAAAAGTAACAAAGGCTTAGGGGATTTTAAAAATATTTTTGTAGTAAAACTACCAAAAAATTTCGTTTTTAGTCGGTTGTGACTGTATGCTCCCATAGCAATGATATCTATATTATTTTTTTCACTAAAATCTAAAATACTCTGTACAGGATCACCGCTAAGTACTTGCGTAGTGAGTTCTAAGTTTTTCTGATCAAAAAGTTTTTTCGCCTCAAAGAGTAATTTTGCAGATGCATGTGCATCAGCATTTGCATTGACCACAAAGCGTTTTACATTTTCTGGAAAAAGAGGATTTTTAGCGATTGCATTGAGCGCTTTTATGGCAAATTCACTCCCATCATAGGCAATGAGAATGGATTTTATAGGTATAAAATCATTATTAACAAGCAACATAGGAATGCCTAGATTTCTAATAAGCTCTTCGACATTACTTCCAATCTCATTTTGTTCTTCACCCCTCAGTCCAATAATGCCCAACTTGATAGTATCTGCTAATGCATCTAGCGTATCTTCTAAAGCACCGTGTCGCTGAAGAATTTCACATTTTTGTACGCCATTTTCTTTTGCATATACAGCAAATTCTTGTAAAATAGCTTTTCCTTTTTGGATAAGTTTTTTACTCTCGCTCATCTCTTCGCTCACAAACTCTTCAAGTAAATCATCACGAATGCCAAGGCTGAGATTTCCTGAAAGATTTAGCTTTGATGGTATGTGCGAATGTTCTACTACATGTAAGAGAACAAGTGGCAAATCCAGAGTTTTTGAGATAAAGATACCATAATCACAAACTGCTTTTGAAAGCTTTGATCCATCCAAACATACTAATATTTTTTGATCCATTCTAATGTCCTCCCATGACTTTTTCAATGAGTTCAGGTTTATCATGAACCCCAAATCTATCTATGATAGTTGTGCTTGCTTCATTTCGACCAATAATTTCAACTTCACAGCCAACTCTTCTGAGTTTTATAACCGCTTTATCAAGGGCATAAACAGCAGATATATCCCAAAAATGCGCCCTCGTCAAATCGATAATCACTTTATCTAAAACTTCTTTAAAATCAAACTGTGCGTAAAACTTATCTGCACTATTAAAGAAAACTTGTCCTATAAATTTGTATGTTTTTACCGTGGCATTATTATCGTATTGCATTTCGCAGTACATAAAGTGTGAAATCTTGTTTGCAAAAAAGAGTGAAGCCAAAAGGACACCTGAAAAAACACCATGTGCTAAATTGTGGGTGTAGACTGTAACTATCACAGTGGTGAGCATAACGAGATTTGTAGAGAGTGGCAAAGTTTTAAGCTTCTTGATACTGCCCCAATCAAAAGTACCGATAGAAACCATAATCATCACAGAAACAAGTGCTGCCATCGGAATAGCCACAAGCGCATCTGAGAGAAAAACAACCATAAGCAAAAGAAAAATGCCCGCAAAAAGTGTTGAAAGCCTTGTTCGACCGCCTGATTTGATGTTGATTACAGATTGTCCTATCATCGCACAGCCAGCCATCCCGCCCATAAAACCAGAAGCAATATTTGCAATACCCTGCCCTTTGCATTCTATATTTTTGTCACTTGAGGTATCGGTTAAATCATCAATAATTGTAGCGGTCATCAAGGATTCCAAAAGTCCTACCATCGCTAACGAAACCGCATAAGGCAATATAATCATCAAAGTTTCAAAGTTTAAAGGAATATTGGGAAGCAAAAATATAGGCAGTGTATCAGGAAGTTTTCCCATATCACCGACAGTTCTTACATCTATATCTAGCAAAAAAACAATAAGCGTTATAACAATGATAGTGATGAGAGGCGATGGCAAAAGCTTACCTATCTTTGGAACATAAGGAAAAAGATAGATGATGCCGAGTCCGCCGAGAGTCAGTGCATACACATGCCAAGTTACATTTGTAAGTTCAGGTAATTGTGCACTAAAGATGAGAATCGCCAAAGCATTGACAAAACCAACAACAACCGCACGGGGTACAAAACTCATAAATCTACCCAGCTTAAAATATCCTGCAATCATTTGCAAAATACCCGTTAAAATCGTTGTAGCAAAGAGATATTCAAGCCCATAATCTTTTACTAAAGTAACCATCAAAAGAGCCATAGCACCTGTGGCAGCACTTACCATAGCAACTCTTCCGCCGACAAAAGCGATTACTACGGAGATACAAAAAGAGGCATACAGCCCAACTTTTGGATCAACTCCTACGATAATAGAAAATGCAATAGCCTCAGGAATGAGTGCTAATGCTACCACAACACCAGCTAGTGCGTCATTTTTTATACTACCAAACCATTCATCTTTTTTAAAATATCTCTTAACCATTTTTCTCCAACATCTTTATATCATTTTTTAAAAAGGCTGGATTATATCGAAAAAAAGCTGAAAGACAGTTTTTTGTAAAAAAGCATTCACATCATCGACGCTCAATACGCAACTTGAGCATATTTTTGCTCACACGATACATCGATGTGTAAATTTTGGAATTTGAATATCAAGTGTTTTGATCTCTTGTAAAACTTCTAAACGAAAAACATCAAGTGGCGTTTTAATGCTATAATACGCCCACTTTCCCTCTCGTTCAACTCTCAGAAAACCACCATCTTTGAGGATCTTGAGGTGTCTTGAGATGCGTGATTGGATCATATCAAAAGCACTCTCTACATCACAAACGCACACTTTTTCTTTCTCAGATATAAAACGAAGAATCTTCACCCTTGTTTCATCATTGATTGCTCCAACTGTTTTTAAGAAAATATCCACAATTAAAACCTTTTTTATGATTTATTTTGTGAATTATAGCAGATAGACAATAATACAGCTTCTCGAAAAGTACCCTTTTCATAGCTTTAGGGGGTTGTAGGGACATTTGTCACTGCCACTAAAACGCACAAGTTCGTTTTAGTGCGTAACATCAGTGAAAAATTTATTCTTACATGTAAACTTTGGAATAAAAATTGCTTTAAAAGTTAAAATTTTGGAGGCAAAAAGATGCAAGTTTCATTTTCTCATGATATGATCTCCATTAGTATCAGTGAAGACACCAAAACATACTACTATTTGCAAAATCTCACCGAAAAAAATTTTACAAAAAAGATCGGCAGAAAGAACAAAACAATAGTTTTTAAACAAGAAGATGAAAGCGTGCAAAGACGATATTTTCTCAATCTTGTCTCTAAAATATATGCAAAAAAACATCCACGCAATTTTAAGAAAATGTGTAAAGAGATCAGAAATTCTATAGATAAAACCATCAAGATATCGCTTTTGCAATCAAATCAAATTTTGCAGCAACTTAATATCCGCGTAATTATAGAAGATAATTACGCCATTATTCTAGATATTGGATCAAAAAATTCCCTCATGGTAGCATATCTCAAAAATTATTTTAAAGATCACCTCATCAAATACAAATTGCGAGATCACACAGTAAGTATCTATCCAAATTCACTTAAAACAGCGCAACTTCTTGAGCAACTTTTGAGCCAATCTGAACTACTTGGCTGCTTTGTTACTTTCATATACGATGCACAACAAATAATAATTTTTAAAGAAGTTTTAACGCAAAAGATAAGAAGGTCAAAGCCGTTTGGTGGGATTTTGGGGCTTTTACAAGA
Organism: Sulfurospirillum sp.; assembly: GCA_014859685.1. Lineage (GTDB taxonomy): Bacteria > Campylobacterota > Campylobacteria > Campylobacterales > Sulfurospirillaceae > UBA6810. Next base: position 256,354 of record JACUTU010000001.1, on the reverse strand, counting down.
ATATTATGAAGTTTTGGGTTGTCGAATTGATGAGAGTTTTACCACCATTCGCAAACAATACCTCAAACTCGCCAAACAGTACCATCCAGATACCAATAATTTCCAAGATGGTGTGATGGCAAATCAATATAGAGAAAAATTTGAACTCATTCAAAACGCTTATGAGATGATCAAAATCCACTTTGAACACCAAAAAAGTGCATAAAGATTGCTAAATACTTTTGAGAAAATAGAGTTTTTTTCTCTCACTTGATCCTGCTATATTGAACTGTTTTCTGTACTTTGTAATCGTTCGTCTTACCATCTTGATGTGAAATTTTTCCTCGATAAGCTCAAGTATCTGCACATCACTCAAAGGTTTTTTTGGATCCTCATGTTTTATCAATTCACACATAAAATCTTTGATGGCACTATTTGAAATATCCTCATCAACAGCAGTTGCAAAGAACACTTTGAGTGCTATAACACCCCTAGAACACGAGAGATATTTACCGCTAATTGCTCGCGAGATGGTGGAGGGATTGCGTTTTAACTCATCTGCTAAATCTTTGAGTTTCATAGGCTTTATCGCTCTTCCCAAAAAGAAATCATACTGGTATTCAACGATCATTAAACCTATCTTATAAAGTGTAGCTTTTCGCATTTCAAGGGCGTCTATAAGATCTTTTGCATCTTTTATTTTCTCACTTATATACTCTGATTTTTCATCAAGCCCCTCTGTATCGATGATTATATCTGGATAAAAAGCATCATTGATGGCAACTTCAATATTTCCAGCATGCTCATACACAAACAAATCAGGAATAACTTGCACCTCATCAGCAAAATACTCCAAGGCGGGTGGATTTTTAAATTTTTTGATAACACAAAGAGCATCTTGAAAAAGCGGATTTTCACTGTAGTTTTCTATATTTTCAAAATCTTTAATCAACACTTGCACAAAACAATGCAAAGAATCTTCTATATCCATATCATGAAGTTGGAATAAAAATGCTTCCTTAAAATCGCGTGCACCAACTCCAATTGGATCAATATATGCAAAACGAGCACGAATTTTATCCACGCTTTGGGCGTCTATTTGCAATTTTTGAGCTACATGTAGGAGTGCTTCATCATCAAAATACCCCTCATCGTTGATATTTTCTATAATTTCATAGGCTATATCTTGAGATTTTTTCGTAGGAAAAAGTGGCGAACCTATTTGCTCAAAAAGTGTTTCATATAATGATTTTTTTTGAATACTTAATGCTTCAATTATACTTGAAATGGAGTTTTTAGAAAGTTCTGTAAAGAAATTTTTCTTTTGTAGTGCATAATCGTTCCGCTCATGCCCTTTTCGAACTTCTATAAAAGGGTTTGCCTGCACAAAAGGCTCAAGTGCTTCAGTTAAAGAATCAAGTTGCGACTGCAATATAGGCAACCATCCTCGCAGTACTGAAGAGAGTTTTTGTGTTTGTGTTTGGCGTGTGCGTAATTTCATGATTTAGAGTTTAAAATCTTCGCCTAAATAATAGGTACGAACAAGTTTATCTCTTGCCACGCTTTGGCTATCTCCGCTTGCTAAAAGTGCGCCATCTTTGATGACATACGCCCGATCACAAATATCCAAAGTTTCTCGCACATTATGATCTGTAATCAAAATTCCAATGCCAAGCTCCACAAGATTACGGATGATATTTTGGATATCTGCCACAGCAATTGGATCAACTCCAGCAAAAGGTTCATCGAGCAATAAAAATTTTGGTTTAGTCACCAAAGACCTTGCTATCTCACACCTTCGTCGCTCACCACCGCTCAGACTCAAACCCCTTCTATGGCGAATTGGTTCGATATTGAGTAGATTTAAAAGTTCTTCAACTCTTTTCTCCCGCTCCTCTTGCTTGCTGTAGATAATCTCAGCTGCAAGCATGAGATTTTCCTCTACACTCAAATCTTTAAAAATACTTGATTCTTGTGGCAAATACCCAATACCAAGCTTTGATCGTTCATGCAAGGGCATCTTTGTTATGTTTTGATTATCCAAATAAATCTCGCCACTGCTTGGAGGAATAAGACCGCAAATCATATAAAAAGTTGTTGTTTTTCCAGCCCCATTTGGACCTAGCAAACCAACTATTTCAGCACTCTTAAGCTCCAGTGAAATTTCATCAATAATTTTTGTTTTTTTGATATTTTTTTGTAATTTATCAACTTTTAATTTGTGCATTTTTTAACCTCATAAGATCTTTTTTCACCACATGTTGTTATCTTTATAACAAGAAAATCAAACCCTAATTGTTGCAACATCTTCTCAAAATCAACTTCTGCCCACTCGATAAAATGGTATTTTGGCTCCGCCAAAACCTCAAGCAAACCACTTTGGATAAAACCTTGCAAACCTTTTTGATAAATATCGTAATGTTTGAGCGTATCTGCATATTCACACATCAGTGAAAATGTAGGAGAATTTGGCCTTACATGTAAACCAATAGATTTCGTAAATGCTTGTACAAAAGATGTCTTGCCACTAGCAAGTGTTCCTTGCAATAACACGATACCACTACCTCCGAGCATAGAATGAATCTCTTTGCAAAACGGTGGTAATTCTTCGAGGGAGAGTATTTTTTTCATAATGTGCTTGAGACCTTGATAATCTCTTGTACTTTTTTCCACGCCTTACCACTTTTGATGGTATCTCTTGCGATTTCTAATCCATCTTGAAAATCTCGTGCTAGTCCATCAACTATCAACGCCCCCGCTGCATTGATAAGCACAATATCTCTTTGTGCATCGCTAGCTTTTGCATGAAATATATCACTCACAAGTGCGGCGTTACGCACACCATCTCCTCCAATGATAGCTTCAAGCGGTGCTTTTTTGATTCCAAAAACTTGCGGATCGATCTCAAATTCTTCCACTACACCGCCATGCAATCTTGCAGCATGCGTGATATCACTGATACTAATCTCATCCATATTTTCTTTGGAACTTACAATCATCGCACTAGTAGCTCCATTTATCCGCAATGCTGCTGCAATTTTTGGAACAAATGATTTGTGAAAAACTCCAAGCATAGTTTTTTGCACACCCGCTGGATTTGTAAGTGGCCCTAATATATTGAAGATAGTTTTATTTGGGATAGATTTTCGCACAGGCATAATGAAACGCATTGCTAGATGGTGGTTGGCTGCAAACATAAAAGTAAATCCCGTTTCCTCTAAAAGCTTTATAGAATTTTCAATACTCAAATCAAGTCGCACGCCAAGTGCTTCAAACATATCAGCACTACCAGATTTTGAAGTTACAGAACGACTTCCGTGTTTTGCCACAAAACTTCCAGCCGCACAGCAAAGCATCGCAACAGTTGAAGAGATATTGAAACTGCCTATTTTATCGCCACCAGTTCCCACAACATCGAGTAATTTTTCACGCAAACCATCGCGTACATGTAAGGGCAAAGCATGTGAACGCATCACATCAGCAGCTGCAGCTAGATCTGTAACTTGCGTACTCTCATCAAGTGGCATGGAAACCAAAAATTCACGCATCGCTGCGTCACTCATCTCTTGATTAAAAAGCGCTTCAAATGTTTTTTTTGTTGCTTCATAACTCATACCTATAACTCCTTTATATATTCATTTTGCAAAGATTTTGAGATACTTTTTGTTTGTGGAATTTGCAAGACAGTATACTGCACTGTTTTTTGCAAGTAGCAAATCTCAATTACATCACCGACTTTTACATCTTTTGCACCTTTAGCAACTTTGCCATTGATGCTCACAACACCATTTTTACACATATCTTCAGAAACTGCTCTTCGTTTTGTAATATTGACTGTATTTAAAAATTTATCAACTCGCATACATATTTTCCTTTATAACTAATGTTACACATCTAAAACCACGCGTCTATTTAGGCGGCAAGGATAAAAGTGCGTAAGGTCAATTTATAACTTGTGGGTAATTTTATCAAAAGATATTTAAAGGATGCTTTTTATGGAACACTTTTTGCCGTATCCCTACATGTAACTGACCTTACGCACTTTTGTAAATAGGGGACTGTAGGGACATTTGTCCCTACAACTAAAACAGACGAGTTCGTTTTAGTGGGTAACATCAGATGTAAGCAAAATTTACACTTATTTTGGATAAAATCAACAAATTTTATAAAATTTAGAGGATGCGTTAATGAAAAAAAATGTAAAAAAAGTTGTTTTAGCATATTCTGGTGGCTTAGATACAAGCATCATTTTAAAATGGTTACAAGATGAGTACCATTGCGAAGTAGTAACTTTTACAGCCGATATTGGTCAAGGCGAAGAATTAGAACCAGCTCGCAAAAAAGCGATAGAACTTGGTATCAAACCTGAAAATATTTTTATCGAAGATCTCAAAGAGGAATTTGTGAAAGATTTCGTTTTTCCCATGTTTAGAGCCAATGCAATTTATGAGGGCGAATACCTCTTAGGAACCTCTATCGCTCGTCCACTTATCGCAAAAAGACAAGCCCAAATCGCAGCACTCACAGGCGCAGACGCAGTAAGTCATGGGGCTACTGGAAAAGGAAATGACCAAGTAAGATTTGAGATAGGCTACCTTGCTATAAATGCCGATTTGACTATCATCGCTCCATGGAGAGAGTGGGATCTCAATTCAAGAGAAAAACTACTCGCATACGCTGTAAAAAATGGCATCAACATAGAAAAAAAACCCGGCAAATCCCCATATTCTATGGATGCAAACTTATTGCATATCTCTTATGAGGGTTTAGTGCTTGAAGATCCAAATGCTGAACCTGATGAAGATATGTGGCGATGGACAACTAGTCCGCAAAATGCACCTGATATACCTGAATATATAGAGTTAGAGTACAAAAATGGCGATCCGATAGCACTCAACGGTGAGACTCTTTCCCCAGCTTCTATGCTTACAAGACTCAATGAACTTGGCTGCAAACACGGCATCGGTCGCATCGATATTGTAGAAAATCGTTTTGTGGGCATGAAAAGTCGAGGATGCTATGAAACACCAGGCGGCAGTATTATGCTCAAAGCACACCGTGCAATTGAGAGCATCACACTTGACAGAGAAGCGGCACATTTTAAAGATAGCCTCATCCCAAGATATGCATCAACAATCTATAATGGTTTTTGGTTTGCACCAGAACGCGAAATGATGCAAGCAGCTATCGATAAATCTCAAGAAAGCGTCAATGGAACTGTAAAACTTAAACTCTACAAAGGCAATATCACAGTTGTTGGAAGAGATTCAAAAACAAATAATCTTTTTAATGAAGCGTTTTGTACATTTGAAGAAGATGAAGTATATAACCAAAAAGATGCTGAGGGTTTTATCAAACTCAATGCACTTCGCTTCATCATTAGCGGCAAAAATAAAAAAGCACAAGGCAGATAGTCATGCCATGCGAAAAACTGTTAGAACAATGCTCTCACAATATGCAAGTGAGTGATGAGGCGTTACAAAAATTCCTTACATGTAGAAGCAAAGGACTGCTTGATTTTGTACTCATAGATATTCGTGAAATTTTTGAATATACACAAGCGAGTATAGTTGGTGCGGACCTACTGATGCCTACTAGTAATTTTGGCAAATACATGCAAAAGCTTGAAGAGTATAAAGATAAATGCGTCTTGATCTATTGTCGCACAGGTAGCAGAACTTCTTATGTATTGGAACTTCTTAAAAAAATGGGCTTTAAAAAGATCGGGCATCTTAGCCAAGGTATCGTAGGATATAGCGGCAAAATAGTGCAAAATGCCCCATTACCAAATAACTAAAAAAGGAAAAAAATGAAAGTTTTATTACTCAAAGATGTAAAAAATTTAGGAAAAAAAGGTGAAATTCACGAGGTTAAGGATGGCTATGGACAAAATTTTCTCATAGGCAAAGGTTTTGCACTTCTTGCAACGCATGAAGTGATCAAAAAACACGAATCTGGTGAGCGAAAAAAAGCTGCTGATGAGATCGCACTCATAGAAAACCTCAAGTCTATCGAGGCACAACTTGCTACAATCACCCTTGTTATCAAGCGAAAATTAGGAGCAAATGGAAGCCTTTTTGGTGCTGTGACTAAAGATGAGATCGCACATGAACTGCTTGAGCAAAAAAATATTGAAATAGATAAGAGGACTGTTGAGATTGATAATGTTATCAAAACTACAGGATTATTTGAAATCACACTCAAATTAGGTCATGGTATCCACGCGCCACTCAAACTTGAAATCATCGGAGAGTAGATATGTTTGAAGCCACAACCATACTTGCTTACAAAGGTGCAAACAAAGCGGTTATCGGCGGAGATGGGCAAGTAACTTTTGGCACTTCTATCCTCAAGGGCAATGCTACAAAAATCCGCAAACTCTACCACGGAAAGATTTTAGCAGGATTTGCCGGAAGCACTGCTGATGCATTTAATCTATTTGATATGTTTGAGGGAATACTTGAACAAAAAAAAGGTGATCTTTTCAAATCAGTCATAGAATTTTCAAAAGAGTGGCGAAAAGATAAAATGCTCAGACGCTTAGAGGCTATGATGCTTGTTTTAAACCAAGAACATCTTTTTATCCTTAGTGGAACAGGTGATGTGGTTGAGCCAGAAGATGGAAAAATAGCAGCTATCGGAAGTGGTGGAAACTTTGCATTATCAGCCGCTAGAGCGCTTTTTAGACACGCGAATTTAGAAGAAGAAACGCTCGTTAAAGAATCACTTCTTATCGCATCTGAACTTTGCATATATACCAATGCAAATATTAAAACTTTTGTCTTAGAGGATTGATACGAATATGAATTTAACTCCAAAAAAAATAGTTAGCTATCTTGATGAGTACATCATCGGGCAATTTGAAGCAAAAAAAGCGATCGCTATAGCTTTGCGAAATAGATACAGACGATTGCAACTAGATGGCGAAATGCAAGAAGAGATTATGCCAAAAAATATCCTCATGATTGGCTCAACCGGTGTTGGAAAAACAGAGATTGCCAGAAGACTCGCCAAAATGATGGGATTACCGCTCATTAAAGTAGAAGCGAGCAAATACACAGAAGTAGGCTTTGTAGGCAGGGATGTAGAATCAATGGTTCGAGATCTTGTTATGGCTTCTGTAAATCTTGTAAAACATGAACACAAAGAGAAAAATGCAAGCATAATCGATGATCAGATAGAAAAAACTATTATTGAAAAACTCTTGCCGCCATTGCCAAAAGGAGCAAGTGAAGAAAAAAAAGAGGATTATGCGAGAAGTTTTGAACGCATGAAACAAAAACTCACAGATGGTGAACTCAATGAGCTCAGCATCGAAATAGAACTCAGCAGCACTTCAGAAATCCAAGATTCAAATTTGCCTCCAGAGATGATCAAAGTGCAAGAATCATTTATAAAAATTTTAGGTTCTAACAAGCAAAATATTAAAAAAGAACTCAAGATCAAAGATGCAAAAGAAGCACTTAGAAACGAGGTGAGTGAAAAACTTTTGGATTTTGAAAGCATCAAAGCAGAAGCACTCGATAGAGCACAAAATGGTGGCATTATTTTTATAGATGAGATAGATAAAATAGCCGTAAGTGCAACCAATAGAGGACACAGTGACCCTAGCAAAGAAGGTGTTCAAAGAGATCTTTTGCCGATCGTTGAGGGCAGTGATGTAAACACAAAATATGGTATTGTTAAAACAGATCACATCCTTTTTATCGCAGCGGGTGCGTTTCATCTAAGCAAACCAAGTGATCTTATTCCTGAACTTCAAGGCAGATTTCCGCTTCGAGTAGAACTCAGTTCTTTGAGTGAAGAGATACTTTATAAGATATTAACTCAGCCTAAAAACTCTCTTTTAAAACAGTATGAAGCGCTTATGAGCGTAGAAGGCGTAAAGCTTATTTTTGATGATGATGCAATTCAATCCATAGCAAAAATTGCACAACAAACTAATGAAAAAACAGAAGATATAGGTGCTAGAAGATTACATACTGTGATCGAAAAAGTATTGGAAGACATAAGTTACAGTGCAGATGAATTTGCTTCACAAGAGTTACATGTAAGCAAAGATTTGGTACATGAGAAGCTCGATGCAATCGTAGAAAGTGAAGATAGCAGTCGCTATATACTCTAAGGAAAGATATGCAAGATTACCAATTTAATAAAGACAATTGCAAGACAAAAGCTGGTTTTGTTTCTGTCATAGGACGCCCAAATGCAGGCAAAAGCTCACTACTCAATTGGATAATTGATGAGAAGATAGCACTCGTTTCACATAAAGCAAATGCAACACGAAAAAGATCACAACTCATAGCTATGCATGAAAATACACAAATCATTTTCATTGACACTCCTGGCATTCATGAGCAAGAAAGACTGCTGAACCAATTTATGCTTGATGAGGCGATGAAAGCAATGGGAGATAGTGATCTCATCTTATTTCTCTCACCTAGCAGTGATAAGCTAAAGTATTATGAGGATTTTTTAGTAAAAAATGTAAAAAATACTCCTCATATCGTGCTACTTACTAAAACAGACAATGTAAGCCAAAAAGAACTCTTTAAAAAATTAGAAGAATTTAGCGTATACCAAGATAAATTTCAAGCTATCATTCCAGTATCTATCAAGAAAGGGCTTTCGCGAGCATACCTTTTAGAGCAAATTGCTAAAGAACTTCCATATCATCCGCATCTTTTTGAAACAGATATCCTCACTACAGACACTCTACGAGATATTTACAAAGAGTTTATCAGAGAGTCAATTTTTGACAATACAAGTGAAGAAATTCCTTATTTTGCCGATGTTATTATAGACAAAGTAGAAGAAAGTATGAATTTGGACAAGATTTATGCTACTATCGTAGTTGACAAAAAGAGTCAAAAAGGTATAATTATCGGCAATGGTGGCGCTAGCTTACAAAGGATAGGTTTTCAAGCTCGAAAAGCTATAGAAAAATTACTTGATAAGAAAATTTTTCTAAAACTTTTTGTGATTGTAAAACAAGGCTGGAGTCAAGATAAAGATTTTTTGAATAAAATTGGTTATAACTTATAATTAATATGTTAAAATAACCAAGAATTTATTCGGATATTGAGTAAAAATTAGGTGATACTATGGCAGCACAAGTTAAAAAAACAAGTTTTTCCGATATTATAAGCGTTGATCCCCTCTCGCTTGCATCTTACAAATACACAAAAAATGAGATTTTACCTCATGCTCTAGGTAAAAGTTCTCAATCATCTTTTTTTATCTCTTATATTTTAACAAAAGATATTATAAGCACAATAATTGAAATAAGTCGCAATATTCCTGAGAGTGATCTTCAAGACGCTATTGAGATAAAAGTTTACGAGGAATTAGGACTTGACTCTTCAATAAATTATAAAATCACTTTTAATCCAATTGAAACAAATGATACAAAAAATCAAAGTTTTAATATTTTTGTTATTGATGTAGCACTACTTGAGAATCAATTCAGCAACATCACAAAAAATACTCGATATATTGATTTTGTCACAACAGCACCGTTTTCACTTGCATCCTTATATAAAAAGGCTATCATAAGCAATGAAAGCGTAGATTGTTTTATCTATTTTCAAAAAAATGATGCTTTTTTAGCAATTTACGGAAATGGCGAATATCTTTATTCAAAGTCACTCAATTATTCGCTCACACAAATTACAGAAAAATTTTGTGAACTTATTGGTGAACGCATAGATGAAAATACATTTTACAATCTACTGATTACCGAAGGCTTAAAAAGTACTAACGCAAAATACCAATCATATCTTATGCAACTTTTTGGTGAACTTTTTTTACACATCAATGATGTTCTTATTTTTGCGAAAAGATCTTACAATATTGGACAAATTGATAGAATCTATATAGGGTCTGAAATTGGGATCTTTATAGGCATTAACGAGTATGCAAAAAGTTATTTAGGGCTTGAATCTCATGAATTCAATTTTAGCATAGCGATCAATTCAAAAGAGTGGTATGTAGATCAGATGCATATCCTCATGGCACTCAGTGCTCAAATTTATCTTGAAGAAAAAGATGATAAACTCAATTTTTCACTCTTCAAAAGACCGCTACCATTGACGCAAAGACCTATTGGAAAGCTTTTAGGTGTCATTGCTGCTAGTTTTATCATCTCTTTTGCATATCCAGCTTATCAATTTGGTTATACGCAATTTTTGCAATTACAATTAAACAATCAAACACAAAAATTTCAAGAGCTCTCTAAAAGCAACAATGCAATAAAAACCCAACTTGCTAGCCTTAAAGCAGATAAAGATAAAGTAACAAAAATTTTAAATCAAGAAGCTGAAAAGCTCGAATTTCGTAATAAATTAATTACAGAAATTCACAAGAAAAAAACAGAATATGCCATGAAAGGCTCATTAATAGTCTCTTTGATTGAAATTTTAAACAAGCATGATGCAAAAGTATCACAAATCACTTTTAAAAACAACGACTTAGTTCTTTTCGTACAAAATAAAGATGAAAAAAAGATCACAGAGTTTATACAAGATCTCACACAGCTAGGTCTTTACAAAATTACAACAGACAAAATTGAAAAAAATGATGAGAAAAAAGTATATCTCAGTCAAATAACAATAGGATTACAATCATGAGCTCAATTGACAAAATAGATGCCTACTTAAGCACAAAAAAGAGCAGTGAGGTATCTTTGGTTTTCTTTATGATTTTCGCCTTTATAGCACTTGTTGTTTACATGTATGCCTTTCCTATCACAGAAAAAAATCTAAAAAATACAAAAAGACTTGTCCTAGATATAAATAAAAAAGTTAACCAAGAAGAAGCATATCTGCGCTCTATAAGCGTGAACGGGGACAAGCAATTTTATGTAAAGAAACTTCAAAAAGAGATAATTGATGAAAAGCTAAAGCTTGAAGAGACAACTTTTGCAAATGGCTATGTGGACAATAAACTCAAAGAACTGTCTTATTTACTTTTCAATGATAAAAATTGGGCTGGCTTCTTAAATTCAATCACAATCATAGCAAAAAATAATGATATAAAAATAAGCTCCATTGCAAATACTTTTACAAAACCAAACTTACAAAAAATTGAGCAAGTTCTTAATGTAAATGTCGTTTTTTCTGGCGATTTTCAAGACATTATGCAATTTATCAATACGCTAGAAGAGAGTCAGCTAGTAGTCGATATCAATGATATAAACCTACAAAGTTCGCATAATATACAAGCAAATATCAACATAGCAGTATGGGGGATGAAATATTGAAAACATTTATATATTTTCTTATTGTAGCTTTTAGTTTACATGTAAGCTTATTTGCTGCTGAAAAGATTCAATTTGATGTAAGCAAATACGATATGCTCTTTTCAAAAATAAGTGATAAAAGAGTAGGAATTGAAGAAAATCAAATCAGAAAAGTTGGCAATCCATTTGTGATGGTAGTCCAAAGCATCAATGAAGATGGTGGATCAAGCACTGTTATTGTTCCTGAAATCATTTATAATCTTTATGCAATCGTAGATAAAAAAGCAAAGATAAATGATGCGTGGTATAAACTTGGTGATGCAATACATGAATTCAAAATAAAAAAAATAAGAACTTCTAGTGTTTTGCTTGCAGGCACAAGCGGCGATAAAGAACTCTTCATAAGGAAAAACGATGCGAATAATTTTAAATTTTCTGCAAAATAGTACAAAAGTATTTGCCACACTTTGTGTCATACTCTTTTTTACACCCAATGCAAAAGCGGCTGATCTTACAAGTTGTGAATATAAGGTATTTAACATTAAAACTACACAAAAAGTAACATCAAATGAGTTACTCACACAACTTGGTGATAGCTGTGATTTTAGTATCGTTATCAAAGATGGTGTTGCTGGGCCTATTCTAAATAAAGAATTACAAGGCATAAATATAAAAGATCTATCACTTGATGATATATTTGAAATTCTACTCAGCGATAATGATCTTTTTTATGAATACAATAAAAATATATTAAAAATTACCGCCATTAAAACTAAAACTTTTAGAGTTGATTATATAACTTCGATTAGACAAGGAACGGCGGTACTTAATGCTTCACTTGAAGGAACAACTACAGGAGATACTACTTCCGCATCAAGTTCGACAAATACAGTGACCTCAAATGACTCATTTGATTTTTGGACAACAATGAGTACTGAACTCACATCAATGCTCAACACAGGCTCTGAAAGCTATACAGCACTCGCTCCAATCATTAATCCAAATGCTGGACTCATAACTATAACAGGCACAAAAAAACAGCTAGATAGAGTTGAGGAATATCTCACTTCTCTTAAAGAGAGGCTCCACAAACAAGTGCTTATCGATGTTAGCATACTTTCTGTTGATTTAACTAAAAGCAAATCCACGGGCATAAATTGGTCAAAATTTAATTTATATCTTAACTCAACAGCCAAATTTAACAATAAAAGTGAGTATGCTGCTGATGGATCAACACATTCTATAACAGATAGCAATGACAGGTCTGTAATCAACTCAGGTTTAGTGAATGCTTTTACAGATTACAACCAAATAGCTATTGTAAATGATGCCGTTTTTAGCATGGCTGGCATGATTGATTTCCTCAATACAAACGGAGATACAAGGGTTGTTTCAAATCCAAAAGTTCTCACACTCAATAACCAACAAGCCCTTATCACAATCGGTGATACTATAAACTATAAACTTATTACAACTACAAATGGTTCTGATACTGGGGCTCAGGTGGCACAAGATGAAGAAGTAAAGTCAATTTTCGTAGGTGTACTTCTCAACATAACCCCTCAAATCACTGATAATGGTGAAATCGTTTTACGCATCAATCCATCAGTGAGTTCATTAAAATATGCAGAAGATAATCAAAAACAAACAGTTACAAGAACTATAGCGCCTGATACTTCTGAGAAAAAACTCTCTACTGTTGTAAAAGTAAAAAATGGCAACACTATTATTTTGGGAGGTCTCATCACAAACCGCAATGGTGTTGAGAATTCAAAAGTACCACTTTTGGGAGATATACCACTTCTAGGTCAAGCATTTAGGCATTCTCAAGACATTTCAAGTACTCAAGAACTTGTTTTTGTTATCACTCCAAGGATTATTGGTGCAAATGATAATACACAAGTAACACTTAAAGAACTTGGCTATTCAAAGAGAGTGTATGAACAATAATTTTACAGAAATTAAAAAAATTTTTGTAGATGGTGAAGTATTTGATTATGTGAATCTTGACAAATCTGCACAAGCTTATGAAAAACTTGTGCAGGCTCTTGATAAACCATTGAAACTTATCCTTTTTTTTGGAAAACCAGGTGCTGGCAAGACTTTTTTACTCCAAAAAATTTACAATGACTTCAGAAATAAAAAAAAGATAGTTTTTTTTCCACGACCTTTTTTTGATGAGAAAGAGTTTCTTAAAAATTTATACTTTGAAGTTTTTCACGAAACGCATGAAATTTTTGGAGGTTATGACGAATTTCTTTCAGTAACAAACAAAAAATTTGATAATCCTAAAGAATCGGTAACTGTACTCATAGATGAAGCGCAACTCTACCCGCCTGATCTCATAGAAAAAATTCGGCTCATGGCAGATTCGAGAAGATATAAATTTTTATTCACAGTCCACAAAACAGAACAAGAAGATCTTCTTGCTAAAGATTATTTTCAAACAAGAATATGGGAAAGCATAGAGCTACAAAATTCTTCCTTGCATGAGATTAAAAATTACATTGAAAAAAAGATGGTTTTTCATAATAGACTTGATTTTCTTGCACTCTTTCATGACAGTCATTATAAGCAAATTAAAAAATTTACCGATGGAAATCTAAGAACTATAAATAAATTTCTCTTTAAACTTTTTGAAATTTTAGAGTACTATGAACAACATAAACCCTCACTAGTTCGTGGAAAATTAAAAGCAAAATATTTAGAAATGGCAGCTATTGCTGCAGGAAAAATCCATGCTTAGCGCTGAAGATATTATAGATCTAGAACAAAAATGGCTCAAATACAAGATAAAACAAAATTCAAAAATTATCATTGTATTAGTAAGTATTGCTTTATTGCTTTTTTTTGTATTTTTTTTCATAATAAAAGACAATACAAAAAATTCTCCACTACAAAAACCTAAGCAAGCACGAAACATAGTTCCACAAGAAATAAATATTACAAAGCTACATACAAGCACTCGTGCAGAAAATAATGAGACTAAAATTTCTGAGCAAATTGCACAGCCATCACAACCTCTACATGTAGAAGATGCAAATAAGAGTATAGATAAAAATGATGCAATAAAAAAGCAAGAGTTGCTCAAGACTACTCCAAAATGGCATCTTAAATTATTGCAAAATTATAAAAATAATAATATGTTTAGTTCAAATGGCACTTTGCAACTACATAAACCTTATCAAACTGCTATCATAAAAAAAATTGAATCTCTGCAAGAAAGTTCAAAAGAAGTGCAACACAGCTCAACAGCGACTAACGACAAAGTAGTAATCCATATGAAATCGAGTGATTTGGATACAATTCAATATTTGGAAAATAAATTTTATGCTAGTGAAAATATTGTTTTTGCTATTATGTTAGCAGAAGAATTATATAATGCCAAAAATTATGAAGAAAGTCTCAAATGGTCTTTGCGTGCCAATGAAATTGATGCAAAAAATGATAAAACTTGGTTTTGGTTTGCTAAAAATAAAGCAAAATTAGGGCAAACAAAAGACGCTATTATCGCAATTGAAGTTTTTTTAAATAAAAATAGCTCTTCTAGATTGAAAGACCTTTTAAAAGAGTTAAAAAACGGAGTAACCCCATGATGTATAAAATTTTTATATTTTTCTTTTTTCCTTTTTTACTTTTAGCAACTGAACTTGATAAAATTAAAGAGTATTACAATCAAAATAATTATGAAAAAGCCTGTTTAAAAAGTGGCGAAATTTACAATAATTTTAGTGATAATGAAGAGTTTTTAAGTATGTATGCACACTCATGTCTTGAAGCGGATATGATAAACAGACTAGTACTACCGATCATAAAACTCTACAACACGCCTGAGGGCAGAGAAAATGCATCCTATTTTGCAACTATTTTATATGAAAAAAAATTATTGTATCACGCATTGATTGATGATGTCGATATCTCATATGTCACTCTTCCTAAGACAGAGTATATACTTTCAAAAATTTTTCAAAAATTTGTTAATGGAAATTATAATTTTAGTGATGGAGCTTATTGGTTTATGGATGAACTTGATTCTTCTATCTCCTATAAACTCTCAGCCGAAGAACATCAAAAAGTAAAAAAAATGTTTATTAGAACTTATAAAGATGGTCAGATTATAAAGGTAAGGACATATTGGTAAATGAGTGATTCCACAGATACGCTTCTTTTTTATCTCAAAGAAAATCGCATAATTGATGAAAATAGTGCCAAACAGATTTCACAGGAGTTAAAAACTTCTAAAATGAATCTAGGCGGTCTACTCGTTCATAATGGACTTTTTAGCAACCAAGATTTACTTCTTCTTGTTATAGAATTTTATAAAAAAGGCTATGTAAATATTGAAGCTGTCAATGAAAATTTTGCAATAGATATAGAAATTTTTCTCAAAGCGCTTGCTAAGAATCTCAAAGTTGAATTTATGGATCTTGATTCTTTTGATATTGATTATAAAATTGCTTCCAAAGTAAGCTTCAATCAACTCAAAAAATTTAACGCCTTACCAGTTAAAGAAGATGAGATCAATGTCTTTGTTGCATTTAAAGATCCAATTGATATGAATATTCAAGAGGGTGTTCAGCGGATATTTCCGAGAAAGCTTGTTAAAGTTGTACTGTGTGAACCAATGCAAATTGATAAATACCTCAACAAAATTGAACTTGGTGAGAGCATCAAGGGTCTTATAGCTGAAATTAGAAAAGAAATCAGTTCGAATGCAGCTGAAAATCCACAAGAATCATCAGGTATTTTAAAGCTTATAGAGATCATTCTTAAAACAGCAATTCTCTCAAGAGCAAGCGACATTCATATAGAACCAAGTGAAAACAATTGTGTCGTGAGGACAAGAATTGATGGGATGCTTAATGAAAGTTTCTTATTTGATAAAGATATCTATCCGCCACTTGGATCACGACTAAAACTCCTTTCAAATATGGATATTGCAGAAAAAAGAAAGCCACAAGATGGAAGATTTTCAGCAACTATTTTAGGTAGAGAGTACGACTTTCGTATATCTACTTTACCTATTTTATTTGGTGAGTCTATAGTTATCAGGATACTTGATAAATCCAAAGTGATGATTCGACTTGAAGAGCTTGGAATGCATGAAAATAATTTTGAAAAATTCCAACATGCAATGCACGCACCTTATGGAATTATATTTGTTACGGGACCTACTGGAAGTGGTAAAACAACAACACTTTATGCGGCACTCAATGCTATAAAAAGTGTGCAAACAAAGATCATTACCGTAGAAGATCCAGTAGAGTATCAGCTCAATCTTACCCAGCAAACACAAGTTAATGAAAAAGCAAATCTTACTTTTGCGGCAGCTTTGCGATCTATTCTCAGACAAGATCCAGATATCATAATGATAGGTGAAGTAAGAGATCAAGAGACGCTACGGATAGCTATTCAAGCTGCGCTTACAGGTCACCTTGTTTTTTCAACACTTCACACAAACGACTCCATCAGTGCTATTAATCGTGTTATGGATATGGGTATTGAGCCTTATTTGGTAAGTGGATCGCTTGTAGCTATCGAGGCGCAAAGGCTAGTGCGAAAACTTTGTCCACATTGTAAAAGCAAAATCACACTTCCTGAAAATATGCTAACTAGCATTGAACAGCATTTACCAGAATCCTATCAGTTTTACAAACAAATTGGTTGTGACAAATGTGCACAAACTGGGTATTTAGGTCGTGAAATGCTTTCTGAAATATTACCAATTTCTGAAAAAATATCTAGTCTTATAGCGCAAGGTGCGAGTAAGAAAGAGATACATGAGATAGCTTTAAGCGAAGGATTTTCAGATATGTTTCACGATGGAATTCTCAGAGCAGCAAGAGGCATAACGACACTTGATGAAATAATAAGGGTGGCAAAATCATGAAGTATTATGAAGTATTTTCTTTATATAAAGGGAAAAAAGAGCAAAAAATCATCAAAGCACCAAATAAAAATGATGCGCTCGCTTTGGCAAAATCAAAAACAAATGGCATTATTTTAAGCGTTAAAGAAACAGCCGCTCCGCTTGAAGATAAATTTATGGCACTCAAGGATCAGATATTTGATTCTATCACACATAAAAAAATCAATATGAAAAATCTTATCGCCGCAACAAGGCAACTGAGTGTTATGACCAATGCTGGTATCTCAATTCACGACAGTATCAAAGAGGTTGCACTTGCAACTGTAGATACTAAACTTAAAGAGATTTTTGACCAAGTGGATGATGATCTTAATTCTGGTTTAAGCCTCACTGAAGCTATGATGAGCTATCGCTATGAATTGGGTGATGTAACTATAGCCATGGTGGAACTCGGAGAAAGCACCGGAAATATGGCGGAATCTCTCGCTAAACTCTCAGACATTCTCGAAGAAATAGAAGCAAATAGACAAAAATTCAAAAAAGCATTGCGCTATCCGATTACAGTTATGGTGGCAATCGGTGCTGCTTTTACTATTTTGATGGTATTTGTTGTACCAAAATTCAAATCGATCTTTGAAAAATTTAAAGCGGAACTTCCGCTACCTACAAAAATCCTCTTAGCGCTTGAACATCTCATAAATCAATACGGTTGGTTTTTACTGGCTGGACTCATTGCATTTATCGTAATAATAAAATACCTCAATAAAAATAGCGAAGAGTTTAAACGCCAGTATGATACCTACATTCTCAAAATTTATCTCATAGGCAATATCACTTTTTATGCAACACTGAGCAGATTTACTCTTGTTTTTACAGAATTAATTCGTGCTGGTATTCCGATAGCAGATGCGCTCGATACTTCTTTGCTGACACTTGATAATGTTGAACTCAAACGAAAACTATCGGCTGTGAAAGTATCTGTTTCACGAGGTATTTCCCTCACAGAAGCCTTTAGGGATACGGGTTTATTTGAGGGCATGCTCATACAGATGATCCACGCTGGCGAACAAAGTGGTACGCTTGATATGATGCTTTCAAAAGTCACTGATTATTTTAAATCTCGTTTTAATGATATTATTGACAATATTGCAAGCTATATAGAGCCTATTTTACTAGCATTTATAGCTGCCATGGTTTTACTCATGGCACTTGGAATTTTTATGCCGATGTGGGATATGGCACAAGCTGTTAAAAATTAAAATGGCCAGATAGACTCAACAAACTTTGAACCCCATGGTTTCTTTGTTGCTTGATCTATCTCTCCTTCTGTTTTATAAAGTATCTTTGCATCAGCTATATATTTAGAATTGATTGTGTTTGTTTGGTCGATATCATACGGTCGTATCACGCCACTTATTTGGATGATCTGTTTTTCACCATTGATAAGCAACTCTCTACTGCCTTCGATAAAATAGTTGCCATTACGAAGTATTTTTATAATGCGTGCGGATATAGTTGTCGTAAAAGATTCTTTTCTTGTGTTACTTCCTGAACCTGTGTAGTCATTGCTTGAACCTGCACTAAATTCTATGCCAAAATTGTTATTAAACTCATTAGATGCTTTATTTACAAGTCCGCTTGCTGTTGTTGGAGCCATTAAACCAGCACCAAGCTTGTTAGAGTTTTCATTTGAGATGGTTTTAGCTCCTGTTGAGCTTTGATTTGTAACTTCTGAGATCACGACAGTAACAATATCGTTTGGATTCATAGCTTTCAGATCAGAAAAAAGTGGATTTTCACCTTTACCAAATAAACTTCCCGGATTGGAAATCACATTATTTGCTTGTTTTGGCGGTATTTGTTCAACATACTCAGGAGGCGCCATAGTAATTTTAGGATCGGCTGGGTGCGTTGAACATCCACTAAAAAAAATTATACTTAAGGACAAAAAAGATAAAAATACTCGCATCAAAACTCCATTTTAGTATATTTAGATATTATTACACTATCAAAGCAAATAAAGTTCCAAAGGAGTTACATGTCAGATCTAAAAGAAAAACTTAAGGCTGATCTTAAAGTTGCAATGCTTGCAAAAGATACTTTTACACGAGATACTATTCGGTTTTTGATGAGTGCTATCAAACAAATAGAAGTTGATGAGAGAAAAGATTTAAGCGATGAAGATATCCAAAGAATTATCCAAAAATCCCTCAAGCAAAGAGAAGATGCGGCAGCTCAGTTCAAAGCTGCTAGCAGAGATGATCTTTATGATAAAGAGATAGCGGAAGCAAAAATCTTACAAAGCTATCTTCCAGAGCAACTCAGCGATGCACAATTACAGAGTATTTTGGAAACCATTATCAAAGAATATACTATCACCTCGCTCAAAGAGATGGGTAAGTTAATGCCTGTATGTATCGCGGCTTGCGAGGGAAGAGCTGATGGAAAACGGATCAATAACACACTAAAAACATTGCTTGCATAAATAATGAGGGCTAAATGCCCTCTTCTTACATTCTCATATCTTGTACTACTTTTTGTGTTTGTTGTGCTATCGCTAACTCTTCATTGGTTGGAATAACAAAAACTTTTACCCTACTTTGTGGCAAGCTTATATCTCTTGCTTCCTTGCTTCTTATTGCATTTTTTTCGAGGTCTAGTTGGATGCCGAGATTTTCTAGATTTTTACAACAATTAGCTCTTGCCATATCATCATTTTCACCGATGCCACCGGTAAACACGATACAATCTACATGACCCAAAATAGCACTGTAAGAGCCAATGTATTTTTTAATACGATAATTAAACATTTCGAGTGCGAGAATTGCTTTTTTATCGCCATCTTCAGCCATATCAATAATTTGACGCATATCATTAGCACCACAAATGCCCTTCAAGCCGCTTTCTTTGTTAAGCAACCTGTCCAAGTCATCGATACTATAACCTTTTGTTCTTGAGAGATAAAAAAGTATAGCTGGATCTATATCGCCACTTCGAGTTCCCATAATGAGTCCTTCAAGAGGAGTTAAACCCATAGAGGTATCGATACTTTTTCCATTTTCAATCGCTGTTGCACTTCCGCCATTGCCTAGATGCAATGTAATGGCGTTGAGACTAGACAATGGTTTATTTAAAAGTTTTGCAGCTTCAAGAGAAACAAAATGGTGTGAAGTTCCATGAAATCCATATTTTCTGACACCTTGATTTTCATACAAATGATAAGGAAGTGCATACATGTAGGCATAATCTGGGATACTTTGATGAAAAGCTGTATCAAAAACCGCCACATTTGGCACATTTGGGCTGAGTTTCAATGCTACTTTTATACCATCAAGATTTGCGGGATTATGTAAAGGTGCGAGTGGGATAAGTTTTTCTATCTTTTGCATGACACTTTCATTAATATAAGCAGCCTGTGAAAAATGCTCGCCACCATGCACAACTCTATGTCCAATTCCATCAAGCTCATCAAGACTTTCTATCACTTTTTCTTCTATCAACAAAGATCTTGTTATATCCAAGCCAGCAATATGATCAGCTATCTTTTGAATCCTTGTCACTACTTTTCCACTGTTCAATTTTAAAGTAATGGTTGAACTTTCTTCGCCTATTTGTTCTATCAGGCCAGTTACGATAGATTTTACTTCTTGCATCTGAAAAATTTGAAATTTTACAGAAGAGCTTCCAGAATTTAATACCAATATTTTCACTATTTTACTCCATCGTTTTCTTGTGCTTGTATAGCGGTAATCGCTACAGTGTTTACGATATCTGCTACGAGACAACCGCGACTAAGATCATTGACTGGCTTATTGAGTCCTTGCAAAACTGGGCCGATAGCAACAGCACCTGAGCTTCTTTGTACAGCTTTGTAAGTATTGTTTCCTGTGTTGAGATCTGGGAAGATAAATACTGTTGCTTGTCCTGCAACTTTTGAATCAGGTAGTTTTGTTTTTGCAACATTTGAGTCAATTGCAGCGTCATATTGGATAGGACCCTCAACAAGTATATCTTCTCGCAATTGCTTAACTATTTTTGTAGCTTCTCTTACTTTTTCAACCTCTTCTCCTTTTCCAGAAGATCCAGTAGAGTAAGAAAGCATAGCAACTTTTGGCTCAATGCCAAATATCTTTGCCGTATCGGCCGAAGAGAGTGCAATTTGTGCAAGTTCATTTGCATTTGGATCTTGATTGACTGCACAATCTCCATATACAAGCACTTTTGTATCCAAGCACATAAAAAATACACTCGAAACTATAGAAATATTTGGTTTTGTTTTGATAATTTGTAATGCTGGTCGAATCGTGTCTTGTGTTGTATGTATAGCTCCCGAAACCATACCATCTGCATAACCTGCATAAACCATCATAGTAGCAAAGTAGCTCAGATGCGTCATCATATCTTTTGCACCATCCATTGACAAGCCCTTGGCTTTGCGAAGTTCATAAAATGAATCAACAAATTCATCCATAAGCGGAGAATCTTCTGGATCGATAATTTCTGCTTTTTTGATATCAAGCCCTAAAGAAGAGCTTTTGTATTCAATCTCCTCTTTTTTACCGAGCAATACAATATCCACAACATCGCGTCTTAGCAAAATTTCTACTGCTCTTAAAACTCGCTCATCGCCACTTTCAGGAAGCACAATTTTTTTACGATTCAATCTAGCTCTTTCAAAGAGATTGTACTCAAACATCATAGGTGTTATGGTTGATAATGATGCGCCCGAAATCATCTTCTCTTCCAAAATTGATGTAGCAACATTTGCAGAGAAAAGCCCCATAGCTAGTGCTATTTTTCGCTCACTTTTAGCGTTAATGGTTGCTGGAACGCTGTTTACTTTCACAGCAGTTGTGTAAGTATCATCTTCAACACTCAAGATAGGAAGTGGAAATTCACTAAATCCTTTATATAAATCACGGATTGATTTTGCTGGAGTGAGTCCGCCTGTAAGTAAAAGTCCTGCTATGTTTGGATAATTTCTTGATTGAATTGTTGCAATGGAGCCAATAATGATATCAGATCTATCGCCAGGAACAATGATAAGATCACCATCTTGTACATGTTCCAAAAAATTTTCTAGTTTCATAGCTGCGATTTTACTTTGTTTTACAACTCTTTTGAGATCTTTTTGTTCTCCCAAAACAAGCATACAGTTAAGTTGCTTCATAACTTCATTTACAGTTGGCGTATCAAGCTCCGGAACTTCTGGTAGAAAATATGTTGGCGTATCTTTTCCGTCATCTGTGCGAAAAATAGTGTTAAAAGAAGCTATATGCTCTTGATTGATACGATTGACAAATGTTGCAAAATGGTTACAACCAGCATTTTTGATAGTCTCTGCTTCTATAGCAATCTCATCTTTAATCTCTTTGGGGGTTTTATTTTTACCCTTAAGGACACTCACATAAGATGTGCCGATATTTTTTGCGATCAAGAGATTGATATCGAAATCAAGACTTTGTGTAAAGCAAGCCTGATTTAAACCCTCCATCAATACAAAATCAAAATCTTTTTCTAGTTTTTTGACATGATCTATAATGCTTTCTATGAGTTCATTGAGTCTATTTTCAGCGATCATCGCTTCGACTTCGTGTACAGTGTAGCCATAAGTTTGAGAGTATTTCATCGCCAAATCATACCGCTCAAGCATAAATTCGATATCTTCATCCCGATCTTCATTATCTTCAATAACTGGCCTAAAAAAAGCCACCTTGCCCAATCTTCTTGTTAAAATCTCCATCAAACCCATAGTTATGATCAAACTACCAGCTGCGGGTTCAAGTGAAGAGATATAAAGACTTTTTATTTCCATAAATTTTACCTTTTCATAAAAAATGACTGAGCAATAATATAACAATCATATAAAAAAAGTATAACAAACTATTTTACATAAAAGCAGGTGTGTCATTAGAAAAAAGGATTAAATCTCCTGAAAAAGTACAGTCTTGAAGTGTTTGTTGCAAGGCACTTTTATCTTTGAGGATAATTTTCTCAGCTCGCGTGATATTTGCATCTAAAATTTTTTGATTACTTTTACCTGTTATGATCACAAGATCAAAAATCAAATCTATCTTTTTAGCTAGATTGGCATTTGCTTGTGGCGTACTTTCTATGATACCAGGGGTTATCAATACTTTTCTACCCTCATAAGTTTTTGCTAATTCGTAAGAAGCGAGCATTCCATCAAAATTTCCATTGAAACTATCATCAATGATGAGCTTGCCTCTAGCTTGAATTTTTTGCAATCTATGTGGAGTACTTTGCAAAGCTGTCAAAGCCTTTTGAATACTAGCAAGATCCATTAATTCAAGGCTTACATGTAGGCACGCCAAAAGATTTACAGCGTGAAAACTCCCTAAAACAGGGGCGAAAAAATCGATAGATTGATCATCTAGCTTACATGTAAAAGAAATTCCATCAAGCGTAGCATCTACTTTTTGCAAGGCATCTCCAAAAAGTATTATCTTCTCATTGGCTGTAGTTTTAGCGCTTACATGTACAAAAGCTTTTTTGAGATTTGAAGAGTTTATAAGCTCCATTTTAGTATCACGGATATTTTGTAAAGTTTTAAAATACTCGATATGCTGCTCTCCAATTTGCCCGATGATAACATAGTGCGGATTTATAAGTTGTGCGATCTCGTCGATATCTCCCCTTGCTCTAGCACCTGCTTCAACGATATAAATCTGCGTATCTTGTGGCAAATCTTCATTGATGTCTTTGATAATGCCGCCAAGTGTATTGACACTGCGTGGGGTTGCATAGCACTTGTAGCGGTGGCTTAAAATCTGATAGAGAAAATTTTTGATGCTTGTTTTTCCATAGCTTGCGGTGATGGCGATGATGATCATATCGCTTTTTGCTTGCAATTTTTTCTTTGCCATTTTTTTATAGCCGCTAAAAAGAATTTTCTCAAACAAGCTACTGATAAAAAGTGAAACAAAAAGCGGTAGCAAAACACCATAACGCACACAAGAGGGAAGCGTAAGACAGAGTATATTTTGAAAGAATGTTGCAAGCAGTAAAAAGAGAAAAAACCGCTTCACTCGAGAGGTAAAAACAAGTTTTTTATCAAGTTTTTTTTGCCAAAAATAGAGCATCGGCAGATAAACAAACACCAGAAAAAAGATAAAATAAAAGCCACTCGCATAGTACATAAAAATAGGAAGCAAAAAGAAAAAAAGATGCCAATCATACCTATGATAATGAAAAAAAACCCGTTCAAAACGGTAAGCATACCACTGAAAAGCACTTATACTATAGTAACCTAATGCGAAAGTAAACACTACATGTGCACTTAAAAGTGCTATATTTTCGATCAAAGCCATATCCATCATAACCTCTTTTGTATTTCATTTTCTATAGTGGTGGCGTGTTTCATAAAAAAGAAGTGATCACCATCAAGCGGATAAAAATGGCTATTTTTCATCAAAGAAGCTATCTTTTTACCACAAAAAAGTGGTGTTGCACGATCATCTTTGCCCCAAAAAATAAAACTCTTTTTTTCTCGTGAGCCAAAAAATACGCTAAAATCTTCATCAACGACTCGCTTAAAAGTCTCATACATCACTTGCGACATTCCGCTCACATCTTTGCTAGCAAACAAAAGTGCCATATTTTTTGGCAACATATGTTTAAAAAGTTTGAAAAATTTTATCTTAGAGCGAACTTTAAGTGTTTTTGGAACAACAATTCCAGCAGAACTCAAAAGCACTAGCACGCAAGGATCTAAAAGTGTAGCAACTTTTCCACCAAAAGAGTGTCCCACTGCGGTGTATTCACTTACATGTAGAGCTTCCAAAAATAACGCAATAATCTGTGCATAGGCTTGCGTATCAAGTGGCATTACAATCGAAGAGTTCCCAAACCCAGGAAGATCAAGATATATATGTTTACAATCGTTAAAATATCTGCCAAAAGCTGAACGCATAATCTCTTTGTTACTTCCCCAGCCATGTAGAAAAACGATAGTTTTTTGATGCTGTGCGCCTGTAAGTTCATAGGCAATACTATAGCGTTTTTCTTTATAAATTATCTCTTTAATTGCCACACGAACTCATCTTTTTTTATCATAAATTTTTTGTAAAATTGCCACAGCTTCACACATCTTTTCATACTCATCAACGCTTAAAAGTACTGCTTCAAAGCGATTATTTTTAACGATAACAAGCTTTTCTTTTTGTTTCGAGGAGATACTTTGCAAAACTGCACTGAAATTTCGCACCACATCTGTGGCGGTGATAATCTCCTCTTTTGTATACTGAGCCATTATTTACCTTTAGCTCGTTGGATAGAGTTTATATAGCGGTATTCACAAAGAATTTTTTGGGGTTGTGGTAGATTTTTTGAAAGCTGCAATAAAACACTTTCAAAATCACTAAAAAGATAGTTTGCCATACTTCCAGGCACTGGATTGATTTCATTGAGATACACCACATTTTCATGGACAAAAAAATCGCAACGGATGAGTGCGCCTTCAAAGATATTTGCATAAATTTTTTGAAAATTTTTCTCTAAAGCTTCTATCGTATTTGCATCAACTTGTGCTTCATTGACTCTTTTTGTGCGAGAAAAATCAAGATATTTTTTATCAAAATCCAAGAATTCCTCTTTTTGTGGTTCCTCAATAATAGAAAAAACAAATGCACCATCTATCTTGCAACCTGCAAGATTATACTCCTTAATCCCTTGCACAAATGGCTCGATTAGCACCATATCATCAAATTCAAACGCCACATCCAATGCGTATTCAATTTCACTTGCATTATGCACGATGCTGATACCTATGGAACTGCCAAGCCTTGCTGGTTTGATGATGATTGGAAAAGTATCTATATGAGCAAATGACTCATTTTTGTGCAAGAGCGAATAATCTAACACTCGCACGCCTTGCTCTTTTGCATAGAGTTTTGTAAGCAGTTTGTTATAGCTCAAAACACTTGCCTCAAGCCTCGGACCCACAAAATCTATGTCAAAAAATTCAAGCATAGCTGCTATTTTACCGTCTTCTCCGTCACAACCGTGGATCATATTGAGTAAAAAATCGCACTCTATTTTTTTGGAACCCATAAGTGATTTTTGGTAAAATCCACCTTTTTTGAGCTCAAGTTTCGGATCTTTTTTATAAGCCCCGCTACTAAATCTTTTTGCATTGATACTTGTTGCATCGATGAGATAAAAATCTCTTTGCATATCACAAAAAATGTAAACTATCTGTGATTTCAAAACTTTTTTAAGAGCAATCGCACTTACTACACTGATCTCGTGTTCAAAACTTTTTGCACCAAAAAGTACAGCTATCTTCATCTATAAACCTTTATTATTTTGCTAATTTTTGCAAGGCTTCTTTGATGAGCAAACTTGTCTCTTCAGCCTTACATGTAGAAAGAATTTTCTTGATATTTTCTTTTTTGAAACCCAAACTTTCAAGTGCCATCAAGGCATCATTGTGTGATGGATTGATTTGTGTTGTCTCATCACTTCCTAGCGTAAAATCACTCAATTCTACCAAAATACGCTTGGCACTCTTTGGCCCAATACCTGGTACTCTTTGAAAAACAGTGATATCATTTGAAGCAAGTGCTGCTGCAAACTCTTGCGGAGTGAGTGTCGAACAAGTTGCTAATGCGCTAGATGGTCCAATACCATTGAGTTTTATAAGTGTATCAAATAGTATCTTTTCGCCTGTATCAAAAAAACCATACAAGCTGTGCATATCTTCTCTGATAATCTGCGTTGTATGCAAAAAAACTTCGCCCAATTGCACTTTTGAAGAAGTATGCAAAGAGATATGAATCCTATAAACAAGTCCTGAATCTGCCCTTACATGTAGAAGTGTTGGCTCTTTTTTGATGATTTTACCATAAATGCCTACTATCATGATGCACTGTACTCGCTTGATTTGTTGATTTTAAACTCTTCATCACCTACTTGCTTGAGCGTAATTTCTCGAATGATTTCATGATTTTTAGTATTGTAGATGATTTCTCTAGTCGGTGAAATTAATTTAAAGCGGATTTCATTGAACTCAAGCCAAGGCGAGTGGTTCACTATCTTTGCTGAAAAAATCTTAAGTTGTACCTCTTTAAGATCAGCCCTAAGATCTTCGATTTTTGCTTTTTGATTTTTATAGTTTGCAAGCAAATCATTGTAAGCGCTAACCATACCTTGAAAATCTCTAATCTTCATCAAAAGAGCTGCTGGTGGTTTCTTGCCATCACCCTTGAGTTCTGTAATCTTGTCTTTGATCATATTGATCGTTGGTTTCGTTTTTTCTAGTAGTTTTTTGCGATCATCAAGTTGTGTTGGCAAAGGTTTAATTTTGATAGTCAAATCTTTTATCTCTTCGTTGATTTTTGCTATTTTTTCATTAAATTCTATGGTAACACTTGGATCTATTATAAATTTATTGCTATTGCCTTTGAGCTCTTTGATCTCAATCTTATCAGACGCACTCATATGGACATTAGAAATCAGCTCATCGATGATAATATTTTTTGCGATGATTTCACCGCCGATTGCTTGCTTTACATGTACTTCAACACCATTTATATGACCGCCTTCAAGCCTATCAACGAGTATAGTCTCTCCGCTAAGTTCTCCTCTATGTGTCATTATGTGAGCATTTTTAGCTTCTATCACTGAGGTTTTGTGCGTTTGTCCTCCAACTTCGAGCTTATTTGCTTTAATCCTCGCACCACTACCTACATTGCCCTGAACATTGAGTTCACTCGTCTCCACGCTCATACCAGGACCAATGGCATCTTTGAAAATATCTGCTTCTTGTATATTGATTTTGACATTTGAACTCATACTTGTTTCAATTGAGCCAGTTGTACGAAAACTGACCTCTGTGACTTCCATTCTATCATCGATATCAAAAGTATTTAACCCCGTTTCAACAACATAACCACATCTTTGAGCGATGTAACGGATTGATGATTCATCCTCTTTTTTGATGATATTTTCTGTTGTATTTATTATTATTTCATGTTCGATTTTTGGGTTCGCAACACCGAGGTATTTGCCTTGACAATTTCTCCCAGCCTTTCCATCTTTTGGCTTTATATACTCGATAATGCACTCATCCACATCCACAGCAAGTATATAGCCTCTTTTAGAATAATCAATTCTGCCTTGATCATCTTCTTGTTTTACTTTCTTTTTATAATACAACTTCAAATCATCATTGATTGGAAAAACAGGATCGATACATTCGCATACCAAGAAAGAGTAATCTTTGTCCAAAATGCCATTAATGCGAATTGAAGCTACTATTTTTTTTACTTCTTTATAGAGGTTTGCATCGTGGATTCCAACAAAAACACCCGCTTTTATCTTTTTTTTGTTAATCTCGTCGACGATTAATTCTTCAAGTTTTGAAACATATTTTACTTCGATATTTTGTTTAATATTTGCAATAACACGGGTTAAAAGCTTGTTGTCGCTTAGCATAATATGTGGTAAAACAGACTCCTCTTCTTCATTTTTTTTAAAAATTTCTACCTTAAAGGATTGTTTTATTTTTAAAGCTGGATTGAGTAAAAAATCTTCACTTTCAAAAAGTTTTATCTTTTCCGTATCTGCTTCCACCCAGCCCTCTTCTTTTGTGTCACTGTAAAGTGTTTTGCATTTGAGTATTTTAAAATCAAGTGCATCTACGCTTAAAGCATTGACATTGGCAATACTTTTGATCTCTCGTGGTATATTTTCACTCTCTAAAATAACTGATTTAAATTCTGGTTTTGCATCTTTTTGCTCATCTGCATTCGAATTATCATCAAAAGCTATCTTATCGAACAATCCCATTTGTCTATCCTTAATCTTGAAGATTTTTAATTATACATAAAACTAACTGACAAATTTTTAAAACAGCCCCATTTAACAATCTTTTCGTTAAAATTCACTTATGATAATTCGATCTTTTTTCACCAACAGTGTTGGTATTTTAACTTCAAGAATATTTGGCTTTGTGCGAGATTTGCTGAGTGCATCTGTGCTAGGAGCAAACATATATAGTGATATATTTTTTGTTGCGTTCAAGTTTCCAAATCTCTTTAGGCGGATATTTGCCGAGGGTGCGCTTACACAAAGTTTCATTCCCTCTTTTACAAGTTCTTGTAACAAATCTCTTTTCACATATAAAACATTTGTAAAATTTTTCCTCTTTATCATAGTTTTGAGTATCATTGTGACACTTTTTAGCCGATTTTTTACTAGCTTACTCGCTTTTGGCTTTGATTCAGCCACTATCGATATCGCAGCGCCCTTGGTTGCTATCAATTTTTACTACTTACCACTCATTTTTTGTGTAACCTTTTTAGCTTCGTTGTTACAATACAAAAACCATTTCGCAACTACAGCATTTTCAACCGCCTTGCTCAATATAGCATTGATTGGGGCATTGATTTTGAGTAAAAACTATGAAAAGATGACCATCGTGTATGCTATGAGCTATGCGGTACTTGTCGGGGGAATGCTACAACTTGTAACACATTTCATCGCCGCAAGAAGCAGAGGATTACTCAAACTTTTTGCTTATGGCTTTACATGTAGGCACAAAAAACCACCACGATTACAAATCGAAGAAAAACATTTTTTACGATCCTTTTCTCAAGCCATTATCGGAAACTCTACGCCTCAAATATCTGCTTTTTTAGACACCGCTATCGCTAGTTTTTTGAGTGCTGGAAGTATTAGCTATCTATACTATGCAAATAGAATTTTTCAACTACCTTTAGCTCTTTTTGCTATTGCTCTTTCTGTCGGTATTTTTCCAAAAATTGCTCGATATGTTAAAAATGGGGATGAAATACAATCAACTAAGATGTTCAAAGATGGATTTTGGATTCTCTTTAGTCTCTTATCCTTGGCGAGCATTGGTGGCATTATCCTCAGCGAAGAGATCGTATATTTACTTTTTCAAAGAGGTGCTTTTGACGCTCTTGATGCTCAAAATACTGCTGGTGTTTTGCGAATGTACCTCATAGGTTTGCTACCTTTTGGACTTGCAAAACTGTTTTCACTATGGTTATACGCATCTCACAAACAAAAACAAGCCGCAAAAATTTCACTTTATGCACTTGGAAGCAATATCATTTTTTATGCACTTTTTATCCAATCACTTGGCGTGATGGGTTTGGCACTAGCAAGCTCGGCTGCTGGTTTTGTGCTTTTAGGCTTTACACTACACTCATTTGGCATCAAAAAATTTTTAGATATAATGCTTGATCAAAAATTGGGCTACTTTATGTTGGCTTTTGTTATTTATATACCGCTACTTTTATGGTTTAAGGGATTTATTCATGGTTATTTATGATTCGCAACAGAGAAAAAAAGTTACATTTGAGCCCATAAAAATGGGTGAAGCAAAGATATATGTTTGTGGACCTACGGTGTATGATGATGCACATTTAGGACATGCTAGAAGCGCTTTGTCTTTTGACTTGCTTAGACGAGTACTCAAAGCTTTAGATTTTACAGTTACTTTTGTCAAAAATTTTACGGATATCGACGACAAGATCATCAACAAGATGCAACAAGAAAAAAAATCACTTGAAGAGCTAACCTCTTTTTATATTCAAAGATATAAAGATGAAATGCACACTCTTGGTATTGAGGATGCGGACATTGAGCCAAAAGCGACGCAAAGTATTGATGAAATGCGTAATTTTATACAAGTGTTATTAGAAAAAAATATAGCATATAAAACAGATGATGGGATCTATTTTGACACAACAAAAGATCCCGCTTATCTTAGCTTATCACATATGCAAATTCAAAAAGATTTAACACAAGCAAGGGTACAAGAAAATCTACAAAAAAGGGATTTTAAAGATTTTGCTTTATGGAAATTTTCAAAAGCTGATGAACCTAGTTATGATGCTGCGTTTGGTGTTGGGCGACCAGGATGGCATATAGAATGCTCATGTATGATAGAAAAACACCTCAAAAGTGAAGGGGCTTTTCAGATAGATATCCACGCAGGCGGTGCGGATTTACTTTTTCCACACCATGAAAATGAAGCAGCACAAACGCGTTGTAAAAGTGGGCAAGAACTTGCAAAATACTGGATGCACAATGGTTTTGTAACCATCAATGGCGAAAAGATGAGCAAATCTTTAGGCAATAGTTTTTTTCTCAAAGATGCACTATTTGTATATGATGGGGAAATTTTACGATTTTATCTACTCTCAAGCCATTATCGTGCAAACTTTAACTTTAGTGAAGAGGATCTTTTGGTAAGTAAAAAAAGACTTGATAAACTCTATCGCTTAAAAAAAAGAGTTTATGGAATAGCGCCGAGTTTGCTTGATGACCAATTTAAAAAGCCGATGCTTGAAGCGCTTAGCGATGATCTCAACATTTCCAAAGCACTCGCACACATAGATGAAATGATCATGCGAGCCAATGAATTTTTAGATGCACATCCAAAAGATACAGAATTTAAAAGTATCATAAGAGCAAATCTAGCTTGGCTTGAGCAACTCTTAGGCATAGGACTCAAAGATCCTTTTGCATACTTTCAATTAGGCGTCGATACGGCACAAAAAAATGAGATAGAAAAACTCATCAAAGAACGAAGCGAAGCAAAAGCACAAAAAGATTTTGCACGAGCCGATTCCTTGCGAGAAACGCTTACATGTAAGGGCATCTTATTGATGGACACGCCACAAGGCACACAGTGGGAGAAGAGCGAATAATGCAGGGTTTGCAAAGTATTCTTCAACGATTTTCACCCTATTTTAAAGAGTATATTGCTTATTTTGTTTTAGCCATAATCGGCATGATACTCTCTTCAAGTGGTACTGCGTTTTCAGCGTATCTTGTAAAACCACTTTTAGATGAGATCTTTATCGCTAAAGATGTCGATATGCTGCATCTTTTGCCTTATGCAATTATCGCTGTATATGTCGCAAAAGAATCTGGTAGATATATGCAATCGTATTTTACAAGCTACATAGGGCATGACATCATCAGAAGATTTCGTGATAAAATTTTACAAAACCTTCTCATTCAAGATCTCTCTTTTTTCCACACTTACCGCACGGGTGAACTCATCAGCCGCAACACAAATGATGTCGAAAAAGTCCGCACAGTAGTTTCAAATCTCATTCCTGAATTTTTTCGAGAAATTTTTACCATAATCGGGCTCATCGGGGTCGTGATCTATCAAAGCCCTTCTTTAGCTTTTTATGCACTCATTATTTTGCCACTTGCGATTTTACCACTCAGTAAACTTGCAAAAAAGATGAAAAAAATATCCCGTCAATCTCAAGAAAAAATCTCTGATATCACTGCAAAATTGAGTGAGATATTTAACAATATCGAAGTAATTAAAGCAAATAATGCCATGAAACACGAAGCAGATATTTTTGCAGCAGAAAACGAGCGATACTTTAAACTCACGATGAAATCTGTAAAAGTTTCACAACTTGTAAGCCCTATGATGGAGATCTTAGGCTCCATTGGTGTGGCAACAGTTATCATCATAGGTGGTATGCAAGTTATCGAAGATCAGATGAGTGTAGGAAGTTTTTTCTCTTTTTTAACTGCACTTTTTATGCTCTATACGCCCATCAAAAAACTCTCAGGATTGTACAATAACCTCCAAGAAGCACTTGCCGCAAGTGAACGGATATTTTTTATGCTCGATAAAAAACCTCAGATCAATGGAGGAGAGAAAATGATGCCGAGTGTTGTTAAAAGTATCGACTTCAAAGATGTGCAACTGAGCTATGATGAAAAGAAAGCACTTGATGGAATAGACCTACATGTAAGCCAAAATGAGTTCATTGCTTTAGTCGGAGATAGCGGCGGGGGCAAAACTTCTTTAGTAAATTTATTGGTAAGATTTTTTGATCCAACAGCTGGAGCAATCTTTATAAATGGCACCAATCTCAAAGAGTTTGATCTGCAAAGTCTCAGAAATTCTATCGCTATTGTTACGCAAAGAGTTTATATATTTCATAAGAGTATTGCTGCAAATGTGGCATATGGCAAAGCTATCGACGAGCCAAAAGTTATCGATGCGCTTAAAAAAGCAAATGCCTATGAATTCATCGAGCAATTGCCTTTTGGCATACATACAACACTCGACGAATTTGGAGCAAATCTCTCAGGCGGACAACGCCAAAGAATTGCCATAGCAAGAGCTATCTATATCGATCCAAAAATCCTCATCTTTGATGAAGCCACCAGTGCGCTTGATAGCAATAGTGAATTAAAAATCACGCAAGCCATGGAACATTTAACAAAAAATAAGATTACATTTGTTATAGCACATCGCCTCAGCACAATCAAAAAAGCAGACAAGATAATCGTACTCAAACATGGAAAAATAAACGCTATAGGAAGCGATGAGCAATTGCGTCTCTCAAGCAACGAATACAAAAAACTCAAAGGCTTGCAAGCGTGAATCACAAAATTTTAACTCAACGAAAGCCAAATTCCAACGCCTATCATAAGCGAGCCTGCACATCTATTTAAAAGTTTGACATTATCACTTTTGTGCAAGAATTTTCGCAAAGTATTGCCGCCACCTGCATAGATCATTAAACATATAAATTCCAAACACAAAATGATGACTAGCAAAACCATCGTTTGTGGAATAAGTGGTAAGTTTTGATCAATAAAAGGAGGCAAAAGTGCGATAAAAAATGCCCAGCCTTTTGGATTAGCAATGGCTGTTACAAAACCCTGTAAAATCAATGTTTTATTGGTTATAGTTTGTGCATTTTCGTGCTTACATGTAAGCATTGCCATCTTACCTCGACTCAACCACATCATCACGCCAAGATAGCCCAGATACAATCCTCCAGCGTATTTGAAAAGTGTAAAAATATCAGGATGATTCAGCATAATTGCAGCAACACCAACAACTGAACAAAAAGCAACAATCCCAACACCGATTAATTCACCTGCCATCATAAAAAAAGTACGCTTCAACCCCACACTCATACCTAAACTAAGGGCGAGCGTCATACACATCCCCGGAGTGAGTGAAACAAAGAAAAAAGTAGGAATAAACACAACAAGAAGCGAATAACTAAGCACCGTTTCCAAAATATTAACCTTATTACAATAGAGTTTTAAGAGCGAATTATACCATTGTAATAAAATATTTATGCAAGTTTCGTTATAATCGCGAATTCATTTAAAAAAAGAAAGGTCTGCATGTTTAGCTACGAGACGCTTAAGAAGGTATTTTTTCAACTCTCTCCTGAAAATGCTCATAATATTGTTGAATTTACTCTTCGCTATAGTACAAAACTAGCTCCTTTCATGCTTGCTAACTTGAGTGAAAAGTATTTTTTTACCGATGCTAGACTTGAACAAGATCTTTTTGGAACGCACTTTTTAAATCCGGTCGGCTTGGCCGCAGGATTTGATAAAAATGCTACAATGATCAAACCACTCACCGCTTTTGGACTTGGACATATTGAGTTTGGAACTATCACGCCAAACCCACAAAGTGGCAATCCAAAACCGAGACTTTTTCGCTACCCTGAATTTGAAAGTATCCAAAATGCAATGGGATTCAATAACGATGGTGCCAAAAAGATACATGCAAGAGTACAAAAAATATATCCTTTTGCAATACCAATAGCTGCAAATATAGGCAAAAACAAAACAACGAGTAGTGAAGATGCTTTGCGTGATTATGAAACTCTCATAGAGATATTTGATGAAGTTTGTGATTATTTGGTGATCAATATCTCTTCACCAAACACCCCAGGTTTGCGAGATTTACAAAATGAATCTTTTATAAAAGATCTTTTTACCCTTGCAAAAAACAAAACAAAAAAATCAGTTTTACTTAAAATTGCACCTGATTTAGAAACTAAAGCCGCACTTGACATTTGTAGTGTCGCTCTTGAATACGGTGCTAGAGGTATTATTGCCACGAACACAACTATTGATTATTCACTTTTGCCAAATGCACAAAATTTTGGAGGCATCAGCGGAAAAGTACTCGCACACAAAAGTGCGAAACTTTTTCACGAATTGGCACAAGAATTTTATGGCAAAACAACGCTTATCAGCGTAGGCGGAATAGATGATGCAAACGAGGCATATGCACGAATCAAAGATGGAGCAAGTTTGGTGCAAATCTATAGCGCTTTTATCTTTAAAGGCCCAAGTATCGCTAGTGCAATCTCAAAAGGTATTCTCAAACTTATGGACGCAGATGGTTTTCATCATATCACTGAAGCCATAGGCGTTAATCACAGATGATGAGGAGCAAAGATGAAAATTTTTATAACAATCTGTTTATTTTTAGGAGTTATTATGGCAAGTTCACTTCCGCAATACAAGAGTAAAACACTCAAAAATGGCCTGCAAATTTTTGTCATTGAAATGGACAATGCAAGCAATGTAATCTCTACAGATATTTTTTACAAAGTAGGAAGTGGCAACGAGGTGATGGGGAAAAGTGGCATTGCGCATATGCTTGAGCATCTCAATTTCAAATCTACAAAAAATCTCAAAGCTGGAGAGTTTGATGAGATTATCAAGGGCTTAGGAGGCGTCAATAATGCTTCCACAAGTTTTGATGCAACACACTATTTTATAAAAAGTGCTTCTAAAAATCTCTCAAAATCGCTTGAATTATTTGCGGAACTTATGGAAAATCTCAACCTCAAAGATGAAGAATTCCAACCAGAGCGATCTGTTGTACTTGAAGAGAGGCTTTGGCGAACGGATAATTCTCCGATGGGATATTTGTATTTTCGACTTTTTAACCATGCATTTGTATACCATCCATACCATTGGACTCCGATAGGTTTTATGGAAGATATCAAAAACTGGAACATCGAAGATATTAGAGAGTTTCATGCAAACTTTTACCAACCAGCAAATGCCTTTATAATAGTAGCTGGCGACATCAAAGCTGAAAGTGTTTTTGAAGAAGCTGAAAAATATTTTGCACATATCAAAAGTAAACCAGTTACCTATCCAAGCGCGCATCAAGTTGAGCCACAACAAGATGGTGCAAAACGCATATATCTCAAAAAAGAGAGTGCGGTTGAGATGCTAGCTATTGCGTTTAAAATTCCAGATTTTGCACATCCAGATCAAGTAGCTCTTTCGGCTTTGAGTGAACTGTTGAGCAGTGGTAAAAGTAGCATTTTGCAAAAATATCTCGTAGATGAAAAAAAGATGGTTAATCAAATCTATGGCTACAATATGGAAAACAAAGATCCAAGTATTTTTCTTTTTCTAGCAGTAGCAAATGCTGGCATAAAAGCCGAAGCTGTGGAAACTGAATTATGGAAAGTTATAGAGCAGATTAAAAATGGGCAAATCAGCGATGAGGAGATAGTAAAAATCAAAAAAACAACTAAAGCTGATTTTATCTTTTCACTAGAAAGTGCGTCGAATTTGACAAATCTTTTTGGCAGTTACCTTGCAAAAGGTGATTTGACACCCCTCTTAACACATGAGGAAAGCATAGAAAAACTCACAAAAGAAGATATCATAGCCGTAGCAAATAAATATCTCATCAAAGATCAATCAACAACAGCAATTCTGAGAAAATAAAAAAAGGAAGGTTTTATATGGGCAATGAACTTAAAGGAGCGATGACCGCTTTAATTACTCCATTTAAAAATGGAAAATTGGATGAACTCACTTACGCAAAATTGATACAAAGACAGATCAAAAACGGCACCGATGTCGTCGTACCTGTCGGAACTACGGGAGAGAGTGCAACGCTTAGTCATGAAGAGCATAGACGCTGCATCGAAATAGCCGTAGATACATGTAAAGGCACACATGCAAAAGTTATAGCAGGAGCTGGGAGTAATGCAACACATGAAGCTTTAGGACTCGCACAATTTGCTCAAAAACATGGAGCCAATGGGATTCTTTCTGTTACTCCTTACTACAACAAACCGATGCAAGAGGGCTTGTATCAGCACTATAAAGCCATCGCAAATGCGGTTGAAATTCCTGTATTTTTATACAATGTACCAGGACGAACCGCTTGTGATTTACAGCCCGAAACCATCTTTCGACTTTTTAATGATTGTCCCAATATTCTAGGCGTCAAAGAAGCAACAGGCTCAATCGATCGATGTGTGGATTTACTAGCACATGAGCCAAAACTAAGTGTGATAAGCGGTGATGATGCGATCAATTATCCTATTCTCTCAAATGGTGGTTCTGGAGTGATCTCAGTAACTTCAAATATCCTGCCAGATAAGATAGCAGAACTTACACACGCGGCACTTGATGGAGATTTTCATGGAGCTAAAGCGATCAATGACAAACTCTATACCATCAACAAAATACTCTTTTGTGAAAGCAATCCAATTCCTATAAAAGCAGCTATGTATCTAGCTGGATTATTGGAAACGCTTGAGTATAGACTTCCACTCACACCTCCAAGCAAAGAAAATCTCAAACGCATTGAAGATGTGATCAAACAATATGAAATCAAGGGATACTAAAAAATGATACAAGGCAAAACACTGGTAATTAGTGGCGGAACAAAAGGAATAGGCAAAGCATGCGTGTACAAATTCGCTCAAAATGGCGTCAATGTAGCGTTCACCTACAATGCAAACAAAGAGATTGCACAGGCTATTTGTGATGATGTACAAACACAATTTGGCGTCAAATGTAAATGCTATGCACTCAATATCCTTGAGCCAGAAACCTATAAAGATCTTTTTACACAAATAGATGTAGATTTTGATAGGGTTGATTTTTTCATCTCCAATGCGATGATCTATGGTCGTGCTGTTGTGGGTGGTTATGGAAAATTTATGCGTCTCAAACCACGAGGATTGAACAATATCTACACAGCAACAGTCAATGCTTTTGTTTGTGGTGCGCAACAAGCTGCATTGCGGATGGAAAAAATAGGAGGCGGAAGTATCGTCTCTCTCTCTTCAACTGGAAACTTAGTGTATATAGAAAACTACGCAGGGCATGGAACAAATAAAGCGGCAGTTGAAGCTATGGTTCGCTACGCAGCCACTGAACTTGGAAGCATGGGGATCAGAGTAAATGCCGTCAGCGGTGGACCAATCGACACGGATGCACTCAAAGCATTTACTAATTATGAAGAAGTAAAACAAAAAACTGCTGAACTTTCTGCACTTGGACGCGTTGGAGAACCAAATGATCTTGCAAATGCTTGCTATTTTTTATGCACACCAGATGCTTCATGGATGACTGCCCACACGATGATCGTAGATGGCGGTACAACTTTTCGATGATTAATCTTCCAAATCTCTTAGCCCTTATGCGTGTTGGACTCGCACCCTTAATGTTATGGCTACTTATCGATAGAGCTAATCCCATATTTGATGGCTTACATGTAAGCTGGCTTGATTATTTAGCCGCACTTGTTTTTGTCATCGCTAGTGTGACGGATTTTTTTGATGGATTTATTGCAAGAAGTTGGAATCAAAAAACGGTTCTTGGTGCTATCTTAGATCCACTAGCTGATAAGATGCTTATACTTGCTGCTTCTTTAGGACTCATCATGATAGATCGAGCAAGTATTTGGGCAGTTTACATCATTCTCACTCGTGAGTTTTTTATCACAGGACTTCGTGTTATGGCAGTTAGCGAGGGTAAAGATATTGCCGCTTCGATGGCTGGCAAGATAAAAACCGTGGTGCAAATGATAGCCATCGGTTTTTTAACTATGAACTGGCCTTACGGCACCGCCCTACTTTGGTTCTCAGTTGCCATTACGCTCTATTCTGGATTTGAGTACATATTAGGCTACAGTAAAAAGGCTATAAAATAATGGGAATACTTACCTCAATTTTTGTTTTATCTTTTTTGATATTTTTTCACGAACTCGGTCACTTTTTGGCGGCTCGATTTTTTGGTGTCAAAGTGGAAGTATTTAGCATAGGTTTCGGTTCAAAAATTTTTAAAAAAATTTATAAAGGCACGGAATATTGCATCAGCGCTATTCCGCTTGGTGGCTATGTGCAGATGAAGGGGCAAGATGATAGTGATCCTACAAAGGTAAGCCTTGATAGCGATAGTTACAATACAAAAAAACCGTGGCAACGCATCATCATCCTCTTTGCTGGACCTTTTGCAAACTTTTTGCTCGCTTTTTTACTCTATCTTGCCATCGCACAAATTGGAATAAATACTCTTTCGCCCATCATCGGCAGTGTCGCAGAAAATACACCCGCTTTTACAAAAGGTTTGCAAGCCAATGATAAGATTTTAATAATCAACGATCAAGAGGTAAAAAGCTGGGATGATGTGAGTTTTTTTATCAAAAATTCACAAGGTTCTGTGGTTTTTATCATCCAAAGAGCAAAAAAAAATCTACAAGTGGTCGTGCAACCTGAGTTAAAGATACAAAAAAGTATGTTTGGCGAAGACATAAGCAACCGAATAGTTGGTATAACTGCAAGCGGAAATTCTTTTGTTCAAACCTATGGCTTTTTTAAATCTTTTGGTTTTGCATACGACAAAACACTAGAGGCCACTACTGTGATTGTCACGAGCTTACAAAAACTTATCGAGGGCGTAATTCCTGCAAAAGATTTAGGTGGCATTGTATCTATCGTGCAAGTAACTTCTCAAGCAAGTGAAGCGGGTATTGTCGCACTTTTTGCACTTACCGCTTTGATATCGGTTAATCTTGGCGTATTAAATCTCTTACCGATTCCAGCACTTGATGGCGGGCATATCATGTTCAATATTTATGAAATTATCGCTAAAAAATCACCAAGTGAAAAAATGCTCTATCGCATGACAGTCACAGGTTGGATTTTCTTGCTTTCTTTGATGGTTTTTACGGTGTTTAATGATATATTTAGAATTATGGGGGATTTGTGATGTCATTGTATGAAGAACGATTTGATGTGGTTTTGTCAAAAATAGAAAAGGTTCGTTTGCGTGTCAATCAGCATCAAATCATCAAAATAATTGCCGTAAGCAAAAGTGTTGATGCGGATGCCATCAAAAAAATGTATGCCATAGGACAGCGCGCTTTTGGGGAAAATAGGGTACAAGATCTCAAGATAAAAACACAAACTCTCGATGATTTACCGCTTGAATGGCATTTTATAGGCAGGCTACAAACAAACAAGATCAACCAACTAATAGATCTAGAGCCGGCATTAATGCACTCTTGTGATTCTTTGCAAATGGCTTGTGAACTCGACAACCGCCTCAGTGTAAAAGAAAAGTCAATGGATGTTTTATTGCAAATAAATAGTGCTTATGAAGAACAAAAAGCAGGTGTTTTGCCCGAAAAAGCACTTGAAACTTATGAGCAAATTTTGCTTACATGTAAGCATATAAATCTCAAAGGCGTAATGAGCATAGGCGCGCATGTGCAAGAAGAAAAGATCGTGCAAAAGAGTTTTGAAACAACTTATAAAATATTTGAAAAACTCAGTGACAAAGGTGCCATACACTGCTCTATGGGTATGAGTAGTGATTTTGAACTTGCCGTTGCATGTGGTGCAAATATGCTTCGCATTGGCAGTACATTATTTCATTAAGCCACACAAATAACCACTAGAAAATGCCCATTGCAGATTATAGCCTCCGCATGGGCCATCTAAATCAAGCACTTCTCCACAAAAATACAGCCCTTTTACAAGTTTACTTTGCATACTCTTTGGATTTATCTGTTTTAAAGAGACGCCACCTCGAGTTATCATCGCTTTTTTAAATCCCTCGTGAGCACTTACATGTAAGGGGGTTTTAGTAATCTGCCGCAACAGTGCATCTCTTTTTTGTGGATCAATTTTAGCCATCGAAGCATTTTCATCCACACCACAAAGTTTACAAAATTGTATTATGACACTTTGAGGCAAAAAAAACTTAAGAGTTTCAAGGATATTTTTTTGTGGATTTTCATATGCAAATGCTCTACAATGTACGCGAACTTGCTCCTCATTTAAGCCTTTTATAAGATTTGCATGGATTGGAATTTCACCATATTTTTCTAACAATGGAGTAATCTCTCTTGCAAAATCAAGCACAAGTGGGCCTCTGATACCATTTTGCGTAAAAATTAAGTCCCCAGTTGCATGCAGATTTTTGTATTTTAGTAATGCTACTCGAAGCGTTGCTTTTGCGATAGTATCAGCTCTACAATGCCCAACCCACTCCTCTTTGACAAAAAGAGGCATCATGGCTGGATAGAGTTGTGTTATCTTGTGTCCAAGTGCTTGCGCTAACTTGTGTCCATCATCACCACCACCTAGCATAGGATAGCCCAAACCACCAGTTGCGATCACAACATTTGTAGCCATATATGTACCATCTCTTGCTTGTACACCCATCACTGCACCATCATTTGTAAGTATCTTTTGGATATATGCGCCACAAATCACAGCCACATGTAACCGTTGCAACTCGTTTTTTAAAGCATTTAAAACACTTTGAGAGTCGTGGGAATCTGGAAAAATTCTCAATCCATCTTTGGTGTTACATGTAAGCTGCAATGATGCAAAAAACTCAATAAGTGATTTGTGATCAAATACTCGCAGTGCATCTTGCATAAAACGCCCATTTTTACCAAAATGCTCCATAAATATTTCATTTTCAAGCGTATTTGAAATATTGCATCTACCACCGCCGCTAGCTTTTAGTTTTAAGCCTAATTGGGGCAATTTTTCAAGTACAAGCACTTTTTTACCTCTTCTAGCAGCACTTATGGCACACATCATACCAGCCGCACCACCACCAATAATAATGAGATCTTTTTTCATGTCAAGATTGTACAAAAAAGTGTTATAATTTTGCTTTAATCAAGGAATAACATGTCTTTTTTTATCTCAATTTACATCAAGTTTTTCTTTATCATGACTCCATTTTTTGTAGTTTCTATGTTTTTATCAATGACAAGTGGCTTGCAAGATTTGCATAGAAAAAAGATTGCACTTAAAGTCACTTTGGCCATCATCATCACTAGTTTGATTTTACTTTTTTTTGGTCAATACATCTTTGATCTTTTTGGCATTACTCTCGATGCTTTCAAGATAGGTGCTGGATCTATTTTATTTTTAACTGCTGTGGATTTGATGCAAAAAGATGTTAATGAGAAAGTAGATTGTGAAACAGATATCTCTAAACACGCGATAGTTCCCCTTGCCATTCCGATAACTGTGGGTCCGGGAACTATTGGAGCTTTGCTGGTCATGGGAGGTGAAATGAATACATTTAAACTCATAAGCATAGGTTCATTGGCTCTTCTTTGTGCCATCCTCTCAGTTGGTGTAATGCTTTATCTCTCAAGTAGTATTAAAAAAATAGTAGGAAGTACGGGATTGCTCGTGATGAGTAAGATAACCGCACTTATTCTCTCTGCACTTTCAGCACAACT
Organism: Sulfurospirillum sp.; assembly: GCA_014859685.1. Lineage (GTDB taxonomy): Bacteria > Campylobacterota > Campylobacteria > Campylobacterales > Sulfurospirillaceae > UBA6810. Next base: position 213,934 of record JACUTU010000001.1, on the reverse strand, counting down.
GATTTTTTCAGGAATAAAAAGTTTTTTAGGATTGTAGAAGATGCTTCAATGATTGTTCTATGGTTTGATATGCAAAAGTAAAACCAGCATCTTGTAATGCTTTTGGGTAAATCTCTTTTGAACCTGTTAAAACAGAGGCTGCTTCCCCAAAGATGAGTTGCAAAACAAATTCTGGAAGTGGAAAAATAGTAGGTTTCTCAAGCACTTTGCCTAAAGTTTTTGTAAATACATAATTGCTTACAGGTTGTGGTGCACATGCGTTGAAAGTTCCTACAAGTTTATTTTCTGCTACAAATTTGATGATGCCAAGTAAATCATCGATATCAATCCAACTCATCATCATTTTACCATCACCAATAATCCCGCCAACGCCAAATCTAAAAGGAGTGAGCATTTGAGCAAGTGCGCCGCCATCGCGTCCAAGTACTATGCCAAAACGCAAAATAGTAGTTGGAATCGTTGCCATCTTCGCTTCCTCTTCCCACTGTACAGCAAGATTTGCTAAAAATGAATCATCAAAATCTTTACATGTTTCATCGCAAGTTTTATCATCAGGATAGATACCGATAGCCGAAGTTGATATAAAATGCTTAACGCTACTGCCTTTGAGTGCAAGCACGGCTTTTTGTGTGCTTTGTATGCGACTTTCAAAAAGGACTTTTTTATACGATTTACTCCATCTTTTAATGATTGGAGCGCCTGCTAAATTGATGAATAAATCCACACCATTGAGTTTATCTTGTATGAGAGTAACGCTATCATCTCTGTGAATGATAACATGATCTGGAAAAATTTCTCGCAGTTTCGTACCAACAAAACCACTAGCACCATTGATGGCGATCTTCATATAAAACCTTTTTTATAATTGAGGCCTTACATGTAAAGCCTCAATTTGCATTTTTAAGCTAATGCTTCTTTTGCATATTTTACGCCAAGTTCAAATGCGAGTTTATTTGCAGCATGTACTTTTTCTGGAACTTTCGAGAGCATTGTATCGATCACAAGATCAAAATCAAGTACTCTTGTCATCTCCATAGTAATAGCGAGTGCTACGACAGATTGGGTGATAACATTACCAACCTCTTCTTTTGCAATAGTGATGATAGGTATCTCGATGATTCTCCATCTTTTTCTATCTTCATCACTAGGATGCACAAGATTTGGTTCAACTACGATGATAGCACCATCTTTTACGCCATTTTTAAATTGGTTAAAGCTTATTTGTGCTGTTGCTATCATAAATTCTATCTCGCCTTCGTTTGCATACGGAAACAAGATTTCACTATCATCAAGCAAAATATCAACTTTAGTAGGACCACCACGAACTTGTGAAGTATATGTTGAAGCTTTTACACCATAACCACCGGCTCTGATTTTTGCAGCTGCTAAAATTTCACCAGCTAGGATAACTCCCTGACCGCCAACGCCTACAAATCTTAATTGTCTTCTCATCTACGACTCCTTGACCAATTTGACAGTAGTGTTGTTTTGTGCAGCTTCTATAACTTTGTCATAGCTTTCACAATACTCTGGATTATCATACTGCTTCAAAATACCTGTTGGAAAATATTTTTTCTTCTCTTCATCTTCAAGTGCTTCATACTTTCTTGATGGCATAACCATATCTTCTATCCACTTGAGATTATCAACTGCTTCACCCATCTTGTTTTTTCTTCCAAGATTGATGTGACAGTTTGAAAATACTTCCATAAAAGAATACCCTTTATGACCAAAACCAGCTACAAATGTTTTTTCCATTTTCACAGGATCATTCACGGTTTCACGGGAGACAAAAGTAGCACCAGCAGCATATGCAAGTTTTGCTGCATTGAACGATGGATCTATATTGCCAAATTGTGCTGTCACTGTCCACAAGCCTTTTGGCGTTGTCGGTGAAGTTTGCGAATTTGTTAAGCCATAGATAAAGTTATTGATTAAAACATGGTTTAAATCTATATTTCTTCTACATCCATGAATCGTGTGATTGCCACCAATTGCAAGTCCATCACCATCTCCAGTTACCACAATCACATGTTTATCTGGATTTGCTAGTTTTATACCTGTTGCGTACGCTATCGCACGACCGTGTGTTGTATGCACTGTGTTACAGTTGATGTAAGAGCTAAAACGCCCACTACAACCGATACCAGAAACAACACAAACATCTTTCATATCCCAGCCCATTTTATCAATAGCTCGGATAACTGCTTTGAGGATTACACCATCACCACAACCCCAACACCAAAGTGTTGGCATCTTATCTACTCTTAAGTATTTATCATAATCAAAAGCCATTTACATCATCTCCTTCACTTTTGCAACCATCTCAATCGGTGCTATAGGACGACCATTTGCTTTATGTAGCGTAGCAAAATCATCTCTTTTCATCACTCTTTGAATCTCTTCTAAATACTGACCTTTGTTAAGTTCGGTCACAAAAATCTTTTCAAATCGCTCACCAATCTCTTTGAGTTTTTTATCAGGACTTGGCCAAAGCGTTTTTGGTCTAAATAATCCAGCTTTTATACCATCTTTTCGCAATTTTCCAACAGCTTCTTTTGCACCACGACTGATACTTCCATAAGCAATAATACAGACTTCAGCATCATCAAGCATATACTCTTCAAAATCAACAATATCATCTCTTTTTGTATTGATTTTATCCATCAATCTTGAGATATTGTACCCACATTGAACGCCATCTTCTGTTGGATGTCCTGTTGGTCCATGGTGCAAACCTGTGATATGATAGTAGTATCCTTGAAAGAAAGGATTCAAAATTGCCGCTTCATCTGGACCCACATCATAAGGCTTATAATCTTTTGGAGCGCCTGTAAAAACTTTTCGATTATAAACGATAGCTTTTGTTTCTTCTAACTCTGGTATAAATGCTTTTCCATGCATATGACCCAATGTTTCATCAAGCAATAAAAATACTGGCGTCATGTATTTTTCAGCAAGATTAAAAGCTCTAACAGTTTCGCTATAAGCTTCCTCAAGGCTACCAGGACAAAGTGTTATAGAAGCAAAATCTCCATGCGTTGGATACTTTGCTTGTCCTATATCTGCTTGAGAAACACGAGTTGGCAGACCTGTACTAGGACCTCCTCGCATAACATTAACTATCACCAAAGGGATTTCAGTGATGAATGCATAACCAATCTGCTCAGATTTGAGAGAAATTCCAGGACCACTACTTGCAGTCATAGCTTTTTTGCCGCTCATCGAAGCTCCTAGAGCTACCGAAATACCGGCTATCTCATCTTCCATTTGGATAAACTTACCACCAATTTTAGGTAACATTTCACTTAAATCATGTGCGATCTCACTCGATGGAGTGATCGGATAGCCACCAAAAAATTCACAGCCACACTCAATAGCCGCTTTTGCAACCAGAGCATTTCCGCTTGATATCACTTCTCTTGCCATTCCAACTCCCTATTTACCTAATTTTCTAAAATGGTTTTCTCTTACTTTTGTAGCGCGTTCTTGTGCTTCATCAGTAATCTTTGCAAATTTAAACTCTTTTCTCTCAGCTACATAGATAGCAAAATCTGGACAATGTAGCTCACAGTCTCTACAACCTATACATGAATTTGGTTCAACAACCTCAATCATAGTTCCAAGAATAGATTGAGGGGCAGGAACCATAGCTAAAACACCAGCAGGACACATGCTTACACAGATATCGCATCCTTTGCAACGATCTATATTTACCCAAACTGAAGTATTTTGCGGGGCAACAACAGAACTCATACTAGTTCTCCTTTAATTTTTGAATTACGATGCTCAATGAGCATTTTGACATTATTTTCCTAAAACTTCTGCTATTTTTTTACCGATTTGTGCTGGTGATTTTACTACATATACACCAGCAGCTTCAAGTGCAGCCATCTTTTCAGCCGCAGTTCCTGCTCCACCACTCACAATGGCACCAGCGTGTCCCATGCGTTTACCTTTTGGAGCACTTTGACCTGCTATAAAAGCAACGACTGGTTTAGTTATATGTTCTTTGATAAAAGCAGCAGCTTGAATTTCTAAATCTCCACCAATCTCACCTATGAGTACGATAGCTTTTGTCTGTGGATCTGCTTCAAACATTGGTAAAAGTTGTTTGTAACTTAAACCAATAATAGGATCACCGCCAATACCTACCGCTGTCGAGATACCATATCCCTCTTGACAAACTTGATTTGCACCCTCATATGTGAGCGTTCCTGATTTGCTGATCAAACCAACGCTTCCTTTTTTGAAAATCATCCCTGGCATGATGCCTATCTTGCATTCACCAGCGGTGATTATACCAGGACAGTTTGGTCCAATACTCATCATTCCTTTTTTTTGTGCATAAGCTTTTGCTTTTTGCATATCGCGTACAGGCGCACCTTCTGTTATGATAACTGCCAATTCTATGCCAGCATCGGCGGCTTCCATAACGGCGTCAGCAACAAAGGCAGGTGGAACAAATATCATACTAACAGTCGCACTTGTTGCATTAACAGCTTGTGCTACTGTATTAAACACAGGTTTACCCAAATGCTCTTCACCTCCCTTATTTGGAGTGACACCGCCAACTATTTGCGTACCATACGCTAAACATTGTTCTGCGTGAAAGCTTCCCTCTTTTCCTGTAAATCCTTGAACTATAACTTTTGTGTCTTTGTTTACAAGTATACTCATTATAGCTCTCCTTTGGCAGCTGCAACTGCTTTTTTGGCACCATCTTCTAGGTCGCTTGCACTGATAACATTGGCGATATTGGCGCTTTTAAGAATTTCTGCGGCTTCTGGTGCGTTGGTACCATCGAGTCGCACAATAACTGGAACTTTTACATCTACTAATTTTGTAGCTTCCAAGATACCACTTGCAATACGATCACATCGCACTATACCACCAAAGATATTTACAAATATGGATTTTACATTTGGATCTTGTAAAATGATTTCAAAGCCTTTTGCAACAGTTTGTGCATTTGCTTTGCCACCTACATCTAAAAAGTTAGCAGGAGTACCGCCCACATAGTTGATAGTATCCATAGTTCCCATAGCAAGACCGGCACCATTTACCATACATCCAACACTTCCATCAAGCTTAATGTAGCTAAGACCATATTGTGCTGCTTCTCGTTCGCTTGCATCCTCTTCGCTTTCATCTCGCATTGCTTCAATATCAGCATGTCGATACAAAGCACTATCATCAAATCCCATTTTACCATCAAGGGCGATAAAATCACCTTTGCCTGTTTTTACAAGAGGATTTATCTCGATGAGTTCCGCATCATTTTCCATATAAACACTATAAAGTGCTGATGCGAACTTGATAAAGTTACCCATCTCTTCTTTTTTTAGACCAAGCCCAAAAGCAAGTGCGCGACCATGAAATCCTTGAAATCCAATAGCAGGATCAACAGCTACTTTGATAATCTTTTCAGGGGTTTTGCTTGCAACTTCTTCGATTGCCATACCACCCTCAGTTGAAGCCATAATTACAGGCATTTCTTTAGCTCTATCTAAAACAACCCCTAGATAAAGTTCATCAGCGATATCAACACCTTCTTCAATATAGACTTTTTTAACAAGTTTACCCTCAGGACCTGTTTGGTGCGTAACTAGTGTCATTCCTAAAATCTCACTCGCTAACTGTTCAACTTCTTCCAAACTTCTAGCAAGTTTGACACCACCTCCAAGACCTCTTCCGCCCGCATGTATCTGTGCTTTTACAACCCAGATCTTGCCGCCCAATTTTTTGGCATTTTCTACTGCCTCTTTAGGCGTATTTGCAACAAATCCTCTCGGGATTGCCACACCATACTTCGCAAAAATCTCTTTTGCTTGGTACTCATGTACATTCATTAAAACTCCTCAAGTTTTTATCAAAAAACTTTATAATTTCTTTTATACGAAAGTGCTAAATTTATCAACTAGATATTTTTCTTTTCTCTAATTTAAGTTTAAAAAGAGATTAAAATACCCTATTTTACTTCGTATTGCGCTCTTCCTATTTGATATAAATCCTGTCCATAAGTATCATTAATCACCGTCAAAGGAAAATCAACCACTTCAAGTCTGCGTATCGCTTCAGGACCTAACTCTGGATAAGCGATTACTTCTGCACTTTTGATCTGTCTTGCAAGCAATGCTCCAGCGCCACCCGTTGCTCCAAAATAGATTGCTTTACTTTGCACACATGCATCGATAACGGCTTGGTTTCTTTTGCCTTTTCCTATCATACCTCGGAGTTTTTTTTCATTAATCAAACGAGGAGAATAGGAATCCATGCGATAACTTGTAGTAGGGCCGGCACTGCCGATAGGATCGCCTGGTTTTGGTGGAGTTGGTCCAACAAAATAGATAACAGAACCTTCGATATCAAAAGGCAATTGTTCTCCAGCATCCAAAAGATCAATAAGTTTTTTATGCGCCGCATCTCTTGCTGTATAGATGATACCACTAAGATATACAATGTCACCTGCTTTAAGTTGGGTTACATCATCAACGCTTAATGGTGTTGTTAAATTATATGTTTTACTCATAATTTCGCCCTTTCTTAAAACTTGATTTTTGTATGTCTGCTACTATGACACTGTACATTCACAGAAACTGGCAAAGAAGCTATATGGCATGGATTTTTTTCGATATGTACACCAAATACTGTTTGTGTACCGCCCATTCCCATAGCACCGATTCCGAGTTTGTTGAGCTCTTCTTTTAACTCTTGCTCCATAGAATCTAGCACTGGATCTTCATTTTTACTTCCGAGTTCTCTAAAAAGTGCGTGTTTACTTGAAATAGCCGCTTTTTCAAAAGTGCCTCCTATGCCAACGCCGACAGTGAGTGGTGGACATGGATTTGGACCCGCATTAGAAACTACTTCTTTTACAAATGCTACTATGCCGGCACGACCAGCAGCTGGTGCAAGTACGGTTGCACGACTTACATTTTCGCTACCACCACCTTTTGCAGCATATTCAATCTCAAGTTCATCGCCTGCAACAAGATCAAAATGAATCACAGCGGGCAAGTTGTAGCCTATCTCATCTTTGAGATTTGCTCTTGTATCCCAATGACATGTAGAAGCTCTAAAATATCCTTCTCGATAACCAAGCTCAGCACCCTCATTGATCGCTTGTTTTAAGCTGCCACCGAGTATTTTCAAATCTTCACCAACTTTTACAAAAAACACAGCCAAACCTGTATCTTGACAAAGCGGTTTATCTTCATTTTTTGCTATATCTGCATTTTCTAAAAGTTGTCGTAAAACCTCTTTTGCTACAGGGCTTTTTTCTTTTTCGTGAGCCTCTTGCATCTTTGCATACGCATCTTTTGGAAGATTTGTTCCACTAAAGATGATACAATCTCGAATCGATTTTACGATATCTTCGTACTTAATCTCTCTCATATTCTTTTCCTCTTGTCGTTTTTAATTGTTGCGTGAATCTATAATTTTATTGAGTGTTGCACTCGGTCGCATAACTTGTGTTACTTTTTGCAAATCAGGCAAATAATATCCACCGATATCTACGCTTTTACCTTGCACTTGTATCAATTCTTTCATGATTTTATCCTCATTTTCCACCAAAGTGGCATAAAGATCTTGGAATTCTTGTGCTAAGTCTTTATTTTCTTGCTGCTCCACCAACGCTTCTGCCCAGTACATTGCTAGATAAAAATGGCTGCCACGATTATCAATGCTACCTATTTTTCTTGATGGGGATTTGTTGTTGCGCAAAAACTTACTGGTTGCTGCGTCGAGTGTTTTGGATAATATAGCTATTTTTGCATTGTTTGTTTTATTGGCTAAATGCTCAAGCGAAGCAGCAAGCGCCATAAATTCGCCTAAAGAGTCCCATCTAAGATAATTTTCACCTAACAACTGCTCTACATGTTTTGGCGCACTTCCACCAGCACCCGTTTCAAACAAGCCGCCACCACTCATCAAAGGAACAATTGAGAGCATTTTTGCACTTGTACCAATTTCTAAAATCGGGAAGAGATCAGTTAAAAAATCACGCAATACATTGCCTGTCACTGAAATCGTATCAAGTCCTTGTCGGATGCGATCAAGTGCGTGTTGGGTTGCATCGCTTGGCGACATAATTTTAATATCAAGCCCACTTAAATCATACTCTTTAAGATAAAGTTCTACTTTTTTCTTGACTTGCATATCATGTGCTCTTTGTGGATCTAGCCAAAAAACAGCGGGGGTATTTGAGAGTTTTGCCCTGTTTACAGCCAGCTTCACCCAATCTTTAATCGGTGCATCTTTTGCTTGGCACATTCTAAAAATATCGCCCGCTTGCACCCTACATGTAAAGACTGTTTTGCCTGTTTTGTCGCTCACAACAACTTCACCATCGTCATTAATGATAAAAGTTTTGTCATGTGAACCGTATTCTTCAGCTTTTTGTGCCATCAAACCAACATTTGGCACACTTCCCATCGTGCGTGGATCAAGTGCACCATGTTTTTTACAATCCTCAATACTCACTTGATAAATTCCAGCATAAGCTCTATCAGGTATCACAGCTTTTGTGTCTTGAGCCGATCCATCTGCTGCCCACATCTTGCCAGAGTTACGGATCATAGCAGGCATTGAAGCATCGATAATCACATCTGAGGGTACATGTAAGTTTGTAATGCCTTTGTCAGAATTTACCATGGCAACTTGCGGTTGTTTTGCATAGATTGCTTTGATATCATTTAAAATTTCTTGCTGCACCGCCTCGCTTGCATTTGGCAATTTTGCATACAAATCACCAAAACCGTTTTTGAAATCTACACCAAGTTCTTGCAGTGTGTCTGCATGTTTTGCAACAAGCTCCTCAAAGAAAACACTCACAGCATGGCTAAACATCACAGGATCTGAAACTTTCATCATCGTAGCTTTAAGATGCAATGAAAAAAGTATATTTTGTTTTTTTGCATCTGCCAGCTCTTGCGCATAAAAGTTTCGCAACTTAGCAACACTCAAATATGCGGCATCTATAATTTCGCCAGCTAAAACAGGAAGTGATTCTCTAAGGATTGTTACGGAGCCATTTTTCGAAATAAATTGTATCTTTAAATCATCCGCATTTTCAAAAGTATGGGATTGTTCTGTGCCATAAAAATCACCCTCACTCATAGAAGCTACATGTGTCTTTGAATCACTACTCCAAACGCCCATTGAATGCGGATTTGCCCTTGCGTATTCTTTGATCGCTTTGGGCGCTCTTCTATCAGAATTTCCTTCTCGAATAACTGGATTGACTGCACTTCCCTTGATCTTATCAAAAATTGCTCGTACTTTTTTTTCTTCTTCGTTTTGTGGATCTTGTGGATAATCAGGAACGCTAAAACCTTTTTCTTGCAACTCTTTTACGCAAGTTTTGATTTGTGGCACTGAAGCTGAGATATTTGGTAATTTAATAATGTTTGCATCTTCTTGCAAAACTAAACTGCCAAGATACGCAAGCCCATCTTCTCCCACATACTTAGCCCCAAGGTATTCTTTAAAATTTGCTAAAATTCTACCTGCCAATGAGATATCCTTCGCATCCATTTGTACACCTGAACTTGCTACAAAAGCCTTGATAATAGGCAAGAAAGAGTAGGTCGCAAGCGCGGGCGCCTCATCAACACTAGTATATACAATTTTCGACATTTCTGCTCCTTATTTGAGTTTGTTTATATTTTTTTTATGCTCTTCATAACTTTTTGCAAAAAGATGCCCTCCGCTTTTTGAGCGGACAAAATAGAGATAATCACTGGTTTTTGGAAATATAGCAGCAAAAATTGCAGCATTTTGTACACTACCTACTGGCTGTGGGGGCAAACCGATATTTTTGTAGGTATTATACTTTGAGTTATCTTCTTTTATTCTTTGTGGAGTAACTTTAGTATGAGAATATTTGCCATAATTAAGCGTGCCATCCATCTGCAAAGGCATATTTTTTTTCAATCGATTGTAGATTACCGAAGAAACAAGTGACATTTCGCTTGCATCAAACGCTTCTTTTTGAATAATCGAGGCAACCACGAGATAGCGGTGCCATTTTTTTGCATCATACTCACCAAAAATTTTGAGTGCCATGTTACGATAATACTCATTTGCATAGCCCAGAAGATAATGTATCAAATGTTTTTCACTGATACCTCTTGGTATATGATATGTTTCTGGCACAAAAATTCCATCTTTTAGCGGTGCGTTTTCATAGAAATATTGGAGTAATTTTTCTTTTGAGAGTGTAAAACTTGTGGCAACCTGCTCCAAAAAAATCTCCGTCGTTTCTCCTGGAATGAGCGTGATATTTTGCAAAGCGGCTTTTGAATGGGAGAGTTTATATAAAAAATCTCCACGACTCAAATTAGTATTGGCTATATTTACCCAGCCTTTTTGTGGCTTGCCTATCAAGCGTAACAAAAGTGAGTCAAGCTTTGGTGAAAGGTTAAAATTTTTGGCATCCAAATATGTTATAATCTCACCAATCGAGCCTTGTGGAACATACACTACTAAAGAAGATGTAATCGGTCTTGATAAATGAAATAAAAGTGAAAAAATGATAATAAATATTACATCAAATGCGATGAAACAGATCTGGAAATTTTTTTTACTATTACTCATTGCTTTGATGATTCTTGTCCTTGCTTTAATTGAGGGATTCCGTATCCAATCCTTCTCTTTACCTTTTTTCAAAGTAGAACAATTTTACATAAAATTAGATAAAAAACTCATTGTCAGTGCAAAAAATCTCACAATCACCCATGCCACTAAACAAAAAACTTCCTATCAAGAACTTTTAGAATACACAAAAAAGATACCATGGCTTAATCTTTTATTTGATTCAATTTCTATAGAAAATCTCTATTTTACAAACAATACTATCCATTTTCTCTATAAAAATGACATCTTTTATATAGAAAACAATGAATTCAGTGTCGATTCATCTATCAGTGAAAAAGATGGGCAACTTTTTGTGAAAATCAAACAAGCTAATTTAAAAGATTATGATATTTTTTTACAAGGAATGCTACAAATTGACATCAAAAAAAATACTTACACCTACGATGGAGGCTTTGAAGTAGCACAGATTCGTGGCACAACAAGGCTCTATCTTGAGGGATCAAAGCTTTTTTATAGATTAAAAACAAGTGAGCTTGCAAGTATTGAGCCTTTTATGGAACATCTCAACACAAAAGTGGCTATCGAACCGCAGATCAATAATTGGGTTTATAAAAATATCGTTGCAAAGAAATACAAGATAGAAAATCTTGAGGGTATTTTTGATGTGCAAACTTTTGAGTATTTTCCAAAACTCATGCGCGCAGAAGCGATTGCTAAAGATGTGAGCATATCTTTTCACCCACATGTAAGCCCTGCATTGAGTCCACATGTAAGACTTACACTCGAAGATGATACGCTCACATTTCATACAGAAGTGGGTTTTTATGCGGGCAAAAAATTGCAAAATCCACAAGTTTATATCTACAATTTAATGAGTAACGATACTGGCATTATCGTTGATCTTCACTCAAACACGCTCCTTGATGGTGCAATTCATAGCATCTTACAAGCGTTTCAGATAGACATACCCATCACTCAAACAAGCGGTGCAAACAACTCGCATATTCGTTTGGATGTAGATTTTGCTCCTGTTGGCATTCGTAAGGCAGAGGGGACTTTTCAATTTCAAGATGCAAATCTTAATCTTGCAGGTCTTTCGTTGCACTCAAAAAATGGCACAGTAAAACTAGATGATACGCAAGTTATACTTGAAAATGTTCATATGCGTCACACAACACTTTTTGACATCAACACAAGCGGGGTTCTCGATACACACTCAAAACTTTTTGAGGGCACAACAAATATCAACGATCTTGATCTTGCCATAAATGACCAAAATCTGCTACATGTAAGCGATAAAATGAGTAAAGTCGCTTTTGAAATAGGCGAAAAATCTACGGCTATCTCCTTGCTCGATTTGCAAACTAAACTCTCTTTTAAAAAAGATAGTGCGGATTTTGAAGTTTTTGATATTCAAAAGATTATTCCCTATTCTAAGATTTTACAAACGCTTGCGATGCAAAAAGGAAGCATACATGTAAGCACAAAAGATTATGAAAATTTTAGTGCAAATGCGGTTATAAGAGATATAGATACGCCTTTTTATAGAGGTGATAAAAATATACGAGATGTAAACCTCAGTGTAAATAGTGATGCGAAAACGCTTGATCTAAACGCATTAAATGGGGCATTGCAAATTCGCTCAAGTGATACTATAGAGGTAAGTTTACACGATTTAGATGTACAACAAAATTTTTCTACTCAAGGTTCTTTTGAGCAAATTCCTGATTTTACTTTGTTTGCTAATAATGTCAATATCCTTGATGCTAACAGTTCAAGTAAACTCAAATCTGAATCATTTGAGCTCAAAAAGCAAAAAGATACATTAGCATTTCAATCCACTTTTGAGGGTGGAAAACTTTTGTTTGAAAAGGGAGCGGATTATATTTTTATAGATGGAAAAAACCTTACAAGCAATTTCATAGATGCTTTAGTAAGCAGGCAAGTGTTTCAAAATGGTAGCTTTGATATCGTTCTTGATGGCAATGGAACGCAAAATTTTAGCGGAGTATTTTTTATGGAAAACACTATCATAAAAGATTTGCGATTTTTCAATAATCTTATGGCGTTTATCAACACTATTCCCTCTCTTATGACGCTCAAAAATCCACAATTTAATGAACATGGCTATGAAGTGAAAGAGGGATTTATAAGCTTTAAAAGAAAAGAAAATGCACTCATGATAGAAGAGATAAAACTCAAAGGTCATAGTGCTGATATCAGTGGCAGCGGCATAGTTTTGCTCGATAATTCGCAAATTGATCTCACGCTCAACATCGCAACACTCAAAAGCGTAAGCAATATCTTAAACAATATCCCCATAGTTAGAAATATCTTACTCGATAAAGATGGGAAAATCTTCACAAGTGTACGCGTCAAAGGCACTCTTGAAAAGCCAGATATCAGCACAAATCTTTTGGCTGAAACGATATTTTCTCCAATCAATATCATCAAACGCACAATCAAATTGCCATTTACTATCTTCAGATAATCTCTCGTTGCCCTTTTGAATTTGGTGCGGAGAGAATGCCTAAAGTTTCAAGCTGTTCTACGATCCTTGAAGCCCTATTGTAGCCTATTTGTAAGCGTCTTTGAATGTAGCTAATTGAGGCTTTTTTCTCATTAACAACGATGGATTTTGCTTCTTCAAAAAGTTCATCTATATCACCAGTATCATAATCTGAATCGCTATAAGCACTCACGCTATCATTTTCTTTCAAGAAACTCTCATCATACACAACTTTTCGCTGTTTTTTGAGATGTTCTACAATCTTTTCAATCTCTTCTTCACTCGTATAAGGTGCGTGCAATCTGATAAGTCCTGAAGTTGATGGAGGCGTGAAGAGCATATCGCCTCTCCCTAAAAGTGAGTCTGCGCCCATGGTATCTAAGATGACTTTGCTATCTATCTTTGAACCAACTTTATAGCTGATGCGGCTTGGAAGATTGGCTTTGATGAGTCCTGTAACGACATCAACCGATGGTCTTTGTGTTGCTACGATAAGATGTATTCCACTAGCACGCGCCATCTGCGCAAGCCTGCCTATGTAAAATTCTACCTCTTTACCGCTTGTCATCATAAGATCTGCGAGTTCATCGATGATAACTACGATATAAGGAAAAGGATCAAGCCCCAACTTTTTAGCTTTTTCATTGTAGTTTTCTATATTTTTGGTTTTTGATTGGCTCATAATTTGATAGCGGCGCTCCATCTCATCAACCATATTTGAAAGTGCAATAATGGCTTGTTTTGCTTTGGTGATAACAGGTGTAAGCAGATGTGGAATGTCATTGTAGATTGAAAATTCCAGCATTTTAGGATCAATCATCAAAAGTTTAAGCGTGTCGGGAGAATTTTTATACAATAATGAAAGTAGCATTGCATTTATACCCACACTTTTGCCACTTCCTGTAGTTCCAGCGATGAGCAAATGTGGTAGTTTTTTAAGATCGGTTACAAAAGGATTGCCCACGATATCTTTACCCAAAGCAATAGTAAGCGGTGATGAGGATTGGATAAAAATATCACTTTCTAAAATCTCTTTAAGATAAATCGTTTCTATAGTTTCATTTGGCACTTCGATACCTACTACATCTTTTCCAGGAACTGGTGCTTGGATGCGGATAGTTTTAGCCTTGAGCGCCATAGCAAGATCATCTTGCAAGGTCGATATCTTTGAAACTTTTATATGAGGTGCGGGTTTGAACTCAAAAGTCGTTACCACAGGCCCTGAATAGGTTCGCACAACATCACCATCTATCTTGAATCGTTTCAATTTTTCAAGCAAATCTTCTATCTTGCGATCTATCTCCGCTTCGTTAATATGTTTACTTTTTTTTGGAGGTGAGACGAGAAATTTGAGTGATGGCAATTCATAGTCTTTCGGTTTTTCCAATGCCCCTTTTTGCATCGCATCAAGAAGCTGTTTGTTTTCAGCAAGTTCACTTAAAATCTGCACTTTGTGTTCAGTGCCTTGTTCCTCTTTTTTTACAACTTTTATAGCATTTTCAAAATCCTCTACATGTACATCATCTTGCGTGATTTCATCAAGCAAAGAAAGCGGTGGTGATTGCTCTTCTTCCTCTTGTATATCTATTTGTACTTCTTCTCGATTTGGAGTTTTTATCTTTTTTTTTGGAATACTTTCAAACATATCATTGGCGGTTGTATCGAGCAAAATTCCAGCCGATAGCACGCTCATCGCTATGATAAAAAGCCAAACTCCAAGGCTACCTATAAATGCTTGCAATAAAGAGATGATCGAATAGCCTAGATATCCGTGTAATGCGTTATTAGTCACATTTGCTTGAAACATCAATAGTGCGAAGATAAATAGTACGCCAGAGAGTATAAGTTCAAATCTCCTCGCATCAAAGTACGGTTGCCTATAGATAAAAAAAGCTGGTACAAGTAGTAAAAACGGATAAACAAAAGCAAAATACCCAAACCAATGTTGGTTCCATTGGCCAATGACAGCCCCGTAACTACCAACTACACTTGCTTGCGGTATAAGCGTAGCAACCCCTAAAAAAATGAAAAAAACAATAGATAGTATAAAAAATGTCTCTTTTAAAATAACAGATCCTTCTTACATGTAAAGTTTTGAGATTATACCAAAATTCTTACATGTAATTAAGTAGTGACATAGAATTTATCTTTGAAACAGTCGAGAGCATTGCTTGATATGAGTTTGAAAGCTGCTGAAATTGCATATACGCCTCAGCCAAATCCACATCAATAACTTGCGAACGAACTGTTTTAACATTGACACTCAAAAGCTCCGCCCTCTCTTGAGCGCTCATAAGTGCGTTAGAATAAGAGCCAATCTTAGTATGTGCTTTGATTATATGATCGCTCAAATGATCGACACGAAAGAGAGAATTTTGGATCCCTATATTGCGTGGATCTTTGGCACTTGCATCCATCCTGTATCCACCTGATCGCACCGCTTCTATCATTTGGTTCAAATCTTTAAAAAAGTCAATATCTGGCTCATCTATAACTATCGCATCATTTGCCATAAAACTTAAAGCTGAAGCTTCTGAAGATTGTTTGGCGTTTATATCATACATAGCAAATTCTATTTTTGATACAGAATTTTGCGTGTCAAGCAACTGCATACGCCCCTTGTAATCCAGAGTTACTGCAACATTGTTTTGTGCAGAAATTATAGCTGCATTGTATTCATCAGCCTGTATTCCATCCAATGGGCTATCCGTATCTGTAGGCAATATGCCAGATGTAATCATAGAAACAACATCAAGTAACTGTTGATAAGTCATCTCATCAGCTTTTGTAGGATTTTCTTGGGCATTAAAAATTGTAAAATTTGTTGATCCCTTATCTAAAGAGAAAGTTGCTCCATTAATTCCATTTGAAAAATCTATCTGGGCATTGAAATTATTGCCATTTTTATCTTTGCCATTTAAAATAAACTGCTTTGTATCCAAAGAATCAACGCCTGCAACTTCTATCAATTTTGTACTTGCACTAGCATACTCACCTGTTTTTTTTACAAATTGTGAAACATTGCCTAAAAGTTCGTTACCATCTTTTACAAAGCTTTTTCTTTCAAAATTCATAGCATCTACAATTTGAAATCCACTTACAGGAGATCCTGATAAATCTTTTGCAATTAAAATTACATCTGCAACTAAGCCATCAACAATGATTTGACCATTTTCAAGGCGCGCTGTACCGCCAAACTGTGTTTGAATTTCATCCATCAAGGATTGAACAGTAGTAGTAGTTGCAATATTTATGCCATTTACATCAATATGATCAACATTACTAGGCATAAACTCATTTAAAAGGGTTGTAGTTTTAACAAATGACCCATCATTCATTTTCATAGGATAGCCCACATAAGAAGTAGCTTGATTGAAGATATCTTGTCTTGAAGCGATGCTACTTGCTGTATTTGGGGCTGAAAAATTGCTTTTTGTAAATTCGATGATATCTACATTTGGCTGTGCAAGCAGTTCATCTGTGTTGCTTTTATCGCCATTTCCAGCAACTCCAGTTGCATTTCTATCAATGGCTGCAAAAAGGTGCATTTGCAAGAGCGTATTTCCTTTTTTCAGGTCAGTTATCTCAATCTGTCCATGTGCATTTATCCCTACATCTACAACTTTATTTGTTCCTGTATTGCCATATTCATATGCAATTCGCTCTAGTAGATCACTTATCTTGGAAGTTGTGGAGAGTTCAAATTTTGTTGCAAAATTCTCTCCATCTGATTTTTTACCAGAAAGATAAAATACCGGCATTGGATCATTGCTTGTATCTGCATCAGTATCGCCAACCATATCTCTTATCGTATTATTTTCATTAAGGTATACTTCTTCGCTAAGCATATTGGTATCTTGCATCACTTCTGGATGTAATTTGTTAAGATCCAGCATTTTTACATTAGTAGAAAGCACCTTGTTGTAGTCGCTATCTCTTCCTAAAAAAAGGTCTTTGCCTGTAATATTGTAGGGGATTTGTACGCCTGAACCTACGATTGCTTCTAGGTTTTGATCATTGCCATTATAAGTACCATTAGCTTGGATTGGCTTCACATCCAAAGCAGAACCTGAAAAAAGAAACTGCCCGTTGATAGATGTATTGGCTATGCTTTTAAGATTCGTAAGCATTGCCTCCATATCATTTGCCAAGGCATTCAAACTTGTAGGAGAGTTCACTTCATTGGCTGATTGAATCATCTTTGTTTTAAACTGATCCAAAATACTTGTTACTTGGTTGAGTGTGCCATCTGTGTTGTTTGCAAAAGTTTGAGCTTTAGAGCTTGTTTCTTTAACTTGTTCAAGGGTTGCCACTTCATAATTAAGGCGCATAGTATCTACGAAAACACCGCTATCTTCATAGCTATTTTGTATCTTTACACCAGAAGCGAGTTGGGTGTTGATGTCATACAATCCTCGCATGCTTTTTTGATGATCATTTTTTGCGTTTTGATAAAACAATGCGTTGGTAATTCTCATAAGATCCTCTCTTTTTAGGGCTTTTGCCTTACAAGTAAGCAAAGCAAATAAAGTTCCATACACAAAAATCGTCTTTTTGTGCGTTTTATTTAATTTTTAAACAATATTATTGTAATTTGCTAAAAAAAATTGTACAATGCCCTCATAACAATACTTTTAAAGGATTTAGTAATGAAAAAAGCAGAGTTCATTCAAGCGGTAGCTGAAAAAGCTGGTCTCTCGAAAAAAGATACTCAAAAGGCAGTAGATGCAGCATTGGATACTATCAATGAAGGTCTTGTAGCTGGTAAAAGTGTGAGTTTTATCGGTTTTGGTACTTTCTCAACTGCGTCAAGAGCGGCTAGAAAAGCAAGAGTTCCAGGAACAGATAGAGTTGTTGATGTAGCCGCAACTACAGCAGTTAAATTTAAAGTTGGTAAAAAACTAAAAGACTCTGTTTCCAAAGCCTAATTTTACAAACACACTTCATAAAGCTTAAAGGCTCTTCTCAATTGTCTTTAAGCTTTTTTTATGTACTATTGCATTTCTAATTTACGCCTGAGTGGTGAAACTGGTAGACGCGCCAGACTCAAAATCTGGTATCGAAAGATGTGTCGGTTCGAGTCCGACCTCAGGCACCATCTTCTTACATTTCTTATCGATTATTTTATCTTATAACTCACAAAGGCACTCTACATGTAAAGCACCTTTGTTTATTTTCTTAGTTTTTTATCCTTTTAGCAAGATAAATTTTTGCAACAGTATCATATAAAATAATAGCTGATCCCGAAATCATCATACCATCTGGAAGCATTCTTACCCACATCCAAATCTGCATCCCCTCTAAAACTTCACGACTTCTTGCTGCATAATACCCAAATTCGTGTGCTACCGCTGTTTGTTCAACGCCTATCACAATCGTAGGAACTGCATAGAGCACAACACCAATAGTGAGCAACCAAAATCCTAGTTTTGAAATTGACTCATTCCACTCTAAGCCTTTTGCCAAAGAGTTTGCTCGTGCAGTCATATAGATAAATGCTATAGAGATATATCCAAATGCACCAAGTAATGCTACATGTGCGTGTGGCATAATAAGATATGTTCCATGTGAATAGTAACTTATCGTTGGAGTATTGATAACCATACCTAAAAATCCTGCTCCAAACCAATTAAGAAACGCTGACCCTGCTAACCACATAAAAGGGATGCTAAAATCAAAGGCTTTTCCTTCTGATTTTATGTGTTGCTGCTCTTTTATAGCTTCTATCATCAAAAGGGCTAAAGGAAGTGGTTCGAGTGCTGAGAAAATACCGCCTATTGCTATCCAATACTCATCTAAACCTTGCCACCAATAATGATGTCCAACTCCTAGCGTTCCGCTGAGCATAATAAGTCCGAGTTCAAAGAGCATTACCTTCTCAGCTGTTTTTTCACGCACCAAACCAAGCGCCACAGAAAGATACGCGATAACACCGGCTGCAAAAAGCTCAAATGTAAGCTCAACCCAAAGATGTACAACCCACCATCTATAATAATCATCTACCGTATAGTTTGGTGCGATTTTATGGATAGGATACATCCCAGCTAAATAGAGCGTAGCGATACCAAAAGATGACCAAATGATAGTTCCAATAAGCAGTTTGTTGCCTTTTGCATTGCGAATCGTACTATAAACCATTCCAAACCACAAAACAAGCCCTATAACTAAGCCGATATCCCAAACGCGTCCAAGATTGAGTAACTCTCGCCCCTCATTGCCAAGCCAAAACCAAGTATCTCGCATATGCCCAGTCGCACCCATATAGATACCGATGAGTCCGCCACCACCAACTATAAGCAATGCCACCCAAAGCAAGTCAACCAAACGAGGAAATCGCAAATCTTTTCCAGCCACGATAGGTGCTATCAAAAGACCGCCTACAAGCCAACCTATAGCTACCCAAATGATGGCCAAGTTAGTATGTAAAGCACGCATAACATTGAAAGGAATAATATCTTGTGAAATCAAAAAATTCTCAATAGGATCAGCATAGATATGTGCCAAATAACCGCCAAGAACCATTTGTAAAAATATAAAAAGTGCTACGATTGGAACATATTTGAGTAGTTTTTCTTGCGATGGAAAAAGCTTAGTGATCTTCAATGGCTCTGCTAGTTCTCCATCTTGCGCTTCTTTTTTAAATAAAAATTCATACGCTAGATACACAACGCCTATAGTTAAAGTCCACAGAAGTAAAAACTCCCACATAGAAACAAAATGGCTTATTGTCGTAATATCTTGATCGATCAGTGGCTCTGCTGGCCAATTATTTGACCATGTTCTTTTCGTTCCTGGGCGTAATGTTGAGGCAACAAGTTGTGACCAATCCACAAAAGCAGCAATTTGAATAGCTTCATTTTCGCGTATAATGCCACCTCTCCAAGCTCTTGTTTTGTCACCTTTTGTTAGAAAATTGACAAGATAATCAACATTTGCTTTGTATGCTTCAGCCGACCCTTTTGTGTAAACAACCCCACTTTCTTTCAAAAAAGTTTGTTCTTTAAAGTCCTCGATAATTCGAGCTTTAACACTACCTTTCTCAACATTAGTAAGAAATATCCAAGATTTGTTATAAATCTCTTTTGCATAATACTCGTTGAGAAATTCAGCTCTTTTATGCAAAAATTCTGTTGAAAAATCTGGCCCAAGATAGGCTCCCATACCAAGCATTGTGCCATAATCCATAAGATCAAATTGTTGAAAATACCCTTTTCCCTCAACAATATCTTCTTTTGTATACAAGACTTTGCCCTCTACACTCTTCACAGACAACGGAAGTGGCGGAACCTCTTTTGCCAAATTTGCTGTAAAATAGATAAGAATTGTTACCATAAAAATAGAAACGATCCAAAACATTGCATAAAGACCTTTTTTGGTCATGAAACGCGAAACCAATGAATTACTCATAAACACTCCTTTTTACTACTCAAAGGTAGATTTTTAGAAGCATACAGAAAATTTTATTAAATTCTACTTATTTATAGTATTATTTAGGAGTTCGTTGTAAAATGAAATCTTCAAGCGTAGTTTTGTGGATTATCTTTTCAAGTAAAGATCGAGGTTCTAGCCAAGTATTGTGCATAATGCAAGGATTTTTTGGGTCGCATTTCCCATCTACCAAGATACATTTACCCTCTTGCAAATCTTCATCAAGTGCATTCATGATCAAAGCTATGGTAATCTCACACGCTGGTTTTCCTAAACTTATACCACCGTTGCGTCCCTTTTGAGAGTTGATTAAACCTGCTTTTACTAAAATAGTTATGAGTTTTGTGAGGTATTTATACGGAATTTTTAGCGTTTCATTGAGTAAGGCTGAAGAAATTTTTTCTTTATTATGTATAGCTATATAAGATAAGATCAAGATACTATACTCAAGTGTTTTGGAAAAATGCACAAAAACTCCTCTATCTAATTTGCCAAATTTTAACATATTTTAATAACTTTTATTCATTATTGGGGCTGCATATAAAAATACGAAGCAAAAACTACAAAACAGGAGCCATAGTAAAAAATTATAACAAGATAAAACTTTTTATAATTCACTGATGTTACGCACTAAAGCTACGAAAAGGATACTTTTCGAGAAAATTAGAGGTATTACGAACTCTTCACAAAACTTTATAAATTCATTTGGCGCAATGATGCCTTTTGTTGGATGATTCCATCTAACGAGCGCTTCTAGACCTACGCATTCACCACTTATAAGATTGAGTTGTGGCTGGTAATACACTACAAATTGCTCTTGTTGTATAGCTTCTTTGAGTGCATTTTCCATATCTACGAATACTTGCGATGTCATCGACATATTTTTATTGTAAAATCTATAGGTATTTTTTCCGGCATCTTTGGCTTTATACATAGCGATGTCTGCATCTCTGATGAGTTCTTCAATACTTAATCCATGTTGTGGAAACAAAGCGATACCGACACTTGCGGATATAAAAAATTTCTGATTCTTTACTAGAAACGGCTTTGTAAATTGGACTTGTACTTTTTTGATAACTTCTTCAACTTCGATGATATCTTTGAGGTGTTCAAGCAAAAGAATAAATTCATCACCACCTATTCGTGATAGTGTATCAATAGCTCTCAGTGCTTGTGTGATGCGTTTTGTACTCTGAATCAATACATCATCGCCATAACTATGCCCAAAACCATCATTGATTTTTTTAAAATTATCTAAATCTATGAAACACACAGCAACCATACTTTCTTCTCGTTTAGCATTGGCGATAGCATGCTCTATACGATCGGTAAGGAGTGTTTTGTTTGGAAGATTCGTAAGTACATCATAATGAGCTAAAAATTGCAACTTTTGTTCAGACTCTAAAAGCTTATCGGCATCGAGTTTTTTTTGGGTCATATTTTTAGCACTCACAACAAAAAATGCAACCTCTTCACCCTCTTCTTTGATAGGAAAATATGTCACTTCCAGATATCTGCGACCAGTTGGAAATTCGAACCATTTTTCAACCGAAAAACTCTCACCAGACAAGGCGCGCTCATTGCAAGGTTTTATCTTTTCTTCAAATACTTTTGAGCCAAAAATATCTACTGCACTATGCCCGATAAATTCACTCTCTTTCTTACCAAAAGCATCAAGATAAGTCTGATTTATAGCATAGTAACATGAGTTTTTATCGACCAATGCAAGAAAATCTGATGAAGCAGAAACAATTTTTTTATAATACCGTAGATGCTCCTCGAGTTGCACTTTTGCATCTAACATATTGTTAGCAAAAATCCCCATTTGCACAAACTCGTCAAAACGAATTTTTGCAAGATTAATTTTTTTATTTTTATCGATCAAATTACTGAAAAAATCCCTAAAAATTGTGAAATCTTCGCTCATCTTTTTTTGTAAAACAAAAAGAATGCGTGCAAATACAAAAAATCCTATGAGTATGACGATAAAAGTGGCAAATCCTATTCGTTTCATATCATTAAACATTTTTGTTTTTTTGATAGCCAAATCATTTTCTATATCATCGATATATAACCCCGTGCCTATGTACCACTGCCATTGTGGATACCCCTGTACATAACTGAGTTTTTGAGAAACTCTTTCATCTCCTACCTCTGGCATCACATACTATACAAAACCTCCTCCATTTTTTGCTGTTTTTATAAGTTCTTGCACTATATAAAACCCATTTTTATCTTGCATATGGAGCATATTTGTTCCAAGTGCTGGATAAGTAAGGCTTGTGCCATTGTATTGACCTATAAAGATAAAGTTATTGTTTTTTTGATCAAATCGCATCATATGGACATTTTCAAGTATCTCTTTTTTGATCTCCTCTTCAATATCGTCCATATATTTTCCAGTACCAACGATCCACCCAAAAGGTTCAAAAAGTTTTACAAAAGAGAGTTTTTGTACCGCATTTTTGCCACTATTTGGCTTGCTCCAAGCGTATTGGTAAAAACCTTCATTTTGTTTTTTGACAAGCTCAATAGTCTCTTTGACCACATACACGCCACTACTATTGCGCAATGCAAGCATATCGGTACCTTCAAGCTCTTTTTTTGGATCAAACAGCACTTCAATGCCATCAAGTCTTGTGATAAAATAGTAACCGCCATCCTCAAAACGAATATTTCGCATCGAAGCAAGAATCATCTCTTGGATTTCTTGAGTAGTTTTCGTATCTTTATAGCGATCAAAAAATGCTTGCATACTTAAAACTTGCGCCTGTACACGCTCTTTAAGTTTTTGTTTTTGAAGATTTTCATATTTGTTTTTTGTAGCATCAATCATCTGCACATAATGCTCTACTTGCCACTGAAGCGTTTCCCTAGTTGTTTTTATATGCTCTTCTTGTATATTTTGAATCTCTATTTGGTGATTTTTATAGCTACTGAAAAAGAAGAATGCAATAAGTAATACAGCGAAGAGGCTACAGAGCAAAACTGTGTAAAAAATGATAGTTCGGAAAAGACTTTTTTTCATAAATTTCACCTGTAATAAAATAACTTATATGATATATTAATTTATATTAAGATACCATTACGCATCCCATCAAAAGAGAATAAAGAATGAGTAAAACCGCACAAAAGTGGAATGAAAAAGCACAAAACTACAATAGATACGATCCAGATCCGGATCGTTTTGAAGCAAAAGTTATCCAAAAGATAGAAGAATTAGGCGTGATATTTGAAGAAAGTTCTTTGCTTGATGTGGGTGCTGGAACTGGTGTTTATACACTCAGACTTGCCCAAAAAGCTAAAAATGTTATTGCCATGGATTTTTCAGGTGAAATGCTCAGTGTATTGGCACAAGATGCACAAGATTTAGGGATAAAAAATATCCTTACAAGTACACATTCTTGGCAAGATTTTGAATGCACACAAAGCTTTGATATCGCATTAAGCACAATGTCGCCAGCCATTGAAAATAGAGAAGATTTTATCAAATTTCATAAGTGTGCTACCACAAAGATTTATCTAGGCTGGGCTGGTTTGCGAGATAGTGATGTACTCAATACACTTTTTGAAGCACACAGTGCAAACTACACACCGCCCAATGGTGTGAAAAAATTAACACATTGGTTAAAAGATGAAAAAATAGATTTTGCTTATGAACAGTTTGATGAACTCAAAATATCTCAAAGCACAAGTAAAGATGCCATCAAAAAATATGCTTGGCATTTGAGTATTCGTGGCGTGACACCAGATGAACGCATTATCGAAGTGTGTTTGCAGGATTTTTGTAAAGATGGTAAAGTGGTGGAAAAAACCCAAAATCGTATGGGTCTTCTCATCTGGAATTAAATTTTAAATTCATTGAGCTTGTTGTGAGTATTCTAGCCATTTGATTGACTTAAATAATACACGAGTTGCTATCTTTTGCAAAGGTACGGCGATAAGCCGAGTTCTGTCGTGGGTGATTATTTATCTGCATTTTCTATCGCTAGAAAATTGTAGCGAATGGTCTTTATTATGAAGCAAAACCAATCCATTCTTGCTGCAAGTTGGGTTTACAAAGCCATCTAGATTGCTCAAGACGCTGGTGGGCTCTTACCCCGCCGTTTCACCTTTGCCACTACATGTAAACATATAAGTGGTAGTTTACTCTCTGTTGCACTATCCCTTGGGTTACCCCAGCCGTCTGTTAAACGGAACTACGCTTCATAGCAGCCCGGACTTTCCTCTTAAATAACATATTTAAGCAATCACCTGCCGTACCTTTGGACGGGATTATAGCATAGTATTGCTTACATCATTGCTACATGTAACTGTGCCTCTTCACTCATCATAGTAGGATCCCATGGTGGTTCGAATGTGAGTTCAACATATACTTCATCAAGTTGTTTGATCTCTCTTGTCACCGCATAAACATTTTCTACAAGCGTATCTGAAACTGAACATCCAGGAGAAGTGAGTGTCATCGTGATCAAACAAGATTTGCCGCCTGAACTTGCTTCGCCAAATTCTATATTGTAAAATAGCCCCATATCATAAAGATTAACAGGCAATTCAGGGTCATAAACAGTTTTTAAAGCGGTTATAACTATCTCTTTAAGGGCATTATCATCCACGGTTTTCATCCTTTGCGTATTGGTAAATTTTGTTGATCATAGAAGTAAATCCATTGAGTCTCACAGGTGAGATAATCTCTTGCAAGCCTAATTTTTCAAGCTCTTTTGTATCAAAATTTAAGATTTCTTGAGGCAGATGTGCTGCAAAAATATCGCCTAAAATTCGCGCTAAACCACGCACGATTACTGTATCGCTATCTGTTTTAAAGTAAAGTTTTCCCTCTCTAAGTTCTTTGATAATCCAAACAGAAGATTGGCATCCTTGGATTTTATACTCATCGATTTTTTCATTCTCACGCAACGATGGGGCTCTTTTGCCTAAATCAATGATATACTCATATTTATCCATGATATCATCAAAAAGTGATAACTCTTCTATATAATTTTCTAATTTCTCTTGCATACTTAGCCCTTTAACATAGCGATCGATCGCTTTAATGCTTTGATAAATTGATCAATATCTGCCTTATTTGTATAGATTCCAACACTCACTCGCACGGTGCCATCGATACCTAAAAATCGCATCGTAGGTTGCACGCAATGATGTCCAACGCGTACTTGCACTTTTTGTTTATCAAGCAATATACCAAGGTCATGGTGATGAATGTTTGATATATTAAAGCTGATATTGCTTTGCATGCTTGCAACTTGCGTATAAAATAGTATATCTTCTATCTGCGATAATTGTTCAAGTGCATAAGCGATGATGTTTTGCTCATGCTTTGCAATATACGCATATCCTACGCTTTGTAGATACTCAATAGCCGCACCAAAACCGATGGCACCCGCTATATTTGGTGTTCCTGATTCGTACATGTAAGGAATCGGAAGATACTCTGTATGATCATAAAAAACTTGCATTATCGCTCCGCCACCCACTTGGTAGGGGTTGCACAATGGATGCAAATCTTTTTTGATATAAAGTGCACCAATTCCTGTGGGTCCATAAAGTTTATGGCCAGAGATTACTAAAAAATCAGCATCTAAATCGCTTATATTTATGGGCATATGTGAAGCACTTTGAGCTGCATCTATAAGCACTTTTGCGCCATAACGGTGTGCTAAAGCTATCATCTCTTTGATGGGATGCGTGATACCAAAAGCATTAGAAGTGTGAATCAATGCAACAAGAGCGTTTGGATTTTGTGCAAGCAATGATTCAAAATGCTCCAAATCTGGCGTTAAATTTTCTTTTGTTTGTATTACATGTAAAGGTTTTTTTATCTGCTGCCATGGCAAGATATTGCTATGATGCTCCAAAGCTGAGATGATAACACAACTTGCATGCTCTTTTGCATAAGATTGCGCCACAAGATTGATTCCCTCGGTGACACCTTTAGTAAAAATTATCTCACTCTTATCGCCTACATGTAAGAACTTTCCTATAATTTCTCTTGCTGTTTCGTATTTGCTAGTTGCTGCGTTACCAAGACCGTGTGAACTTCTATGGATATTGGCACAATACTGTGTATTGTACGCATCCATGGCCTCCAATACACTTTTTGGCTTTTGTGTTGTTGAAGCACTATCAAGATACACAAGATCACTATGGTTAAAAAAAGCAAAATCATCTCTGATCATCTCACTTTGCACCGATAAACTCTCTTGCGTATTGCGGAAATCGCTCATAGGCTTGTTTGCTAAATGCGTCGATAAGTAGTTCTCTTGCGCGCTCATAATGTATTCCTCGTGACATAAGATAGTAAATCTGATCTTCATCTAAACTCCCCACAGTAGCGCCATGGCTTGCTTCAAGATCATCAATGAAGATCTCCAATTGTGGTTTTACAAATGACTGCACCTGCGCTTGATCACTGAGAATAAGCGAGTTGCATAGTTGTGAAGATTTGGTACCGGCTCCATTTTTTGAAACAACAACTTTAGCATCCACAACGCCTTTTGCTGCGTCATTGATAACTTGTTTAATGAGCTGTGAACTCTTTGTATTTGGTGCGTCGTGGTGTAAATCTATAATCGTACTGAGATGCTGTTCTTGTGTAGGCAATTGCAATGCCACAAAATCCATCTGTGCATTTTCTCCTTGCAAGAAGATGTCCCAAACGCTTATGGAAAGATTTGAACCTTTTTCGTATGCGTAAATATTTGCTTTTGTATCTTTAGCTTGAAAATAGTGATAATTACTGATGATGTGTGTATCTGCTTGTGCATTTTGTTCATGTACATGTGAAACTTGCGCACGAGTAGCTACATGTAAGGCTAAAGTATGGTTAAAAAAACTTGCACTTTCTATCAAAATGCGTTCAAATATATCTACTTTAGAACCCTCGCCCACAAATACACTCACATGCATATGATTTTGTGAAGCGTGAATCTCGTCTACATAAACGATTTCGATCGGTTTTTCCAAGTGTACATCAGCTTCTATTTCTATCTTATAAAAATTTCGATTGAGGGCAAAAGCGAGCAGATAAAAAGGGTTTTTACTCTCATTTTCAAGCTGCGGATGGGTTTCAAAACGAACCTTTACACAATCTGGTAAAGAGGATTGTAGTGGTGAAAAAAATCCTTTTCGAAAAACTATGCGATAATTATCACTTTTCGGAATTTCACAATGGCATCCAACTTTAAAATCTTTGAGATAATCCACATCATAGATAGTCCGCACGCCAGTTTTGCCAAATATTTCATGTTTTGCCATAGGCAATCCAAGTGCTTTAAATCGCTCAAGTGCTTCGATACGCAAATGCGTAACATCATTTTTAGCAAAATCAAAATGTGCCACAACTTTATCGGTAGCCAAGGTGTTTAATTGTGTTAATTTCATGAAACACTCCTTACATCTTCAAGCATTGCATAGCCATTTTTCTCGATCTCCCTCGCAAGTGATATATCGCCACTTCTAGCGATACGACCGTTGTGAAGTATATGTACAAAATCAGGTTGGATATATTCAAGCATTCGTTGGTAGTGCGTGATAAGCAAAACACTGCGATTTTTATCCAAAAGCTTATTGACTCCCTGTGCTACACTTTTTAGGGCATCCACATCCAATCCAGAATCAATTTCATCGAGTAAAAAAAGTTCAGGCTCCAAGATACTCATCTGCAACATCTCATTTTGTTTCTTTTCACCGCCTGAAAAACCAACATTGAGATCTCGTTTAAATACATCTGCTTTTATACCAAGTTTTGCTGTTTTTTCTTTGACAAGTTTCAAAAAATCAACTGCACTCATCTCGTCAAGCCCCTGCTTTGCTCGTTTTGCATTGTAAGCTTGTTTCAAAAAATACATATTGTTTACCCCAGGGATTTCGATAGGTGCTTGAAATGCCAAAAAAATCCCCTCTAAAGCTCTTTGCGCAACATCCATAGCTAAGATGTCTTGCCCTTTATAATGAATGCTACCGCCTAAAACCTCATAAGCAGGATGGGCTGAGATCACTTTCGCAAGCGTTGATTTGCCAACGCCATTTGGACCCATAATCGCGTGCACTTCACCTTTTTTTATATCAAGATTGAGTCCATCAAGTATAGTCTGGTTATCGATCGCAACTTTTAAATCTTTTACATGTAACATTTTATATTCCTTTAAATTTTATAGTTTTAGCCGACGCTTCCCTCAAGGGTAACATTGAGTAGTTCTCTAGCTTCCATCGCAAATTCCATCGGTAATTTACCAAGCACCTCTTTACAAAAACCATTGACGATCATACTTACAGCATCTTCTTCCCTTAAGCCTCGTTGCATCAAGTAAAAAAGCTGCTCATCACTGATCTTTGAAGTGGTTGCTTCATGCTCTACATTTGCACTTGCATTGTGAACATCAATATATGGATAAGTGTGTGCTCTAGCGTTAGCACCGATGATAAGCGAATCGCACTGTGTAAAGTTTCTGGCGCCTTTTGCATTTGAGCCAACTTTTACCATTCCTCGATACGCATTCAAGCCTCTCATTGCAGAAACACCTTTGGAGATGATTGTAGATTTTGTATTTTTGCCTACATGTATCATTTTTGAGCCAGTATCTGCTTGTTGCGCTCTTGAAGCAACTGCTATAGAATAAAATTCTCCAACAGAATTATCACCTGCTAAAATACAACTTGGGTATTTCCAAGTGATGGCAGAGCCTGTTTCTACCTGTGTCCATGAGATCTTTGCGTTTGCACCTTTGCAGATGCCTCTTTTAGTAACAAAATTGTAGATACCACCTTTGCCATTTTCATCGCCAGGATACCAGTTTTGAATTGTAGAGTAGTTGATTTGCGCATCTTTAAGTGCTATAAGTTCCACAACTGCTGCATGGAGTTGGTTTTCATCTCTTGTTGGTGCCGAACAGCCCTCATTGTACGATACATACGAGCCCTCATCAGCGATAATAAGCGTTCGCTCAAACTGTCCAGTTCCAACAGCATTGATACGAAAATAGGTTGAAAGCTCCATTGGACATCGCACACCTTTTGGAATATAGACAAAAGTGCCATCTGTAAAAACTGCGGCATTGAGCGCTGCAAAATAGTTGTCATTCATAGGAACAACCGAGAAAAGATATTGCTCTACAAGATCTCTATTATTTTTCACAGCTTCAGAGATGGAACAAAATATAATGCCTTTGTCTTTGAGCTGCTTTTCAAAAGTTGTTTTTACTGAAACTGAATCAAAAACAGCATCTACAGCAACTCCTGCTAAAACTTTTTGCTCTTCTAGCGGAATACCCAGTTTCTCATAAGTGGAAAGAATTTCAGGATCAACCTCATCGAGTGAATCTAATTTCTTCTTTGGAGCCGAAAAATAGGAGATATCTTGATAATTTATAGGCGGATACTCCAGATTTGCCCAACTTGGCTCTTGCATTTTTTGCCAAATATCCAATGCTTTGTATCTTCGCTCAAGCATCCATTGTGGTTCATCTTTTTTTGCAGATATAAAATCTAAAATAGTTTTATCTAGCCCTTTTGGAGCCGTGTCTGAGTCGATTTGGGTGGTAAAACCTAAGGCATACTCTTTATCTAAAATATCATTTACAACTTGATTTTCAGACATACTTAATCCTTTAAATTTAATTAGGATAATTTTAGTCTGAATAATACAACAAAAAGTAAATAAGAGTTAAATTGTCTTAATTGTTCAAAGAGTGTGTTAATTCCTCTAAAACAACCGTAGCATACGAGCCTTTTGGCAAATTAAAGTGCATTTCAAACCATGCATCTTCTTCTTTATAAACATACTCAACATCTTCAAGATACACCCACGCAAATCTTCGCGCTCCATCCATTTTTGCAAGATATGGCATCGCTTGTGCATAGATATTTTCTTCCAAAGTGTTTGCAAAACCTACGCTTTGCATACTCCGCCCTCCAGGTAGCCAGCCCGTAAGCGTGATCTCTTTTTTCTCAAATCGTTCCAATTCAGCAGTCAAATCATCACAAATAAAAGGTTTTCCATGAGGATAATGGTTAAGCACATCACCTTCAAATAGTTTTAAAAAGTGCTTTTGTGCTTTGAGATTTTTGATAAGATCTTTATCAAACCCAAGCGCAACTGCCGCATCTTTTACATCAAAACCAGCCACAAGATGCCCTATTTCAAGGCGTTTTGAAAGCCACAAATTAAAAAGATGACTTTGATATGCGCTGATAAAAAAATCATGCATTTTACGATTTCGCTCTTTTCTTTTACCACTCAAGATATCCAAACCAATGGTAAAATTATCGCCCTCACGACCAAATCTTTGATATCCAAAGAAATTCGGCATACCCTCTTTCGTAAGTGTTTTTATGGCGCTTGTGAGTTTTTGTGCATCTATATTGCTCACTCGCTTGAGACGGATAAAAAATCTATTCCCCTTAAGATGCCCTGTGCGGATTTTGTTGTTGTGGTAATTTTTTGAAAGAATTTTGATATTTGTATCGCTGAAATTTTCAAGTTTTTGCTCAAAATTTTTATGCACCGACACAAACTGCGTAGTCATACCATCTTTATCTTTGAGTCCAGCATAACCAAAATCACGAGTTTTTGCCCCACAAAACTCACTCAACTTTTGAATCATTTGCCAAGTTGTAAGGTCTTTTTTTCTTACATGTAAGATGAGATGCTCACCTTCCCCACTCCACTCATACAGAGGAATTTCGCTAACAACAAAGTCGCTAGAATTTTTTGTAAAAAGCACATCAATGGCAGCATGATTTAAAAAAAATAATCGTTTCATCTCAAATCCTAAAAATGATTTTCGTGGCATCTACATTGGTATTTGCCTGTGCAAGTGTAGCCAAATATATTGAGTTTTACTCTGTGTTTTTTAGCGATACTTGCTATTTTGTGTTTGTGCCGTTTATCAAAAGAGAAAAGCATTTCGTATTCTTCGCCACTACACAGTTCATTTTTGCTCAATTTTTGCGTAAACTGTACACCAACTTTTTTTGCACACAACCTTGAAAGGTCTTTAGAGAGTCCATCAGAGATATCGAGTCCGTGGTTGATGTAGTTTGCGGCTTCTTTTATAAAATTTTGTCGCAGTTGTGGTGTTATAAAACGCGAATTTGCACCAAGTTTTCCACCACGCAAAAGCGTTTTCAGCCCTTTTTTACTTTCTCCAATTTTACCTGTATATGCTAAAAGTTCACCTTTTTTGATACCACTTCGATACAATGGTTTTTTTGATTTTGAAATAATAGTTACGCTAATCATCAGTGATTTACCGCTAGTTGTGTCGCCGCCTATGATACGCAGGTCAAAAGCATTTGCAGCTTCATTGAACCCAAGAGCAAGTGCCTCTAAATCTTTGTGTGAAAAATGCTTTGGTATAACAATACCGATAAGTGCGTACAATGGCGTTGCATTCATGGCAATGGCATCTGAGATATTAACAAGCATACTTTTTTTTGCAATTTGTTCTAAACGCATCCACGATCGCTTAAAATGTATATCTTCACAAAAAAGATCCTTACTATACACCAAGCCATCCAAAACAGCGCCATCATCACCTATCTGTTGATCATTGAATTTTGATATAAAATAGGCCTCTTTATCCACACGCACACCTTGTTATCATAAAAATATTATTTTGCTCCGCTATTATACCGAAAGTGCCTATGAAAAATCACAAGATAAAATATATCTTAAGTAAAGTTTCAGTACACTAATTTTTTCAACTATTTCAAGGAGTATACGGACATGGAATATAAAATTATGCTGAGTGTATTTCGTTTTAATGCAAAAACAGACTATTTGCCATATTATAAAAAAATCACACTCAAAATTGATGGGGAAAAACTTATCTCAGATATGCTAGAAACGATTAAAGACGATGAAAAAGCATTTGAATATCCGATAGGCAAAAATGCCGGCATCAAAATCAATGGGCTTGCTCTTTTTACAAATGAAAAAGTTGCAACAGTTGTGGCTTCTTTGGGTAGAGAGCTTACATGTGAGCCACTCAGCACAAAAAGAGCCATAAAAGATTTGTGCATCAACAGCCAAGATTTTATCGACAAATTTGACATCTTAGATGCTTTTATAGAATCAAGCGACAAAAAAATCTACGATAGTTTTATCAACGAATACTATGCCTCCGATATACTCAAATACAATGATCAATACATGGGCGATGCTCTTTTTGCTTTTGCATACGAAATGATTGAAAAATACCCGCAAAGAAAAGAACAAATCCTCCAAGCCATCGCTTGCGAAGAAAATGGAATCTGGCATCATATTGATATCTCAAACAAACTTTTTAACAAAGATCTTTCTTTACAAACAAAGATAGAAAAGTTGAAAAATCTTATCATCCAAGAAATACCACTATGCAATACTTATGTTGAAAAACTTTCACAATCACACGCCACACACTAGGAAATGACCATGAAAAATTATGTTTTATTTGATAAACTCTCAACTCCTGCACTAAATTTTACTGAAACTGCCAAACTTTTACTCACAAAACTCCAGATCAATTTTACACTCAATGATGGATTTAAAAAAGATTTGGGTCTTGCTGTAAAAGCATATAATGATCTAAAATTTCACACAAACAATGCTTTTAATCTAACATTAGCTAGCAAAAACGCACAAGATATCATCTGTGTTGATGAGAGTTCATACCTCTCATTGTGCCTCACAAAGCAAGAACTCACAGCCGATAATAAGCTCAAAGCTTTAGTAGAAAAAGAGCTTGCAATGCCTGTTAACTTGGATACCAAAGTTATGTATATCACCGAAATTCTCCACGATATAGTCGGGCTCAAGCAATTAAAATCTCTTGTAAAATCATCTTTTGGTGAGTTTTATTGCACTGTTTTTAGAGGTTCAAGTGACGCAAGATTAGCACAATTTATGCAAAGAGATATATGCGATACTCTTGTATCACTTATTGATGCAAAAAATGTCAAAATCCAGAGTGCTTATGGCAGTGATGGATTTGAGATCTACAGCATCGCACAAAGCGTCGCATACAATCTTTCAGGAGTTTTTCTCCTTGATGCTTTTGACCATGGTGCTGATTTCATACTCGTAAATGACATCAATTCGTTTTTTATGTTTGATGTAAATCAAAAAGCTATCGAAAAAGTTGTAGGTAGAGATATTGCGCTTCCTATTCTCAACCTCTCTCAGGTTATACTTCTCGCACTTGGAGAGAAAGAGCAACTTCAATTTGACAAACACAAAGCAAAAGTGACTCTTCTCTAAGAGTCACTACAATCTTTAAACGACCTTTTGATACAATCACCAAATGAATAAAACAGACAAGATAAAATTTTTACGGCTCCTTTATCAATATAGGGCAATGGGTTTTGAGTATTTTTATGATTATAAACCCTCTAAAAAATTTGAAACAACAACTTATCTATCCAATGATTTAGAAGCGATTGCAAAAAGCGTTAAAGGTTGCTATCTGTGTAATTTGGCAAAAAATAGAAAAAATACCGTTTTTGGCGAGGGTAATATACACGCAAAAGTGATGTTTATAGGCGAAGCACCAGGAGCAAATGAAGATGAAATGGGCAAACCATTTGTAGGAAGAGCTGGGCAATTGCTTACAAAAATCATCGAAAATGTTTTGCAATTGCAAAGAAAAGATGTTTATATTGCCAATGTTATCAAATGCAGACCGCCTGAAAATAGAGTGCCAACACCCGAGGAAGTGGGCGAATGCAAACCCTATTTATTGCAACAAATTAAACTCATCTCCCCGCAGATCATCGTAGCACTAGGAGCGACTAGTTTTCATCATCTCACAGGAGAATACGACACACCGATATCAAAAATTCGCGGTGAAGTGCTTGAATTTGCTGGTGCAAAATTGATCCCAACTTACCACCCGAGCTTTCTTTTGCGAAATCCATCTGCAAAGAAAGATGTTTTTGAAGATATGTTAAAAGTAAAGGCGATGTTATGAAAATTTTTATTCTTTTTGTTTGCTTGTGCATATCTCTCTTTGCTCAAGAGCAAAAACTCTCAACATTGGCTCCAACTTCGAGTGTTTTTATAGACCTTGAAGAAGGAATTTGTGACAATACTTGTTTGCACGAACTCTTGCAATCGCAACAAATATTTAGTTTTTTAAGCAAATTTAATCGTAAAAATGCTGATACCATCGCTTTTGATACTTACAATGCTTTTCGCACGCTTTTACGCATCAACGAAACAGACAATATCAATATCCGCATTGCAATGCTTATACCACAAAAAAGCATCAGACGCTATGCCATCACAACAGTAAATTCTGCAATCTCTTATCTGCTTTTACAAGATGCAAATTTTGAATTAAAAGTTTTTAATAGTATTGACGAGCAAAAAAATTCATTGCAAACAGCAATTACACAGATAAAAAATGAGGGTTTCTTGTATGTTATCGCACCATTAACGCAGCAAGGCGTGCAAATAGTGTCCAATGAACATCAAAATCTTCTTTTTTTCATACCAACTATCAATAGATCAAAATTTCCACAAGCAAGCGCAAACCTTTTTTTCGGTGGTATTGACTATGAAAAGCAGATTGATCTACTTTTGAGTCGTAGCAACAAAAAAATAGCTATTTTTAAAGATGGTAGTGAACTTGGGGAGGAATTAAGCCAAATCATTGCACAAAAAAATCCTCAGATTGTCTTGGAGCAAAGTCTTGAAAATCCAAAAACAGATTTTAAAAAGATGCTCAAAACAAATATGAAGCTAGATGACAGTGCGGTTTTTTTCAATACGCCTTTGGTAAAAACAAGCCTCTTAGCATCACAATTTCGCTTTTACGATAGACTTCCAGCGGTACTGCTCTCCACGCAAATCAACTACAATCCGCTCTTGCTAACACTCACACAATATGAAGACAGGAAACAGCTCTATATCGCAAATTCTATCACTCAAGTTCCAAACAATATAGAAGATATAAATTCGTTGCTAGGTCATAGCATCACCTATGATTGGGTTAATTATGCAAGCTCAATTGGTGTCGATTTTTTCTATAGCAATTACCTTGATCCAACGACAAACAGTGTATTTCATGAAAGAATTTTTGCCAATCAAGTAGAATATGATATAGCCATTATGCAAGCAAAACGCTACAAATTTGAAGCAGTTCTACCCTAAGAACTCGGTGAAAAAATCTCTTACATGTAAGGGTATCTTTGCTGGTTTTTCGTATTTCACATACACCAAAACGCTCATCATCTCAAAGATTTTCTCCTCTTGTAAGTAGATAGTTTGCACAAGCCGTAAAGAAGTATTTTTCATCGCCAACAACTCATATCTCACCTCAAGCAAATCTCCAAGTTTAGCAGAACGAATAAAATCAGCCTCAATTCTCTTCACAACAAAATGCCCACCATCAATCACCGGCGAAAGCCCTCGCACAAAAAATAACTCACTACGCGCCCGCTCACAAAATTTCAAATAATTCGCATGATAAACTATCCCACCAGCATCTGTATCATTGTACCAAAACCAAATCAATAAATCTTGATCGTTTCTAGTGCAATTGACAATGAATTGTTAAAGAACTCACAACAACCAATCTGACATCGGCACACAAACAAGCCGATACCACCTCAATTGTTATTGATGAAACCCTTAGGTTTCATCTTCAAAACACTTCCAACAAGAAGTGCTTCAAAGATCAAACCATCTCTAACGTCTTGTAAAAAATTGACTTAATTTAAGTTATTTTTTATAAAACGGCTATTTTTTAATCTATTCCATTTCCGAATTGTTTTTCCAAAGCTTGTCTTACTAAGCCTATGATATATGGAATCTCATCTATTGAGTTTAATATCACCTCTGTGTCACCATTACCCCAAGTTCCTACATTTGATACATCTCTTCCAAGTTTTTTTGGATCTTCTAGTTCATTTAATACGATGTTTATATAAAGTTTTAAACTATTTGCTTGAGGAACTATATCTACAAAATTTGTTTCAGCTTTGTAAGCAATATAAAGTTTTAAAAACTCCTCAGTTACATTTGAGTCTAAAGACAATACTTCTTTTCTAAACTCTTCAAAAAGCTTTTTATTTTGAGCTTTTAAAAGATTTGGATGATCATCAATAGTATAATTACTATTTGAAGTTTTAGGTGCTTTGTAAGTCTCTAAAATTGATGTTTCAAGTTTTGGACTAACCCATACATTGGCTGCTTGAGTTGATAGAATAGTAGCTCTACTTTTTATAGCATCTTCATTCCATACAAGATTCGGATTTCTCAAATACTCATTTAGCTTTAGAGGACTCTTA
The DNA here is from genome assembly GCA_014859685.1 of Sulfurospirillum sp. Classification (GTDB taxonomy): domain Bacteria; phylum Campylobacterota; class Campylobacteria; order Campylobacterales; family Sulfurospirillaceae; genus UBA6810. The sequence continues at coordinate 177,105 of JACUTU010000001.1, read as the reverse complement.
GCAAAACCACCTTCCATATCTCTTTTTTCTTCAAAAGGTTTATCACTATACTCAGAGTTATATCCTGTAAGAGTTAAGTTTCCTAATGTATGAAGCCATTGAGCTTGAATATCTTGCCAGTTTTCTCCTAAAGTGTTTTTCCATTCTTGTGATAGGTTTTCATTTTGAGGCATAATATGTTCAATCGTATAATCATTAACATTAACTCTCTCTTTTCTACCAAAGTTTTCTAATCTTCTAAGCCAATAACTTCTATTTCTGAAGTTATAAAGATCTTTTGATGATAAATGTATTTTAAACTCATCATCTGTTGGAAACTTTTTATAAGATGTTAAAAGCATAAATGTAGCTTGGATACTCTCTAAATATCTATCTTTTTTGATTGATTTTGTAAAATTTGCAAATGTTTTGTTAAGTGAATTGGTAGGAATTGCACAAACCGCTCTTCTAAATACATAACTTTCTATTAATCTAATAGCTTTTTCAAAATCATTTTTAGATAAATGATTATTCTCATAATCATCGTAAAGCTCTAATAGCAATGGATATGCAACATCGACTTTTAATTCTTTTAAATCTTTGAAAGCATAAGATAACTCTTTGTCTTCTTCTTGCCCTAAAGCCATTTTGCAAAAATATTTAGAATAAGCTCTGATATCAGCTACTAATGATTCGATAGATAGATTTTCTTCTCTATGATATTTTTTAAATGCTTCATAAATACTATCTATTTTTGGAATTTCTTTTGTTTTTACAGTGAGATAATGCCTCATAAAAGCATCAAAATATGTCTGATAGGCCTCTTGTCCAAAATCAAGCTCCATCGGTCGCCAATACTCTTCGTAGAGTCTTGATTGAAGTTCATGTTCCAATCCCATCAGAATGTAATTTCTGATTAAATCTGCTTGAGTTAGCTCTTTACCTGTTGAGTTCATGCTTTCAAAAATTAATTGAGGATTATCATATTGTCTATCAAGAGATATATCTACAATTAGTAGTTTAGCTATACCTTTACAAATAGTTTCAAGTTCATCTATATTTTCAGCCAGTTTCTTTTTAAAAAACTCATAATTCGTTTTTACTCTAAGAGAATAATCTTTTGGGAAATTTACTTTGCTTTTATCAATAAGAGCTATTAAAGTGTCTTTATCTGTTTGAGATAATATAAGTTTATATTTTTTGTTATCTTTTTTTCTAGGATCCATAAGATAAAAATCTTTTAATTGTTCTTTTGAAAAACCATCTATTATTTCTTGCTCATCATCTAATAAATCAGATAATGCAGTTAAAAGTAGTGTAACTGTTGTAAGTCTTTGTTGACCATCTATAACTAGAAGTGGAGATTGTGCTGTTACAGAGTATTGCCCATCTTGAACATAAACAACAGAACCAATAAAATGGGCTCCTATTTGATTATTTGTTCCTGCTCTTAATATATCTTTCCATAATTGTAAACATTCATTTTCAGTCCAACTATAAGTTCTTTGATAAATTGGTATTACGAATTGTGAAGACTTTGATATAAATTCTAGTAAATTTGATTGAATGGCTGTCATTAAATTATCCTCATATTGCTATTTTTCATCGGCTGCTTTACCGCTTTTTACCCAGGTATCAACTTCATCTTTTCTAAAAAGCCATTTTCTACCCACTTTATTTGCAGGCATTTGCTTTTGTTCGATCCATTTATAAACTGTATCTCTTGTAGTGTGCAGGTATTCGCATATTTCGTTGACAGTAAGCCATTTGTCTTCCATGATTAGCACCTTGAATAAAATATCATTTATTTTACTCAAATTTGGCTAAGTGTAAGTTTTATAGATGAATAGTAATGAATAATTTTGCTATCTATATCCAAAAATAAACATTTACACCAATTACAATCAGCATTAGCACTACATCAACTTTCCAGCTCCAGTAGTTAGCAATATTATTGAAACCACTGCCACTTGATTCACTTACTCCATCATCAAAACTATTTGAGCTACTTCCATAAGGTGTACCTCCTGCATCTATTCCTCCACCTGACATCGGTAAGCCTGTTGTTGGATTTATATCGTTCATTGTTTTCTTCCTTTTATAAATATCTTTATAGGTATTCATATTTTGGAAAAAATAAATACCCCCTATTAAACTTTTGTACTAGATACAAGTTTATTTTATGGGGTTTAATAGCTATTTATACAAAATATTTTTCTAGAAAAAAGTATATGTTTTTCTAGAATTTTATTATCAAAATTCATTAAGATAAGTCAGATAACCAAGATAACTCTATTTTATAGTAAATAAAAATAAGAAGATAAAAAAGATAGCCAAAGATAGCTCTAAAAAGATATGTAAAATTTGAGTGTCAAAAAGTGGATTTGATGTGTCATTTCTTGTGACAAAAAGATTTTCTTAAAGGGTAAATTTTGAAGAGTTGTGAAAATTTAAAATCCTTTATTTATGGGCTTTACAGGGGTTTTTAGTAAAAGTTTCCTTTCTCGTAATAAACTCTCAATTTCACTCTATATTCCCCTATTTATCGGCTTTTGAGTCACTATCAAAAATATTCGCTCCAAAATTCGCTCCAATTTTGGATATTTTTTCAAGTCTTTCGTCTTCGCCTTTTTTAATAAACTTGGTGTAATACATCAAAGTTGTTTGAGTATCTTTATGCCCCAATGTCTTACTTACCCAAGTTATATCTTCACCAGCAGCTATAAGCTGTGAAGCAAATGTATGTCTAAGATTATACAGTTTTCTAACTTGGATCTTATTTGCTTTTAAAACCTTTTTTAGCCTTAAATTGATAATGTCATGGGAATAAAATGGCTTTTTTTGAGAGCTTATGAAGACAAACTCATAGTTACTTGTTATTTCAAAATACATAAATAAGTACACAAAAATTAGTAATGCAAAACTGCATAACTTGCTTTACTTGCGAAAGTATTTTTTATATTGCTGTATTTTTATCTTTAGAAAATAGAGGGCAAGTATGTACTCAAAGGTGGGATAAATGTTATTAGCATTAAATCAACTAGCATCACGAGTAAAAATGGTACGATAGCTCTTGAAATTCCTGCTATGTTACTTTGTGCGATAGTGCCTGAGACGATTAGGCAGATGCCCAAAGGAGGCGTGAGCATACCGATCGCCAAGTTAGTTACAATCATAACTCCAGAAGTTAAGGGATCCATACCAACACTTGCAAGCAATGGAGTTACAACAGGAACAAAAAGTATCAAGGCGGCAGTTGTTTCAACAAATGTACCCATGATAAGTAAAAATATATTGATCAAAATAAGCAAAACAAATTTATTTACGCTCAGTGATAAAAAAGCGTTGGAGAGAAGTTCTTGGACATTGTTCATCGATAAAAACCATGAAAATACTGTAGCAATGGAAATAATCAACAATATAACAGAACTGATATTGATCGAATAAATCGCTGCTTTATAAATCTTTTCTAGTGTCAATTCTCGATATACAACCGTACTGATAAAAAATGCATAAGTAGCGGCAACAGCTGCGGATTCGGTCGCTGTAAAAATACCCCCAAGGATGCCGCCCACGACTATAACAGGAATGCCCAATGCCCATATAGACTCTTTTAATGCAAGTTTAAATTTCTCAACATCAAACTTTCTATTTTTTTCTTGTACATGTAAGCTTTTTGATTTAAATACTACAAGTCCAACTAAAGAAAATCCAATCAAAATACCTGGTAAAATTCCTGCTAAGAAAATTTTTCCAACTGATATGTTGGCGATGAAAGCATAGATTATCATCGGAATACTAGGAGGAATAATAACACCGATGGAGCCTCCCGCTGCAACGATAGAAGCTGCAAAATTTTTGTCATAGCCTTTCTTTTTCATCTCAGGAATAAGTGCAGAACCGACTGCCGCAGTATCTGCAGCGGCTGAGCCAGAAACACCTGCAAAAAGCATACTTGAGAGGATAGAAGTGATTGCTAAGCCTCCGCGAAAATGTCCCACTAAAGACTCGGAGAGGTTCACAAGTCGCCTTGACATACCGCCTTGATCCATAAAACTACCAGCAAGCATAAACAGTGGTACCGCCAAAAGAACATACGAGTTTACGCCATCAAACATCTTTTGTGCAATCATAAAAAGTGGCAGATCTGAGAAAACAAAAGCAGCCGCAGTCGATAAACCTATCGATAAAAACATTGGCAAAGACAAAAGAATAAAAGTAAACAAAAGCAATAAAAGATAAATCATGTTTTTTTCACCAAAACATTCAAAATATCATCAAAACAATACAAAATCCATATCAAAGCAGACAAAGGCACAGCAGCAAAAGCCACCGCAAACGGTATCTCAAGCGTTGCTGTTTTTTGCATCATAAATAGCGGGAGCAACTTCACGCAACCAGCCATAACCAATCCCCAAAAAAAGATCAAAAGCCCTGAAACCAAGAGTTCGATACGATTTTGATTGGTCGCTGACATATGCGATAAAATAATATCAATTCGTATATGCGTCTTGTTCTTATGTGCCATTGTTGCACCAAAAAAAACAAGATACACAAGGCAATAACGAGCAACTTCACTCGACCAATAAATAGAGTCATTGAGAATGTAGCGAAAAAATACACTTACGCTCAAAAGTATCGCTAAAAAAAAGATGAGTGCCACGATAAAAAAGCTGATTTGCTTATGTATCGCAGCACTCAAAAAAGAAAAAAACTGGGCTACTTTGTACATGTATTATTGTGCCAAAATCTGTTCTAAGTATATTTTTGAATCGCCGTTAAACTGATCCTTGAGTGGAGCAACTTTTTGTTTAAATGAATCCATATTAGGATTTTCATTGATAATCATACCCTTAGCTCTCAAATCTTCAAGAAAAAAGTTTGCTTTCTCTCTATTGAGTTTTCGCTCGTAATTTGCAGCCTCTTTTGTTGCTTCAAAAACTAAGTCTTGATAATTTTTAGGCAAACTATCATGAAATTCTTTGCTACCTACAAAAACGAGTGCTGAATATACATGCCTTGTGAGCGTAAGGTATTTTTGCACTTCGTATAGTTTATATTGATGGATTATAGCAAGTGGATTTTCTTGTCCATCAATAACATTTTGTGATAGTTGTGTATAGATTGGCCAAGGCATTGGCGTTGGATTTGCACCAATTTGTTTCCAAATACCTATATGCAATTGAGAGTTCATTACTCTTATCTTTAAGCCATCAACATCCTTTACATCAACAATTGCTTTCTTAGAATTTGTGATATTTCTAAAACCATTTTCTAAAAAATGGTATCCAACCAAATTTGCAGCAGTAAAACTTTTTAGGATATTTTGTCCTATTTCACCATCAAGAATTGCATCTGCTTTTGCATAGCTATCGAATATAAAAGGAAAGTCGATTGCTTTGATTGATGGGACAAACTTGTCCATAGGACCTGCTGTTATAACGCCCATTTGCAGCGCATTGAGTTGTATTTGTTGTAAGATACTCGTTTCATTGCCCACAGAACTTGAATGGCGGATGATTACTGTGATTTCGCCATTGCTTTTTTCTTCCACTATATCTTTAAACTTTTTTGCGGCCATATAATGAAAAGATTCTGGCGTAGTTACCAGTCCTAAATTGATAGTATAACTTTTTGCAAACATGGCAAAAGGAAGAGACAACATTGCCAACATAATTAGAAAATTTTTCTTCATTGAAAATCCTTACATGTAAGATATTGAAAAACAAATAGTACCATAAAAAACCATGATTTATATCTATGGCGCTTACAAAATTCCAGCCATTTCTTTTCCATAAGTGATCATATCCACGCCATATTTATTGCGTATTTTTGTAAGTCCTTGCATAAGCTTTGCATTTTTTGCATCTTTTGTAAAATCTAAGATACTCAAGCTCTTAGGATTGTATCTATCAACACAGTTTGTAGCACTAAGGGCAATGAAGTGGATCTTATAGCCTCTATGGATATCCAACTCACGCAAAAGCTCTTGAGTGAGTTTGGTAAAAAAGCTTTCATTGAAAAGTCTATCTATGGTGATCGATTTTGCAGATTTTACTCCGTATTGGTAGCGGATCTTCATATAAAATGTCGTTGGTTTCAAATCCAATCTTGCGATAGTAAAACTAAGATATCTAGCAAGAATCAGCACTCTTCTTTGGATTTCACCTCGCTCTTGCAAGGCTGCAAAGTTTCTACTAATGCCTATACCTTTTCGCACTCTTGATGGCAAGACTAGTTCACAATCCTCACCTTGTATCCTCGCGTAAAGTTCTCTCCCAGTTTTTCCATAGGAGGCAAATATCGCTGGAACTCTCTTTGCATCTTCAAGCGTCTCAATACCGTAGCTTTTCAGTCTTCGCTCTATTGCTCTTCCAATCCCAGGAAAATCTTCAATTTTTATAGGATTTGTAAAAGCTTGGATTTGTGTATCTTCTATAACCTTACAACCATAGGGCTTTATCGTGTCTGTAGCAAGTTTTGCTACCCATTTACTCTTGCAAGCAGCAATGGAGATAGGCAGATCAAATTTTTCTAAAATCTCATTTTGTAAGTGAACGATAAACTCTAGTGTATCTTCTTTGCTTATCCACCCTTTTATATCTCCAAAAAACTCATCGATGCTGTATTGTTCTAAAAGAGGAATTTTAGATTCTAAGAAGAGTTTGAGTTTATAAGAAAGTGTTTGATAAAAGAGATGATCACTTGGCAAGACTATAAGATGGGGACACATATAAAGAGCCTCTTTGAGAGGAGTGCCTGTTTTTATCTTAAAGCGTTTTGCTTCATAACTTTTTGCTATGACAATGCCATGAATTGATCCATCTGCATCTATAAACTCTTTTTTCCATTCATTGAGTATATCGCCCGTATCGTAGTGGTTTCTAAATTCTAAAACACTATTAAAAGCACCGCTGTCCCCTAAGATAACGCCCTCTTTTTTTGTATGAGCAAAGATGTGTTTGTCACTGCCCTTCACTACAACAACGGGATGATTTTTCAAAAAGGGATATCTTGTTCGCTCAGCGGATACAAAATAACAATCAAGATCCATATGCAATTTCATCAAACACCTCTACATGTAAAGATTTATTGCATAGTGTAATATTTCATCAACAATTACTAAAAATAAGTGATAATATGTCAACTTATGAGCGAGAAAGCAAATGGATTTAAAACATATTATCGATAATATAAAAGATGTACTGAGTATTGAGGTTGGAGCACGCAAGGTATTTGATAAAGATGTTGCTGATGCACTTAAAATATCCAAGGAGAGCCTCTCGCATTTAAAAAGAAGAAACTCTGTTCCCTATGAAGCCATAGCATACTTTTGTGCAAAAAGAGAGATATCTATCAACTGGATCCTCTTTGATCAACTTCCTCGCTCTTTAGAGGAAACAACAGAAAAATATGCTTATATCAAATACTTCCATGAAGTGCATGCAAGTGCTGGTGGCGGTGCTTGGAATGAGAATGAGCGCTATATCTATCTTTTGATAGAAAAAAATACGCTCCCGAATATGCTCTTTTTTTAGTAGTGATTGCAAGCATAATTGTGTTTAACACTGCCATTTTGAATTTTTCAAGAGAGCTTTTCTTCTTTATTTTAGGTATTCTCTTAATTCATTTTCTATCTTTTGTTTCAACTCCATTGGCTCTATAACCCTCACATGTGGAACCCATCTTTTGATAAGCTCTTCTATCTCTATGAGTTGCGTAACTTGATACTTGATAATTAGATGACCAGTGTTTTTTGTTTCTAATATCTGTTGAGATTTGAGATACTGTTTGGATTTAAAATAGTATGCTTTATTGGCATCTACTTCTACGATAACATCGATAAGATGTGATCTAAATCCTCTTTGATATCTAGAAAATGGCGTTTGCATAAACTTGATAAAGTCTTCAATCTCATAGTTTTTTTGATAAGTCTTTTTTGTATCTTCTGTATTTTTTATTTTAGAAATGCGATAAAAACTAAATTCAAATTCTTGATTATCTATCTCGCAAGCTAGATAAAAGTTTTCATGCATAAAGACTATCTTATAAGGTTTAACTTCGAGCCTTTGCATAGTTTGAGCTATAGGATACTCTATGATGATATACCTTTGAAGTTTTATAGCAGATTCGAGTTTTTTAAATACAACTAAATCATCAGGTTTTGATTCAAAAGGTTTGTTTTTAAACTCATAGCATTTACTTACATCTTTGATTTTACTCTCTAGTATTCTTCGATCACTTGGTTCGATATCTAGGTTTTCAAACATATTGCTCTTTTGGGCAAGGTTAAATGTCTGCACTAACAAAGAGAGAAGATCTGGTTTTAAAAAGTTTTCAAAAGACTCTTTAGTTACCGCTTTATAACAGCCTTTTTCACCACGAACTAGCTCAAAACTCTCTGGGAAATACTCTTTGATAACATCAAGATCTCTTCTTACTGTTTTATCACTTTTGCCTTCCCATATCTCATCATGGAGTAAAGTTTCTATACATACTTTCTCACCATTATTAAATCTTTTAAGGAGTTCTAGCACTCTTGCTGTTTGGTTTGTTGTCATGATTCTTTTCCATAATTTTTTATTTATTTGAAGTATTATAGCTTAGACAGTAGTCATATTTTGTCTATTTTATAAATAGTCTTTATATTTAACTCCTGAAATACGCCTATAAAAATCATAATTATATGAAGATTTAAAGTTTCAATCCCCTTTTTATCGGGTCTACATGTAATTTACCATAAGTAACACAGAAGAAAAAGGAGATCTTCAGTTTCAATCCCCTTTTTATCGGGTCTACATGTAATTGAAACTAATGCAAGTATGTTAAACAAGTGGAGAGTTTCAATCCCCTTTTTATCGGGTCTACATGTAATTTAGTACTTTGTTACTTTTTGTAACGCGTTCATTTTCGTTTCAATCCCCTTTTTATCGGGTCTACATGTAATCCTTTAGGGATTTGTATAGATGAAGATTTATTGGTTTCAATCCCCTTTTTATCGGGTCTACATGTAATAATACAGGGCAAATAAAGCCCTAAATTATGAGATGTTTCAATCCCCTTTTTATCGGGTCTACATGTAATAGGAGTAAAGTTTTTAGTGAGCTATCAATTGAAATTGTTTCAATCCCCTTTTTATCGGGTCTACATGTAATCCCGATGGTTATGTTAGTGACGGGAGATTAATAGAGTTTCAATCCCCTTTTTATCGGGTCTACATGTAATAAAGAGATTGAAGACGAGTTACTGAGTTCAGGAGTTTCAATCCCCTTTTTATCGGGTCTACATGTAATCTAAGATGAAAAATTTAATATACGATTTATTGAAAAAGTTTCAATCCCCTTTTTATCGGGTCTACATGTAATCAGTTGAAGCAGCGGCGGTTCTTCGGTATGTAGAAATGTTTCAATCCCCTTTTTATCGGGTCTACATGTAATTTTGGGAAATGATAGTGTCAAGTTTAATTATGAGTTTCAATCCCCTTTTTATCGGGTCTACATGTAATTTTAAAGGAGATTTTAAAGCTCCTATAAATAGTATTGTTTCAATCCCCTTTTTATCGGGTCTACATGTAATCGAAGTAAATTGACACTAAAGGAGATTTTAAAAAGTTTCAATCCCCTTTTTATCGGGTCTACATGTAATAAAAATAATTAGTAAATAATTATTTTAATAGTATTTATAGTTTCAATCCCCTTTTTATCGGGTCTACATGTAATAGTTAAGAGTATAATTAGGTGCCTATAAGGTTAAGTTTCAATCCCCTTTTTATCGGGTCTACATGTAATAAAGCAGTCTTAAGAAGTAAGGTTTATATAGAGCTTGTTTCAATCCCCTTTTTATCGGGTCTACATGTAATCTTAAACTAAAATACAAAGTCGATAAGGCTTTAAAGTTTCAATCCCCTTTTTATCGGGTCTACATGTAATCAAACTTCAAAGACAATACTCTAAAATTACATTTAGGTTTCAATCCCCTTTTTATCGGGTCTACATGTAATTTACCTACTTGGACTTATGATGAATATATTTTAGTTTCAATCCCCTTTTTATCGGGTCTACATGTAATATACTAATATAGCAACACAAAGTAGCTATGATGAGTTTCAATCCCCTTTTTATCGGGTCTACATGTAATTTTATTACATAAAGAAGAACACTAAATACATATAGTTTCAATCCCCTTTTTATCGGGTCTACATGTAATCTATTTTCAGTATCAATTTCTCCCCCCATATCATCGTTTCAATCCCCTTTTTATCGGGTCTACATGTAATTTGGAAAAACCCGCTTATCTGCTACATTCCCTAAGTTTCAATCCCCTTTTTATCGGGTCTACATGTAATAGTAGACTTGTTTGCAGCAGAGGATGTAACAATAGGTGCAGTTTCAATCCCCTTTTTATCGGGTCTACATGTAATCATAAGATTTGGTTGTTGTACGAGAACACTAGAAGAAGTTTCAATCCCCTTTTTATCGGGTCTACATGTAATAAATATACCAAAGCTACACCCCACTCAAAAACCTATAGTTTCAATCCCCTTTTTATCGGGTCTACATGTAATAAAACAAAGGAGGAGAAAATGAGCACAATATATGTTTCAATCCCCTTTTTATCGGGTCTACATGTAATGGTTTAAAAATGCTAATACAAAAACTTTACGATTTGGTTTCAATCCCCTTTTTATCGGGTCTACATGTAATAAAGAAAAATAACATAGGCTCGGTTAATCTATTTGTAGTTTCAATCCCCTTTTTATCGGGTCTACATGTAATACTTAAACAATTTGCAATATCTTCTCCACTCTTTGGAGTTTCAATCCCCTTTTTATCGGGTCTACATGTAATAGCGAAAAAGCGGCGGCAGTTCTTGAAGCGTATGAGGTTTCAATCCCCTTTTTATCGGGTCTACATGTAATATGGATATATCTACGCAAACGACGGCTATGGAAATATGGTTTCAATCCCCTTTTTATCGGGTCTACATGTAATAGCTCTTTATCCCACAAACACGATGTTGTTAATATTAGAAAAATCTTACTATAAAAAATCGTAACACTTTCTAACTTTAAAACTCCTTCAAATCGATAGCTTAAGACTATCTTTAAACTTTAAGAAACCTTAGAGTTAAATTTAACAATAGTATGCTAAATAACTCGTATAAGATGTTTATTTTACACTATTTTCATTTAAATGTTTATTATAAAAGTACCTGTACACTGCAAACGCTTCTTGTGTTGTTATAAGATTTAGTGTTGCTTTGTCATAGAGTAAGCCTTTGAAATTAACCCCAAATACTCTTCCTTTATATTCTATCTCTGGATAGTAATTCGTGTTGATATTTGGCTGCAGATTTTTGCGAAATTCTGCCACAAACTCCTTAATCGATGTATCTATTTTGGTTGTTTTTGGGTAGTTTGAAGACAAAAGAGTTTTTATCTCTTTTAGCTCAGTTAAAATCTCTTTTAATATATCTGATGGTGGTGGAGTATTTTTCCTGCCATTGTTTTGATAAAGGGATTCAATCTTGTCATAAAGATTCATCTTTGATCCTTTAGAAAATAGTAGCTTTATCGATATCTATCGCGCTATTGAGGCTTATAGAGCCTTTTTTTATTTTATATACTCTTAGATCATCTTCATTAGGGTTGATTATCTCTGCTAGGTATTGGAGTATCTCGTAGAGGTTTTCTTTTGAGAACTGTTTACAAAGATAAACTGATCTTTGGATACGAAGTGCATTTCTCTCCATATATTTACCAATCTTTCTTAATCTTTTTTCATCTGCGATGTCATAGGTTAAAATAAAATCTGTTTTATACATCTGCACTTACCTTGGCTATGATATAGCCGTTATGATCTACAAAAAAGAGCGGAATTTTTTTGGCGATTTTGAGAACATCTTCAATAGATACGGTTATATGTTTGTTGATATACACTTCAGAGATGTATTTATATGCTGCTATAAATTCTTTGTTATCATTTGTAAATTCTATGTAATCTTCGTGTGTTTTGATATTTATCGTTTTGTCTTTTAAGATAAGGACTTTTTTCATAACATGCTCCTTAGGTTTGCTATCTCGGTGTCTATCTTGTGACTAAGTCCATCTAGCAAATCTTTCAAGTGGGGGTGAAGAGCTTTTTTACCTTCATAGTTGAGATATACTCCTCCTCTTTTTTGAAAACTATTTATAGACACTATATCTTCTTGAAAAACTAAAATCACAAACTGGTTGATTTGGTCACGAAATAGTTCTAGAAGGTCAGAGCTAAGTGCGTCATGGTCTCTAAAAGGAACATGAAGGTAGGATATCGAAGTTTCAAATCCATAGGTCAATAGTTTTAGTGTAATGATGTTATGGACTACATAGTAAAAATAGGACAAAAGTGCATTAGCTGGGTCAAGTGGTGGCCTTTTTGTGCGTTTTGATTTATGAAATTTTTTTGGCAGAAGAGTGAAGTAGTGCTCAAAATAAGCTCTTGCAAAGCTTCCTTCTATACCTAAAAGTGTTTCTATATGCTCTGCTTGCTCAATCTTGGTTAGATAATCCGTTTCATCAATGATGATTTTATTGCATTTGAGCTGGTGGATATGTCTTTGGATTTTTTGAGATACTATGTATTTTGCAATGGTAATTTTTTTGTCCAATGCTTGATACTGCTGGAGTTTGAGCTGGGCATTTTTTGGATTGGCTGAAGTTATGATAGAGCTTTGGTTTGTGATGGCATTGAAAAGGACTATGTTGATGTTGTTTTGATTAATCTTGATGATGTCTTTTGTATTTATCTTAGCGTTATTTGCAATCAAAAGTGTATCTACAAGCTTGAAAGGTAGTTTTATGTCGTCAAATTTGATAGTGCTGTTTTCCACGAAAACTGCAACATCTTTTTTATCTATGATAGCTATCTTCATATGATGATAACTCCTTTTTCATAATCAATACTTTTTGCTTTGCCTAGTAGTATGGGGTGGTCTTCAACGGGGATTACATTGATCTTGTCTATCTCTTTTGTGATTTGCAATATATCTTTCAAAATAGGCTCTATATCTTTTTTACTCAGAGGTATCTCTAGTACTGATTTTTGTCCGCCTAGTGCGTTTGCATAGAGGATTTTTGCTACTTTGTAAAGTCTTTTTGGATCACAGATGTCATAGGCTATAATGTATCTTTGCATGTATCATCTCCTTTTTTATCTAATAATAAAGATTATATAGACATATAGTGTCTAATACTAATAGAGTCTATACCTTATGTGCTCAAATGAGCTTTTTTTAATAACTCTGTTCCCATCTTCTAAAAAGCATTCTTTTGAGTCTCTTTTGTTTGTTGAATATAGAGGAATAAGTTCATTTTTTTTACAAAAATCAACCATCTCAACTGTACAACCAAAATCACCTTGAATAAGAATATAATCTTCTTGTTTTGCGCTTTTAAGAATAAAGTCTTTGATAGGTTGCAAGTATGCTGTGACATCATCACTTTGTGGAGAAACTTCGCTCCATAGTTTTTGAAGTTCAAGTGGTAAATAGATAAATTCGCCAACACCTAAATTATATATAGCATCTATTTCTTGAGAGTTAGTAAGGGTATGGGAAAAAAGTAAAATCATTTGTTTCATAAGGTCTATCCTTTGTTTTTGTTATTTTAAACAAAAGGATAGACATATTTTGTCTAAATATATTTTTTAATATTTTTAAGAATCATTATATATTCAGAAATATTTTCGATACTTGATTTTGGAGTAGCTTTTGATGCACTTCCTTTAGTAGAGGTTTTATGAGCAATATTTTTTCTTATGTTATTTACTTTTGTAAAAACGGCATATACTTTTTCTTTTTCTTTGGAACCGCTCGCACTAAACCGAAAATCCCATAAGAAGTTTTTGGCTTCATCTCTATATTCTTTGTCTGTTGGATCATTTCTCATAGATTCGCAAACCACACTTAAAACAGCCTCCACTAAAGTTATATACGCCATTGAATAATTTTTGTTATTTGCATACCATTGAGCAAGTTGCATTTGAAAAGTCCCTAAAGAATCTGCATCAAATGAATTAATAAACTCTCTAAGTTCTTTTGAAACAAGACCAATAATTCGATTATTGGCTTCATCAAAAAGTTTTAATTTACCTTTAATCTGCTTCATACTTTGCCGCATAGCGCCCATATCAGAAATGCTTAGTGCGTGTGAAAAATTTGAGAATGAGTTTTTTATTTCGTTGGATTCGTCACTCTTCTTTATAAGCTGCATAAGGCTGTACCCGTTACCAAATTCTTTTAGATTTTTTATCGCTTTTGCCCATTCTAACAATTCAAAGAAAATACTTAAATCAACTATTACGGAGGGCTCTCCTTTTTTCAGCATACCATAAAAAACACCAGCTATTTTAAATTTTTTATATGTTTTACCAAATTCTAACATAACAAATGACATCACCGAAAGGGACCTAAAGAGATGTGTTATATCAAAATATACTTCATCACCCTCATCAACTGAATCAAGAATTTCTAAAAACTTTTCAAAAATGCTCCAAAGTTCTTCTTGGTTTTCACCATCTTTAATAATAAAACATTTTGATCCAGAATTTTTTAATCCTTTACCTATAATATCGTTAAGTTTAAAAAGTGAATCTTCAGTTAATGTATTATTATCTTTTTTTTCAATGATTTCGAATTGATAATTTTCCTCTGCCTTAAAGCTTTCAGCCACCATATCCCACATAGATTGATTAGTGCCAACTAAAAATAGTTTATCAATTTTATAGTGTTTAACTAGTAGCAAAGATACAAATTTTTCATCTGAATAAATAGTTTTTTCTATAATATAGTCTGTACCCTTATACTCATTTTTATTTGTATTATTTTTTTCTATCTGTCCTGTGCCTAAAAGGCTTATCAATATTTTTGCCATAAATTACCCTTGTAAGCTTATTAGAAGATCTGTAATTTCTTGCGTTCTTTTGTATGCACTTTTCTTTTTTGGATTATCCCATGACTTTTCTTCTATCATCTTTTCTTTTATATACTGAATCGCTTTTAATTTAAACTCATCAAATTTGCCTTCTTTAAAACCGGTATAAACAACCACTGAGAGTGAAGCATTGGGATCTGGATTGTTTTTTATAAGTTCATCAACAATCCTATCAAATGGATTTAAAGCATCCAATCTCTTTTTCTCTTCAGTTTCAAGTTTTAATTTTTGCTCAGCTTCTTCTTTTGCTCTTTTCTCTTTTTCTTCAATTCTAGACATATACTCTTTTCTCTTGTTGTCTAAAAAAGTGATAATTTTTTCCTCTTTGTTTTTAATATTTTCTAGAGTTAGATTTTGTTTTTGAGAAATCTCTTTAGCAAATTTATTGTATTCTTCATCTTCTAAAATTTGTGCGCTTAGCCAACCGAAAGGAAGCTCCCCTTCATATAAAGTATGTGTTGCAATTTCTTTTTCATAACTATTTTTAGCATCTCTTATAGAGTCTACCATAAAATCTTTTCCATTGTATTTTCCGACTCTAAAAACAAAAAAATCTCCCTTTTGCATATACTTACTCTCTTTTCTTTGCGCATGATATCTGCTAAGTTTATCTTTTATTTCCTCTATAGAAAAAATAGATTTTATAGTGAGGAAGAATGTACTTTTTGGTTGGATAACTTCCAATATCTGCGGAATAGAATTTTTTGATTCTTTATCGGGATTCTTATGCTTCCTGTAACAATACCCTATTTGCATTGCACCATCAATCATCAATGCATCTGAAACAATAAGTGTTTGCCTGATTTCATTTGAAGATTTTGGAGGGTATATTTCTAAGATAGTATCTAACATCCCCTTAATACTACTTCCCGGTATGATTGGGAGATGAGTATTTGGATTTTTAAATGTAGTAAATATTTCAAGCTGATTTGTATTTTTTTTGCCATCTTTATTTACTTTTGTACTATACTTCTCTTCAACCTTTTTTGTTACTTGGCATTCAAATCTAGCAATATTTTTTGCAGTCGTTTTATGCTCTTTATAAAAATCGATTATTTGCATCCAATCATGTAACTTCATATCAAAAGATTTTTTATCTAAATCGCTTAATGAATGGTAAAAAAGCATAGCATCAAAGCCATAAAGCTTTCCTTCATCTATGACATAATTGGTTGGTTCATAGCTATCACCAGTTCCTATGTGCATAGGACTTACTGTTGTAAGCTTTAAATAAAAAGTGTTTAATTTTTGCATATCATAGCTCCTTTATACCAATAGCTATAGCGTAACCTTGATGGACAATGTCTTCATGGCTTGTATGCCTCTTAATAGCTTTTCCAATATATCTCTTTTTATAATCATCTTCAAATACTATCACAGTTCCTGTATCTGCCAAAAGAAGTGGTTTTTTAAAAGGATTTTGATTTGCTCTATGGGCTCCTTTTTTTCCAAAGCGTGTAAAAGGAGTATAAAATATATCTTTACATGTAAAGCCTTGTGGCGAAAAAGGACTAAGTGCCATAACAGTGCTTGAGTTTTGCACTTGAAATTTTTTAAACTCTGTAAACTCAAAACGACCTTTTCCGATGGTGCTATCTTGTCCATAACCCATCCTTGAAAGTGTTTTGAAAGATTCAGACAAAGCATCTAAAGTAAACTTTTCTTCATCAAGCAAGATATAAACATCTTTAGGATTTAGTGCAAATTCTTTGATACCATAAGGAGCAAAACCATCACCTGTTGTAAATGTTTTATAGTTGATAGCGTTATGCATCTGTAGAGTTATCACATCACTCTTTTCATCTTCTTTTGCTTTTGAGAAGTCCCCTTTTTGCAAATCCTCATAACTCATCCAAATCTTTTTTCTGTTGGCTTTCTTATCTTCGCTCTCTTTCATCAAGAAAGTGGGAAGAGTTGGTTTGGGTAAAAAATCTGGGGCAAAACCATCACTTACCACACAAAAAGGATTTTCTTCGTAACCATCCAACAATAATTTTAATTTTTCTTCTCCAAATGTATACCTTATAGCCCAACATAACTGTCCAAAAAGTGTATCACCTTTGAGCGTTGTAGCAAAGTTGGAAGTGGGGGTTATCGTTGTTTTATAAAGTGTCATGTTTTAGCTCCATTGCGAATTAACAAACTCAACTCTTCCATAACCTCTTGATCCACTTCCTCCTAAATAATCATTTGCAAGAAGCTCAAGGCCTTTTTCTACAATACCTTTTAGTTCTTCTTCATTATCATCATCTAAAACCTTGACTCTAATATCAAAGTCAAATTTTACTCCTGCGGGGACTCTTTCTGTTTGGCGTGGATTTTCAGCAGTTCCTTTTTGTCGATTTATCACATTCTCATATTTTGCTTCTGAAAGTTGCAATTTTTGGCTATCTTCACTGACAGAACAGTCACCAACACTGATGCGTGTTATTCCATAAATATTTTCACTACTACTATCTCCAAAAAGTTTCAAAAGATTTTCTGCATTAGTTTTTTCAGTACTTGGAACTTCAGCTAAGAGTTTAGAAGAAAATGGTTTGCCTTCTGCACTTGGAAGATAGACTAGTCTGAAGTTTTGTTCTAGCAAACTTCTCATTTTCCCTTTTAAAGAACTTCCTGGGATATAAGGCTTATCAGTATTTACATCTTTTACAACACCATTATCAATGCCACCTATTTTCATAGTATCGTCCCCTCCACCTATATGAAGACCGCTGAGTAAATTAATCTGTCCTTTTAAGATAACTATTTTCATTATTTTTTTCCTTCTATACTTTTATGAAAACCTATAATTGCTTCAAAAAATAGTTTGAATACCGCCAACTTTTCTTTTGTATTTACTTGATTAATGCACATGCTCATCATCTCTACAAAGGCTCTATTGATAAGATTTGCACCTCCACTTTTTCTTGTACTTGCGTATGCAACTTTAGAGTTAAGCATTTTAACAAAAGGAAGTATTTCTCCTTCGAAATCTTCTGTTAGTTTTGCTTTTTGGTTTAGATCCAGAATCTGGTCATAAAACTTTCTAATTTGCGTGTTTTTAACATCTTTTCCAATCTCTTGAGCATAATGTAACGCTGTTTTATTTAACAATTCTGAGTCTATTTTGTAGTCAAGCTCTATCATGATTCTCTCCTTTTATATATGTATTCACTTAATACCATTTTTGCTTCCTTTGGATAATTTTCTATCATTTTAAAAAGACATTCTAAAAGTCCTTCATGAGATTTTGCATTATTTCTTGTGAATGTATAATTGAGTTTTGATTTCCAAATCGTAGATGCAACATCACGGTTGTATTTTACTTTTTTACTCATCTCTATAAGTTCTAATAATCTGTATAAAAATGCTGTATTTGGATTATTTAATAATTGTAATTCTTCACCCAATCCTAAATCATCCAGATAATCATCCCACTTTACCGTTTCACCAAAAAGGCTGATTGCATCTTTGTGTTCCATGCTTTTAGCAGTATCTAGAGCTTCTTTTGCTATATTTGCCACAAAGTTAATTGGTTTGTTTGATTTCACCATCACCATACCAACTGATAAACTCAGCGGACTTTGTGAAGCAAACTTCACAAAAGCTTCTCGGAGTTCTTTTGCAAAATCAATTACTTCATCCCAAGCACCAAGTATGAAGATATCATCACCACCAGCAAAAACAGTGTAGATATCTCTTCCTTCCATCATCTTTGAAGCTTTAACACTAAAAAAATAATCCACCATACGCGAAAAAAAGTTAAATCTAGCAAAAGAGTTAGTTACTTCATTTTTTTCATCTTTGATGTATATACCCATACTGTCTACATCACCTTTAAGTACCATCAAAGCCTCTACACCATGAACTCTTTTACCTTGTTCATCTTTGCCAATTTTTACGCTTGATTGCGCTAATTCTTCAAAAGTTTTTATCTCTTTTTCTTCTTTTGTTGCGACATAACTTGCTAATTCCCACTTAGCATATCCTTTAAAGGCATCATCATGGCCAATATCAAAGATAGCTATGTCTTTATCTTTATAGATTTGCGGTTCTTGTGAAAAACTAACATGTATATCTTCAAAAAGTTTTATCTGACCATGGTTATAAGAAAATATGAGATAGCCACCTTTTGTAAGTTTTTCTCCTATTTGGACAAATTTATCGCATGTATTACAGCGTTTTTTATCTTCAATTTTTCGCTTATGACATAGTGGACAAAGAGTCTCATTGGTTATAAATGTATCACTTTTTAAAATAGGTTCTACATGTAAAAGATCAAATTTTTTAAATTTTACTTTTTCTACTTCTGTATCTATTCTTTTTCGCAAACTTTGTTTATAGCGATTTTCTACTATAAAATCAGCTAAAGCACAAGGTACAAAACAAATCCCTACACCAGTTTCTCCAAAATACTCTTCAATGAAAAAAGCATTGAGTTTTTGTTGGATTTGTTTTAACTTGTCTTTGGCTTCATCAGTGTTTACTCCAAGGATCTCAAACTTTCCAGCACTTGTAGAGATAATGCTTTGATAGCTTAATCTTAGCTCCTCTACTATAAAAAATGCTATAGCTTTTGTAAGAAGTTGAACATAGGCTGATTTTGCACGAAGTATCTTACTTGCATTTTTAGCCTCAACAGAGTCAAAGATAAACTTTTGAATCCCAAAAAAATCGCCACAAATCATAAGCAAATCTTTTTGTTCAATATCGCTTTTATCTCCCCTGTAGTAATTGAGAATATTGAGATTGTTTGCTTTATGAAGCTTTGAAATAGCAGCTGTAAATATTGATGTCGCTTTTGAATGTTCATAAAGTGATATATTTGCCTTCACAGCATCATATCCACCAGCCTTAAAACTAGTACTTGATGGGATAAATGTGGTGTATTTTTTCAAAAGATAATCTATAGTAAAAAAATCAATTGAGCTATTTCCCTGTTTTTTTATCTTTTCCATATCACTAAAAAACTTTTTCCATAGCTCATCGTACTCATTTGTTATAGCATTGTCTTTTTGTGGAAAAAGATTGTCAGGATTGAGAGTATCTATCTTAAACTTTTTATTTTCATCAAAAAGGTGCCAAAGACGCTGTTTTTTGAAATCTTCCTTATCATAAGCCTCGTTGTACTTTTTAAACTTCTCTCGTTCAAATCCACTTGCCATTCTATCTGCACTAGCGATGATCCATTGATTGTCATTTTGAGGCTTGTGATGCATAGCTGCATCATCACTTAAAGTAGAACCCAAATTAAATATCATTTCGTTGAGAATCTGAGCTGAATAGGCTGCATGAGTGTATTTATAATCGTAAGATTTATAAATATCTTTTAATTTATAATTATCTGCTCGCTGCCCAAATTTTCCAATATCGTGTAAAAGTCCCGCTATTGCTATCTCATCTATTTCTCTCATCGGCACTCCTTCTTTTTTAATAGTTTAATGCATTTTTTGGACATATGCTGTCTTTTAATATATTTTTACTTCACCTAGCCCAAAAACCGTCTGTTTTCCCACTCCAATAATCTCTGCAATTTTTAAAAGTTGAAAACTTTGAGGGTCAACTTCATCAAAAATTATCTCTCCAATCAATCCACCAAATTTCATCTTGGTTTTTTGTCTATTTGAATATCTTGAGAGATCTAAAAACTTTATATTACTTTTTATTAATTTATAATGAGGCTCAAATGTAAGTTTTGTTTTTTCTTCATTTTTTAATTCACAAAGTCTATTTTGAATGGATTGCAGAATTTGTTTTAGGTCTATAGTGTTTCTTTCTAATTTGTTTTCGCTTTTTATCCTCAGGGGTGTAATCAGTTTCAATCTAATATCAGAATGCGGATTTGATACATTTGCTGTGTCTATCTTTGTTTTTTCGAGATTAAATTTTCCATCTTCATAAACTTTTGCATCATTACATGTGATAGATTTAATTTGATGTTTTTTTCTATCAATACCCAATCCAGTTTCATGTAACATTTTATGTAAAGCACTCAGTACATAAGGGAGTTTATCTGTAGCAGACTCAAAAAGGTATAGAAAAAAATCATAATCAGCTGAGCCCAATTCTTTTGAAAAGCGGTATGTATGTGCCTTGTTTTTACTTTCATAAAAATTGTGAAATAAACAGTTACTAGATGCAAAACAATCTTCGCATTCGAAACTTGGATTTATACAAACCACTTTTTTTAATGCAACACCAAAAGCTCCTCTAAGAGTAGAGCCTAAAAAAAAGTGTGGCTTTTCTTGATTTTCTTTGTTTATAATGATATTTATTTTAATATAATGCAACATTTAGTCTCCATTACAATCCGTAGCTGCCTAGTTTCACAAATACAAGCAATATACAAAAACATCATAGCAAAATCTTTACATCAAAAAAGGATTTAAAAGATATATCAAATCTATCATTCTAATGCTAGCACGAACCAGCATGTAAGAGATATCATACAAAAGTCTGATTTAAAAAGTGTTGAATTAGCCAATAAAGAAAAATAAGTTATTCAAAAAAGATTAAAAATTAGCACTTGAAGATACAACCTCCATAATACCCCTAAAAGTTTTTATAGTTGGCTTCTTATTTTATGTTTCTTCTTAGGTTTATACTTATCGTATCTAGGAGCAAACGCTCAACTTTTAAATCTTCGGCCATAGACTCAAATATATCAAATGCCTCTATAGTCTTTTTAATTATTTCGTGAGATTTTTTTTCTGAAAGATTGCAGGTGTTGCCAAAAGCAATTAAATCTTTCATTGTAAAATCATCTTGTTTTGTATTGAGCTTTATCTGGTGAGTTTTTGTCCATTTTCCATTTGGATCAAATGAATATGTCATGTCAAATGCTGGAGAAAAACTCCACTCCCCTACTTTGTTCATTAAAAACCCAAAGTTCTTAGAGTGGTCATCATGATTTCTTCCAACTATATTAAATATTGCCCTTTTATATAATTCTGTTAATGCTCCCTGTCCTAGTTTCATTTGTTTTAGAGATAGTGCAATTTGCTCGTAAGAATATGCACCTGTTGTATCTCTATCTGCATGCTCTAATCCAGCCCAAGATATATAGTGAAGTTTATTGAGCTTTTCTTTTATTTTAATTCTGTCAAACCTCTCAATCATAAAGTGAAAATCATCACCATCTTCACAAAAAGAGACCTCAGGAATTTTGATACCACAATTTTTAGCAATATGTGCGTATATGTATTCTACTTTTGTCATACCCTTTGGATCTTTGCCATCTCTATCGCTATTTTCTGAAGTATCAAATTTTAAGAGCCAGTAGCGAAAATTAACACCATGGTCTATTGTTCCATCATAAAATAAATTTTCTTTGTCTGTGGCAACCAATGCCTTTGCTCTTGCTCCACCCGCACTTGAACCTATTTTCAAGAGCCTTAATGCATCTTTTTTTGTTTTTTCATCTCGAAACGCATCAAACAATTCACTTTTTCTTCTAATTACCATATCCGACAGTTCACTCAACAAAGATACATCAAGAACTGTTTTACTGCTCTCTAAGTCTTCAATAAACTCTAAAGGGTGATACTCAAGCGCACCCATTCCCTTGTTGCCAACATACATTAATCTATCTAGTGCTGTTACTTGTGTATTTAGTATTGTTTTTTGCGCCATAAAAGCATCAATTAATTGATTTCCAAACTTGTCAGGGAGCGAATCTGCAAAAACCCCTGGTAATCCATGAAATGTATTTTGACTTATGTTATTAAACTCATGAAGTTCTGGAGGGTATTTCATTTTTAAAGGAGATATTTGAATATTTGAACGCATAAAGTTTTCATCGTACACAAATGTAGCAATTTGACTTTGCCCCTCAGAATAGCCAAGATATCCTATGTTTGTTCCCCAAAGCTTTACAGTAACAATCTTACTCATCTATATCTTCTCCCCATGTAAAGTCTTTTGGCTGCAACACTTCTTTCTTGTGTATCCTTTTCTTCAAAGGCTTGTTTTTACCCAATGGACTAAAGACTTTTTTCTGTACAAAAACATTCTCTAGCTTATCTAGGTCATTAACTCCTCTCAATATTGCTATGAGAGTTTTTAGACTAATATTTCCTTTTCCGCTAAATACTCTAGTAAGAGTCGCAGTCCCTACCCCACTTTTTTCAGCAAGTTCATTAATTGTGAGCTTCTTTTCTCTTCTGAGGATATCGATTTGCTTGCCAATTTCAACAATAATTTGTTCATCATTTAATAAATCAAAAGACATATCAAAACCCCTTTATTTTCATTTCATTATTATATCGGATAAATAGTTACTAATGATTAATTATTTAGTATAAAAGCCAATAAAAGATTATATATGATTGTTTATTTATATTTTTTAAAAATCTAGCGCCAGCATGCGATAGCCTTTGAAAACTTTATGTCACAGTGTGCCAAAGTGTGCCATAAATATTGAAAATTAGCTGTAACTCTTCGTGCAAATTTGTTAAAAAATTTAAGAGAAAAATTTCTCTGAAAGCTCAATATTTTGGGATGTTTGTTGGAAGTTTTATCTTGAAGTTTTTTGGTGTCAAGAGAGGGACTCGAACCCTCGACCTCCGGCTTATGAGACCAGCGCTCTAACCAGCTGAGCTACCTTGACACTTTTATTAAGGACGAAATTATACTTTCATCAAGCTTATAAAATGGTTAATTAAACAGCTTAAGAAGATTTTTCACAGGCTCTTTCCACTCGTCTGGAACATTCTTATCAATGACTTTATCGAGTTTTTGTCTGAGGTATTGTGAGCTGTTTATGCTTACTTTTGGTTTTTGTATATCGCCTTTTATGCTTCCTTGGATATCTTTATTTTGTATATTGATGGCAAAGCCTGTATTGATTTGCTTGGTGTTTAGGTTATATTTACCTTCTTGCAATTCGAGGTTGCTTTGCAAACCTTCCATAAGTACTTGAAAATCCACCTTTTCGTGGTCGATTAAGCCTTTGAGTGTACTTTGTTTATAGATCTCTTGGGTCATATCAAAACCACTCAATGCAAAAACTAAATCGCTCAGTTGCGATGCTATAAGTTTGCCATTGATCGCTTCTGCTTCAAATCTGCCGATATTTTTGTTCAGGTTGTAGTCTGCATGTAAACTAGCATATGATGAAAAAACGTTTGGATATCCTAAGGCTTTTGTGAGTTTTTCAGTTTGCAATTGTGTTGTATCGAGCGTAAAAAGATCATCTTTTAATGCATAATCTGTTTTCGCATCGAGCAAATCACTTGCACCATTAAGCGCAAGAATAGTTCCAATTTTTTGGAATTCCCCTTTTGTATTGAGTGGTGCAAAAATTTTTCTGCCTAAAAGAAAATCTAATTGGCTTAAATCCTCTACATGTAAGGCATAATTACTTCGCAATGATTGCTCTTTGCTTCCAAAAACCAGATCATCTATATTTAAAACACCATAGCTAAAATCAAAAAAACCGCCGGCTGTTAGCAACTCTTTTGAACCTTTTGCATCAAAACGGAACTTTGATGGCAAGTCTTTTGGAAATACTTTGCCACTCATATGCGTCAAGCTTTTAGCCAACATTGTTCCTTGAGGCATTGTGATTGAAGCTTCAAAAATACCTGCATTTACATCACTTATTTGTAATTGCAAATCCGTTTTACCAACAAGAATTTGCTCTTGTTTGAGCATGGTTAAAACATCTTGAATAGAGATATCTTCAAGCTTCACATTTGCTTTTTGATTCTCAAGCAATGCGTCAAGCTTTCCCCCAAAAAGATCAGATCGTGCGGTAAGGAGCAGATTATTTGGGCTTTGCACAATCTCTCCGTGGATGAGCAAACTGCCCAAAAGTTCAATGCCCATGAGTTCTTTTAGAGAAGCTAAATCGCCTACATGTAAGACATAATCGCTTTGTAATTTTTTGCTTTCTATATCATAAGTAGTTTTTTTGGCTTCAACTTTAGCGATATTTGAGATGATATTTGAGCTTGTACTTATCAAGGTATCTTGCAGATTAAAAACTATATCACCTCGATAGGTGATATTATTTGGCAATTTTATCGCATATGTTTGTTCAATTACGCCCGCGTCAAGTTGTCCGAATTGTATGTTAATGCGTCCATCTCCAAAAAGTTTGTTTTGTGCATCTGGTTTTATGTTTGCACTCACATCAAGCAAACCTTTGCTATATAGTGGTTGCTTTGCAAACCGCAAGATCTCTTCTATCTGTAAACCTTTTGTATCTACGCTCACACCAAAAAGTTTTTTGTTTTTGATATGTGCTTCAAAATTTGTTTTTGCATTAAAAATCTCGCCTATTCCATCGGCTGTAAAATCTTCAATATTGCCCTTAATATAGCCTTTGAAAGCAACAAGATTTTGCAAGCCAAACTCTTGCGTGAGCGTGCTATTTGCCAAAAGTATGTAGTGCAAATCAAATGCTTGATCCATAAGTGAAAAATCTCCATTGATGATCACTCGAGATGCATCTTGTGCGAGCAATTCTAAATCTATAAAATTTGTTCGCAGGGCAAAAGATTCGATGGTAACTTTTTTATTGAGTTTTTTTTGCAACTGTGCTTCAAGATATGGCTTCACAAAAGCATTACCATTACTTGTAAAAACTAAAAAATACAAGCCTATAACTATAAGGCTCAAAAAAACTAAAAAACCGGCTAAATACTTCACTAAAAACTCCTTAATATATATAAACACTCATTAAACTTTAGTCTATATGACTAATATTTATCCTTTTTTATCAACTAGTTATTGACATTTTTATCAATTTCTTGTAAAATTTCAGCACTCAAACAAAAAGAGTGCTAAATTCATTTACAAAGGAATTATAACATGACATTTCAACCATTAGGAAACAGGGTTCTAATCGAACGCATTGAAGAACCTACAACGACTGCTTCTGGTATTATTATACCTGACAATGCAAAAGAAAAACCTTTGAGCGGCAATGTTGTGGCTCTAAGCAAAAAACTAGCAGATGCTGGTGTTATTGCCGTTGGCGACAAAGTTGTGTTTGGCAAATATGCAGGCACAGAGTTATCACTTGATGGTAAAACCTACCTTGTGATGGATAGAAAAGATATACTCGGAATTTTAAACTAATAAGGATATAAATATGGCAAAAGATATACAATTTTCAGACAACGCAAGAACTGCTCTTTATGAGGGCGTAAGAAAACTCAACGATGCAGTTAAAGTTACTATGGGACCTAGAGGACGCAATGTATTGATCCAAAAAAGTTTTGGTGCTCCTAGCATTACAAAAGATGGTGTTTCAGTTGCGAAAGAGGTTGAACTTAAAGATACAATCGAAAATATGGGTGCGCAACTTGTAAAAGAAGTTGCAAGTAAAACAGCAGATCAAGCAGGCGATGGCACAACTACTGCTACTGTTTTGGCACATTCTATCTTTAAAGAAGGTCTTCGCAATATCACAGCTGGCGCAAATCCTATCGAAGTAAAACGAGGCATGGATAAAGCCGCTGAAGCCATCATAGCTGAGCTCAAAAAAATAGCTAAAGAAGTAAAAAACAAAAAAGAGATTGCACAAGTTGCTACTATCTCTGCAAACTCTGATGAAAAGATTGGCGAACTCATCGCTGAAGCTATGGAGAAAGTTGGCAAAGATGGCGTTATTACCGTTGAAGAAGCAAAAGGCATGCAAGATGAACTTGATGTTGTTGAAGGTATGCAATTTGATAGAGGATATCTTTCTCCATATTTTGTTACCAACACAGAAAAAATGCAAACAATTTTAGAAAAACCTTATATCTTGCTTTTTGACAAAAAGATTTCAACACTTAAAGATCTTTTGCCTGTTTTAGAACAAGTACAAAAAACAAGCAGACCATTGCTCATCATTGCTGAAGACATAGATGGTGAAGCACTCGCAACACTCGTAGTTAATAAACTCAGAGGTGTGCTTAATATAGCAGCGGTCAAAGCACCTGGATTTGGTGATAGAAGAAAAGCTATGCTTGAAGATATAGCCGTTCTTACAGATGGTGAAGTTATCGCTGAAGAATTGGGACGCACACTAGATGGTGCAACACTTGCGGATCTTGGACAAGCAGTTACGGTAGTCATCGACAAAGACAACACAACTATCGTTAATGGCAATGGTACAAAAGAAAAAATTGATGCAAGAGTAGCACAGATTAAAGCACAAATTGCTGATACAACAAGTGATTATGATAGAGAAAAACTACAAGAAAGACTTGCAAAACTTAGCGGTGGTGTTGCAGTTATTAAGGTAGGTGCTGCTACTGAAACTGAGATGAAAGAGAAAAAAGACAGAGTTGATGATGCTCTTAGTGCAACTAAAGCAGCCGTTGAAGAAGGCGTTGTTATCGGTGGTGGTGCGGCATTGTTACTTGCAAATTCTCGTGTAAAACTTGATCTTTATGGTGACGAAGCAATAGGTGCTGGTATCGTGAGTCGAGCAGTAAGTGCGCCTATGAAACAGATCGCTATCAATGCTGGTTTTGACGCTGGTGTTGTTGTCAATAATGTACAAAATGCTCAAGATGAAAACTATGGTTTTAACGCAGCAAATGGTACTTATGTAGATATGTTTGAAGCGGGTATAATTGATCCTGTAAAAGTTTCTCGTATTGCGTTGCAAAATGCAGTATCAGTTTCTAGTTTGCTCCTCACAACTGAAGCTACAATCAGTGACATAAAAGAAGACAAACCTGCTGCACCTGACATGAGTGGCATGGGCGGAATGGGAGGTATGGGCGGTATGATGTAACCATACGCTCTCTTTTTTCACACAAGCTCAAAAGAAATTTTCTTTTGAGCTTTTTTTATACTCTTTTAATCACTTTTTTGAAACAATAATTGCTACATGTAAGCCCACAAATAATCTCAAGGAAAATTTTATGACTGTTTCACAAGCCTTAATCCAAAGAAAATCTACTCGTGCTTTTTTAGCTAAGCCTGTTGCAAAAGAACTTATAGAGGAGATACTTGCATTAGCTGCAAAAACGCCTTCAGGTGTAAATATGCAACCTTGGCAAGTTTTTGTCGTAAGCGGAGAAACAAAAAAAAAGATACAAAACACTATCTGTCAAAAATTTGATACTGGCACAAAAGAGGTAATGGAGTATGATTATTATCCTAAAATTTGGGAGGAACCTTACCGTTCAAGACGCAAGGAAACTGGGCAATTGATGTATAAAACTTTGGGTATCACAAGAGAAGATAAAGCACGACAGAAGGAACAATGGAAGGCCAATTATCGTGCTTTTGACGCACCTGTTGTGGTGTATTTTTTCATCGACGCATCCCTTGAAAAAGGTTCCTATATTGATTATGGTATGTTTTTACAATCTTTTATGCTAGCGGCAACACAAAAAGGTTTGGCTACTTGTCCACAAGCAGCACATGCCGAGTATCCAAAAACTATAAAAAAAGCCTTACATGTAAATGATGCGAGTATTTTGCTCTGCGGGATTGCACTTGGGTATGAAGATAAGGATGCACTGATAAATTCCTATCGAACCACACGCCTGAGTGTAACTGAATTTGCACATTTTTATGAGTAATTTACCTACAAATCGCTATAATCGCTGAAAAATTTACCTTACATGTAGAAAAGGAACTGTTTATGGGAAGAGCGTTTGAATATAGAAAAGCTGCTAAAATGAAAAGATGGGGCAATATGTCCCGTGTATTTCCACGATTAGGAAGAATGATTACAGCTGCTGCCAAAGAAGGTGGTGGCGATCCTGATCTCAATCCAAAACTTCGCACGGCGATACTCAACGCTAAAGCTGAAAATATGCCAAAAGACAACATTGATGCAGCGATTAAGAGAGCAAATGCCAAAGATTTAGCGGATATGAAAGAGGTAAATTATGAGGGCAAAGGGGCGCATGGCTTGCTTGTTTTTGTAGAATGCCTCAGCGACAACGCCACTAGAACTGTGGCAAATGTTAAAAACCACTTTAAAAAAGGTGGCGGAGAAATGCTCAACAATGGCTCACTAGAGTTTATGTTCTCACGCAAAGCTGTATTTGAGTTTGACACCACACAAGATATAGATCTTGAAGAACTTGAACTTGAACTTATTGATGCTGGACTTGAAGAAATTGAAGAGGAAGATGGCACAGTTTTAGTCACTGGCGATTATACAAATTTTGGCTCTCTCTCACATGCGTTTGAAAATTTGGGCATAGAACTCAAAAGTGCGACACTTAAAAGATTTGCTAATACACCAGTTGCATTCAGTGAAGAGCAACTTGAAGAAGTGGGCAAGCTCATAGAGCGACTCGAAGAAGACGATGATGTTCAGGCGGTTTATACAAATATAGCCTAAGCTATAAAAAACTGTTCAAATTACAAATAACAGGCACAAACATACAACTCTTTTAGATAAAATTCAAATAAAAAAGGGTTATATTATGAAGATAGCGGTTGTTGGTTCTGGTATCAGTGGGCTTTCAAGTGCCTACCTACTGAGCAAAAAACACGAGGTCGATCTCTATGAAAAAGATTCAAGACTCGGGGGACATGCTAGAACTACAACTATCAAAGATGATAGCGGTAAAACCTTACATGTAGATACTGGATTTCTTGTTTTCAACCATGCAACTTACCCTCTTTTAACAAAGCTTTTTGAAGAACTTGGCGTGGCGATTGAAAACAGCAATATGAGCTTTGGTTTTTGGGATAAAGGGAAAGATTTTGCCTACAATGGAAACTCTCTAGGTGGGCTTTTTTTTCAAAAGAAAAACCTTTTCAACCTCCAGCATTATCGCATGATACTCGATATCATCCGCTTCAATAAAAAAGCAAATCATGACATAATGCACAATCCAATAGCACTTGATACGAGCCTTGGGGAGTATTTGAAAGATTTTAGTGATGTTTTCAAAGAACGATACCTCATCGCTATGGGAGCTGCCATATGGTCTACACCAAATGCACAAATGTTTGATTTTCCAGCCAAAACTTTTATCCGTTTTTTCAAAAATCACGGCCTGCTTGGATTTAACACACAACATCCATGGAAAACTGTAAGTGGTGGTTCGCATAATTATGTTGCCAAAATAGCACAAAAGATAAGTGGTAAAATCATCTTAGATGCCGCGATACGCAGTGTAGCTCGCTCAAAAGAGAAAGTATATATCTCCTTTGAGCAAGGCGAAGTAAAAGAGTATGACAAGATAGTGTTTGCCTTACATGCACCCGATGCATTGCGACTTTTAAGTGATGCGAGTGAAGCAGAAAAAGAGATACTTGCAGCATTTTCTTACATCCCAAACAAAGCGTATTTACACACAGATAATTCTAAGCTGTATGCAGACCGAAAGATTTATTGTGCATGGAACTATAAAGCAAACAACGATAGTGAAAAAGCAACGCTTTCTTATTGGCTCAATACTTTACAAAATCTCGACACAAAACAGGATTTTTTCGTTTCACTCAACGAAGATGAAGCAACGCAACAAGTCATCGAAAAAATTGCATATGAACACCCACGCTTTGATACAAAAGCGATTTTGATGCAAGGTAGAAAAAGTGAAATAAGTGGTAAGAACAATACTTACTACGCTGGTGCTTACTGGCGATATGGTTTTCATGAAGATGGGATTTTTAGCGGTAATGCTATTGCAGAAGAGTTTGGGTGTGGATTATGAGCCACTGTTTTTGGGAGGGAGTGATATCACATACGAGAGTTGCTCCTAAAAAACATGCTTTTTCATATAAATTTTTTATGCTTGATATTGATACGAGTAATTTCGCTTCTTTACAAAATACATTTTTTTCGCTCAATAAAATAAATCTCTTTTCATTTTGTGCCAAAGATCATTTTGGAACGAGCGATGATTTTTTAAAAAATATTGATCAAGTGTTGCAGTATTTTGCTATAACACAAAAATATACACAAATTCGATTTATCACGCTGCCCTCTATATTTGGGTTTGTTTTCAATCCTATCAGCTTGCTACTCCTATGCAAGGATAATAAACCCGAATTATTGCTTGCAGAAGTACATAATTATCACCAAGGAAGAGTTTTTTATAAGGTTTCATTGCAAGAAAAAGATGACAGAAAATTCACAGGAATTGCGCAAAAACAGATGTTCGTTTCTCCTTTTATGAAAGACGATGGCTCGTATGAATTTACACTTACTTATGATACAAATGAACAGTTCAAACTTCATATCACGCTCAAAGAAGAAGGTGAAACAGTTCTCGTAACATACTTCAAAGCTCAGAAAAAAAATTACTCAATCAAGAGTATAAAAGAGCTTTTTTTCTCCCATACTTTGCTCTCTTTTTGGGTGGTTACAAGAACACTTCTGCAAACATTCAAACTCTATATGAAAGGGCTTCCATGGCACAATCCAACACCAAAAGACCGGATAAAAAGGATCTAAAATGAGTAAGATTTTGCTTACATGTACACTATTTTTTACATTATTATATGCAGGAGAAACACAAATGAGTTTTTATGAATTTGAAGCAAAAGATATAGATGGCAACACGGTTAGTATGCAAAAATACAAAAACAAAGTTGTGCTTATTGTCAATGTTGCGAGCAAATGTGGATTTACACCACAATATGCTGGCTTGGAAAAATTGCATGAAAAATACTCTACAGATGGGCTAGCGATTTTGGGATTTCCAAGCAATCAATTTATGCATCAAGAACCAGAGGGTGAAGCAGCAATCAAATCTTTTTGTCAATTGACTTATGGCGTTGCATTTGATATGTTTGCAAAAATAGATGTTAATGGTGCCAATGCACATCCGCTTTATGTGTATCTTAAGAAAAATGCTCCTGAAGGTTTTTTAAGTGATGCAATAAAGTGGAATTTTACAAAATTTCTCATTAACAAAGAGGGCAAAATTGTACAAAGATACGCTCCTTCTACGACGCCAGAATCGATAGAAACTGACATAAAAAAACTGTTATAAAAGGAAAAATATGCAAACAAATATCTATGGAGAGATGCTAGAAAATTGCTCAAAAGCACCGTTGAGTGGATTTTATCGAGATGGAATGTGCAGAACTTCCCCACAAGATTTTGGCAATCACAGTGTCTGTGCTATCGTAACAGATGAGTTTTTGATTTTTAGTAAAAAAGCTGGAAACGATCTTATAACGCCTATGCCAGAATTTCATTTTGCTGGACTCAAGGCTGGTGATAGATGGTGCTTGTGTGCAACTAGATGGCTAGAAGCTTACCACGCTGGTGTGGCACCTCAAGTGTATGCAAAAGCCACATCAAACAAAGCTCTTGAAATTATCGATATGGAGATTTTAAAACCCTACTGTATGTAAGAGAGTTGCCCATGGGCTTCTCTCTTACATGTGGACTAATTATTGACTATATTTTCTATCTTATCTACGATGCTTGGATCTTCTAGCGTTGAAGTATCTTGCGTGATAGGCTCACCTTTTGCGATTGAGCGGAGAATTCTTCTCATGATTTTACCACTTCTTGTTTTTGGCAAGCCTGGAACAAATCGCATATCATCAAGTTTTGCGATATTTCCTATCTCTTTAATGATAATTTTATTGAGCTCTTGAATCATCTCAATCTCTTCACCAATACTATCATCGCCTTTTAAAACAATATAAGCAAAAATACCCTCGCCCTTGATAGGATCTGGTTTACCAACTACAGCAACTTCGGCAACATTTGAATGGTGAGCAAGTACAGCTTCTATCTCAGCAGTACCGAGTCTGTGTCCTGAAACATTGATAACATCATCGGTTCTACCCGTGATAACGATATAACCATCATCATCATACATAGCACCGTCACCTGAAAAATAAACAGGCTTACCATTCTTTTTACAATCTCCAAAATAAGACTTCTTAAACCTTTCATCGTCACCCCAAATAGTGCGAATCATAGATGGCCATGGTCGTGTTATGCACAAGAAACCTTTTTCACCTTTTGGCGTTGGATTGCCCTCTTCGTCGATAATCTCTGCCATAATGCCTGGCAATGGAAAAGTAGCTGAACCTGGTTTGATAGGTGTTGCACCAGGAAGCGGAGTGATCATATGACCGCCTGTTTCTGTTTGCCACCAAGTATCCACGATAGAACATCTACCACCGCCTATCTCATTATAATACCACATCCACGCATCAGGATTGATAGGCTCACCAACAGTTCCTAGTACTTTAAGTGAACTTAAATCATGTTTTTTCGGTTCATCAGCACCTTGTTTATGTAACAATCTTATTGCAGTTGGAGCGGTATAAAACTGATTTACGCGATGCTCTTCGATCATTCTCCACCATCTGCCCACATCTGGAAAAGTAGGCACACCCTCATACATCATAGTTGTAGCACCCATAGCAAGTGGTCCATAAACGATATATGTATGTCCTGTAATCCAGCCCACATCAGCCGTACACCAAAAAGTATCATTTTCTTTTACATCAAATACATGTTCCATTGTGTATTGTGCCCACAAAATATAGCCTGCACCCGAGTGTTGCACACCTTTTGGCTTGCCGGTACTTCCTGAGGTATAAAGCAAGAAAAGTGGATCTTCAGCATCCATCCATTCAGGATCACAATGTTGTGATTCATTCATAATCATTTCATTATAAACATAATCGCGGCCAGGAACATACTCGATCTCTTCAAAATTTCGTTGTACAATAAGCACTTTTTTACAGCATTCACAACCATCTTTAAGTGCTTCATCTACTACAGGTTTCAACATGTAAGGCTTACCTCGTCTAAAAGCACCATCTGCTGTGATTACAAGTTTTGCTTCAGCATCTAAAATTCTATCTTTGAGTGCTTCGGCTGAAAATCCACCAAAAACGATAGAGTGAATAGCCCCGATTTTAGCACATGCAAGCATGGCAAATGCAGCTTCTGGAATCATTGGTAGATACAGAACAACACGATCTCCTTTTTTGATGTCAAAATGATTTTTGAGCAAATTCGCCATACGATTGACTCTATAATAAAGTTGCAAGTAAGTGATAATTCTTTTTTGACCGTCTTCACCTTCCCAAATAATTGCTGCTTTGTTTTTTCTTGTTTTGAGATGGCGTCCAAGACATTGGTGGGTGACATTGAGTTTTCCACCGACAAACCACTTATAAAATGGTGCGTTTGACTCGTCTAAAACTTGATCATAAGGCTTAAACCATTCAAGCTTTTCTTTTGCTAATCTATCCCAATACCCCTCAAAATCCTCCTCAGCTTGCAACCGTAATTCTTTGAATTCACACATATTGTGAATTCTAGCTTCGCGACTAAATTCTCTATTTGGTTCAAATACCTCAGACATATTTTTTCCTTTCTTTGTGATGTTTTTTATTATGAAAAATGCAAAAAATTTAAAATTCTATCCCGCTTTGTGCTCTTACAAACTGCTGATCATATGCTTCTCTCTCCTTTCGTGCTTCAAGACTTGTATCTGTGATTGAAAATAACCATATCCCAAAAAATGCCACACCCATTGAAAAGAGTGCTGGATATCTGTAAGGAAATATTGCTTTAAGTGCATCACCGTTGATAATCTCACCCCAAACAACAGGTCCTAAAATAATCAAAATAATCACCGTTGTCAATCCAAGATAACCACCCACAATAGCGCCTCTTGTAGTAAGTTTTTTCCAATACAACGATAAAAAGAGTATAGGAAAATTTGCACTCGCTGCTATCGCAAAGGCAAGTCCTACGAGATAAGCGATATTTTGTTCTTTAAAAGCGATACCAAAGATAATTGCCGTACTGCCTAGTGCAAGTATCGCATATCTTAAAACCCGCATCTCTTGCATCTCATCAGTATCATCTTTAGCAAAAACATTGGCATAAAGGTCATGACTTATAGCACTAGCACCTGCAAGCGTCAAACCAGAAACAACCGCCAAAATAGTAGTAAAAGCAACCGCGCTGATAAATCCCATAAAGAGTTCGCCGCCAACAGCGTGTGATAAATGAATGGCTACCATATTTTCTCCACCAATTAAGCTAGTTTGTGCGAGATCAAGATATTGTGGATTTGTGGAAACAAGTATGATAGCACCAAAACCTATGATGAAAGTCAAAATATAAAAATAACCGATAAACCCTGTTGCATAAAAGATCGCTTTTCTTGATTCTTTGGCATTTCCAACACTGAAAAAACGCATCAAAATATGTGGCAATCCAGCAGTACCAAACATCAGTGCAACACCCAGCGAGATAGCAGATATTGGATCTTCTATCAGTCCACCCGAACCCATAATAGCATCAGTATCGCGTATAAATACAGCACTTTCAAAAAGTGTATCAAAGCTAAAATCAAGATAATTGAGAATCATATATGCCATAAATGAGGCACCACTCAGTAGAAAAATTGCTTTGATGATTTGCACCCAAGTTGTCGCTAACACTCCGCCAAACGCAACATACAGCATCATCAAAATACCAACGCAAACTACTGCAAGTTCATAAGGCAATCCAAATAAAACTTCTATAAGCTTACCAGCACCTATAATCTGTGCTGTCAAATAAACCAAAACAGTAGTGATTGAGCCAATTGCAGCAAGTACGCGGATAGGTTTTTGTTGCAATCTGTAAGAGATTACACCAGCAAAAGTGTGTTTACCAAGATTTCGTAACTGTTCGGCAATCAAAAAAAGAATAATCGGCCATCCGACCAAGAAACCGACTGAATAGATAAGTCCATCAAATCCTTTAAGATACACTAAACCTGAAACGCCCAAAAAAGAAGCAGCAGACATATAATCACCAGAGATAGCAAGAGCGTTTTGCAAGCCTTTAATTCTACCGCCAGAGACATAAAAATCTTTGGCAGTTCTTGTCCTTTTTGCAGCCCAAAAAGTGACCATCAATATTGCTATGACAAACACAAAAAACATAATGATAGCACTCATACTCGTTTCTCGCATCAATCTTCTCTCAAGGCATCATATACAGAATCACTCAGCGTATCAAACTCACCATTTGCTTTATGCACATACAAACCTGTTAGAAAAAAACAAAGCAATATAATGCCGATACCAGCAAAGATGCCAACACTTAAAAATCCACTTCCAATAGGTTTACTAAGATATTGCGGAGCAAAAGCGAGAGTGGCTATAAAGCCAAAATATACAAGTAACAAAACGAGAGATAAGCCCCAACCAAAACGGCTTCTTGAGTGAGTTAGTTGTGAAAAGCTTGGATTATTTCGAATTTTTTCATACACTGTATGGTTCACAATTGCCACTCCCGTTTGATATAATGTGCTTTATTTTATTTTACATGTATAGCATTAACATAGCATTTATCTAAAATGTCCATATTTTACACACTTTTTGAAAGCTTGTGAGAAAAATTGTAGCAAAAATGTGACTAATGGTTAAAATATTTTTCGATTTTATATCCAACGCCTTTTATATTTGTAATAAAATCTTCTTTTAAAGCCTTTCGAAAGCGGCTGATTTCTGCACGCATTGTTGCATGATCAATCGGTTCATCATCCCAAACAAAACTACGAAAC
Source organism: Sulfurospirillum sp. (assembly GCA_014859685.1). GTDB lineage: Bacteria > Campylobacterota > Campylobacteria > Campylobacterales > Sulfurospirillaceae > UBA6810. Next base: position 140,709 of record JACUTU010000001.1, on the reverse strand, counting down.
TTTTCAAAATCAACCACAATGCCTATATTTTCACACAACAAAGTGATAATTTGTAACTGTTTTTTTGTGAGATTTTGTGGCTCATCATTGAAGTACAAAATTTGATCACTCTTTGAAAAACAATATCTTTTTGTGAGGATAACATGGTTTTTATTTTTATGCGTTTGCTGTTTTTTAAGCCTATCTATGCGGATAGAAAGCTCTTTAAGATGAAATGGTTTTTTGAGATAATCCACAGCACCGAGCTCAAAAGCATAAGAGATCTCTTCTATATCTAAAATCGCACTGATAAAGATAGTTGGCACAGATTGTTCGTGTGAATTAATTTTTTTTAAAAGTTCCAAGCCACTGAGTTTTGGAACATTGATATCCAAAATCAAAAGATCAAAATCTTCTTCACCACACAGTTTGAAGGCTTCTTCACCATTTGAACAAGAGACAACTTGATGCTTCAACTCTTGCAAATACTCTTCGATGGAACTTCGAAGCATAAATTCATCTTCAAGTAATAATATCTTCATCCATTTATCCTAATGTTTACATGTAAAGAAATAGCGAAAAATCGTGCTTTCTTCATCAGATCTTATCTCTATTTTAACGCCATTTTTATCGCATATCTCTTTGACTATATTTAATCCCAATCCAAAACCGCCTCGCGCTTGATCTTCGCGATAATACCTGTCAAAAACCCTCTCTTCAAACTCTATCTTGTCGCCTTTATTTTGTACTTCAAAAACAATATGCGGCTCTTTTGCATAAACTTTTATAAAGACTGTTTCATTGATATAACTGTATTTTATTGCATTTGAGATATTGTTATCACACAATCTTTGCAACTCAAGTTCATTGAAAAGTACATATAAATCTTCTTGTATTTCATGGTCGAGTTGTATTTTATTGCCAAGTGCGACATCACTAAAATATTCAATTCTCTCAAGTATAAAGTCACTCAAAGATATTCGTTCCTTAGGAAATTCGCTGCGGTCTTTTTTTACGATAAAACTCAAATCCCCATAGACATTTTGTAACACTTTGACCGCCGCTTGTATTTTGATGAGATACTGATTTTTGTCAAACCGCATATTGTACAGATCAATATTCATAAGTATGATAGAAAGCGGGGTGTTGAGTTCATGAATAGCATTTTTGAGAAACTTGTCTTGATCTGCCAACAATTGGCGATTGTAAGCGACTGATTGTTGTAGCTCTTGCGTTTTTGTAGCTACTAACTGCTCAAGATTTGCATTGAGGCTTTCTAGCGCTTTATTTTTTTCTTTGATTTGAGCAAGCATTGAGTTTGCATGTTTTGATATTTGGACAAATTCCTTGAGTTTAATTTTATGCACATCGATAAAATGATAATCACTTGAAGCCCTCTTAAATGAAGCTACGATAAATTTCACTTCACTCGTGATGGCGTCTGTTATGTAGCGATATTTGAGGATACTCGCTAGATATAAAAAGAGAGTGAGTGTGATGATTTTGAGAATAAATCCTGTCGCTTTTTTACTATGTTCTTGTCTTTTTAGCTCTAGCACTTTTTGAATCTGTGCCAAATCAACACCACTCCCGATTATCCAACCAAGTTTTTCAAATTTCTTCACAAAAGCGATATTTTCTATATTTTTACCATTAATAGTAGTCATAAAGTTATAAATATTACCATCTTTGCTTGCAGTATCGACAATCTCTTGACGCGCAACGCTTGTAATATTTGCATATTTTGATTCATAAATTTTATGCTTATCGCTTCCAAATACAAAAAGATAACTACCATTATCCATATCATCCAAAACTATGGAGATCTCTTTTGCAATCAACTCTTCTGTGCGTTTCAAAGACAAATCTTTGCTCTCAAGAGAACGATATTCAACAAGTCTGTAAAGCTGTAAAGCCTGTTGTAATGCCACTCTTCTTTGAGATTGCATATACTCTTTTTCGATATCTATAACTTCTTTGCCAAATTCTCTGTATTCATTAAAGATAATAATAAAAGCAGATATAAAAGCAAAAATTCCTGCAAAAAGCATGGCAATCACATGTACTTGATTGATGGAGTTATTTCTGAGTTTTCTTAACAACAATGCACCTTATTTTAGATTCAACACTGTATAATACCAAAAAAATTCTCAAGGATAACATAGTGGCAAAAAGATTACCGTCTGAGTGGGAAAAACAAAGCGCACTGATGGTTGTGTTTCCCACTTCACAACTTGATTGGCAACATTCACTTGCACAAATTCAAGCATCTTATGTAGCTTTTATCAATGCTATTATCACTTATCAACCTTGTTTTGTGCTGTGCGATGATACCTTACATGTAAGCTCATTTTTTACTAAAAATAAAAACTTGTTTTTCATCGATATACAAACAAATGACACATGGATTAGGGATTTTGGTGGAATAGATTTTTATGAAAATGGAAGTAAAAAAACATACAACTTTACCTTTAATGCATGGGGTGACAAGTTTATGTCTAACAAAGATGATGCAGTTACAAAACAACTTTTTAAAAGGGGTATTTTACACGGCACACTCATCAATGAAAGCTTTGTCCTAGAAGGTGGCAGTATCGATTCAAACGGTGAGGGCGTGATCTTAAGTACACAAAAATGTCTTTTTAATTCAAACCGAAACAAGCACTTAACACAAACACAAATTACACAAAAAATTACATCTTTTTTTGATGCAAAGAAATTGATAATGCTTGCAAATGGCGGACTTTATGGTGATGATACAGACGCACATGTAGATACGCTCGCGCGTTTTTTAGATAAAGAAACGATAGCGTATGTAAAATGTTATGACAAAAACGATGCACATTTTGATGACTTAGAAGCGATGGAACAGGAGCTTTCACAAACAGGCTTCAAGCTTTTTCCACTTCCTCTCCCACACGCAAAATTTTATAATAATCACAGATTACCTGCAACTTATCTTAATTTTGTATTTATAAATGATGCACTAATCGTGCCAACTTATGACGATGTGCATGACGCAAGCGTGCTTGCATCTTTGCAACTTTTCTTTTCACAAAGAGTTGTAATTGGGATAGATGCACAGATTTTTATACGAGAGCATGGCAGTTTACACTGTTCATGTATGAATATTTATGAGGATAATATACTGTGACTTTACAAAAAAAAGCAACCATCGTATCGAGTGCCACAGCCGCACTTTTAGTTATCATGAAGCTTACTATAGGCATTCTTAGTGGTTCTGTTGCTATTTTAGCTTCTGCTATTGATTCTGTTTTAGATCTTATTGTTTCTGCATTTAACTACTTTGCGATCAAAAAAGCAGAAGAGCAAGCAGACGCTACTTTTAACTATGGCAAAGGAAAGATAGAAGCACTTGCTGCTGTCATAGAGGGTACGATTATCACCGTTTCTGGTATTTTTATTTTTTACAAAGCAGTAGAAAAAATTTTTACAAAAGATACAATTTCGCACATTGATACTTCTATTATCATTATGCTAATCTCTTTTGTGCTAACACTTCTGTTGGTTTTGTTTTTACAATATGTAGCAAAAAAAACTGACAATATGGTGATCAAATCAGACGCATTGCATTATAAAACAGATGTATTGAGCAATGGAGCTATTCTTGTTTCACTTGTACTTGTTTCTACCACTGGTTTGAATATCGTAGATGCAATTATGGGAATCATCATCTCTATTTACATCATCTATTCAGCATATGAACTCATCAAAGATGGCGTGTACATCTTGCTTGATGCATCTCTTAACGAAGAGACTGTAAGAGAGATACAAAACATCATCAAAAATGAAACACAAATCAGCGATTTTCATTATCTTAAAACCAGAAAGTCCGGAAACACAAACTTTGTTGATGTGCATCTGGTTTTTAACGAGGGCATTTCGTTACTTCGCGCCCACAGTATTGGCGATCGCATTGAAGATAAAATCACCAATTTAGATACAAAAGGACAATGGATCATCAATGCCCACCTTGATCCTTATGACGATTCAATCATCAACGATATGGAAAACAAAAACTAAAAAAGTTTTGCTAAATTATAGCCAGCAAATGCTACAAGCCACGCAACTATCGTTGTAAAAACAAAAAGGTACAAGAGATACTTATAGCTTCCAGATTCTTTAGCAAAAACGATTGAAGCTGCAAAACATGGCAAGTAAATCATCACAAAAAGAACAAATGCTACGGCTGAAGCTAGAGGGATATTTTTCTTTATCTCTCCTATCAAACTATCATTTGCCTCATCTACTTCTGCCCCCAAAGCATATAAAACTCCCAGCGTTGAAACGACAATTTCTTTTGCAGCAAGTCCAGTTTCAAGGGCAACACTCATCTTCCAATCAAATCCAAGTGGTGCAAAAAACGGCTGTGTAAATTTACCTACTTTTCCTAAAAAACTCTGTTCCAAAAGTGCCGCATTGAGTTCGTTTGCAAGCATTGCTTGTTGTGTCACTTCACTTGTGAGTTCAATTTTTTGTGCATAAGCATTTTGGAGTTCATAATTTTTTGGATAATTACTTGCAAACCATATCAAAAGACTTGCAGAGAGGATAAATGTTCCTGCTTTTTTGAGATACATCAGTGATTTTGTAAAAACCGTATGCCAAATAAGTTTAAATGATGGGAGTCTGTATTTTGGCATCTCCATCACAAAAGGCTCATCCTTTCCCTTAAAGATGAAAATCTTCAAAAATTTCGCAGCGCCCAAGCCTATCAATGCACCCATGATATAAATGATAAAAAGCACATTGCCAGCGTTTTCTGTACCAAAAAATGCTCCAGCAAAGAGTACATACACAGGCAATTTTGCCCCGCAACTCATAAAACCTATGATGAAAAGCGTGATCAATCTGTCTTTGTCATTTTTAAGCGTTCTTGCACTCATATAAGCTGGAACCGAACAACCAAATCCCGTTACAAGCGGAATAAAACTTTTACCATGTAAGCCAAATTTGTGAAAAAATCCATCCAACAAAAAAGCAACTCGCGACATGTAGCCAGTTGTCTCAAGCAAAGCGATACCAAAAAAGAGAATCATAATATTTGGCAAAAATAACACAACAGCGCCAACGCCAGCTATAGCACCATCTGCTATGATAGAACCGAGTTCTCCATTGCCAAAAATACTCTTTGCTGCTACTCCCAAAGCAACAAAAAAAGCATCAATCCACTCCATAGGAATTGAGCCTATCTCAAAAGTAAGCTGAAAAAGACCCCACATAAAAAACAAGAAAATTGGAATACCGAAAATCTTATGTATAAGCAGTGCATCTACTCTTTGTGTTATATCTTTTGACTTTTGTTTGTGATAACTTACGGTCTCAACCACCGCACCTTTAGCAAAAGCGGCTCGCTCATCTTCAAAAATATCATCTATATTTTTTGTATCATAATGCAGGTACAAATGTGATAGCGCCTCTCTTAAAATGGGGAGCAACTCGACCCAGATAGGTGTGTCGTGCATCTGTTTATAAGTCTTTTTGTTTTCTTGCAATAGCTTCAGTGCAAGTGTACGATGATCTAACTCGTGTTTATATTTTTTTTCACTCAAAAAAGAGGTGATATTTTGCAACTCCTCTTCGAGTACATCACTGTAGATTAATTTTGATAGTTCTTGATTAAAATTTGCAAGGTCGATACAACGATTGATGAGTTTTCCTATACCTCTTTTTGTTACCGCCGATACTTTAACGCACGGCACACCTAAGATAATTCCCAATTGTTCATCATCGATGCAAACGCCCTCTTTTTTGGCCTCATCCATCATATTGAGAGCGATGATCATCTTTTTATTGAGTTCGAGTAATTGTGTTGTGAGAAAAAGGTTGCGTTCAAGATTGGTAGCATCAACCACATTTAAGATTAAATCATAAGATTCGTGCTCCAAAAAATCCTTTGTTACCCGCTCATCAAGTGTGTAATCACTCAGCGAATAAGTTCCAGGAAGATCGGTGATCGTAATCTGCGTTCCGTGAAATACAAAACTGACTTCTGCTTTTTCTACCGTTACACCAGAAAAATTGCCTACTCTCAGACGCGAATTACTGATAGAATTGAGCAACATACTTTTACCAACATTTGGCTGTCCTACAAGGGCTATGTTGAGTGTTTTCATACCATTTGCACCGCAACTTCTTTTGCTTCTTCAAAACGCATCGCAAGCTTAGTAGCTCCAACGGATACTTCCATGGTACTTTTTGTCATACTTACAGCTTGAATATTTACCAAAGCGCCTTTGCGTAATCCAAATGAAGAAAATCTTTTTTTTAGAGCATCTTGTGCGTTGATAGTAACAACTTTTGCACTTTGTCCTGTATTTAAATCTGCCAATGTCATTCAAAAACTCCAATTTGATAATAATTATTGAAATTATATACAAAGAGATATTAAAACTTGCTTACTTAACTGACCTTACGCACTTTTATAAAAAAGTTCGTAAATATCTCTCATTTTCTCAAAAAGTACCCTTTTTGTAGCTTTAGGGGGTTGTAGGGACATTTGTCACTTAAATTATTGTTTAAAGTAAATGATGTTACAATCGCCTTTTTTACAAGGAATTTCCATGCAAAATCTTCAAAAAAATGAAAAATTTCTGCGAGCTTTTTTAGGTTTTGTGGTTATTTTTCTCTCGAATGGTGATTTTAATATCATCTCGTTGGTTGGTGTAGCCATGGTTCTAACCGCAATTGCTGGGTATTGTCCATTGTATGCGGGCTTACATGTAAATGAAAATGTGGCCCTTGAGAATGAATTTTTAAACTATCTTCCTAAAAATAATCCTGAACCAATTTTTGTTTTTGACCACAATGGAAGCATTATTTTTCAAAATGAAGCATCAAAAATTATCTTGCCAAAAATTCTCTCTTTTATCGACATCTCAAACAACACTCCACAAGAGATGATTACAGCAAAAAAAACAATATCACTCAAATATACCCACAACAACACCACTTATCTCATTAAAGCCATTGGGGTAACGGATAAAAAATTTATTCTCGCTTACGGTTTCAATATAACCGATATTGAAAAAAGTAAGGAAGAATTAAGGGTTCAAACCATCACAGATCCGCTCACCAAACTTGGCAATAGAGTAAAAATCATCCAAGATATAGCACAGCACAAAAAAGATCATCATCTTGCACTTATCCTCATTGACCTTGTAAAATTTAGCCAAATCAACAGCTTTTTTGGACATGAAAAAGGAGATGCTTTTTTGATAAAAATTGCTCATGAATTGCAAAAATTTCAAAAAAATTTCCCACATGTAAGATCAATTTATCATCTCAGAGGCAATACATTTGCTCTCTTGATGGCATTTGAGAAAAAAGAACAAAACGATATAGCAACACTCCAAGTAGACTATAAAGAAAAGATTTTTGCACTTTTTGAAAACTTTAAACTCCGCATAGGGGATGTAAGTATACGCTCGCAAATCAATGTAGCCCTTGCAAAATCGCTTAGCCAAGAAGACGCCAAAGATTTACTCAACCATGCAGAAACAGCACTCTCGGAAGTCAAGCAAGGAATGCTACATTTTCTTTGTTATGATGAGATAGCAGATATCAATGAAAGATACAAAAACAATATCGCATGGGCTGGAAAACTGAGAGATGTTTTTGATGGACAATCAAGTGCAAAAATAAGTGCTTTTTTTCAACCAATCTACAACCTTCACACCAAAAAAATTGAAAAATTCGAATGCCTTGTTCGCTATGTTGATGGTGAAAAGATCACCTCTCCTATTCATTTTTTAAATGTTGCTAAACAGATAAATTATCTGCCAAAAATCACGCGAAGTATGTTTACGCAAGCACTTGAAATATTTGAAGGTACTGATTATGAATTTTCAATCAACATAACAACACAAGATTTAGCAGATAAAGATTTTGCTGCATTTTTGCAAATTGCGCTTGAAGCTAAAAAAATGGACGCAAGCCGCGTTGTGCTTGAAATCTTGGAAGATGAAGATATGTATGAACATATAGAAAAGATTTTGGCATTTAAAAAACAGGGTTTTCGTATTGCTGTGGATGATTTTGGCGTCGGCTATTCAAATTTTCAAAAACTCCAACAGCTCCAACTCGACTACATCAAAATAGATGCAAGCCTCATAAAAAATATCGCCACTAACAAAAAAGATCTCTCCATCGTCAAATCAATTTGTACTTATGCAAAAACGATTGGCGTGAAAACCATCGCTGAATTTGTAGCAGATGAAGCGATATTTGACACCGTATCACAAACCCAGATAGATTATGCGCAAGGATATTTTATCGCAGAGCCTCGTGCTATTTTACAAGAGGAGTTTATTCGTGAGTAGTTGGACGCACAAAAAAAACATCTTCATAGAAACAATGTGCGATGGCTATACTTTTCAAAAAGCATTTCGTATAGCACTTGTAGTTGGCACAATGCTCAATATCATCAATCAAGGCGATTTTATCATACATATGCAGTTTGAAAAAATTAATTATTTTAAGTTTATACTCACTTATCTCATACCATTTTTTGTTTCAACATACACAGCAATAAATATCAATATGAATCCAAAAGTTGGTGGTAAACTCATCATACCAGCAACCCTTACATGTAAAGGTTGCAATGCAAGTGTACATGTAGAAAAAAATACACCAATCCCTCAATGCTCACATTGCAAAAACGCAACACAATGGAAAATCAAATAAAAAAGGACTACAATGTTTGGATCACTTAAAAAAGGCTATATCGCGATAAAGCAAGAAGAATATGATGCACTAATACAAACAGCGCAAGCATATGAGTCGATAAGTCTTCAAGAATCATTATCACTTGCAAACACTATAAAACAAAATGCATTTTCAGTCAATAAAGCTTCCAAACAAAGGCTTGAGCAAGTGTGTGAAGTTGAGAAACTTGTGAACCATTTTATCGATAAATCAACTCAAATCCAAGGCATTTCCAACAAATCGCAAACTTCTGCACTTGAATCTATACAGATTTCAAAAGAGGTTATAAAAACGATACAATCCCTCACTCAAATGATCACAGCACTTACAAGCACGATGGAAGAATATACAAAAATTCACACAGAGCTTGATAGCAAAAACAAATCTGTTTTTCAAAAGATAGAAGCCATTTCAGAAATTTCTGATCAAACCAATCTCCTCGCACTTAACGCTGCTATCGAAGCGGCAAGGGCTGGAGCTTACGGCAGAGGATTTGCCGTGGTAGCTGATGAGGTACGCAAACTTGCCGATGATTCAGAAACTTCAGCAAGTTTGATTGCCAATGAAACAAAAGAGATGATCGAGATTTCAAACAAAGCACAAAAACGAGCTAAAAGCGCTTTTGAGCTTGTGGAAAAGAGTTATGGTATTGCTATAGATGGTGAAAAAATGCTTAATACGCTTATCGAAAAAACAAATACAAACAAGAGTGAAATTGATGCGTCAATTTCGCATATCAATGATCAGCTTAAAGATTCTGATCTGATAAAAACACAAATCGCTCATATCGTCACGGACACCAAAAAAGCCATAGAAGGTTCATCTACAAACATACAATTGGGCGAAAATTTAGAGAGGATTCTACAGCATGTCAAGTAAGCAAAGTTTACGCGTAGCCCTAATCCAACACACATATAGCCAAACAAAAGAAAAAACTGTTGCAAAAACAGTTACGATGATACAAAAGGCGAAAGCCAAAGGTGCGCAACTTGTCGTTTTGCAAGAGCTACATCAAGATAGATACTTTTGTATCAATGAAGATACAGAATGTTTTGATATGGCAAATGATTTTGAAAAAGATATCGCTTTTTGGTCGCTCGTAGCTTGTGAAAACAAAGTCGTGCTTGTTACCTCACTCTTTGAAAAACGCAATGCAGGACTCTATCACAACACAGCGGTTGTTTTTGAAAAAGATGGGAGTATTGCTGGAAAATATAGAAAAATGCACATTCCAGATGATCCAGGATTTTATGAAAAATTTTACTTCACACCCGGAGATCTTGGGTATGAACCTATAAGTACAAGTGTTGGCAAACTCGGAGTTTTAGTCTGTTGGGATCAGTGGTACCCAGAAGCTGCGAGACTTATGGCACTTCGTGGTGCTGAAATTTTAATCTATCCCACCGCTATTGGTTGGTTTGATACGGATAGTGAAGATGAAAAGCAAAGACAACTTGAAGCGTGGATAACTGTGCAAAGAGGACATGCAATTGCAAATGGTTTGCCACTCATCGCGGTAAATCGTGTTGGCAAAGAAACAGATAACGCAAAAGTTCTTGATGGCATCAGGTTTTGGGGAAATTCATTTGTTGTAGGTTCTCAGGGTGAGTTTTTAGCACAAGCTTCAAATGAGAAAGAAGAGATTCTTACATGTGCGCTAGATTTGCAAAGATGTGAAGAGGTGAGACGCATATGGCCATTTTTACGCGATAGACGCATAGAAACTTATGGCAATATCACAAAACGATTTATTGACTGACCTTACGCACTTTTGTAAAAAAGTTCGTAAATACCTCTAATTTTCTCGAAAAGTACCCTTTTCATAGCTTTAACGGACGAGTTCGTTTTAGTGCGTAACAATAGTTATTGATTAGTTTCTCGCTCAAAGTACCACATTAGAGCAAACATTAAACCAGATGTAGTTGCTATGGATTCATCAAACATAAACGCTTTTGCTTCACTTCGTTTGAGATATACCACTTCGATATCTTCAAAATCAATTCCGCCACCAGCATTGGCTTTCATACCATCATCAACCACGGCATAAAAAAATGTCTGCCTGCCACCAGCAAAACCGACTGCGGTATAAAATGCAGAAACCCTCTCAAACCGCTCAAGTGGCACATCATAACCGGTTTCTTCAAGCACTTCTTCTTTTGCTATCTGCTCGCAACTAAGATCTTTATCGACGATACCAGCACAGAGTTCATAGGTAAAACCATCACTGTTTTTGAGATAAATTGCAGGACGAAATTGTTTTACAAACACAAAAGCATCCAATTCACTATGGTAAAGCAAGATAGCAACACTATCGTGCGTATCGACTATATCCCATCTTTTCTCAACACCATTTTGTGTATAGAGCATACTTTTTGGCTTCACATAAATAGAATCAAAACAATCAACTATTTCTAAAACTTCAATTTTAGCAATATCATTTGGTATTTTCACTGTGCTACTTTTTTGCTTGCTCATTCAAGGGCAACCATATAATCAAAAGATTTTTCTTTTTGTGGAGTATTTTGTTCCAATAATGCGGTTTGAATTTTTTGTTTATATCCCTCACTAAAACGCAAAAATTCCTCTTTTTCTTTGCCTTTGAGCGCGTTTTTTGTGACTTTTACGACACTTGCTGGATTGATCGCACGATCGCCTCTGTAAAGTCCTAAATGTAGGTGCGGCCCTGTGCTAAGTCCTGTGCTACCGACATAGCCGATCACTTGACCTTTTTTCACCCACTTACCGCTTCTGATTCCTTGAGCAAAGCCATTCATATGGGCATAAAGTGTTTTATAACTATCTTGATGATTGATGGTAACAGTTTTACCGTAGCCATTTTTTGTGCCGGCAAATGCTATTTTTCCATCTCCAGCCGCCTTGATAGGTGTGCCTTTTGGTGCTGCATAATCAACACCCAAATGTGCTCGATATTTTTTCAACACAGGATGCCATCTTTTATAAGTAAAAGAAGAGGAGATTCGCGTAAAATTCACGGGTCGTGCTAGAAAAAATCCCTCTATCTCTTTAGCATTTACATCATAAAATCGATCATCATTGTAACGAAAAACAAAATGCGGGCGACCACGCAACTCTACCATCGCAGCTTGGATAAGTGGTGAAGCATACTGTTTCCCCAATCTTGTTCTTTTGGTGTAAAAAACTACAACTTTATCACCTTTTTGCAATGCTTTAAAATTGATACTATTTTGAAATGCTTGGATAAATTCGTGTGCCAAAAGATAATTGTTGGTGGCATTAATGATGTCTTGATAAGGCGAAAGTGCAGTTTGCACACTAAGCACCTCATCGCTTTGTTCATAGGCTATAGGTATTGTTGTAAACTCGTATTTGTCGGCTGTATTTGTTATATGGATTTGCAACTCATCACCTATAGGTATAAGCACTTGTTCAAGCACTCCCTCATCGCTTTTGAGCATCAGAAACTTCACATCAGCGACTATTTCGCTAGCAAGTTCTTGATCTTCACGATCAAGGTCATAATAAAGGCTCAAAGGTATGGAATTTTTTTCAAAAAAAGTTAAAAGCGTTTCACCTTTTTCCCAATTTTGCTCAATCATACTCGAAGCAAAGAGAAAATTTCCCAAAACCAAACAAACAAATACTAACCTAAACATCGTCCCTCCATCAATTAATGAGTGCAAATTTTAGCTAAATTTTTCTTAATTAGCCATCTTAACCTAGTTTAAAAACAGTTATTGTATAATCTTGCAAATTTATTAAGCAAAAGGGGTTCCATTGCGTAAATATCTCATTTTTTTCATGGTATTTTGTTCATTCACAGCAACTCTGATGGCAAATACTTTTAGCGAATACACCAGCAAGCTCATCAATATTGATGGTGAATATGCAAGCATAGAAGATTCTGATGCGATCTTTGTTGGATCTTCTGGTGTTGTAATCCACTCGTTCGATGCAAGCACTTCAAGCATCATCGCACGCGTTGATGTGGTAGAAAAAAAAGGTGGCTTAGCAAAGCTGCGCTTCGATGTGTACACAGGCTCAGCTCAAAGTGCTTTTCCAATTCCTGGAGTTGTACCACAAATTGGTGATACCGTGAAACTCAATTATCTCTACAGCAGGGCCCTCATCGTAGCTCCAACGCAGAGCATTTATAAGGAGATTACAGAGCATTTTGATGACATTCAGTGGATCCATCCAGACATTATGGCAACATATCTAGCTAGAAAGTTCAAACCAAATCCAGATAGAGAGGATTTTCAGGCTACATGTAAAGACAATGCGGCCGCTTTGATCTTCTTCGCACTTGAATCGCATGGGTATTTTGTGGATTGTAACAATTTTAAAATCATTAAAAGTTACAAAGGCTCATCATGGCAAAATGTGCAAGTACCATTTTACTCTCGTGTTTCAGATATAGAAAGTAGTTGGTTGAGATGGGGAAGTACACAAATAAACGATTATCATACGCATTATAATGCCCTCATACAAAGGTAAAAGATGGAAAATCAGGATATAGAATTTTTTCAAAATCTACTTGGAAGCGAAAATGTTTATGCAGACAAAGCTCACCGTATTGCTTATGCGTACGATGCCACACGCACACGATATGAGCCAGATCTTATAGTTTTTCCACGAGATGAAAAGGATATCAGTAAAATTCTTGGCTACTGTAATGAAAAAAAGATCATCATCACACCACGAGGTGCAGGTAGTGGTTTTACAGGTGGTGCGTTGCCAGCACATGGCGGTATAGTGTTAGCGTTTGAAAAGCATATGAATAAAATCCTTGAGATCGATATGGAAAATATGGTCGCAGTCGTACAACCAGGAGTTGTCAATATGGATTTGCAAAAAGCGGTTGAAGCAAAAGGGCTTTTTTATCCACCAGACCCTGCGAGTGAAAACTACTCTACTCTCGGTGGCAATGTCAGTGAAAATGCTGGGGGCATGCGTGCTGCAAAATATGGCATTACCAAAGATTATGTCATGGCATTGCGTGCTGTATTGCCAAATGGCGAAGTTATAAGAGCTGGCAAACGAACGATCAAAGATGTCGCTGGTTACAATGTTGCGGGCATTCTCATAGCAAGCGAGGGTACTTTGGCGTGCATCAGCGAAATCACACTCAAACTCATCGCCAAACCAAAACTCTCACAAAGCGTTATGGGTGTTTTTGCCCTCGTCGATGATGCGATGAATGCGGTATATAAAACAATGGCGGCTGGCGTAACTCCTGTTGCTATGGAATTTTTAGACAACCTCTCCATACGAGCAGTTGAAGAGAAATTTCACAAAGGATTGCCTATTGATGCGGGCGCTATCCTCATCGCTGATGTTGATGGAAACCTGCAAGTAGAGATAGAAAATCAACTCAAAACACTTGAGGAAAAATTCAAAGAAAATGGCTGTATCGCATTTAAAATAGCAAAAGATGCACAAGAATCTGCTGATTTATGGTTCGCAAGACGCAATGCAAGCCAAAGCATCACCGTATATGGAAGTAAAAAACTCAACGAAGATATCACTGTTCCACGCAACAAACTCCCAGCATTGCTACAAGCTATCAAAGAAATTGCACAAAAATATGATGTAAAAGTACCCTGCTTTGGGCATACGGGTGATGGCAATGTGCATACAAATGTTATGGTAGATGGTTCAGATCCTCAGCAACTTGAGATTGGACATCAAGCTATCGAAGAGATATTTAAGATTACAGTTGCTCTTGGGGGAACGCTGAGTGGCGAGCATGGCATAGGGCTTTCAAAAGCTCCTTTTATGCACTTAGCTTTTAGCGATGCGGAAATGGAACTTTTTCGTTCTATCAAAAAAGCTTTTGATCCAAACAATATTCTCAACCCTTTCAAGATGGGACTTTAAATAGTGCTTAAAGACAAGTTTAAAGAGGGATTTATTTTACTAAAAAGGATTAAAGATCCCTCTATAGCGCACTATGCTTCCTCTTTGAGTTTTCACACTATCCTTTCGCTCATTCCTATTTTACTCATCTCTTTGAGTATTTTTACAAAAATGCCTAGTTTCAAAGAAAACTATGCAAAAATTCAAGATTTTATTTTTAACTCTCTCATGCCAACACAACAAGGGGCAATTGCTGGTTACATCAATCAATTTATGGACAACACAGGAAATATGGGATCAACTGGACTCATCTTTGTGTTGTATGTTTCCATTATGTTTTTTTTAGATTATGAGAAGATTATCGCAGCAATTTTTAAAGTTCCAAAACGCTCTCTTTGGGAGTCTATCACGACTTACTGGACGATGCTTACTATGATGCCATTAGGGCTTGCTATCTCTTTTTATCTCTCTACTATCATCCAAAAAATGTTTGAAACCAATGCTTATACCAACTCGATCAACTTTATCTCTTTTGTGCCTTATCTTATCATCTGGTTGCTTTTCTTTATCATGTACTCTATCTCAGCCAATACTAAGATCCATAAAAAAAGTGCGCTTATCGCTTCATTTTTTGCTTCACTCATTTGGTATATCTCCAAATCTGTTTTTGTGTACTATGTGTCATACAATAAAACTTATTTGAGTATTTACGGCTCTTTTAGTATCTTAATGTTTTTCTTTTTGTGGATTTATTTTTCTTGGCTTTTATATCTGTATGGTGCAAAATTATGCTACATTCTCAACAAACAAAAGTGCCAAAGAGATGAGCGGCAAAAGCAAAGCTGCACTCTTGTATCTGATAGCAAATAGTGAACAGCAAAGATAAAAAATAAGTCCATACGCACTTACATGTAAAGAAAAAATTTCCATAGGCATATTTAAAAACGCATACAAATACCCATCAATTACTCCGCCAATTCCAAAAAGATGTGCAAGCATACTTAAAGGATAAAAAACTGTAAAAAGCATACTTAAAACAATACTAAAAGGTTGAAAAAAAGTAAACATTTCAAACACAGCATGTACAACAGGCAACATCAAAATATACACCCAAACATTGATAAGTAAAAATATTTGCCATTTAGCAAGCTTTTTAAAATGTTCAAAAAATAAAAAGATATAAAAAACGCCCATAATTGAAAATAAAAATCCAATTGAAAAAAGCATTTGAGGAACAAATATCAAGACAATGCTTGCACTTAAAAAAAGATTTGTAAGAGAAAAAATCTTTACATGTGAAGATATAATGATAAAGCCCAAAACACTCATGCTAAACGCGCGAAGCACTGATGGTATAGCACCGATATAATACACAAAAGCCCCCAAAAGTAGCAATACAATAAACGCAAGATCAGCACTTGCATGACGATAAGGAAAATACCTATCTTGAAAATACACATACACAGGTTTGAGGACAAAAAATAAGAGAACACTCAAAAGCCCTAGATGAAACCCGCTGATAGCCACAAGATGTGAAATTCCCCATTGATTGATTTTGATTTTTAATGTTTTTGAAGTAGGTTCAGCAAAAAAGAGTGCACCAAAAAGCTCTTGCATTACAATACTTTCATGCTGATTTTTCACAAAAGTTCTCAGCGGATCTTGTGGGGTTTCTTCAAGCATTTTTAATTGTGTGTTGTTTGCAAAAAAACCGTGCATGTATTCATAAAATGAGATTTTTTCGGCGCTAAACTCCACTATCACAGGCGTATGTACCGCAATCTTACGCATCTTCCAAGACACAGTATATAATGAAAAATGGTCTGTTTTAAGTTTGTATATAAGATAAGATTTATTGTTTTTTGAAGTTTTTTCATACACACTTGAAACAACAGCTCTAGCTTTATGTAAACCTTGATTTTTGAGTTGCAAAAATGCAAAATACTCTTTAGAAAATGAGAGTGTAAGCAGCAAAAACACCCCTAAAAAAAGATAAAGTGCCTCTTTTTTACTAGTGATAAGGGGTGCTGGCTCAATCACAGTTTTGGAAGTTCTATACTAGCTTCTTTGCTATCTATGTTGCTATCATTATAGATATATTGCACAGGAATACCGCCAGAATCTACAAATCTTGTGCATGCTTTTTGGAACACAAGATTGGCAACACCGACAGGACCATTTCTGTTTTTACCGATGATAACTTCAGCCTGTTCTTCTGGTTTTTCAAAAAAATTACTCTTATAATCTCTGCCATCAACGCGTGCTTTTTGCTCTTTTTCTTTCTCTTCACGAATGCGGTATACATCATCTCTATACACAAACATAATAAGATCCGCATCTTGTTCGATAGCACCTGATTCTCGAAGGTCGCTCAGCATTGGTCGTTTATCGCTCCTACTTTCAAGTCCACGGTTGAGTTGTGAAAGTCCGATGATAGGTATATTGAGTTCACGAGCCAAAAGCTTTAAGCCCCTTGATATATCGCTTACTTCCAAGTGTCTATCTTTGTTTCCGCCTGAACTCATAAGTTGAATATAATCGATAATGGCGAGTGAGATTTCAGGATGTTGTGTTTTAAGTTTTCGCAGTTTTGCACGGACATTGTGAATGGTCACATTGCCATTGTCATCAACAAAAAATTGCTTTTCACTCATCGTCGATGCCGCACTGTTGAGTCGTTCCCACTCCTCATCATTCATATCGCCAACTTTTAATTTTTGTAAAGGAATGGAAGTTTTTGCACTTAACATCCGAAGCATCAACTGTTCAGCTGGCATCTCAAGTGAAAATATCGCAACTCCTCTGCCATCATCGAGTGCCTTTTGCGCTAAGTTCAGACAAAAAGCCGTTTTTCCCATTGCTGGCCGTGCTGCCACAATGATAAGATCTCCATCGCCAAAACCAGTTGTGAGTTTGTTTATCTCGCGAAAACCAGTATCCACACCGACAATTCCAGCGTTGCCTCGCTGCTTCATCGCTAAAATATGCTCTATAGTGGAGCGTGTCATTTCGGGGGATTCTCGAAACTCTTTTGTGCCACTGTCGTTTGTTATCTGATAGAGTTTTTGTTGCACCAAATCAAGCACTTCGTGTGATGGCAAATCTTTATCGACAGTGACATCTTTTATGTCCACAGTAAGTGCTACAAGTTCTCTTTTGATAGACTTTTCACGGATCTCTTGCACATATGCTTTGAGTGCTGGAAGTGGATTTGTTGAGAGAATTTCAAGCATTGCTTGCTCATCAAATCTTCCCTCATGATGGAGTTTTTTTTTCACAAACTCTTCATCGATAGGCAAATCATCTCGTTCACATTCCTCCATCGCTTCAAAGATATAACGGTGCGATGGCAGGTAAAAATCTTTTGGCTTTAAAAGAGCAGCTACATCTTCAAACACTGATGGGGTAAAAAATACCGAGCTTAAAATCGACCGCTCTATGTTTATATTGTGTAGATTATCCATCTTTTGCGGCCTTTTGTACTTCTTCTAAAAATCGCTCCACAAGGTCTTCCTCTTTGAGTTTCGCTACAACTTCCCCGTTTCGCATCACAAGTCCCTGTCCTTTTCCATATGCTATGGCAACATCTGCGTGTTTTGCTTCACCAATGGCATTGACTACGCAACCCATCACTGAGATATTGAGTGGTGTTTTAATGTGTCTTGTTCGTTCTTCCACTTCCTTGATGGCTTTGATGAGATCTGCTTCAATGCGTCCACATGTAGGGCAAGAGATGATATTGACCCCACTTTTTACGATACCGCTGTCTTTGAGAATCGCTCGTGCTACGATCACTTCTTCTTCAAGTTCGCCCGTCATAGAAACGCGCATTGTATCACCTATGCCCTCAAGCAACAAAGAACCCAAAGCGATAGAGGATTTGATCGTGGAGTGAAACTTTGTACCAGCTTCTGTAACACCTAAATGAAACGGATGGTTTGTGAGTGGTCTGAGTTTGCGATACGCCTGCACCGTTCGTTGTACATCACTAGCTTTAAGTGAAACTTTGATATCGTTAAATCCCAAATCTTCTAGGTATTTTATATTGTAAAGCGCTGATTGCACCATACCCTCGGGAGTTGCTCCGTATTTTTGATCAAACTCTTTTTCTAAACTTCCTGAATTTACACCAATACGAATAGGAATCTTTCGCTCGCTACATGCTTTTACAACTTCTCGCACGCGATCTTTACTGCCTATGTTGCCAGGATTTATACGGATACAATCAACCACCGCAGCAGCAATGAGTGCAAGGCGATAATTGAAGTGGATATCTGCGACTAGTGGGAGTTGGATCTGTTCTTTGATGGCTTTAAGGGCATGTGCATCCTCATAATCAGGCACTGCAACTCGCACGATATCACAACCTGCAAAATGTAACTTTTTGATTTGCTCCACGGTGGCATTTACATCATGTGTTTTAGAAAATGTCATCGACTGCACAGCGATAGGAGCATCTCCGCCGATAGGCACGCCACCTACAAAAATCTGCTCGGTTTTATATCTTTGTATCATTTAATATCCCTTTTTTTTCAGGAAAAATTTTTTATATGCACATTTTTTAAAGCCCCATGCGAGGCAATTTTGTCCGATAAACCAATAGCAAGAGCTTCGGGGTTTCCATCGTGACAAACTTTTGTCGGTTAGAGGGTTTTAAAAAATATCTTAAGGCTAGAATTATACAAAAAAAGTGTTAAGAAAAAGATAATGGATCAACATCTATCTGTACTGGGTATCGTTTGGCTAGATGGGCGTATTGCAAAAGTGCTTTGGTATCGCTTGAACGCAGAAGGATGTTGTAGCGGTATTTACCAGCTATCATAGCGATGTCTGCTTTGCCATAACCTACAACCTCTACACTTGGAAATTTCATGGCATTTGCTTTGATTTGCTCTAAAATATCTTGTGCTTTTTGCTCTTTTTTGTGGGACACTAAAATCCTCATAAGTTTTTTAAATGGCGGATAAAGTTCCTTGCGAAACGCTAGTTCCTCTTGTAAAAATAGTTCATAATTGCCGATATATTTGCTCCACAGCGTGGCATTTTTACTCTGTATATAAACTTCGCCCTCGCCGTTTCGACCAGCTCGTCCTGCTATTTGGATGATGAGTGCAAGCGCTTTTTCTCGTGAGCGAAAATCAGGGATATTGAGCAGTGTATCGATACCCATAACGATGCTCAATGCGATATTTGGATAATCGTGTCCTTTGGCCAACATCTGCGTCCCAACAAGAATATCGATACTATTTTCATTGAGTTTTTTCAGTGTATCGTTGAGTTTTTTATGCGTTGTGATAGCATCTTTATCAAATTTTTCTATGCGTGCATCACCAAATCGCTCCTTGAGTTGCAAAACTACTTCCGCTGTTCCTATCCGTTTTGCTTCGATCTCTTTGCAACCGCAACTTGGACACGCTTTTGGAATCGGCTGGGTAAAATGACAATAATGGCAAACAAGTGCATTTTTATCACTATGCAAACTCATGCCAACACTACAATGCGGGCAGAGAATATTTTCACCACATTCACGACAGGCGATATATTTGAAGTTTGCTCTTGTTGGTAAAAAGATGATAATCTGTTTTTTTGCTTCAAGATACTGCTCTACTTTTGCAAGCAAAGAGGGGCTGAGTTCATTGTGCATATCTTCATATACAATCTTTTTGGAACTTGCATGGAAAGTCTCATCAAGTCTAAAATGCGGGGTATTTTTATAACTGCCCACAGATGGCGTGGCACTTCCTAAAATGAGTTTGGCGGTGTATTTTTTTGCAAAAAGATGTGCAAGATCTTTGGCGTTGTAGCGAGGATTGGCATTTGATTTGTAACTATCATCATGCTCTTCATCTACCACAATGAGTCCAACTCGCTCAAGTGGCAAAAATAGTGCCGAACGAGTTCCTGCTATGATGCGAACTTTGCCCCCTTCGATATCTTGTATGATCTTTTCTTTTGCACTTTTAGTAATGCGGGAATGCCAAATAGCCACAAATACACCGAAATGAGACTTAAGCCTCTTTTTCATTTGCGGTGTCAAACCAATTTCTGGCATAAGTAAAATGGCATTTTTGCCCTCTTGCAAACACTTATGGATAGATTTGATATACACTTCTGTTTTACCGCTACCAGTATCGCCAAAAAGGAGTGTTTTCTCATGTGATTGGATAAAAGCAAATGCCGCTTCTTGTTTGCTTGAAAGCTCAATGGCTAGGGCTGGAAGTGTTTGTGGTTTTGGATTTGTGTGCAACAATGGTGTAAAAAGTCCTAAAGCTTCTCCCAGTGAACAAACATAATACTCACTGATAAATGAAGCTATCTCTAGGCTTACATGTAAGAAACTTTTGCCCTCATTTGCACAAATTTGCTCACATGTAAAGCTAGGTTTATCCACCAAAGAGAGTACAACACCTTGTTTGATTTTTTTGTTGAGTGTAACGGTTACTATATCTCCTGCATGTAAGAGTTCGATACTCTCATAAGTCAAGGGGGCAAGCGGTGAGGCTAAAAGAGAGATGCGATAGTAGTACAAGTTATTGGGTGAGGGTATTGCAATCTGGTGAGATGGAACAGTTAAAAGTGCCATTTAATGAACTGTAAGTAAAGGTCGCTATGTTGCTTGTTGTTAGTTGAAATTTGTAAGTTGTATTTGTATCTTTAAACCAATAGCCATCGCTATTTAACTTTGAGAGGATTGGGTATTCGAGGATATTTGAAGCATTGCCATCTGTGAAGTTAAAAAGTCGCTCATTGTCCGTGTCTAAGGCTGCATTGTCAAGTGAAGCTGGGATAAAAGGAACGGTTCCTTCCATCATGCGTTTTGCTTTTTGCAAAGCGATGCCACTTCTGATAGCAGAAATTTGCGATTTGCCTTTGACTAGCACAGCATCATCTCTCGAAGCTGCAAGTCGTGGAATAGCAACAGCCGCCAGTATACCAAGCACAACGATAACAAAAATAAGCTCAACCATAGTAAAGGCCGGAATAAATCCAGCCTTTTTAAAAAAAGTATTTTTCAAGTGATTACCACTGAACTCTTTTGCCAGCCATAGTGATATTTTGCTCAATTAAACCTAACCCATTTGCTGTATCCCATAATGTAGCACAGTTAACAGTTGGATTTGCTGGAGCAATTACTGTACCATCATCAGCTAAAACCCCTTTAACCAATCTTAATACTGGAACACCTTGTGCAGTAGCCAACCATCTACCATTTGTTGCATTCACTTCTGCGCCAGCAGCTGCTATACTGAATTGTGAGGCACCTGTAGTATTAAAATCTACAACAGCTAAAGTCACACACACATTACCACCATCGCTCCATGTGTATGCTTCTTCACCAGATGTCGCTTGATTCCATGTAGTTGTATCTAATTGAACTGCTTGCATAATTCTAGCATCTCTTTGACCTTGATACCAAGCAGGAACAGCTTGTAGTGCTGTATTGATATCTGTTTTAAGTCCAGCTAGTATAGCATCATCTCTTGTAGCTGCTAGTCTTGGAACTGCAACAGCTGCTAGGATACCTAGTATAACGATCACGAAGATCAACTCGATCATAGTAAAACCTTTTTTCATGGTTTACTCCTTTTGTTTGAATTTTGCCGATACACTTATCGACTTGGAAAGAATTTTAACCCAATAACTGTAAAACATAGCTTAAAGTTTTTCTAGCTTTTCGAGTAACTTTTTGAGTTCAGCGTTTTGCAGGTATGTATCATAACATTTTTGCACGAATGCCCAGAGTAGTTCTTTGGTTTGGATCTTTTGGTTTGTGCCAAAACTCTCCTTGAAGCAAGCATCAAAATACTCTGCAAATTCACCATCGAGCTTGATATCAAAATCTTTTGCCCCGATGGAAACTGTGCGTTTATTCATCGTTTTAACACTTCCTCAATCTTACCCAAGATATCTTCAGCTTCAAGCTCTTTTTTGAGCAACTCTTCTTCAAGTTTGTTGATCTGGATATCTTTTGCCGCATTTTGTGCTTTAATAGTCACAACTTCCTGACGCAAAGAACTATTTTCCTCTTGCAACTGTCTAAAATTGCTCAAAAGATCCTGCACCTTCAAACTTAACGCATTGACTATATTTTCTTCTTCTTGCATTGTTTTTCCTATTGTAAATTATTTGTAACTTTCTTTTCTATGTTTAATGGCATAAATTGTAATTGCTTCATCAACAACATCAAATAAAATCCTAAAATCGCCCACACGCAATCGAAACGGTGGATAAAAATTTACCATCTTTTTTAAATTTGCAATTTGAGGAAAATCTTTTAACAATTCTATTTTTAAAAAGATATTTTTGCATCTTTTTTCTCTATTTTCACAAGTTGTTTAATGGCTTTTTCATCTATACTTACTCGCATCTACAATCCAAGCAACTCTTTTGCTTCTTGCAAAGAGTATTTTGGATTTTGCTCTTTTTTGATGTTTTGCATGTCCAGATAATCTTGCGAATCAATTTTTATAGATTCTATGTCCAAGATAGCATCACTTGTTCGAATATCTTTAATCATATCATCTTTTAGATTCTTTATGATAGTGAGAAATGCTTGAAATTTATCATCTTGAATATCAAGTTGTACTGTTTGCATCCAAACTCCTTTGTTTACTTTGCTATAATTGTAACAAAAAAAAGCAGAATTATGTCAAGATTTACTATCCATACTCCATTTTCTCCTGCTGGGGATCAGCCTCAGGCTATAGAAAAACTCACAGCGTGCATCAAAAAAGGGAACACTTATCAAACACTTGTAGGTGTTACAGGAAGCGGCAAAACGCATACGATGGCTCGCATCATTGAGCAAACCGCCCTGCCAACGCTCATCATGACACACAATAAAACACTTGCGGCACAGCTATATAGTGAGTTTAGAGGATTTTTTCCTAACAATCATGTTGAATACTTTATCAGCTACTATGACTACTACCAACCCGAGGCGTATATCCCAAGAACGGATCTTTTTATCGAAAAAGATAGCTCCATAAACGAAGAGTTAGAACGGCTACGACTCTCTGCAACTGCCTCGCTTTTGAGTTTTGATGATGTTATCTGTGTGGCTTCAGTTTCGGCTAACTATGGTTTAGGAAATCCGCACGAATATAAAAATATGGTGCAAGTTCTTGAAGTTGGTGAGAATATAAATCAAAAAAAACTCCTTTTGCAACTTGTAGATATGGGTTACAAAAGAAACGATAATTTTTTTGAACGGGGATGTTTTCGTGTCAATGGCGACATCATTGATATTTTTTTAGCTTATAGTGAAGATGAGGCTCTTAGGCTTGAATTTTTTGGTGATGAGATCGAGGACATCTATAGCTTTGAAGTGCTGAGTGGTCAAGTGCTTGAAAAGAAAAAAAGAGTTGATATCTATGCGGCAAACCAATTTATAGTTGGACAAGAACGGCTCAAAGATGCCATCAAAAACATAGAAGAGGAACTCGCTCTTCGTTTGGCGTATTTTCAAAAAGAAAATAAAATTGTTGAATACCAACGGCTTAAAAGTAGAGTTGAATTTGATCTTGAAATGCTACAAGCCACGGGGGCGTGCAAAGGAGTTGAAAACTACGCAAGATATCTGACGGGTATCAAAGAGGGTGAAACGCCCTACTCTTTGTTTGATTATTTTGAAGCGATGGGCAAGGAATATCTTGTCATCGTGGATGAATCACATGTAAGCTTGCCACAATTTCGTGGAATGTTTGCAGGCGATCGGAGCCGTAAAGAGGTTTTGGTAGAGTATGGCTTTAGATTGCCAAGTGCTTTGGACAATCGTCCTTTGATGTTTGATGAGTTTATCAACAAAGCACCAGCGTATCTTTTTGTCTCAGCTACACCAAATGAACTTGAACTCACTCTTAGTGGTGAAAATACCGCTGAACAGATCATCAGACCAACAGGTCTTTTAGACCCACTCATCGAGATACTTTCAAGCGACAATCAAGTTGAAACACTCTTTGATGCGATCAAAAAAGTGATTACACGAAATGAGAGAGTTTTGGTAACCACGCTCACCAAAAAAATGAGCGAAGAACTGAGCCGTTACTACAATGAACTCGGACTCAAAGTCAAATACATGCATTCAGAGATCGATGCCATAGAGCGAAATCAAATCATAAGAGCCTTGAGAAATGGTGATTTTGATGTGCTTATAGGTATCAATCTTTTACGAGAAGGGCTTGATCTGCCCGAAGTTTCACTTGTGGCAATTCTTGATGCAGACAAAGAGGGGTTTTTACGCAGTCGCACAAGCCTCATTCAAACCATGGGACGCGCGGCTCGCAATGTAAATGGAAAGGTTTTGCTCTTTGCCAACAAGATCACAGAATCGATGAAATACGCGATACAAATCACGCAAGAACGGCGGGAACGGCAGAAAGAATTCAATACACTGCACAACATAACGCCAACAACAACCACGCGTAAACTCGATGAAAACCTTAGAGTTGAAGATACAGAAGCATTGCTACAAAAAGCTGATAAGCTACAAAAAATGCCAGCGAGCGAACGAAAAAAGATTGTAAGCGAACTCACAAAAGCAATGCACGAAGCGGCAAAGGCACTTGAATTTGAAAAAGCAGCAAAATTACGAGATGAGATAGCAAAACTACGAAAACTCTAAAATTTTTAACAAAATTATGTTAAAATAATTGCCCTTACGCACTTTTTCTTTTGCAAAAAAGTGCATCAATACTTCTCATTTCTTGTAGAGAAGTAGCTTAAACAAGGATGCCATTATGAAAGTTGGTGGGTATTTAGATAACTCTTTACTGCGGCTAAGCGGACAACCACTTACAAACACACAAACAACACAAAATTCCGATGAAAATGCTAGTGCCTCTAAAAACGAAGCGCTTACTTCTAGTGAAAAAGCACAAATTACAAAACTTCAAGCAAGTGATGCAGGGGTGCGACGCCATGAGGCGGCACATATCGCTTCTGGTGGGGGCGTCATCAAGAGCGGGGCAAGTTTTTCCTACCAACAAGGGCCTGATGGAAAACTCTATGCCATTGGTGGCGAAGTCGCTATCGATAGTTCAAGCGAGGCAGATCCACAAGCAACTATCGCAAAGATGCAAGTAGTAAGAAGTGCGGCACTCGCTCCAAGTGATCCTAGTAGCACAGATTATAGTGTCGCAGCCACGGCAAGTATGATTGAGATGCAAGCAAGAATTGAACTTGGATTGAAGAGCAGAGAAGAATTAATCCAAAAAGGCGCACAAGCCTACTCACAAACACAAGATTCCCCACAACTCTTTTCACAATACGCTTGATACAAATCAATGTTTCTAACCGCCACTCTTGTATATAATGTTTCAAAAATAAATAGGAGTGAATATGTCTTCATTTAAAAAAGCCTTACATGTAGAGGGAGCAAGTGTTCCTTTTTTTGAATATGAGCAAGATGGTATGCGTGTGATAGAATTTGATAGTTCAACTTGTGTGCCGCCAGAGCCGATGGTAAATGCGATGTTAGGGCTAGCGATGATCAAAGATGAGTGTACAAAACTTATCATGATCAACCACAAAAGTCCGATGGGCTTATACCCTAAAATCGATAAAAACTTTGAAGTTCAAGAGAGCAAACTTGAAAATGGCAAAGTAAAATTGGAGATTTTTTACAAAAAAGGGTTGAGTGAACTTGCTGATTTGAACGATGCTAGTTGTATGGGCTAAAGATGGCACGCAACCTTGCCACACAGATGGCGCCACCGTTTGTTCTTGTGGCACATTATTTTATAGCTGCTGCGATTTTTTATGCCGTGAGTGCTTTTTTGTTGCCATTTTATGCAAATGAGATTGATGGGTATTTTCTCTCATCCTCTATGGCTTCGCTCATCCACCTGTATCTTTTGGGGTTTGTGATGATGACCATCTTTGGAGCCATGTATCAGCTCATTCCCGTGGTACTTGAAATTCCTGTCTTTTCAAAAGATTTTGCATATGTACAGTTTTATCTTTTTTTGGGTGGAATTATACTTTTTTGCTTTGGTTTGGGCGTGGATAAATATATGGCTGTGGTGCCTTATGGTGCGATGATGATCTATCTTTCTATGCTCATCTTTGTAGCAAATATCTTTTTGACTTACAAAAACTTAGAGCGCTTTGATATCGTTGCAAAATATATCTTTGCATCCAATGTCTTTTTGTTTATCGGTTCTAGCGTGGGATTTTTCATGGCACTTAATTTGCTCTATGGGTTCTATCCAGACTTGATGAGTTTAGCCAAAATACACATTGCTACGACTATTTTTGGGTATGTGATAATGAGCATTATGGGTGTCGCAATGGTGTTATTGCCTATGTTCTCGCTTTCGCACGGCTATAGCCAGCAAAAAATAAAATGGGCTTTTTATGCCATAATCACAGGACTCAGTGTTTTGCTAGTCGCAGAACTCTTCCATGTAAGCGAGCTTTTTTATACGGGTGTTGCCTTGAGTGCTTTTGCCATGCTACTTGCGATTTTACAGATGTTTGATATATTTAGAGCTAGGATACGACGCCAAAATGATTTTTGGGCCAAAAATATGATAGCTTCTTTTTTTACACTGCTTACATGTATAGTGGTATTTTTTGTGGGTATATTTAGCAGTGAGCAAAAGTATTTTATCCTTTTTGGATTTTTATTCTTTTTTGGATTTTTACTTTTTTTTATCGTGGGACATATCTATAAAATACTGCCATTTTTGGTTTGGTACCAGCGATTTTCTCCACTTGTGGGTAAGATGAAAGTTCCAATGCTAAACCAGATGATAAAAGAAAAACAGGCTGATGTGCAATTTTTCATTACATTTGTAGGAATGGCGCTTGGCTGTGTTGGTATCATTTTTACAAGTTACTTGACATTTGCAATAGCCTCTGTCATTATGGGCATCGGAACACTTTTGGTGATAGACAATATCTATTTTACATTAACATTCAAACCTAAAAAGGAAGCAACAAATGCTCAATGAACACAGCGTAATAGAAGCGATAAAAACGGTAATAGACCCAGAAGTTGGATTTGATATCTACTCGCTTGGATTGATTTATGGCGTAGCGGTTGAGGACTCACATGTAAGCGTTACCATGACACTTTCTACAAGAGGTTGCCCTTTGCATGAACTTATCCAAACATGGACAAGAGAAGCTGTTGAAAGACTTGATGGGGTTGAGAGTTGTGAAGTTACAATCGTTTGGGAGCCAGCTTGGAATATCACGATGGCAAGCGAAGAAGTCAAAAAAGCATTAGGAGCCTAAAATGCAAGAAAATTTTCCACAATTTTTCAACGATGTTGCACCTATCATTTTATATGATCCGCTTGCCGAGATATTGGGAAGCGTAAAAGGTGGAATCATCAAGTTTAATTATAAACAGATAGTAAAAGCGGCGGGGCATAGTTGCCCAACTGTAGCCGGAGCATACCTTACATGTAAGCGAGCTTTGGAGGTTTTATACCCAGATAGTCTGCCGCTTCGTGGTGGCATACAAGTGGAATTCAAAGATAGTTTAACACAGGGAGTCACAGGCGTGATCTCAAATGTCATCTCAAATATCACAGGAGCTACGAAAGAGAGTGGATTTAAGGGAATCAATGGCAATTTTGCAAGGCATTCGTTGATGGATTTTGGTGTTGCCATTGACTTACATGTAAGGTTTATTAGGGTTGATACAAACGCAAGCGTACAAGTGGCGTATGATCCTAGTTGTGTACCACCAAGTGCGAAATTGCAAGCGTTGATGCCTAAAGTTATGAGCTTGCAAGCTAGTGCAGAAGAAAAAGGGGAGTTTGGCAAACTGTGGCAAGAACGCGTCAAAAAAATCTTGATAGACAATGCAAAAAATGATAAGATGGTGACTTTAAAGCAAGGATAATCATGCACAATATTCGCCAAATTCCGCTGTTTGCAAAACTCGATGATGCAAGTATTGATAAGCTTAGAGAGATTTCAAGCGTACACTCTTACAATGTCAAAGAGATACTTTTCTATGAGGGTGATGCGCCTATTTACATGTATATTTTACTTAGTGGCACGCTACGATTGTATAAGACAAACTTCAAAGGTGCGCAAATCTTTTTGCATACTTTTAGACCGATCAATCTTGTAGCAGAATTGGCAAATTTTGAGTCAATGCCCTACCCTGCGAGTGCTGAGTTTAGCACAAAAGGTGAGGTGATGCGTATTGATTATAAAAAACTAGAGGAAAATTTTTTTAAAAATCCAGATATTTCGATCAGTATCATCAAATCCCTTGCCGCAAAACTCAAAATCATGTCAGAAGTGATCACCAACGAGGTAGTTCTCACTTCTGAGGGCAAAATCGCCAAATTTCTTTTTGAAAATGAAAAACTCTTTAACGAACTCAAACAAACACAAATAGCCGCCTTGCTCAACATCACTCCAGAAACACTCTCAAGAACTTTGGGCAAATTTAAAAAACAAAAAATCATCGACAGTAATGCGGCAAACGAGATAAACATCATCAACAAAGATCTTCTTAGCGAACTTTTCAGCTAAATTCAGTTTATTGCTGCGAGTTTATTTTCACCTGCTACAATAAGATAAAATTTATCCTATTAAAGGCATACGATGCGTACAAATTATAATCATAGCAATAAAACTACCATAAAATCCCTTGATGATCTTGCAAAATATGCAGACTACTCGCTTTTAAATAGCTTGAATGCTGATCCGAAAGCTACCAAAGATGGTGTGGATCATCATTCAAGAGAAGTATTGAGTGGTCATTTTGTTCCCGTAAAACCTACGCCCATCAAAAATCCTCGATACATCATACACAGTAAGAATTTTTTTCGTGAACTTGGTTTTTCAGATACCCTAGCAACTTGCGAGCCATTTATGAGGATGTTTAGCGGCGATACTTCAATGCTTCCGGAGCCTATGAAAAAACTGGGCTGGGCGTGTGGCTATGCCCTTTCTATATATGGTCATGAATACTATGATCAATGTCCATTTGGCACAGGCAATGGATATGGTGATGGGCGTGCGATTTCTATACTCGAAGCAGTTATTGATGGCAATCGTTGGGAAATGCAGCTCAAAGGCGGAGGAAAAACTCCCTATTGTAGGGGTGCGGACGGCAAAGCTGTACTTCGCTCAAGCGTGCGTGAATTTTTAGCACAAGAACATATGCACGCTCTTGGCATACCAACATCTCGTTCTTTGAGCCTCTATGTTTCTACTTCCGAAACTGTCAGCCGCCCATGGTTTAGGCAGGGTTCTTACTCTAAAGATCCAGAAATCATGATCGAGGAAGCGGTTGCCGTCAATACACGCGTTGCTTCCTCATTTTTGCGCGTAGGGCAGCTAGAACTTTTTGGCAGGCGTGCGCGTAAATCTGAGCATCCTCATGCACTAAACGAGCTTAAAAAAATCGTTTTACATGCGATAGAACGCGAATACAATAAAGAAATCGACCAACATCTGCCATTTGAAGAAAAAGTGCTTTTATTTGCAAAAGAATTTCAAAATAGACTTACATCACTTGTTGCAAATTGGATCCGTGTAGGGTACTGTCAAGGAAATTTCAATAGCGATAACTGTGCAATAGGTGGCTATACGCTAGATTTTGGTCCTTTTGGCTTTATAGATGCGTTTGATCCACGATATCAGCCTTGGACTGGTGGCGGTGTGCATTTCTCTTTTTTTAACCAGCCAAAAGCAGCTGAACAAAATTTTGCAATGGTATGCCTAGCTCTCAAACCACTACTAGATCACGATGCACAGGATAAATTGGAACAAATTAGAAATGATTTTTTTAAGACGATGCAAGAGTCTTTGCGTGCCATGTGGACTGCCAAATTAGGCTTGCAAAACTTTGATGCAACTCTTTTTAATGAGCTTATGGAGCTTATGATTGAGACTGAAGTTGATTATACGATTTTTTTCAGGGAACTTTCTTGGGTGCCTGAAGATATAACACTGCTTACAAAAAGCTTTTATCATGAAAATATGCACGATGAAGCACTCTTAAAACGCTGGACACAGTGGCTTCAAAAATGGCGATCAGCTCTCAGCATAAACGCATCCGTATCTCGTGAAATACTTGCAAAAAAGATGCAATCCATCAACCCCAAATACACATTACGAGAGTGGTTTTTAGTTCCTGCTTACTTGCAAGCTGCAAAAGGAGATTATGGTCTTATTTATGAATTGCAAGAAGTGATGAACAACCCTTACGCTGAATTATCGAGTGAGATTGAAGAGAAATACTACAAAAGAAAACCTCATGAACTCTTCAATATTGCCGGTGTTTCACATGTAAGTTGCTCTTCATAAGAGAGTGCAGATTACACGCAAAAAGCACAAGGGGGAAACTTTTCTAAACTCTTACAAGATACTAACTGACCTTACGCACTTTTGTAAAAAAGTTCGCAAATACCTTTCATTTTCTCAAAAAGTACCCTTTTTGTAGCTTTAGGGGGTCGTAGGGACATTTGTTCTTTTTGTAATATTTGACCTAAGTCATAGATTTCTCTTTTGGCTAAGGAGTACAATTTGGTTTGTGATTGATGTTACGCATTGAAACAAACGCGTTCGTAAGTCTCTACTGCCCCCTCTAAAACTACAAAAAGATACTTTTTGAGAAAATTAGAGGTATTTACGAACTTTTTTGTACATTGCGCGAGATCAGTTTGAATCCAAAATAGGAGGAGTTTATGTCGCTTTCAAGAAGAGACTTTTTAAAGACAACAGCAGCAGCAAGTGCAGCAGCAGCGGTGGGGATTAGCATTCCACAATCAGCTCAAGCAGCAGCAGCGCAAACGCAAGCTGATTGGAGATGGGATAAAGCAGTTTGTCGTTTCTGCGGTACTGGTTGTGGTATCATGGTTGCTACAAAAGAGGGCAAAATCGTTGCGGTTAAAGGTGATCCAGCAGCTCCTGTAAATCGTGGGCTCAACTGTATCAAGGGCTATTTTAATGCAAAAATTATGTACGGTGCCGATAGACTCAAACAACCTCTTTTGCGTATGAATGACAAAGGTGAGTTTGACAAAAATGGCAAGTTCAAACCGATAAGCTGGCAACGAGCTTTTGATGAGATGGAATTTCACGCCAAAAAAGCACTCAAAGCAAGTGGCCCTGAGGGCGTTGCTGTGTTTGCTTCTGGTCAATACACAATCATGGAAGGTTATGCAGCGCAAAAGATGATGAAGGGTGGTTTCCGATCAAACGCATTAGATCCAAACGCAAGACATTGTATGGCAAGTGCGGTTGTGGGATTTTACCAAACATTTGGTATCGATGAGCCTAGTGGATGTTATGATGATATCGAGCTTACCGACACTATCGTAACTTGGGGCGCAAATATGGCCGAAATGCACCCTATTCTTTGGTCTCGCGTAAGTGATCGTAAACTCACAGATCCAGATCGCGTAAAAGTTATCAACATCTCTACCTACACGCACAGATGTTCAGATCTTGCAGATATTGAGATCATATTTTCTCCAAACACCGACTTAGCTCTTTGGAATTACATAGCAAGAGAGATCGTATACAATCATCCAGAAGCCATTGATTGGGATTTTGTAAATAAGCACATCGTATTTGCTTCTCAGCCTGTAAATATAGGCTATGGTATGCGAAGAAGTGATGAAAAATCAATAAAAGAGGGCAAATATTCAGACAAAGAACTTGAGATCGTAAACAAAGAGATGCAAAAAGAAGTTTCTGCAAAAGAAGCACCTGCACTTGAGCCATTTGGTTACAAAGTGGGTGATATGATGCAAAACAAAGATCAAGGCTTAAAACATTGGCAAATAAGTTTTGAAGAATATAAAAAATTTTTAGCACCATATACGCTTGATTATGTTGCTACTATTTCAAAAGGCGATCCACTAGAAGATATCGAAGAGTTTAAGAAAAAACTTCAAATGCTTGCAAACCTTTATGTTGAAAAAAACAGAAAAATAGTAAGTTTTTGGACTATGGGTATGAACCAACACACAAGAGGAACTTGGGTCAATACACTTTCCTACAATGTCCACTTCTTACTAGGCAAACAAGCAAAACCAGGTTCAGGCGCGTTTTCACTCACAGGACAACCAAGTGCTTGCGGTACGGCTCGTGAAGTTGGAACATTTTGTCATAGACTTCCAGCTGATATGATGGTGGCGGTGCCAAAACACAGAGAAATAGTCGAAAAAGTCTGGAAAATACCTGCAAAAACACTCAATCCCGTAGGCAACCAACACATCATGAAAATCCACAGAGATATCGAAGATGGAGTTGTAAAATTTGCATGGGTTAATGTGTGCAATCCATACCAAGATTCAGCCAATGCAAACCATTGGATCAAAGCCGCAAGACAAATGGATAATTTTATCGTTTGTTCTGATGGCTACCCGGGAATTTCTGCAAAAGTCAGTGATCTCATCTTGCCAAGTGCTATGATCTATGAAAAATGGGGCGGATATGGCAACGCTGAGCGAAGAACGCAACTTTGGAAACAACAAGTGCTTCCAGTTGGCGATGCGATGAGTGATACTTGGCAGTGGGTTGAATTTTCAAAAAGATTTACAGTAAAAGATGTATGGGGTGAGCAACCACTTCGTGGAAAAAATGCTGATGGAAGCCCTAAAAAACTCCCAAGCGTTATAGAAGATGCGAAAAAAATGGGATACAGTGAAGATACAACTATGTACGAAATTCTTTTTGGCAATGAGCAAGCAAAATCTTTCAAAATAGATGCAAATGATCCGATTCAAGCTGGTTTTGATAATTCTGAATGTATCGGCGATAGCAGAAAAGTGGTAGGAAGTGATGGCAAAGTATTTGAAGGATATGGCTATTTCTTACACAAATACCTTTTTGAAGAGTATGCAAACTTTGGAAGGGGTCACGCACACGACTTGGCTGATTTTGACACTTACCACAGAGTAAGAGGACTCAAATGGCCAGTTGTTGATGGCAAAGAAACGCAATGGAGATTTAATGCAAAGTATGACCCATATGCCGCAAAAGCTGCCAATGGTGCTGAGTTTGCATTCTATGGACCTATAGCAAAAGAGTTGGCACAAGGCGATTTGCAAAATATTACCAACAAAACAAAACAGTCTTTGAAAAACAAAGCCAAAATTTTTGCAAGACCTTATATGGATCCGCCAGAGATGCCAGATGCACAGTTTGATACTTGGATGTGTACTGGCCGTGTGCTTGAACATTGGCATAGTGGCACGATGACTATGAGAGTTCCTGAACTTTACCGTGCTGTTCCTGAAGCACTTTGCTATATGCATCCAGAAGATGCGAGTGCAAAAGGTTTTATCCAAGGTCAAACTATTTGGATCGAATCTCGTCGTGGAAAAGTCAAAGCCAGAGTAGAGACAAGAGGCAGAAATAGAACGCCAAGAGGACTTATCTTCGTGCCTTGGTTTGATGAAAAAGTATTTATCAACAAAGTTTGTTTGGATGCAACTTGTCCAATGTCAAAACAAACAGACTATAAAAAATGTGCTGTTAAGCTCTATAAAGCGTAAATAAATTATGCAAAAAGGAGATTGTTTTGAGCAATCTTAATAAAAAGAAAATAGTCATAAGTGATAGAAGAAAATTCATATCACTTATGGCACAAAGTATCGGATTGTCTGCCTTGGGTGGTATGATTTGGAGCGGTTATTTGCAAGAAGCAAAAGCATCACCATTGATTTTGCGTCCACCAGGAGCATTGCAAGAGTTTGATTTTTTGCGTGCATGTATCAAGTGTGGGCAATGTGTTGAAGCATGCCCATATGATACTTTGCATCTTGCTAAGCCAGGGGACAATAAACCTATGGGAACACCATATTTTATACCAAGACAAAAACCTTGTTACATGTGCACAGATATACCATGTGTACCAGCGTGTCCAACAGGAGCGCTTGAAGCTGACAAAGTTTCATCACTCAAAGATGGACAAAAAGTTTTGGATATAGAGAAAGCAAAGATGGGACTCGCTGTTGTAGATGAGGAATCGTGCGTAGCGTATTGGGGCATTCAATGTGATGCTTGCTATAGAGCTTGTCCATTGCTAGATGAGGCAATAACGCTTGAATACAAAAGAAATGCACGAACAGGTAAACATGCGTATCTCGTGCCAAAAGTTGTGAGTGATATTTGCACAGGTTGTGGTATGTGCGAGCGTGCTTGTATCACAAAAAAAGCAGCTATTTTTGTGCTTCCAACAGCTCTTGCAAAAGGAGACATCGCAGATCACTACATCAAAGGCTGGGACAAAAATGATGAATCACGCCTTGATGGCGTCTCAAGTGATGTGACAACAAAAACAAAAAGAAGTGAACTTGCACCACAAGATTACCTCAACAGTGACAAAGGAATTTTCGATGAGTAATTTTTTCAAAAATTATAGATTTTTACTTTTACGAAGAGTTTCGCAACTGAGTATTTTGTTTTTGTATTTTGCTGCCAATGCCTATGGTTGGAAAATTTTGCAGGGCAATTTAAGTGCTTCTTTGCTTTTCAAAACTATTCCTCTTGCAGATCCATTTGCTCTTTTGCAAATGTTCAGTGCGGGGGCGTTGCTAGCATCGGATGTTCTCATTGGTGGTGCAATCATATTTGCTTTTTATGCTCTCTTTGCAGGACGCGCTTTTTGCTCGTGGATTTGCCCTATCAATATCATCACAGATAGTGCAAATTATCTTCGAAAGATTTTATATCTTGAGGGGGTTGAACGAAAAATTTGGCTAGGTAAAAGTGTTCGCTTCTGGGTTTTAGGACTCACGCTTATCCTATCATTTATAACCGGCATTGCTGCTTTTGAAATGGTATCACCCATTTCAATGCTACATCGAGGCATTGTTTTTGGTATGGGTATGGGCGTGGCTGCTGTTACTTGTATTTTTCTTTTTGACCTATTTGCGGTAAAAAATGGTTGGTGTGGACACATCTGCCCTTTAGGTGCTTTTTACTCTTTAAGTGCGAAACAAAGCCTTTTGAGAGTAAAACACAACCAGCCAAATTGTACGCTTTGTATGCAATGCAAAGCTGTCTGCCCTGAAAAACAAGTCCTCGATATCATAGGTAAAAAAAGTGGCGATATCGTGTGGGGCGAATGTACAAATTGTGGTCGATGCATAGAGGTTTGCCAAGACAATGCTCTAGCATTTGGTGTACGAAATTATATCAATAAAAACGGATAGGAGAGAAAATGTTTAGTAAGAAAACATGGATTATAAGTGTTGCGATGTTAGCATTTATCGTAAGTGGTTGCGCGGTTGTAGGCAATGCTTACCACGAAGAAGAGTTGGGTTTGCGTAAAGTAGATCTCTACTCTGAAAAAACAGTAGTGCCTGATGCAACTGATTATACACAGGCAGCGGCTGGTGAGTCAAAATTAATCCAAAGATCTTTTGAAAATGCACCGCCGATGATTCCTCACGATATCGAGGGAATGTTGCCTATTACGGGAGATTATAACTCTTGCTTAGGATGTCATGATCCAGCAGTTGCAAAAGATGTCCAAGCAACCCCAACGCCGCTTAGTCACCTTGCGTCATTTAGACCGCTGACACAACTTGGAGCAAATGGAGAAGTGATCAAAGAGGGAAAAATAATCAGGAATTCAACAGATGTACTCACAGCAATGCACAAAAGAGAAGGCGTGAGCATGGAGCGATATAATTGTTCAGCATGCCATGTACCACAATCAAACAATGAACCACTCGTGGCAAATGAGTTCCAACCAGATTTTCGCTCAAAAAATGGCATCAGCAGTTCAAATTTGATCGACAATCTTAACGAAGGTATAAAATAGATGCGCAATATGCAAAGAAGGGAGGTTTTTTCCTCCTTTGCATCACGGTTCAAAAAAACAGACACGAGCATTGTGCGACCGCCTTATTGTGATCAAATAGAACTTTTTAACCAAAAATGCCCTGCATGTATAGACAAACCATGCGTAAATGCTTGCAATGAGAAGATCATCTTTATAGACAAAGAGGGTTTAGCGGCACTTGTATTTGATCAAAATGGTTGTACTTATTGTGAAAAATGTGCGCTTACATGTATGGGTGCAGTTTTAAGCCTTACATGTAAGGATATGCGGATTCAAGCAACTTTTAGTATCAGTACGCAAAAATGTCTTGCGTGGCAAAGCGTCATGTGCAGTAGTTGTTTGGATGCGTGTAACGAGCGGGCTATACAATTTTTTGGGGTCTTTCGTCCAATCATCAAAAAAGAGTCTTGCACAAATTGCGGTATGTGTGTGAGCGTATGTCCAAGCGATGCACTTGAGATAAAAGGAGCGAGACAATGATGCGATTTTTTATAATTCTTTTTGCTTTGTGGTCATCTGCATTTGCAGTGAATTTACAACCAACAGCCGTGATCGAAGCTCGTGGAAATGTGCAAGATTTACTTGTACATAAAAATTCGCTCATCATCGCCAATGACGCTGGCAGCATTGAAGTTTTCGATACAAATACTCATGCAAAAACTTTTGAGATACTCTTTGGAGATATCAAAGATTTTATGGGCGATATGATGAAACCAAAGATTTTTTCTGTAGATTTTGATGCGTCAAGCGATGCGTATCTTGCCGTTGTGCAAGCAAGTAATGGTTCAAGAGAACTCTTACATGTAAAGGGTAAAACGCACACAAAACTCATCAACAGTTCTCAAAAACTCTACATTGCAAAAGCAAAATTTGTTGATAGCAATAGGGTTTTTTTAGCACTTTTAAGTCATGAGGTCATACTTTTTGATATCACAAAGCAAAAAGAGATTTACCGTTTTCAGGTGAGTTTATCTCATTTTTCAGATTTTATGCTTGATGAGGGAAAAATACAAGTTATCACAGCAGGTGAATCTGGTGAAATTTTTGTGATTTACATCGACAAGGGAGAAGTATCATCAATTCTCAAAGGCGGCAATGTGGACAATATCTATAAAGTTGATATAACAAATGGTTATGCTTTGGCTGCTGGGCAAGATCGCAGGGGCATTATTTATAACATTGCAAATGAGAGCTACAAACGATTTGATGCACCTTTTTTAATTTATGCCGGCGCTTTGAGTCCCCGTGCAAAAAAGGCTGCTTTTGCTATCAATGAGAAAAACGATATCGCTATTTTTGATGTTGCAAACTCAAAAGCATTGCACTTGTTAGTAGGACAAAAAAGCACACTCAACAGCATTGTTTTTCAAGATGAACATACCCTTTTTAGCGGTAGTGATGATAAATTTATAATGAAATGGAGTTTACCATGAATGTTTCAAGTATAGTGATACAAGCCAAGAGCCAACACATAGATGAGATACTGCAAATTGTCAAAAATTGCGATTTTTGTGA
Source organism: Sulfurospirillum sp. (assembly GCA_014859685.1). Taxonomy (GTDB): domain Bacteria; phylum Campylobacterota; class Campylobacteria; order Campylobacterales; family Sulfurospirillaceae; genus UBA6810. The sequence goes on along the minus strand of JACUTU010000001.1, from coordinate 102,869 downwards.
TTATCATTTTCACGATGCAAGTATCGGCAAGATCATAGTAACCGTAGATGGTGAGGGTATAGATGAAGAGATGAAAAAGGTGCAATCAATCGAAGCAATTGCACATGTAATAAGTGCTGAAATGATGCTTTCTTACAGTGAAGATGAACTCGATAGAGAAAGAGAAAAACTAGAACATAGTGATATTGTGCCAAGTATGCTCAACGATGATAGCATAACTGCTGAGAAGATAAATTATCATGGCGATTTGAAAAAGAAACTTTAAGGATTACGCATGCAAACCATGTATCAAGCAATCATACAAACAGCTGTACCACAAGATGAGATCATCATCTCAAGAACAGATCTTAAGGGAAAAATCACTTACGCCAATGAAGTTTTTGCAGCCATAAGCGGCTACAAGGCAACCGAACTCATCGGTAAACCGCACAACATCGTAAGGCATCCAGATATGCCAAAATCTGTGTTTGCAACATTGTGGGAAACACTCAAAAAAGAGCAGATGTGGAGCGGTTATATCAAAAATCTTCGCAAAGATGGTGGATATTATTGGGTTCATGCGGAAGTTTCTGGCGTTTACAAAGATGAGAAACTAATCGAATACAAATCCATGCGTGCACCAGTAGCATCGAATATGCAAAAAAAGATGGAAGAAACTTACGCCTTGATGCGACAAAAAGAGGAAGGTTGCATACGAGTAGGCGTTGATATCTCTATCACTTGCATCGAAAAACTACAAAAATTAGCAAAAGAAAAAGAAATCACAGAAGATAAACTTTTGAACAACATCTTAGATGACTATCTTTTCTAAAGCCTATCTTGATTTGTATCAATGCTAAAAAATTATACTTATAATATAATCTTAAAGTTTTTTGTAATTATATCGAGCATATATGGAAACTAGAGAGATTAAAAAATATTTGCAAGAGATTCCGCTATTTCAAGGGCTTGATGCGATCATACTTGAACAACTTTGCAAAGCTGTAAAGATCAAGCAATTCTCAGCTATGGATATCTTATTTTATGAAAAAGAAGACAAAGAAGAGATCTACTATATCACAAGTGGTAGCTTAAAATTTTACAAAGTTGACCGTTTTGAAAATGAGATCTTTTTGTATAAGCTTTCAAAAAATTCTCTCATATTTTCTGCTTCAAAACTCTGTGATAATTTTATAATCAGCTGTTACGCCAATGCTGAATTTTTAGAAGATAGTGAAGTGCTTATCTTTGATAGTCAAACCTTTAAACAACTCATGCGAACACAGCCCTCTTTTATGCACACAATCCTCAAAGAAGCTTTTGGAATGATCCAAAGATTGCAATGTATCATCAGCAGAGATGTTGTGTTTGATGGTACTGCAAAAGTTGCACATATGCTCATCCATGAGCTTGACAATTTCAACGCTATGAAGAAACATGAGATAGCGTACATGCTACACATCCAGCCAGAAACACTCTCAAGAATTCTCAAAAAATTGACAAGAAACGCTATAATTAACACTATTGAAAACAATATCGTGATTTTAGATGAGCTTAGTTTGCGAGAGATATATGAGTAAAGGAAAAAAATGTTTAAACCAAGCAGTATAGGAAAGAAGCTCAAATTTATCGGGGGACTTTTATCTTTTATCATCATCTCCATCATCATAGTGACAGTTTATATGAATAACAAAAGTAAAAAAGACGCACGCATCATCAATATAGCAGGCAAGCAACGGATGCTTTCACAGAAGATGAGCAAAGAGATTTTTTATATCAAGCTTAAAAATCTTGTTGATTTTCGTGAGCTAGATAGTGCGATGGACACCTTTGGTGAAAATCTAAACGATCTTCGCTTTGGCAATGCACTCAAAGGTATCTATGCGCCGCAAGATAGAAAAATAAAAGAAAAATTAGACGAAGTGGCGTCAATTTGGGAAAATTTTAATGCAAATATTACGCATCTTAAAACGCTCATGAAAAGAGCCAAGCCAGACATAGAAACACTCATACAAAAAACGACTACTATCTTGCAACTCTCAGATAGAGTCGTTAAAGAGATGGTTCTAGCAAATATGCAGGGTATTTATATCGATGATTCTGGTAGGCAAAGGATGTTAAGCCAACGCATGGGACTTTTTTTGGAACGCTATTTGCGAACAGATTCTAAAGAGGATTATCTCAATTTTATGGCAGCAAAAAAGATATACGCTACTGTGATTGAACGATTTGTCAAAGATGAAGCTATCAAAAATATTTCAGATGTTTTTCACAGCGTCAAAGAATGCCATGAATTTTGGATAGAGCATGATGTATATATGATGAAACTTGCCAAAGATGAAAATGAAATCAATAAAATTATCTCTACTATTTATCAAGATAATGTCAAACTGCTCAACACTATGGACAATGCGGTATGGCTATACACTGATTTTAGCGAGAGTAAAAACAATCTTTTTGTCACTTTTCAATACATCGCTTTGCTAGTTGTCCTCATCATCATACTCTACACTTTTCTCATGTCAAAAGAGATAGTAACCCATCTTAATGATTTCATAAAAAGAGCTAGAAACCTCAAAAATGTAGATCTCAATGCACTTGAAAAACATGAATTGCTTGTAGATGAGGATAGCGAAGATGAACTCAAAGAGGCTTCAGGACACATCGCAACATTTATTACAAAAGTAAATTCTGCTATGAGTCACTCTCAAGAAGCGATCACAAAAGCAGAATTTGCCCTCAAAGAGTTACAATTTTTAAGCGATGATGTAGAAGAAGCCCTCAAAGAATTACGCGTCGAAGGGAAACAAAAATCAAACTTTGACAAGCAAGTAAATGCAACTGAAGATATCGCTATAGAATCAGCAGAAAGCCTCTTACATGTAAAGAAAATGCTAGAAAAACTCCAATCCAACCTCAACGCTTTGATGGAAAAATAACCCCACTTTTGCCAGCGTTTGCACTGTGATAGATAATCGTATTGTATTTTTGAGCATAATATCTTAGTAATAAATTTTGCAGTGTCGGCTCGATGGATGGAGTAAACCACGCATTATTGCTGATGGCTATCATAAAATCTGGATTATGCGTGTACAAGGCATCTTTTGTGGCTTCAAAACAGATGGCGTTGCGAAACTTGACACCACGCACGAGAAAATCTTGTGGATTTTGCTCGTGTGCATAATCGCTAGCACCGTTAAAAAATATCTTATTGATAAAATTTCTTGCAAATTTTGGCAGTGGAATCTGCTCACCAAAAGGCACCAAAATGACTTTATGGGCTACTTGCACTTCCCCTTTTTCAAATACAAAAGTAGAGTTCAAAACTTCTTGATTTACCACACTCAAAGCACCCGTAATGATGGTAATTTTTTGTGAAAGTGCTTGCAATTTAGCATAAAGTTGCGCATCAAGATTGAGATAAACAGGCATCGCACTCTCTGGAAATACAATCACGCTCGCACCACTTTCATAGGCTTTTTCGATTAGTTTTAAATTTTCTTGCACGATATCTTGCTTGTAGTTTTCATTCCATTTTTTTGCTTGATCAAGTTTTAGATTAACTATTTCAATACCAAGCGGTGGCAGATCTTTAGGGCTTTCATGCAAAGGATAAAAGCTCAGTAAAATAAGCGCTAAAAGAGGTAATATCTTCCACTTTTTTGGGGCAATATTTACAAGATAAATCAAAAAAATGAAGCCTGCAAAAGCAAAAAATTCACTCGAAAAATAGGAGTTTATCAATACTAATTCAAACTGCAACCAATTAAAACCAAAAGGTGCAACAAAACTAAAAAACACGATGCCCAAAGCACGAAGCATACCATAAGGACTCAAACGCGCAAACAGATAAAATATTGTGCCGTAGATAAGAGCAACTCCTAAGATCACAAGCGGTATAAGCCACACAAGCTCATAATAGCGAAAACTCAAAGCGATCCAGTAAAACCAAAACAGTCCAATAAAAAAGCCGATAAAAAAAGCCTCTTTTGGTTTTGCACGAAAAAGTGCGTAAAATCCAGCAATAGCAAAAAGGGAATCTAGGAGCTTTACATGTAAGCCAAAATATTCAAAATAGATAAAAGCACTCAGAGCAAAAGCTACAAAAAAGGCTTTTATTATAATAAAAGTGTTAAAATAACCCTTCAAAAATTTCTCTTCAAAGGATTCATATGCAAGATGGCGGAAATATGTTTGCTTCATTGCTTCCATTAGTCGTACTATTTGCGATATTTTACTTCTTGGTTATTCGCCCGCAACAAAAACAGGCAAAAACACACAAGGAGATGTTGGCTAACCTTAAAAAAGGTGACAAAGTCATTACAAACGGTGGTTTGATGTGTGAAGTACTCAAACCAGAGGAAGATTTTATCAAACTCAAGCTTAATGAAGAAGTTGTGGTAAAAGTTGCAAAAGAATATATAGCGAAGAAAATCGATGAATAAAGGTGGATTAAATTACCGTTTGGTGATTTTTTTCCTCGCTATTGTATTTGGAGTGGGGTTTTCACTGCCTACACTCCTGCAAACACAAAAGGGTGCGAAGATATCTTTGGGGCTTGATCTCCAAGGTGGTCTTCATATGCTTTTAGGTGTCAAAACGGACGAGGCAATAAAATCAAAAATCAAGTCTATCGCGTCAAGCGTAAAATTTTTTACAGATGATAAAGATATCATCATCGACGCACTTAAAATCAACAACGAAACGATCACATTCACACTTTTAGATAAAGATGAAGAGAAAAATCTTGATACTATGCTTAAAAAAATTGAAGGTTTGATAGTAGAAAAAAATGAGCTATCTTATGGTTTAACGCTCAGCTCTTTAGAGCAAGAATCAACCAAAGAATACGCAATCAATCAAGCAGTTGAAACTATCAGAAACAGACTCGATCAATTCGGGTTAGCTGAGCCAAATGTAGCCAGATCTGGTGTGGAAAATATCCTTGTTGAACTCCCTGGTATCAAAACTGGTGATGAGGAACAAAGAGCCCGCGAACTCATAGCCAAAGCGGCACACTTGCAACTTATGGCAGTTGATGAAAAAAGAGCCGATAGAGCTTCTAGTATGAGTAAAGCAGAAGCGACAAGCTATGGAGATGTGATCTTGGAAGATGCAAGAGACACACGCACAAAACATATTTTAAAAGAGATTCCAATACTCGATGGCAGTATGCTTACCGATGCAAAAGTTGCTTTTGATCAGATGAATCAACCTGTTATCAACTTCACTCTCAACAGCGAGGGTGCTAAAGTATTTGGTGATTTTACGGCCAAAAATGTCGGCAATCATTTAGCAATCGTGCTTGATGAAAAAGTTTATTCAGCACCTGTTATTCGTGAGCGAATAGGCGGTGGTAGCGGTCAAATAAGTGGGGGATTTAGCATACAAGAAGCGCACGATGTTGCAATTGCATTGCGAAGTGGCGCATTGTTGGCACCTGTAAAACTACTTGAAAAAAGAAGTGTGGGTCCAAGCCTTGGAGCCGACAGTATACAAGCAAGCCTCATCGCACTCATATCTGGCTTTTTACTTGTTGTTGTGTTTATGGTGATGTATTATGGACTTGCTGGTATCATTTCAAATATCGCACTCATAGTCAATATCTTTATCATCATCGCAGTTATGGCACTTTTTGGTGCAACGCTCACGCTTCCAGGAATGGCAGGCTTGGTGCTGACTGTCGGCATGGCTGTGGACGCCAATGTCATCATAAATGAACGCATTAGAGAACTTTTTCGTGTTGGAAGTAGCGTTGCAAAATCGATCGAAGATGGGTATGCCAATGCCATGAGTGCGATCTTGGATGCAAACATCACAACACTTATCGTAGCGGTAATTCTTTATGCTTATGGCACAGGTCCTGTAAAAGGATTTGCGGTGACCATGAGCATAGGAATACTTGCTTCAATGCTTACAGCAATCCTTGGTACACACGGGATTTATCAGTATCTCTTACCACGCATCGAGAAGGGTGCCAATATCTCATTGTGGTTTGGCATGAAAAAAGGAGCAAAATAATGCAGATATTTTCAAGAGATAAAACATATGATTTTATGGGCAAAAGCTCATTATTTATGATATTTTCTGCTACACTCATCCTTCTATCTTACTTCTTTTTGTTTACAAAAGGGATCAATTATGGCATCGATTTTTCAGGTGGAACGATTGTTCAAGTAAAATATGAAAAACCAGCACCCATAGAAGATATCCGAAAAAAGATAACAGTTGATAAAACTTTTGCAAATGCCATCATCACAGAGTTTGGCTCGCCACAAGAAGTTATTATACGATTTTCTAGCAGCAGTGATTCTGTGCAAGAAGATTTGAGCGACAAGGTGAGTTCACTACTTAATGGCACTGGTGATTTTGAAGTGCGAAGAGTTGATATCGTAGGACCAAAAGTTGGAAGCGAATTGCGTGAAAATGGAATTATGGCGATGATTATTTCTATCATTGCCATTCTTTTTTATATCGCATTTCGTTTTGAATGGCGATTTGCCTTGGCTTCCATTATTGCACTTATACATGATATCTCGATAGCTTTTGGTGCGATCGCATTGTTTCAAATAGATGTAAACCTCGATATATTAGCGGCTTTACTCACTCTTTTAGGATACTCACTCAATGATACCATTATCGTCTTTGATAGAATCAGGGAAAGCCTCAAAGAGATGAAGATTTACAACCTTTTTGAAGTAATCAACTTTTCTGTTTCTAAAACACTTTCAAGAACAATGCTTACTTCGTTCACAACTTTTTTTGTTATCTTAACACTATTTTTATTTGGTGGAGAGATTATTCACGGTTTTGGATTTGTACTTTTAGTGGGTATCATCGTAGGAACTTATAGTTCTATATTTGTGGCTTCACCGGTACTCAAATTACTACGATTTAATGTAGAGGATTATAAATCAAAAGAAGCGATGCGAGAAAAACGACGCATAGAAAAAGAAAAAATGAGAGCTCAATACGAGCAGGGGATAGTATAATTTAAGGAGTTTTGTATGGATTGGGGAAAAGTAATTTTTATCTTTTTTGCACTCATGAGTCTCACAACAACTGTGGGTTTTTTGTATGAGCAAAATGGAACTGCACTTTTTGTTGCAGCAAGCATTAATCTTGTTTCAACGCTATTGAAAATTGGGGTTAAAAACATCCTCTCAGCTGAACTTTTTGCAAGTTCTCTTGTGGCTGATTTGCATCTCATTCCTGCTTTTATTTTTTTAGAAGTATCTGGAAATAACACAATGGCAATAGCCTTGGCGATTGGCGCGATTGTGGCAAATATTTTTTCACTGGCTTTAGTCTTGATAGAAGCATCAAAAGCAAGAGAAGAGTTTTAAATTTTAGGGAGTAAATGATGGTCTATAACCCTCGCGAGATAGAAAAAAAATGGCAAAAATACTGGGACGAAAACGGTATCTTTGAACCAAGCAATGATTTTAGCAAAGAGAAGAAGTATATCCTCAGTATGTTTCCATATCCAAGCGGTAAAATCCATATGGGTCATGTAAGAAACTATAGCATAGGTGATGCAATTGCAAGAAATTATCGCAAACTAGGGTTTAATGTACTCCATCCTATCGGTTGGGATTCTTTTGGTATGCCAGCAGAAAATGCCGCAATAAAAAACAAAACGCATCCAAAAAAATGGACTTATGAAAATATAGACTATATGCGAAACGAGCTCAATTCTCTTGGACTTTCTTTTGCTAAAACAAGAGAATTTGCAACGAGTGATCCGCTCTACACGAAGCATGAGCAAAATCTTTTCATCCAAATGTATAACAAAGGACTTGTGTATCAAAAAAGTTCAAAACTCAATTGGTGCGATACATGTCAAACTGTTTTAGCAAATGAACAAGTAGAAGATGGTAAATGTTGGAGATGTGACAATCTTGTCCAACAGCGAGAAATGCCAGGGTATTATCTCAAGATTACGGCATATGCACAAGCCTTGTTGGATGATATGAAAGAACTTAAAAATGGTTGGCCTTCTCAAGTGTTGAGCATGCAAGAAAATTGGATCGGACGCAGCGAGGGCTTGGAATTTGATTTTACACTCGATGAGGATTCACAAGAAAAACTCAATCATAAATTTGAAAAATATACCGTTTTTACTACAAGACCTGATACAATCTATGGCGTCACTTATAGCGCTTTAGCTCCGGAACATCCTATAATAAATCATCTTATAGAACATAACTTACTCGACCCATCTAGCGTTGAAAAAATAAAGCAGATGCGCCAAGTAGGTGCGAGAGATCGGGCTATGGCTCAAAAAGAAGGGCTAGCTCTTGGCATCAATGTTATCCATCCTCTTACTGGCAAAAAGATCCCTGTCTGGGTTGCAAACTTTGTTCTCATCGAATACGGTGGTGGCGCTGTTATGGCAGTTCCTGCACATGATGAACGAGATTTTGAATTTGCTAGCAAATATGGCTTATCTATCACACAAAGTATATCTGTAAATACAAAAGAGTTTGATGGAAATTGCGCGATTTGTGATTATGGTGTGACGATCAATTCTGGAGTTTTTACGGGACTTAGTTCATCACAAGCCAAAGAGCAGATTATCGCACATTTTGAAAAATACGGCAAAGGAAAAAAAGTTATCAACTATAAACTCCGTGATTGGGGAATCAGCCGTCAGCGATATTGGGGCGCACCAATCCCTATGATACATTGTCCAAATTGTGGTTTAGTACCTGAGGCGATAGAAAATCTACCTGTGGCATTGCCTGAGGATGTAGTAATCGATGGAGAGGGAAATCCTCTTGTAAAACACCCGACTTGGAAACATACAATATGCCCTACATGTAAGACACAAGCGATAAGAGAAACTGATACAATGGATACATTTTTTCAATCAAGTTGGTATTTTTTACGCTACACAACGGATGCTAGCCTTTGGCAAGAAAGTGCGTTTGATCGTGCTAGTAGTGATTATTGGATGAGCGTGGATCAATATGTTGGTGGCATTGAACATGCGATATTGCATCTTTTATATGCACGATTTTTTACTAAAGTTTTACGGGATTTGGGCTATACGAACGCAAGTGAACCCTTTGAAAATCTCCTCACACAAGGCATGGTACTCAAAGATGGCTCAAAGATGAGCAAATCAAAAGGCAATACGGTCGATCCTGATTCCATCATCAAACAATTTGGTGCAGATACGGCGAGACTTTTTATCCTTTTTGCAGCACCTCCAGCTAAAGAGCTTGAATGGAACGATAGTGCAGTTGAGGGTGCTTTTAGATTTATCAAAAGACTTGCAGACCGCAGCAATAATGTCAGCAAAGTACACACCTTGCCACAAATTGATCATACAAAACTACCAGATACAAGCAAATATGCACGCAAAAAAGTCTATGAAGCACTCAAAAAATCTCAAGAAGTTTTCACCAATGGCTACGCTTTTAACACTCTTATAGCGGCATGCATGGAAGCACTTAATGCTCTTGGTGTACAAGAAGATAAAGCAGTTTGGAGTGAGGGATACTTCATACTCTTAAATATTTTAGAGCCGATTATCCCACATATTTGTTGGGAACTCAGCGACTCGCTTTTTGATTTGAAAAACTTTACAAAGATACAGATTCAAGAAGAAGTTTTTGATGAGGCGGTGGTCGTTTTAGCAGTTACTATCAATGGCAAAAAAAGAGCAGAGATTAGTGTAGCAAAAGATGCTTCAAAAGAGCAGATATTTGCATATGCGAAAGAGGAATGTGCCAAATGGCTTGTTGATCAAACGCTCATAAAAGAGATCTTCGTGCCAAATAAACTCGTCAATTTGGTAGTCAAATAATATGAAAAATTTCGTTATGGGTTTATGTGTATTGACCCTCTTTATCGGCTGTGGCTACAAACCAAGTGCGCAATACGCAAGAGATATTTTAGGACAAAAGATTTACCCACAAATTTCCATAACAAGGCTTGATCCAAAAAATAGTGTTATTGTAAAAGATGCTATTAGTGAAGCTATTATCACTCGTTTTCATGGCAAATTAAGCGCTCAAGAAGATGCAGATTCTATGTTACATGTGAGCTTTGGTTCTGTGAGTTTCAAACCAATCGTGTATGACCAAAATGGCTATATCATAGCTTATAAAGCGACTGTAAATTTAAGCATAAGTTATAGTGATAAAAATAAAAAAACAGGAACACTTAGCACAAGCGGTGAGTTCGATTTTCCTATCACGGCGAACAGCGTCATCAGTGATAACTTGCGATTTGAAGCAATCAAATCCGCATCACTTGATGCAATCAATGAATTTATCTCGGCGATAACTATAAAAGGAATGCAAAATGGCAAGCACAATCAATGAAATAATTAAAGAGAGTTTTGAAAAGCTTCGAACAGAACATCTTACTTTTACGCCCGATAATTACCAAAATACTTTTTGTTCCATCGCAAAAAGTAAAGGTGTGCTTGTAGAAGATTGCCAAAAGCTTTCCAAGTATATTCAAAAACTTGACTCAAAATTACAAAGTGAAGCCAAGAGTAAAAATATCGCTACCATCGATGAACTTTTGGTGTTTTTTATCTCTAGACTCAACCGTATGCACGAAGGCGATTCAGAACAACTTATCAGCGAATTGCTACTTTTATCAAAAAGGGTATTACAAGCTATCACACTTTTGCACAACAAAAAAGCAACTACTCTTGCCAATGCGGCACTTGATCGACTTGAAAACAAACATGACCTCAAATCAATAGAACTTATAAAAGAAAAATGGTTTGATTTCATCACTGCTTACAATAGTGACTTTTTAAAAAAACTCGACAGATATGGCAAGATAAACAAAGAAGATCTTGAAAAAATGGTGCTTGACATCTACGCTTTACTCTCAAAAGAGGAAGATCAAGAGGTTTATGACAGCATAGCACCACTTGTGATAGCCACGCTTTCACCCTCAATTGCTTCAAGTATGAATGATGAGCTTGCAACTATCAGCTACGAATTACGCAACTCTCCCCAATCACTTGCTTCTCCAGCGATGCAACAAGAGATTAAAAACTTCATTAAAAAGAGAATAGAACTCGATAGAGCTGAGGTAAAAAAAAGAATCTCGACGCTTGATAAACTCCTCGATGAGATCAACAAAAGAGTTCTTGCTCTCATGCAAAATAGCAATATGAGCCATGAACAGGTTTGTAGTATTAAAAAAGATCTCAGCGCACTTAATTTTTCTCAAGACAGTTTTGAATCAATCCAACAAAAGCTTATGCACATCGCCACCTCACTTGAGTTTGAGACAAAAAATCTCAGTATAAAAATGAGTGAAAATCAACAAACCATTAGCAAACTACACGAAAAAGTACACCAGCTAGAAACCGCTTTACTCGTGGCAAAAAAAGAGAGCAAAGAAGACTTTCTCACCAATGTTGCGACTAAAAGAGCTTTAAACGATGAATTAAAACGAGCTGAAGAAGCTTATTCTCGTTACAAAATTGATTATACACTGTGCTTTTTAGACATAGATCATTTCAAAGTCATTAATGATACTTATGGCCATGATGCTGGCGATGTGATACTTTCTGCTTTTGGCAAAATACTGAGAAAATATATCCGTCAAGCAGATTTTGTTGGTAGATACGGTGGTGAAGAATTTTTAGTTATCTTACCAGGAGTTGATCTGCAAGCGGGTGTACATTTTGCTGAAAAGATCCGCACTATCATTGAAAACTATAAGTTTCTTTACAAAAATGAACGAATAGTTGTCAATGTAAGTTGTGGCGTTGCACAAAGAAGCGACAATAACACAACCGAAACAACAATTGAAAAAGCAGATCAGATGCTCTACAAAGCTAAGGAAGCTGGTAGAAATCAAGTTATGCCAAAGATTTAGTGTCATATGCAAGGATTAGATGAATTTTTGGCACAAAAACCTTTGTATTACAGTGAAATCAATTATGAAAGATTTCCGAAGATTTTTGCAACCATCAAGCAGCACTTTAACCTGTCCACAATCATTCATATCATCGGTACAAACGCCAAAGGAACAACAGGTAGGGCTTTGGCACATATACTACATGTAAGCGGCCAAACCGTTGGACATTATAGTTCACCCCATATCGTATCTTTCAATGAACGCATTTGGCTCAATGGTGCCGATGTAAGCGATATTATTCTTGAACAGTTTCACGCACAACTTTGGCAGATTTTAACCATAGAACAAAGGGAAGCCCTCTCCTATTTTGAATACACAACACTGCTTGCTATGCTTATTTTTTCAAGTCATTGCAAATTTGTCGTACTTGAGGCAGGACTTGGCGGAGAACATGATGCAACAAGCGTTTTTGCGAAAGAACTCTCCATTATCACACCCATTGGCTATGATCATCAAGATTTTTTAGGCACAAGCATAGAAATGATAGCCACAACAAAAATAAATAGTATCAAGAATGATGCCATTATTGCCAAACAATACGAGCCACAAGTTTATGAAATTGCCCGCAAAAGAGTAGAAACACTACATACAGATCTCTACTTTGCAGCAAGTTTTTTACAGCAAGATTTTTACAACTCCCTTTTCTTACATGTAAACCAGCACAATTATCCAGCATTTTTATATGATAATTTTTGTAGTGCTTTTTGTGCTTTTTCACTTTTAGGTTTTACGCCCGATGTTTCGAAGCTTGAAGGCTTACAGCTCTTTGGGAGGTGCCAAAAAATAGCACAAAATGTAACTATAGATGTCGGTCACAATATTATGGCAGCAAAAGTGCTTGCAGCACATTTTAGTGGAAAAAAAGTTGTTTTAATTTACAATACTTATAAAGATAAGGATTTTGTAGGCATACTTGAGATATTGCAGTCTATCATTTTACGCGTAGAGATCTTACATGTAAGCCATCCTCGCATGTTACCAAGCGCCACACTTGAACATCATCTTAAAAATCTAGATATAGATTACGGTTTTTTTACAGCCATAAACACGCAAGAAGACTATCTTGTTTTTGGCTCATTTAGCGTTGTTGCAACATTTTTAAAGGAATATGGTGCGTAATAGATTTACCGTGACCATCACCGATATTCATGGCTCAAAGCACTATTTGTTGCACCAGATCATCAAACGATTTATTTTGTATTTTAGTTTTTTTGTGATTTTTTTGATTGTGAGTGGTTCATTTTTTATATCACTTTTGATGCAAGAAGTAAATGATCTTGAAGGTAAAAAAGTGCAATTTGCCAAAGAACAAATTGCACTTATACAAAGCAATGAAGCCCTACAATCACAAATCAAAGAAAAAACCGAAGAGTTTGACGCCATCAAAGATAAAGTCTCTGATATTGAAGAGCTTGTCGGCATCAAGTCATCACTCGAAGAGCAAATCAATGTGCGATTAGAAAATATCTCTTTTAACACTACACAGCAAAAACTTTTTTTCTCAAATATCCCAAGTGGCGATGTGGTGCAAAACAAAGGAACAAGTGGAAATTTCGGCTGGAGAATTCATCCGATTTTAAAGACAAAAGAATTTCACAGAGGCATGGATCTGCGTGCCGATATAATGACGCCCGTAAGTGCGCCGGCTGATGGTGTTGTGGAATTCGCCGGATTTCACAAAAGCAGTGGCTTTGGAAATTTAGTTATCATTGATCACAATTTTGGTTTTAAAACAAGCTACGCACATCTTAGTAGCAAATTCCCCTTCAAAGCTGGTGAATTTGTCAAAAAAGGTGATATCATAGCTTACACAGGAAGTAGTGGACTCTCTACAGGTCCGCATTTGCATTATGAATTACGATTTGTTACAAGACCACTTGATCCAAAGAATTTTACACAATGGAATAGTAATAATTTTGAAGAAATATTTAAAAAGGAGAAAAGAGTCCCATGGCAATCTTTAATAAAGACAATCAACGCACAGTTTCAAGCTCAGAAACAACCATCATAGCAGGTGGAGCAAAAATAGATGGTGTTTTTAATTTTGCTTCAAGGCTACATGTAGATGGTGAAGTAACAGGACAAATCCACTCACAAAGCATCATCACAATAGGCAAAAATGGCAAGATAAATGGACAAATCGTAGCAATTAAATTGATCATAAATGGAATATTTGAGGGAGAAGCACAGTGCGATAGTGTAGAGGTTTTAGAGGGTGGCACTTTTTTAGGCAAAGTGTTGAGCAAAGAGTTGATGATCGAAGCAAAAGCACATTTTGAGGGTGAAAGCAAGATCAAAGAGGACATACCAAAAACACAGCAAATAACTCACAAGAAAGCAGAGGATTCAAAATAATTGCAAGCAGCTTGTTATGAATATTTTCAAACACAAACAGATACAAACCTGCTCTGTGTTGCCAATGATAAAGAAGCCAAACGGGTTCGTGATGCGATAGTTTTTGCAGGCAGAAACGCCTATATACTCCCAGATCTTCGAGCCTCTTTTGGAGAAGATTTGCTCCCTTACAAAGAGGAGATTTATGCTCTAAACACCACGCTCAGAGCATATTATGGGGATCCAAAGTCTAAAAAAGTTCTCATCGCTCCGTTGCATACACTCTTTAGCCCGCTTCCTCCAAAAAGTTTTTTTCAGACAATCACGCTTGAATTTGGTGAAACAGTTGCTTTGCATGAATTCAAAGAAACCCTTTTGCAATGGGGATATTGCGTTGCTGATGTGGTGCAAGTTGAAGGCGAAGTCTCTTTTAGGGGCGATATAATTGATATATTTCCGATCAATACACAAGATGCTTTTCGGATCTCCTTTTTTGATGACACGATTGAGAGCTTAAGAGTTTTTGATCCACAAACACAAAAAAGCCAACCGCAAGAGTTAGAAAAACTTATCATTCCACCAGCACTCTTTGCTTTAGATATCAAAACAAGCCAAATAGCACAAAAAAGTTTAGAAGAGATACAAACAGATAGTTTTATCAAAGATATGAATTCTCTTGGACTTTGGGCGGTTCGGGAATTTTGTGATGATTATTTTGAAGTTTTTAATATTAAAAAATTGCACGCTTTTCACGAAGATATGGACGAAATTACACTCTTTGATCCGCAAATTGCACAAAAACTTCACACACTTAAGATGATTCCTGAAGCCAAAATATATAAAACGCTTGAAATTGCTTCGGTGAAAAATTTTCTTGATTTTCACAAAAATAAAAAAATTACCCTTCTTGCAAAAAATGAGATTCTTCTTCGCCAGCAGGGCTTAGATGTGCATATGCCTTTTGTACAAAGCGAGTTGATAGTTAATCTTATCAGTGAAAAACAGATTATTCTCTCTTTAAACAAAGAGCAAAAAAGAAAAAAACGCAAACGCTCCAATATGATACTTGATGAACTCAACATAGGTGATTATGTTGTGCATGAAAATTATGGTATCGGGATTTTTCAAGGCTTACAAAATACAACCGTACTAGGTGCAACAAGAGATTTTGTAGTCATTGCTTATCTTGGAGAAGATAGGCTTTTATTGCCTGTTGAAAATCTCCATATGATTGATCGCTACATCGGCGAGGGCGGTCATTTGGCGGTTGTTGATAAGCTTGGCAAGGGAAGTTTTCAAAAACTCAAAGCCAAAACGAGAGAGAAACTTTTTGAGATAGCCGCACAGATTGTAAAAACAGCAGCAGCAAGAGAGATGATTAGGGCAAATGTCTTACATGTAAAGCCACAAATCGCTGCATTTCAACAAGATGCAGGTTTTACCTACACAGATGATCAGATAAAATGTATCGAAGAGATCTTTACTGATCTTGGTTCTGGTCAAATGATGGATAGATTACTAAGTGGCGATGTGGGTTTTGGCAAGACAGAAGTGGCAATGAATGCGATATTTTTAAGCGCACTCAATGGCTATCAAAGCATTATGATGGCACCCACAACACTGCTGTGTACACAACACTACAAATCCCTATACACTCGAATGAAACCCTATGGTATCCGTGTAGAAAAACTCGATCGCTTCACAAGCGCGAAACAAAAATCAACTATTTTACACGACTTGCGTGAGGGAAAATTACTTGTATGCGTGGGAACACATTCACTGTTGAGCGTAGAGCTAGGAAATCCGGCTTTAATTGTGGTTGATGAGGAGCATAAATTTGGTGTCAAGCAAAAAGAGAAACTCAAACAGATGCGAGAAAATGTCCATATTCTCTCCATGAGCGCAACTCCAATTCCTAGAAGCCTCAACATGGCGCTCAGTTCCATTAAGCAGTATTCGCAGATACTTACTCCGCCTAGCGATAGACAAGATTTGCGCACTTTTGTCAAAGATTATGATGAAAAATTGCTCAAAGAAGTGATTATGAGAGAACTTAGACGCGGAGGGCAAGTCTTTTTTGTCCACAACCGCATAGCAAGTATTGAGATCAAAAAAGCACAACTCCAAAGACTCTTACCACAGATAAAAATCCTTTCACTACACTCAAAAATAAACGCACAAGTCACCGAAGAGGAGATGATGAAATTTGAAAATAAAGAGTACGATATCTTGCTCTCGACTTCCATTATCGAATCTGGTATCCATATCCCAAATGTCAATACGATCATTGTTGATGGCAGTGAAAATTTCGGCATGGCAGATTTACACCAAATCAGAGGTCGAGTAGGTCGAGGAAAACGGCAAGGGTATTGCTACTTTTTAGTCAAAGACAAAGAAAATTTAAGCGTTGCGTCAAGAAAACGGCTCATCGCACTTGAGTCCAACTCCTATCTAGGCAGTGGAGCGGTGTTGGCGTATCATGACCTTGAAATCCGTGGTGGAGGCAATCTCATAGGTGAAGCGCAGAGTGGACACATCAAAAATATCGGCTATTCACTGTATCTAAAAATGCTCGAAGATGCCATCGCTACACTTTTAAATCAAACGCCTATCAAGAAAAAAGAAGTAGATATAAAACTTTCTATAAGCGCATATCTCAATGCAGATTTGATCCATGAAGACCGCGTACGACTTGAACTTTACAGACGGCTCTCGCATTGCGTGAGTGTAGCTGAAGTTTTAGAAATAGAAGAAGAGATGGTTGATCGTTTTGGAAAACTTGATGTGCAAACAAAACAATTTTTAGATCTTATCACGATCAAAATCTTAGCCTCCATTAACGATGTTGTCTTTATTTCAAATTATGGACAAAACATTACTATCAAAGAGCAAAATGAAACCAAAACACTTATCAAAGCTCGTAGTAAAGACGATGATGATATCATCATAGCTGTGTTGGAGTATTTGCGAAAGAGGAAAATATAAATGATAAACTGGAAAAAAACATATGCCGCTATTTGGCGTGCAAAAAAAGGAAAACTGCGAGGCGTCAAAGATATTGACCCCATAACACTTGATGCGCTTATAGGAATAGATACACAAAAAAAGAAGCTCATAGACAATACACACGCTTTTGTGCAAGGGCTTACATGTAACAATGCTTTGCTATGGGGTGCACGCGGAACTGGTAAATCTTCACTTATTAAAGCTGTTTTCAATGCCTATAAAAAAGATGGCTTACGGCTCATAGAATTTGCAAAAGAAGATCTGCACGATTTACCTGAAATCATTGATGATTTACGCCAGCTTGAATATAAATTTATCATTTTTTGCGATGATCTCTCTTTCGAAAGTGGAGACAACTCTTATAAAGGACTCAAGCCGATACTTGAGGGTTCGATAGAACTTCCGCCTGCAAATGTCTTAATCTATGCCACTTCAAATCGGCGACATTTAGTAAGTGAATTTCAAAGCGAAAACCAACAAACACAAGTAAGCCAGATTGAGATCCATTATGGCGATATGGTCGAGGAAAAGATTTCACTCTCTGATCGCTTTGGCTTATGGCTTTCCTTTTATCAAGGCTCACTTGATGAGTATCTAAACATCGTAAATGAATACTGTAAAACACTTACATGTGACAAGGAAGAGTTGCATAAACAAGCCAAAATATTTGCAAGTTACCGTGCTTCAAGGAGCGGACGAACCGCCAAACAATTTTACAACTTTTATACACAAATTCTTGGAAAACAGTTATGAAGATAGCATTTATAGGTGATATCGTAGGCAAGCCAGGACGCGATATAATTTACGAAAATCTCTTACATGTAAGGCAAGATTTTGGCATTGATTTTGTCATGGCAAACTATGAAAATGCGAGCCACGGTTTTGGATTGACACTAAAAAATGCCACTGAACTCCTTTCTTGTGGCATTGATTGTATGAGTGGCGGCAACCACACTTGGGATAAAAAAGAGATCTTGCCTCTACTAGATAGCATGCCCCTTTTGCGGCCAATCAATTTTCCAAAGACAGTCCCGGGTGTTGGGTATAGAGTATTTGATGTTGGCGGTGAAAAACTAGCTACAATCAATGTTCTAGGACACTTTGCCATGCCCATGGTTGCAAATCCTTTTTCCATAACGCAACAAAAAGTAGAGCAACTCCAACAAGATGGCATCAAAAATATCATCATAGACTTTCACGCAGAATCCACCGCAGAAAAAAGAGGATTATTTTTATTGCTACAATCCAAGGTAAGTGCTATTTTAGGCACTCATACACACATAGGAACAGACGATCTTTGCATCGAAAACGGCTGTGCATATGTTAGCGATGTAGGACTTAGCGGCTGTCGTGATGGCATCATCGGCATGGACAAAGAAGCCCCACTCCAAAGAATGCTCACAGGCTTACCAGCCTCGTTAGAAATACCAAAAAATTGTAAAAAAATCATGCAAATTATCATCTGCGAAATAGAAGAAGGCAAGTGCATAAACGCAAAAAAACTCCGCATATACGATGACAGAGAAATGCAAATCCAAGAAGCATTGGTGGAATAAACCTAAATGAATTGATAGAGATAAAATATTTTTAAGCTGTTGATTTGTTAATTCGTACTGGTGGAGATGTGAGGTTGTCTAATTTTTTATTGTGGCAAGCTTGTGATGCTGAACTTGTTTTTACCCAAACCCTATGGCCAGATTTTTCAAAAGAAGAATTATCGGCGATTGTAGAAAAAGCTGAGAAGAAAGGCTTATAAGCCCTTCTCTTTTTTATAATCAATAATGCTAGCGTATGCTTCATCTTTGAGTTTGAGTTTTTCTTTTTTGAGTTTGTCTAATTCCAAATCACTGATGTGTTCGCGACCCTCTTCTGCGTCTGCTATTTTTTGATCGAGTTCATTGTGTCTTTCAAAAATCTTTGCAAAATGAGCATTTTCTAATTTTAAAGCTGAGATCTCTTCTCTGTATTCGTGTAACATGTTTTCTCCTTTTTTATTGGGTAAGTTTAACAAAAGATTGTTTAATCTTTGCCAAATTATGTGCGGTAATCTGCGTTGATTTTGACATATTCATAGCTCAAGTCACAACCATAAGCGGTATATGAAGCATCACCTACTCCTAAATCGCAAGTGATCTTGAAACTATCTTTTTGCATGACAAGAGCGGCTTTTTGCTCGGTTTGTGCGTCCAAACTTGGATGTTCCTTGCTATAAACCAAAACGGTATCATAATGAATCACCAAAGACTCTTCATTACATGTAATTTCACAAGCACCTATAGTTGAGGCTATGCGTCCCCAGTTAGGGTCTGCTCCAAAAATCGCTGTTTTTACAAGTAGCGAATTACTAAGTGCTTTTGCTGCTTTTTGTGCTTGCTTTTCATCCTCGCAACCTTTAACTTCAAAAGCTACTACTTTATTGCTACCCTCGCCATCTTTGAGTATTTCTAAGGATAGATGCTTACATATAAGATCCAATGCTTCACTAAAAGCTTCTTTATCGTAGACTCCTGAACATTTTGAGCTGAGCAACATGACCGTATCATTTGTAGAAGTGTCACCATCTACACTGATGGTATTGAAAGATTTTGTAACACTTTGGTGCAACAGAATATCCATATCTTCTTTTGGGATTGCGGCATCACTCAAGATAAAGCAAAGCATTGTTGCCATTTGCGGATTGATCATACCAGCACCTTTGCAGATCGCAGCTATATGAAAAAAACTCCCATCTTCAAGCTCCACTTTGAAACAAATCTCTTTTTTAAATCGATCTGTTGTCATAATAGCTCTAGCCGTTGCATCAGAATTTTTTGCATTAAAATCAAACTTATCAAAAGCAGTTGCAATTTTTTCACAATCCAAGCGATATCCAATAACGCCCGTCGAACTCATGATTGGATTTTGTATATTTGCCAATCGCAAGTGGAGTTTTTCAAAAAGTTTTTCTATATCCGCTACTCCCTCGTGTCCAGTCATTGCATTTGCATTTTTAGAATTGAGCAATAAAAAATTGGTTTTAAACCCCTTTGGATATCCTAAAAAATGTTTAATAGGTGCTGCTGCAAAACGGTTTTTTGTAAAAATAGCGCTTACTTCACACGCTACATCACTGCGGACAAAAGCTACATCACCATCAGTTGCACTTTTTTTCATCCCGACATTGACACCATCGCAAAAAAATCCCTGCACATTATCAAATCCACCCTTAAGTGGAAAAAGATTAAACATATTTGAGTTCCTCTGGCTTTTCTTTTTTTCTTACTATTCTTTTAGTAGCACGGATACCCTCACCAGTTCCAATCACTAGGAGTTTGCAACCTGTTGTGATGAGCGTTTCGCCTCTTGGCATTGGTAAAAATTTGTCATTTATATCGCGAATGCCCACTATAGAAACATTGGTAATCTCTCGCAAATGTGTTTCTTTAAGTTTCTTGAACCGTAGCCACGAATGATCAGGCACTATTATCTCTTCCATATCGATGGGTGCGTCTTTTCTATAGATGAGTTTTTCGATCATATCATTGATGTCAGGTCGCAAACTCATAGCACTTATTCTTTGTGCGAGTAATTGGGTTGGAGACATCACAACATCAGCACCCAATTTTTTGAGTTTTTCAATATCTTTTTCGGCTGAAGCACTTGCGATGATTTGGTAAGCTCTTTTTAATTCTAACTCTTTTTCATACAATCTTGCAGAAGCGATAAGTGCGATGTTATCGGCTACATTTTCGCCTAGCGTTATGATACCTTTAGCACTTGAGGCAAAAGATTTTAACAGTGCCACTTCAGTATGTGGATCTTCTTGCACAAAATAGGGATATTTGTGGATTTTTGCTATCTCTTCAAGATTGGTATTTGGCGCTATGACCACAAATGGAATGTGATTTGAGCGAAACTGTTTTGAGAGTTCTATGGTTATGTCATTGTGATAACAGATGATGAAATGATTTTTGAGTCTAGCGATTTTATATAGCATATTTCGCTCCTTTAAGGTTTTGACAAGCTCACCTTTATTGAGTACTTCAACCAAAATACCTACTGAAAATGAAAAAACACCAAACCCCAATATAATAAGTGTGATGGTGAATAATCTTCCGGCATTTGAGATAGGAGCAATCTCTCCAAAACCAACAGTGGTAAATGTAACTCCAGTTTGGTAGATAGCATCCATAAGAGTAAAATCATCGATGATGATATACCCAAGCGCTCCCACCATCATAATCAAAACTACTAAGATAAGTGGGAGACGGAAGGGTTTGAGGTGTAGATATAGTTCAGAATCGATATCTACATGTGGGGTTGATCTTGTCGACCAGTGCAGAAGTTTTTCTAAATTTCCTATAGGTGACATGCAAACCCCTTTTGAAAAGTCAAAGAAGGGTTAAGAATTTTTTTTCATAGTACGAAGCGTAGAGGCAGCAACCTTGATCTTTCTTGTTGTACCATCTTCGAGTGTAACGCGTACAGTCCTTAGATTTGGTAAAAATCTTCTTTTTGTTTTATTGTTTGCGTGACTGACATTGTTACCTGTCATTGGGCCTTTGCCTGTAATAGCACATCTTCTTGCCATGATAGTTTCCTTAAAATTTTTTTGGGATTATACAAAAGTTAAGCTTAAATTTTGTAAACATAAGTACAGATTTTAGCACAAATCATCTAAATCTTTTATGAAAGTATAAATACAAAGAGGGTAAAATACACAAGAAATATCATAAAAGGTTTCATATGCTTTCAAAAAGCACCATCAATAATTACATCGACAGCGTACCTCCTGTTCCAAAAATACTCAAAGATTGCATTCAAGCCATCAACGAAGCAGATATGATCAAGGCGGCAAATATCGCAGATGAAGATAAGGCTCTTGTGCATTACTTGCAACAAATTGTCAATAAACCCATCTTTGGATTTGCAAATGAGATCAAACAAACAAGACAAATCTTTGGCATATTGGGACTTGCAAGGGTAAAACAAATAATTTATAGCTATTTTGTTTTACTTCTGTTGCCTAAAAAATGGGAAGTATTTTCCTTTGATACACATAAATTTCAAGATCTCCAAGCAAGACTCATTTTGCACTGGTCAAAGATATTAGAGAAAATTGGCAATCAAGACAAGAATCTTTTGGGTGCTATCACCATTATTCCAGCTACACTTATCGTGTGTGAAATGCTTTTTCGTAATGTGAAAGATACTATTAGCATACTCAAAGTGAAAAAAAATATGAGTTATGAAGCGATTTTGATCAAAATGAGTGGGCGAACACTCTTTGAACTCGCTGCCATCATTGCTAAAAAATGGGAATTTCCTGAAACTACCATTGAGTTTATAGCTGACATTGCAGATGTAAAAAAGGGAGATTTTGGTGCTAACGCAAGGGCTTTGCAATTTGTCCGTCTTCTTCTAATATATGAGTTTAGTACCCCCGTGATGATTCAAAGTTCTTTAAGTGATCTTTTTGAATTGCCAAGTGATTTTGATGAGCATTTGCTTGAGGAATTTCATACAATCATACAAGAGCAATTTTAGGCGATCATGAAACCAGTTCTTAAACAAAAAGTAGCTTTTTTTCATCCTACGGGTTTTATAGATGGAAACAATGCTATCGATATCATCGCTCCATTAGATATTGATGAACTTGTGCGGCTTAAACCAGATGGTATTTTTATATCACTGAAAAAAGTAATTTTTTTCAACAAAAGAGGTATCTGCATTCTCGTAGAATCTCTCCAGCGAGTGCGAGAAAAAAATGGAGCGATTATCGGTTTTTGTGATTATAATCTTAAAAAATACAGTATGATTATCGATATCTTCAAAGATGATCTTTTTTTCTCACTCTTTGATACTTGTGAGATTGCAATGCTCTTTTTAGGCAATACTCCAAAAGATGCGGGTGAAAAAAATATCATTATCTATCATGATAACAATGAATACAAAAATCAACTAGCAATAGAACTTTATGAGAGAGGCTATGCTCCGCTGAGTGCAAAGGATGAAATTGAATTTACAAGCAAAGCACGCATGGCTGATTTTGCTTTGCGGTACTCTTATCTTGGAAATTTTGACAAAAACCCAACTGTTTTTATCCGAGAAAATATTATCATCTATACACTCAAAGGATTTGTTGATTCCACCATGGATAATAGTTTTGATATGCTTTATCACAACAATTCATTGCAAGTTGGTTTTAAAGTATTTTTATTTGATGCAAGCAATGTCTCTTCCATCAATATACACGGGGTACAATTTATCTCAAAACTCTCAATAATAGGGGCGGAATATGAAGCTGTTGTTGCAATATGTGGTTTAAATGCTAGAAAGATAAGCAAAAAGTTAGTGCATGATTTAGAAGATTCTGGTGTGGTCATCTATCCTAATATCACAGATATTTTTGCGGACAAAGAACTTTTAGCACAAACACATAGCACGCAAAGTGTTGTAAAAAAAAGTAAAGGCATCACAAAAGAGCTGATCTCTTATCTGCCGGTTATTAGCGAGGCGACTCTCAAAACTATTGAAATTCTCTCAAAACACATAAGCGTACGCACAGCGATCAAAATCCAACCACTTGAGCCGTTAAATTCACAAGAAGCTCTGAGCGTGACGCTTGGATTTTATGGGGATATAAAGAGAGTTTTCATTTTGATATTTGAAAAACAAACAGCTTTAGAATGTTGTAAAATCTTACTTGAGGAAAAACATAACAATAGTGAGTTGCTAGAAGCACTCAGTGAATTTGTCCATATAGTCGGAGGAAAAATCATCCAAAATATCAGTAAAATGGGCAAAAAGATAGAGATCACGATGCCTCGAACTTTTGAAAATCTCAAAGATATTATTACCGCTCAAAAAGGCAAAAAAGGTGCACAAATTGATATGCGCATAGATAACAAACCATTGAGTTTATTTTTAACCAAATAAGGAGAAAAAACAGATGAAAATTGCCCCTAGTATTTTAAGTGCTGATTTTGGCAAATTGGATGAACAGATTAGAGCCATTTGCGATGGTGGTTGCGACCTTGTACATGTAGATGTAATGGATGGACATTTTGTACCAAACCTTACCATAGGACCTGTTGTTGTAAATGCCGTTGCAAAAGTAGCAACAAAACCGCTTGATATTCACTTGATGGTTGAAAATAACACTTTTTTTGTGGATCTTTTCGCACCACTGAAGCCACAATTTATCTCTTTTCATATAGAAGAGGAAAAACATCCGCATAGATTAATTCAAAAAATAAGAAGTTATGGTATCCAGCCAGCTATCACGCTCAATCCACACACGCCGCCTAGCGCTATTGAATATCTGCTTGAGGATCTTGATATGGTACTTTTGATGAGCGTCAATCCGGGATTTGGTGGGCAAAAATTTATCCCATCAGTTATTCGAAAAGCCAAAGAACTCAAGGCTATGATTAATGCAAAAGGTTTGCAAACACTCATTGAAGTTGATGGTGGCGTCAATGATAAAAATGTCGCGATACTAGCAGAAGCGGGCGTAGATATCGTCGTAGCTGGCAATTATGTTTTTTCAAATCCCTCTTATAAAGATGCTATAGAGTCTTTGCGATGCTAAAAGTAAAGATTTGTGGCATCACAAACTTAAGCGATGCACTTGCGTGCGTACATGCAGGTGCTGACGCACTTGGATTTGTATTTTATAAAAAATCTCCACGATACATAGAGCCACACATTGCAGCACAGATCGTGCAAACATTGCCCCCTTTTGTACAAAAAGTTGGCTTGTTTGTGGATGCAAGTAGTGAGGAGATTAATCTTACATGTAAGCTAGCTCACACAGATATAGCACAAATTCACTTTGAGCCTACACAAGATTTTTACGATAAGCTTGAAGTGGCACATCTCAAAGTAATCAGAGCTACATGTAAGAGAGATATCTTACGCTATGAAGATCAATATCGGCTTGTAGATGCTTTTGTTCCGAGCTTTGGAGGCGAGGGAAAACGCGTTGATTTGGATTTTTTTGCTGGTATTGATTGCTCAAAAATCATCCTAGCAGGCGGACTTAATAGCAACAATCTAGCTTCAATTACATCTTTTGGATTTTATGGAGTTGATGTGAGTAGTGGGGTTGAAGCAAGCAAGGGTAAAAAAGACCACATTAAAGTAAGAGAATTTATAACAAAGGCAAAGTATGCGAATACTTGATCGCTATATCTACAAATTAGCACTTGAAAAACAGCCGCTCAAAGAATTTCAAGCCAAACTAAAAAGCATCAAAGAATTAGAATACTATGAAGTAGATAATCTTGAAAATTTACGCGTTTTAGGCTTGCCTGTAGTGAGTTTGCAAGCCGAAAATATTGCGCTTCAAACAACTTTTACACCTATTAGAAAGCAAAGATTTTGTATCGTCGATATTGAAACATCGGGTTCAAAGATAAGCACCGGACAGATCATTGAGATAGGTGCATTGATGGTGCAAGATGGAAAAATTTTGAAGAGATTTGAGAGTTTTGTGCATTGTGCATATATCCCTGAAAATATCGCTCGCCTCACACACATTAGCGAAGTAGACCTCAAAGATGCGCCATCACTTGCGATGACACTTGAGCAATTTCGACTTTTTTTAGGTGAAGCTGTTTTTGTAGCGCACAATGTAAATTTTGATTATTATTTTATCTCTGAATCTTTGGAAAAATGCGGTTTTGGGCCACTGCTCAATAGGCGAATGTGTTCGATCGATCTAGCACGAAAAACACTACAAGCGCCCAAATATGGACTTGCGCATCTATGTGAATTTTTGGATATCAAAGCCGAACAGATGCACAGAGCCTACAGTGATGCCAAAGCTGCATTTATTGTATTTCAAAAATCACTTGCAAATCTACCAGAAACTATTATCACAACAGAGGATCTCATAGCATTTGCCAAACCAAATCCTCCAAAAAAGAAAAAGAAAGTCCCTAAACCATAAATTTATTTTTGAAAGTCACATAATCTTTTGCAGATTTATACAGCGAAGCAACTTCTTCATCGCTCAATGCTCGCACCACTTTAGCAGGACTTCCCATGATAAGTGAACGAGGTGGAAAAACTTTGCCTTTGGTTACAAGTGATCCAGCGCCGACAATAGATTCTTTGCCAATTATCGCTCCATCAAGCACAACCGCCTTCATTCCAATCAAACACGCATCTTCAATAGTACAGCCATGCAACATAACCATATGCCCAATCGTCACATCATCACCGATGATAGTCGGGTTGCCTTGAGGATTTTTGAGCGATTTGTGCGTTACATGTAGCATGCTGAGATCTTGGATATTGCTGCGATTTCCTATGCGGATATGATTCACATCACCCCTAATAACCACGCCATACCAGATCGAACCCTCATCACCGATAACCAAATCCCCTATCACAGAAGCACTTGGTGCTACAAAAGTCTTGGCACCAATTTGTGGCGATATACCTTCAAAATCAATAAGCATTAACTCTCCTTAAATAGTTTTCTAGCAAGCGCCTCAGCTTGATGTGACGAAGTATCTTTTTTTAGCGTTTTATAAATTTTATTGATATACTCTTCTAGGATAATATGGTTGTTGATGATCTTATCTTCTGGGTCAATTTGTGTTTTTACATAAGATTCATCGCTTTGCAACTCCCAACTTAGAGTGTTATCATTGATTTGGAGTTGTAACATTTCAAAAAGTTTTTCTTGTAAAGATTTTTCGTATATAGGTGTCATAAGCTCCAATCTTCGCTCAAGATTTCTTGGCATACAATCAGCACTTGAGATATAAAAAGGCACATCAGCATTTTTAAAATAAAAAATCCGCGCATGTTCAAGGTATTTGCCGATGATTGACTTTACGCGTATATTTTCACTCACACCCTTAACGCCAGGGCGAAGACAGCAGATACCACGGATGATAAGTTCGATTTTTACACCTTGTTTTGAAGCATTATAAAGTGCTTTTATAATCTCCATATCTACCAATGAATTCATTTTCATGATGATATGTCCAGCATCTCCCATTTTCGTTTCATTAACAATAAGCGCGATGAGTTTTGGTTTGATCTGCGTTGGTGACATACTCAAAGTATTGAGTTTTTTGCTTTTTGAAAAACCTGAGAGTATATGAAAAAAAGTTGTAGTATCTTTTGCGAAATCTTCTCTACATGTAAAGAAACTCACATCTGTGTACACTCTAGCAGTACTTGCGTTGTAATTACCCGTACCAAAATGCATATAAAATTTGAGTTCATTATTTTCTTGGCGAATCACTTGTGTAACTTTTGCGTGAACTTTAAAACCGGTGATGCCATAGATCACATGTGCACCCGCTTCTTCAAGTGCTTTTGCCCAATGTAAGTTATTTTCCTCATCAAATCGCGCCTTAAGTTCAACCATGGCAGTTACTTGTTTGCCCTCGCTTGCAGCATCAATGAGTGCTTGAATGATTTTTGAATTTTTTTCAACACGGTACAGTGTAGTTCGGATAGAAACAACTTTTGGATCTTTAGAAGCTTCTTTCACGAGTCTTGTGACTGAATCAAAACTCTCATAAGGATGCAAAAGTAAGACATCTTGGCTAGAGAGGATTTTAAAAATTGATTCATTATTGTTAAAAGGTGGTAAAACTTTTGGATTGTGCGGTTGCAAAGTAAGGTGTGAAAAATCTTTATTTGAAACGATTTCCCACAAAGCTCCGAGGTTAAAGGGCACACTATAGGTGTAAACATCTTTGGAAAAAATCTGCATATGTGTGTTGAGAAATTTGAGCAACTCTTCATCTGCATTTTCTCTGATTTCAAGCCGTACAAAAGCTCCTTTGCGTCTGAGCTTCAGTCCTTGTTCCATAATCATCATAAAATCATCAGCCTCTTCCTCTTCGATAACCATATCGGCATTTCTTGTGATACGAAATGGTGCGGCAGCTACTAGTCTATAGCCAGGAAAAATTTCATGCGCATGCTCTTCAACGATTGATTCGATTGGGATATATACATTGTCACTTACTTGATAAAATCGTGGCAATACTCGTGGAATGCGGATCATTCCAAACTTAAAAATTTCTGGATTTTCTTCGTCAATAAGTTTTACAGCAAGCGAAAAACTGAGGTTATTGAGATGTGGAAATGGGTGTGTTGTATTAACAGCAATTGGCACTGAAACAGGCAGGATATTTGAGAAAAAATAGGCATCAGCAACTTTTTGCAGTTCAGGGCCAATATCTGCATAATTTTTTACATGTAAGTTCTCAGCACTCAAACTCTCAATGATTTGTTTGTATGATGATTCTAACACCTCTTTTTCTTGCAAGATATAGCTTCGTATCCCTCTGAGTTGGTCAAGTGGTGTTTTTTGATCAGCACCTGTAACAATCACGCCAGCTGAAAAAAGTTGCTTCAATCCAGCCACACGAATCATATAAAATTCATCAAGATTGGTAGCATAAATAGCGATAAATTTGAGCCGCTCCAACAATGGCAACTCTTGTTTTGTGGATTCACTCAAGACGCGTGAATTAAACTTGAGCCATGAAAGCTCTCTATTTATAAAATTTTGGGCATGGTTTAAATTTGACAACACAGACTCCGCTAATAAGATGACATCTATTTTATCAAAAAAAAGTTTCAAAATAGCTACAAAATTTCAAAATACAACGACACGGGCATTTTTAGTTATAAACTTTTGCTATAATTTCAAAAAATTTTGAAAAAGGTACAAAGTGCGTCCTCCTCGTGGTTTTGGTAAAAATTATTTTCGTTTTGCTGCTATATTGGCTTATAGCGTACATGTAAAGCTACAAGCTACTTGTTTGCGATATGCATTTTTTCTTCAACACACTATTTTACAAGAAAGCGATGAAGTTTTTAACGAAGATCCGCCTTCTCAACAAGTTCTTTTTACATCTTGTTATATTATCAAACCGCAAAGGAGTCATTGCAACTGCTTTTTCGCACACCGAACAAAACTCGCCGTTGCTCTTTTTCACTACATTCCAAGATGCCCCTACTACAACACTTACTTCGCATTTCGTCGCTCAGGCGTACATCCTCCTTATCTCTTTTAGCACCTCAACATAAAACAATAAAAAAATATTAAGGAAAAATATGTCAAATAAAAGTTTTATTGTCGGTTTTCCACGG
The DNA here is from genome assembly GCA_014859685.1 of Sulfurospirillum sp. Taxonomy (GTDB): domain Bacteria; phylum Campylobacterota; class Campylobacteria; order Campylobacterales; family Sulfurospirillaceae; genus UBA6810. The sequence goes on along the minus strand of JACUTU010000001.1, from coordinate 73,535 downwards.
ATCGGCGAAAAAAGAGAATTGAAAAAAGTTTTAGAGAGTTTTTGGGCAAAAGAATGTTCATTTGATGCAGTACAAAAAGTTGCAAGCGATTTGAAAAAACGCCATTGGTTATACCAAAAAGAAGCTGGGATTGATTTTATTAGCTCAAATGATTTTAGCTTGTATGACAATATGCTCGATACAGCTTACGCATTAGGTGCGGTACCAAAAAGATTTGCACACCTCAGTGGCGAAGCACTGTATTTTGCTATGGCGCGAGGTAGCGAAGATCTTGTAGCGATGGAAATGACCAAATGGTTCAATACAAATTACCATTATATAGTCCCTGAACTCAGCCTTGAAGATGTGTACAAACTTGATGCTACAAAAGTGCTACAAGAGTATAAAGAAGCAAAAGCATTAGGCATTCAAACAAAAATCAATCTCATAGGACCGCTCACATTTTTAGGACTTTCAAAAAGGGTTGATGGCAAAGATACTTATATGCTGCTCGATAAAATCTTACCACTTTATGTGCAATTATTTGAAGAACTTTCAAAACTTGATAAAGAGCTGTATATCCAAATCGATGAGCCTATTTTTGCAAAAGATCAGGAACCAAAAATCTTGAGTCTCATCAAGCCAACTTATGACAAACTTTCACATGTAAATGAAAATTTGCATATCATCGTGATGAGTTATTTTGAACACACAAATGAAGCAACACAGATCTTCACCAACACGCCTATCTGGGGATTGGGCTTGGATTTTTTATATGGCAAAGAAAATCTCTCAAGCCTCAACGCTATCAGTTCAAGTGGTAAAAAACTCGTAGCAGGCGTAATCGATGGTAGAAATATCTGGAAAAATGATGTGCAAAAAACACAAGAGTTATTGGAACAAATCGCACAAATCGTGCCAAAAGAAAACATCATTGTTTCCTCTTCTTGTTCACTCCTACATGTACCTTTTACACTTTTGCATGAGAACAAAATGGATCCACAAATCAAGGATTGGTTGAGTTATGCACTTGAAAAATTAGATGAAATTAAACTCAACACCACACTTTTTGCAAAAGGCAAAAATGGCTTAAGCGACGCACAGCAAGAAACGCTCAAAGCAAATCAAAAAAGTGTCGCAAATAGAAAAACATCCTCACTCATCCACGATTTATCAGTGCAAAAAAGAGTTGCTGATCTACAGCTTTTTGCTAGAAAAGAACCTTATGAGCAAAGAATCAAGATTCAAAAAGAACACTTAGGATACAGCGATCTTGCAACCACAACTATAGGCTCATTCCCTCAAACTCCCGAGCTTAGAAAAGCTAGAAGAGATTTCAAAGCAAAACTTATCTCACAAGAAAACTACGAAAGCGTAATGAAAAACTATATAGATGAATGTGTTGCATTTCAAGAAGAATGTGGGCTTGAGGTTTTAGTGCATGGCGAACCTGAACGGAATGATATGGTTGAGTACTTTGGTGAACAACTCAAAGGATACGGTTTTAGCCAAAATGGTTGGGTACAAAGCTATGGAAGTCGTTGCGTAAAACCGCCTTTTATCTATGGGGATATCAGCCGACCAAAAGCGATGAGCGTTGATTGGATTACTTATGCTGCGAGTAAAACTGACAAAATTATGAAAGGTATGCTCACAGGCCCTGTAACGATTCTCAACTGGTCATTTGTGCGTGATGATTTACCACGCGACGCAGTTTCAAAACAGATAGCTGTGGCATTGAGTGATGAGATCAATGATTTGCAAAAAGCAGGCATAAAAATCATACAAGTTGATGAAGCTGCTTTCAAAGAAGGATATCCACTACGAAAAGCACAAATCAAAACTTATGAAGATTGGGCAGTGAGAGATTTCAAAATAGCCGTAGCCCCCGCATATGCACACACACAAATTCATACACACATGTGTTATAGCGAATTTAACGATATCATCAAAACTATTGAAGCGATGGATGCTGATGTTATCTCAATTGAAACCGCACGAAGTGGCAATGAATTGTTAAAAATTTTCAAAGCAACAGGCTATAAACAAGAAGTAGGCCCAGGAGTGTATGATATCCACTCTCCTCGCGTTCCTAGTGTCGATGAAATCGTAACACAAATCAAACTTTTACTAGAAGTTTTGCCAAAAGAGCAACTATGGATCAATCCAGATTGCGGTTTAAAAACAAGAAAGTGGGAAGAGGTAAAACCAAGCCTTGAAAATATGATCAAAGCTGTAAAAATAGTACGATCTGAGCTGGCGAACTAAACAAAGCATTACTTACATCCGATGTTACGCACTAAAGCTACGAAAAGGGTACTTTTCGAGAAAATGAGAGGTATTTACGAACTTTTTTACAAAAGTGCGTAAGGTCAGCTACATGTAAGGAAAAATCCTTACATGTAAGCTATATTACAGTGCGATTAATAAAAACGATGGTAAAATAAGTCTTTTAAAATGGATATTATAAAAAGGTTTAACAATCATGAGCGAAGGCAAAGATTTTTTACGCACGATAGTCAAAGAAGATTTAGAAGCAAAAAAATATAAAACTGTAGTAACGAGATTTCCTCCTGAACCAAATGGTTTTCCCCACATCGGACATGCAAAATCTATCTCCATCAATTTTGGTATTGCTCGTGCTTTTGGCGGACATTGTAACTTACGCATGGATGACACCAACCCAACCACAGAAGATATGCGTTTTGTAGAAGCGCTCAAAGATGCGGTAACTTGGCTAGGATATACATGGGGAGAAAATCTCTTTTTTGCAAGTGATTATTTTCCAAAACTCTACGAATACGCCATCAAACTCATCAAGTTAGGCAAAGCATATGTGGATAGTGCAAGCGAAGAACAGATACGACAGTTGCGTGGTACTGTCACTCAAAGTGGTACGAGAAGTAAGTATGCCACACGAAGTATCGAAGAAAATTTAAATCTTTTTGAGCGTATGAAAAATGGCGAATTCAAAGATGGCGAGCATGTACTGCGAGCAAAGATAGATATGAGTGCTGCAAATATGAAGATGCGTGACCCGCTTATTTATCGCATCCGCCATGCACACCATTTTCGAACAGGCGATACATGGTGCGTATATCCGATGTATGATTTTGCACATTGTCTATCGGATTTTATCGAGGGCATAACGCATTCTATCTGTACACTTGAATTTGAAAATAACCGAGAATTATATGATTGGGTACTCGATACGCTTGAACCTGAAAAAACCCGTCCATACCAATACGAATTTGCAAGATTAAATATAAATTACACCGTTATGAGTAAACGAAAACTACTCGAACTTGTAAATGGTTGCTTCGTAAATGGCTGGGATGATCCAAGACTTCCTACGATTGCTGGATATAAAAGACGCGGCTATACGCCTGAAGCGATTCTCAATTTTTGCGAGCAAATCGGCATTGCCAAAGCCAATTCGATGGTTGATGTTGCCCAACTTGAATTTTGTATCCGAGACGATCTCAACCAAAAAGTACCACGAGTGATGTGCGTACTTGATCCGCTCAAAGTCACTATTGAAAATTTTGATAGCAATAAAACAGAAGAAATAGAGGCATCATACTATCCACACGATGTAGCGAAAGAGGGTTATAGAAAACTTCCATTTTCCAAAGAGATCTACATAGAACGAGATGATTTTATGGAAAATCCGCCACAAGGATACTACCGCCTCACACCCAATCAAAGCGTACGACTCAAGCATGCTTATATCATTACATGTAAGCAAATCATCAAAGATGCAAACGGCAAGATAGTTGAGATAAAAGTACAGTATCATTCAGATTCAAAAAGCGGTGATGACACAAGCGGGATCAAAGTAAAAAGTGCTATCCACTGGGTAAGTGGTAGGCATGCAAAAAAAGCCGAGATACGACTCTATGAAAGACTTTACAAAACTGACACGCCAGAGGGTTTAGAAGATCTCAATCCAGATTCTTTACGCATCATCAAAAATGCGCTCATAGAGCCTGCGGCTATAGATGAAAAACCAGATGAACGGTTTCAGTTTGAAAGACAAGGCTATTTTTACGCAGACCCGATAGACTACACAAGCGAGCATCCCATTTTCAATAAAATCGTGGGGCTGAAAGACTCATGGGCAAAAAAAACTGAAACGAAAAAGCCTGCCACAAAACCAACACAAACAAAAAAAGTAGTTATCGAGGGCAAGGCAGATCCTATGAGTGAAACTGAACTCACCCTCTTTTCTAGGTACACAAATGAACTAGGGCTTAACCATGAGATAGCAAATATTCTCGCACGAGACACTCAACTATCAAACTTTTTTGAAGAGGCACTATCAGTTTTACATTCGCCCATCAGCTTGGCAAATATCATCACCAACGAAGTTGCAAGAGAGTTCAAAACAAACGAAACTATACAAATTACTCCAAATCAAGTTGCACAGCTTGTAAAAATGGTAGATGATGAAACCATCTCAAATAAAATAGCAAAACAAGTGTTTGAAGAGATGCTTGATAGCAAAGCAAGTCCCGATGCTATCGTGCAAAAAAAAGGTTTAGCACAGATAAGTGACCCTACCATCATCATCCCACTCATCGATGAAGTTATAGCCAACAATCCGGACAATGTTGCAAAATTTAAAGCCGGAAATACTAAACTCGTAGGCTTTTTCATAGGGCAAGTACTGAAAATGACAGATGGAAAAGCCAACCCAAGCGTACTCAACGAACTAGTGTCCAAAAAACTAAACACACAATAAAATAAAAATAATGGGGACAGGCTACTTTTTTGATTTCATAAAAAAGTAGCCTGTCCCCATTAATTTTATTCACACCCAGTTATCAAGTTCTAACTCTTTTATTCTTTGAAACTCTTTTGTGTTATTTGTTACAAGTGTCATGTTGTGACAAAGCGCATGGGCGGCTATCATCATATCAAGACCACCTATAGTTTGCCCTCTTTTTTCCAAATCTGCTCTTATTTTTCCATAGGCAACAGAGGCTTTTATGCCGTATTCTAAAATATCAAAGGGTTTTAGAAAATGCTCCAACGCTAAAAGATTTTTTGCTACATGCTCACTTTTATATGCCCCATAGTAAAGTTCACTTACCGTGATGTTTGAGAGAACCAAATCGCCTACATCAAACTCTTTAAATTTTTCTCTCGCATTTTGCGGCTTATTTTTGATGATATAGATGCAGATATTGGTGTCAAGCATCTGCTTTTTCAAAATAAATTCTCTCTTTTTTGCACTGGTTGTACTCTTGTTTGCATAAAATCATCAGAAAATTCATCAAGTCTATCAAACATATGATCCCACACGCTTTTGTCGTTTTTTGGCATCAAAATAATGCCATCTTCTACTCTTTTTATAAAAAGTTCTTCTTGATTCTCAAATCGAAACCCTTTTGGCAATCTCACCGCTTGGCTTTGACCATTTTTAAACAGTTTTGCGACAGCGCTCATGACATCTCCTTGTAAAAGTATATATTTTAAAGTATATACTTTTTGAGTTATTTTGTCAATGCATCTTTTTCGTTTGAAACTGCTCTTCCAAAGCTTTTAGCTCATCGGCATTTTGTTGCGTTTTTTTAACAGCCTCTTCAAACGCAAAGCCTTTTATGATTATGTCATACAAATAAGGTTTTTCTTTTCGCCAGTTTCTAAGTGTCATCGGCGTAATATTTAGCAATCTTGCCATGTCTTGTTGAGTTAATTTCATAAAAAAATTTTATATGATTAATTCTGTTACTCAAATTCGCAAATATATATCTTTTTTTATACTTTTAAAGCAAATATTTTGCTTTAATCATATATAATCGAAAACTATTTTCTAAAAAACTTAAAAATTGAGGAACAGATGCTCTTTAACTCCTACGAATTTATCTTTTTATTTTTACCAATTACATTTTTTATATATTTTTATCTTAACTCAAAACGACTTGCCACTGCTTCAAAAGGTTTTTTAGTATTTGCATCACTATTTTTTTATAGTTGGTGGAATATCGTTTATCTTCCTTTGATACTAGCGAGTATGCTTTTAAATTTTATCATAGGAAATTCTATGACACAAACTAAAGAGCAAAAAAAGATAAGTAAAAAACAACTCCTTACATTTGGGATAGTGGGAAATCTAGCACTTTTAGGATACTTCAAATACAGTGATTTCTTTATAACCAATATCAATCTTGCTACGAAAAGTGGGTTTGAGTTGCTTCATTTAGCCTTGCCGCTAGCAATCAGCTTTTTTACATTTCAACAAATAGCTTATTTGGTAGATAGCTACAGAGGAGAAACAAAAGAGTATGATTTTTTAAACTATGCGATTTTTGTGACATTTTTTCCTCAGCTTATCGCCGGACCAATTGTTCATCATAAGGAGATGATGCCACAATTTGCATCCAAATGGAACAAAGTAAAAAACTACCGAAATATTGCTTTAGGACTTTTTATATTTTCTATAGGATTATTTAAAAAAGTAGTTATAGCTGATACATTTGCAGTGTGGGCAACAGCTGGTTTTGACAATGCAACTATTCTTGCACTCTTTGAAGCGTGGGCTACAAGTTTATCGTATACTTTTCAACTTTATTTTGATTTTAGTGGATATACAGATATGGCGATAGGGGCTGCACTACTTTTTAATATTAAACTACCCATAAACTTCAACAGTCCATACAAAGCTATTGATATTCAGGACTTTTGGAGAAGATGGCATATCACACTTAGTAGATTTTTAAAAGACTATATCTACATCCCACTTGGCGGAAATCGTAAAGGGAATTTTGGAACATACAACAATCTTCTTATCACATTTTTACTTGGAGGATTGTGGCACGGAGCTGCTTGGACTTTTGTATTTTGGGGATTTTTACATGGGATAGCTTTGGTGCTTCATAGGCTATGGCAAAAAATAGGCTTTAAATTATGGAGTTGGCTAGCTTGGCTCATAACTTTTAACTTTATCAATATCTCTTGGGTATTTTTTAGAGCTAAAGAGTGGGAGGATGCAGTGAAAGTTTTAGGTGGGATGGTTAGTTTGGATAATGTAGTTTTACACCCAATGTTGCAATCAAAACTAGGTTTTTTAACTCAATATGGAATTACCTTTGCAGGAATGTTTGAGAATATTAGTGGCTCAAAAATGACTATTGCGTGGATATTGGGAACATTGGCGCTTGTTTTACTTTTCAAAAACTCAATGCAAAAAATGAAATCTTTCACTCCAAATAAAAAAGTCGCGGTTTTTACTGCGTTTTTGCTCTCATTTGGCATCTTATCGCTTACAAAAGTGAGCGAATTTTTATATTTTAATTTTTAAGGTTTTTAATGAGTAGTAAAAAATTTATAGCTTTTGTTGGACTGTTTGCGTTTTTGATTGTTGGATTTGTCGGCGGTGTGAATTATGTGGTTGATCCTGGCTATATATATTTGAAAAAATACTTTTCTAGCAACGCTGATGCTTACTCTGAGGCATTATTTAGCTCCGAAAATGGTCTTGTTGCCACTGGATGGAATGAAAGAGTTGTTAAGGCATCTATGGCAAAATATGCTGGAAATTTTGATTGCGCGGTATTTGGTTCAAGCCATATTATGCAAATTTCTCAAGTTAGAAATATAGGAAATATTGAACAAGTTTGTCCGAAACTTTTAAACCTCGGTGTTAGTGGAGGGAGCATAGAAGATTTATTTGTATTTTCAGACATTGCTTTAACAAACCAAAAAATGCCAAAAAAGATTTTTATCGGCATAGACCCTTGGACATTTAAGTTCAATATGGACACAAGATATTTGATGCATCAATTTCAATATAACAATTTTTTAAGTACGCTTGAGGGTAAAAAGAAAGAGCGCAATAACTATGGCTACGAGCTTTCGCTTTTCAAAAATCTTTTTAACCTAGAATATTTATTGACGAGCATGAAGGAGATAAAATTTACATTTAAAACATCTCAAATTGAATTTCCGAATGAGTCATACATTTTTGAGCATGGATATAAAGAACCTCTTAAACTAAAAGATGGAAGTCATTTATATTCTAGCGCTGATATTGTGAAGTTTAAAAATGTAATCAAAACTATAAAAATTGGTGGCGGAGATTATAAAATTAGTGGTAATATGTATGAGACTCAGGCTTTGGTATTGTTTGAAAAATTGATTCAACTGTTTCAAAAAGATGGTATCGAAGTGAATTTTATCTTAACTCCTTATCATCCAAATGTTTTTAAAGCAGGGGTAACTAAGCCAGTCAAGCATATTGAGACTATGGAAAATTTAGTAATAGAATTGTCAAATAAATATAAAGTGAATCTCTATGGTTCTTTTTATCCATCTAAGGTTGGTTGTCATAATAATGAGTTTTTAGATTTTATGCACGCTTCTTCTGAGTGTTTAAATAAAATAAATTTTTCTCGTCCCAACTTTTCAAATTAAAATGTGTACAATAGCAATTAATTTAAATGGAGAATAATGGGGACAGGCTACTTTTTGACATACTGCAATTGTATATGTCCCACCTTTTGTAATGCTTTATATAGGATTCGAAAAAGTCGCACCCCTTATTGTTTAAAAATAGTGTATAATTATACACATAAAAAGGAGTGACAAAACTATGAATACTACTAGATTAAACATCACACTACCTACTTCTTTAAACAATGATATAACTCGCTATGCTGAAGAGTTGAATGAGAAAAAAAGTCACATTATCGCTTCTGCTCTTGAGATGTACTTTGATTATCTTGATATAAGAGTAGCAGAAAAAAGGCTTAACGATCCTCATTTTAAAACTGTTTCTATGGATGAATTTTTTAAAGAATTGGGTTTGGATGTACGAAATTGATTTTGCTACTACTGTAAAGAAAGATTTTAAAGTTATTGATAAAGCTGATATAACTTTTATTCGTGATTCTTTATATGATTTTGCTCAAAATTTTAATGCAGAATATGAAAAATCTCTTATGCAATCTGGCAAGATAAAAAAGCTTAAAGGTCAAAAAGAGATTATCTACCGCTTAAAACTTCGTATGTATAGATTGATATATAAAAAATACGAAAATAAGCTTGTGATTTTGGTTTTACATGTAACTACTCGTGAGAGTGCTTATAAAAATTTAGATTAATCGGGGTTAATGGGGACAGGCTACTTTTTTATAACATCTACTGTTTGTAAAATTTGCATACCAATGCTCATTAGTAGGCAATGTACCCGCTACAGAGCTTTTTGTTTATATTAAATATTTTTGAGAACTCAATGGCTGGTTTGCTTCATTTGCTATGGCTTTATAGTGATTTTCATTTGTATGTAATGATGTTAGCCATGTGCCAATAAGCACATTAATGAAATTTTCACATTCTGGATGTTTTTCTTTATAGTTTAATGCATCCACGATTGTACTCAGCACCGCTTTCTCACATTCTTCAACAATGGCTATTATTTCCTTTTTTGTTAACTTGCAAGTATTAACTCCAAATTTTTCATATGTTTTTAGCTTCCACCATATTTTGCTTCCTGACATTTTTAAGGCAGGTACATCTTTTGGTAAATAAACCGCTGTTGATACAACATCATAGATTGGAGCCATCTGAATATCATTTATTTCAGGGTATTTTTTATACACTACACCATAATTTTTTAAATGACCATCTCCATTTCTTAGCAAATGATTCATTATTAGTGCTTTAAAAAATTGATGCATATCTTTTTTAGAGCCCGTTATGTTTTTGAATGCTTTAGCAACATCTTCATAACTTGCATTGTATTTTTCATCTGTATTTTTACCAAGCAAGACACACATATCTTCAAACCCTAAATAGTCGCCATTTTCTTCAAAGTCAAATCGCTTCATAATAAACATTTTTCGATCATTGCTTAAATAAAAATTGGGAGTACTAAGTCCTGCTTTTTTACATGCACTCATACAAAAGTATTCATTGAGTGCCAACTCAGGGTACTCATCTGTCCAAGATTTAACAATATAGTGTTCTAGTTTTAATGTTCTAGCATCTTTAATATCTACTAAAAGTTTTGGTTGTACGCCTGAAATTCCTGAGCGAATAGCAAATTTTTCCATAATACTTTCAAAGTATCCCTCTTTTGGTTCAAGCAATTCATTTAATTTTATTTGAGTTTCTTGCATATCACTAGCTGAGCCTGCTTTAATTCTTCCTAAAACATAGGGGCCAATTATTTCAAGCAGTCTTACATCATTAACTGGTTCTATTTTTCCAAAATGATTTTTTATTTTTTCTTTCAGTGCACCTTCGGGGAGATTCATTTCAAAAATAGGTGGGATTGAATCACTTACATATGAAAGGGGTCGATTAGGCATGGTAATAGATAGAAGAGTCGAGGGATTATCGTTATAAGAGTATTCAAATTTTTTGTCAAAAATTAATTTTCCTATCTCATTTTTATTTGAAAAGATTTTTAATTTTTTCATGGTCAATATGTCTTCCCTTGGTTGAGCTCATCAAGTGTTAAAATTCTACTGCTTGATGTAATTTCGATTGCTCTATTTAGAATATCAAGGATGAAAAATATTTTAGTGATGCCAACATCAATTAATTCACCATTTTCAAGCCGACTAATAGTTCGTTCGGATACACCAGCTAGTCGTGCTAAAGATTTTCTTGACATTTTTTGTTCTTTTCTAATTTTTTGTATTTCTAATCCTAATTCATCAGTGCTATTTATTTTCTTCATTGTTATTCCTGCCATATTTGACTTAATTATAGTATTTATAATTATATATGTCAAATATGGCATAATTTTAGTATTATGAAAAAGGCTGAGCTATTTATACCAAATGGGAAATTAATGGGGACAGGCTACTTTTTTGATTTATAAAAAAGTAGCCTGTCCCCATTAATTCTCTGTCCCCATTAATTCTTGGTCTCATCCTCAAGAAGTTTGCTGGCTAGCCATGTGAGGGCTAGGAGGTCTGCGCTGCCTCCTGCTGAGAGGTTTTTAGCTATGAGATCGGCATCAAATTCATAAAGTTTTGCATTAAGTTCTTTTTCGTTTTTGTACTTACATGTAAGCAAATCTTTTGCTTTTTGTTGTACATATAAAAGCGCTGCATCGCCGCCTCTTGCATAGAGTGTTGTGTCGATGAGATTTGCCATGAGCCAGAGCATGGTAAGTTTGAGGGCGTGTGATTGTTCATGGTATTGGCTTTGTTTTTGAAAAAATGGCACACTTCCTGCAAAGACTATCATAAAGCCTTCTTGGGCGTATTGTCTGATGCCGGCATGTCCACTATGAGCAAAATATCTCGCACCTGCACTATGTTGGTTTTGATCAATGAGATCTTTTTTGACAAGATTTTTGGCAAGCAATTTTATTTGTTCTTGCATGTGCTTACATGTAAGCTTTTCCCCTCTTTTTTGTAACTGTTGGATAGCACCACAAAAAAGTGCGAGACAAAAGATCATACCCTTGTGTGTGTTGATGCCATGTGTCGCTTTGAGCATTGCTTTTTCACATGCAATGCCGATGGTGCGAAGTGTCGCAAAATCAAGTGGTTCTGCTGCTAAAAAGCTTGATATAAAGGGCTTTATCGCTTGTATGCTTGCATAAAAAGTGTGTATATTCATATCACTATGTGCGCCGCTATTGTTGCTATCTACAAGTCCTGGCTTTGGGGTGAGTTGTACTTCTGTTTGCATAGCAAGTTCACATGCAAGTGCAATATAATGCTCATTTGCATACTGCCATACTAATTTTTTAATAGAAGCATTGAGCGTAGCATAAGAGTGTTTTTGCTCTCTTGCACAGACAAAAGCTTCATTTTCACATAGCAAACAACGCCGTTTTTCAAAGCCAAAATCTGTTCTTGAAAGTAAAACTCCCGTTGGATCAAACACATCAATATCCATCAGTCGTCCTAGCGGGTGTTTTACTTCAAGCTTACATGTAAGTATCTTGAAAGCCCTCGCATCGCCTCTACATGTAAAGAGTTTTTCAGCGCCACTTAATGCTTTTTGCTCTTGTACCGCAAGACATTCAAAACCATTTTGCGTGAGTATTGAGTCTATAGCTTGACAAGCAATTTCATAAATCACCAATGAAGCTAGAGAAAGTTTGATGGCACTTGGGGTATTGATACTCAAAGAGATGAGAAAACATCCACTGTTGCGTACTAAAAGCTCTTTTTGTCTTCTAGCACGCTCCTCTTTGTTAGCTAAAATAATACTCAGTGGGCATGCTTGGTCTATCATTTGGCGAGTTGTCGCACCACATCGATAATGGAACCATCGCGGTAGCGGATGAGTGCAACCACTTTGTCTGTGTATTTGATCTCTTGCGGTTCACCGCACAATGCCATCGCTTTTTCATACAGTGCGTGCATATCCAACACAATAAGCCCTGCTTTTTTGAGTGCCGCCGCAAGCTCTGGATGTCTTGGATGTACCGCTATGCCCTGATCTGTTACAACCACATCAACGCTTGAACCTGGGGTTACTATCGTATTTACCCTTTTGGTTATTGTTGGAATTCTACCGCGAGTGAGTGGGGCTACGATGATAGAAAGTTTTGCTTCAGCTGCTGTATCGCAATGTCCGCCAGATGCGCCACGCAATAGTCCTTTTGAGCCAGTGATAACATTGACATTAAAATCAAGATCAATTTCAAGTGCGCTTAAAACGACGATATCAAGCTGCTTGATGGCTGCACCTTTTGAACTTGGATTTGCATATTCATTGGCTGAAATTTCGATATGATTTTCATTTTCACCGAGTGATTTTGCTGCAAACTCATCAAAGCTTTGCACATCAAGTAGCTTTTTAATCAAGCCTCGTTTGAGCATATATACCATGGTTCCCGTTATCCCGCCGAGTCCAAAACTAGCGGTTATACCTTTTGATTCCATCTTTTCGCTCAAAAATACTGTAGTCGCCAAGGAAGCTCCGCCCGTGCCTGTTTGCAAACTAAAACCTTCTTTAAAAAGTCCCGAGTGTTCGATCACTTTGGTTGTTAGGCGTGCTAGCATAAGCTCTTTTGGATTAGATGTCATACGGGTTTCACCAGCACCTATCTTAGCAGGATCTCCTACAGCGTCCACTACCACGACGCTATCTACTTGATCTTGCGAAATGGATGAGGGTTTGTTTGGATATGCCACTAACTCTTCTGTGAGAATAATCACATGCTTTGCATACTGTGCATCACTCATAACATAACCAAGTGAACCACATTTTGAACGACCCGAATGTCCATTTGCATTGCCGAAAACATCACTTACCGGCACGCCTACAAAAGCAACATCAATATTGAGTTCGCCAGATTGGATGAGATGTACTCTGCCACCGTGCGAATGAATATGCACAGGTTTTTCCATCAGTCCATGGGAGATAGCTTCTCCAAGTTTACCACGCAAACCTGAGGTGTAGATTTGTGTTATGACACCTGATTTGATGTGTGCTATGAGCGTATCGTGAATACTTGCAAGCGAACTTGAAGCCAAAGTAAGATCCTTAAATCCCATAGCGGCAATGATATCGATGACTTTATTGAGAATCAAGTCGCCACCACGAAAAGCATGATGAAATGAAATCGTCATACCATCTTGCAAACAAGATGCTTTTATCGCTTCTTGTATGGTAGTAAAGAGTTTTGTTTCTCTGTTTTCACCCTTGATTTTTTCTGTACATGTAAAGGTTTTTAAATTATTCATACCTCTTCTCCTAATACGCCTGAAGCCTTTGCTAAATCCACTATCCAGCGAGCTCTTGCGATGATGGGTGCATCAACCATTTTACCATCAATAGAAACAACACCGAGACCTCGTATTTTGGAATCTTTTGCGGCTTCTAAAACTTCTTGCGCCCATGTTATGTCTTCAATTGACGGCTCAAATGCCTTATGTAACCATGGAATTTGGTTTGGATTGATGAGTGATTTGCCATCAAAACCTAAACCCTTGATATAATTTACTTCATACACAAAACCCTCTTTATCTTTGACATCAGAAAAAACAGAGTCAAAAGCACTGATCTTCGCTGCCCGTGCTGCAAGCAATATCTGATTTCGAGCTGCCATAAGTTCGCTCCCTGCCTTGGTGCGTTGTGTTCGCAAATCACGCACAAAGTCCTCGGCTCCCAAAGCAATGCCCATCAATCTTTTTGAAGATCTTGCGATATCTACAGCATTGACAACTCCTAAAGCACTTTCAATAGCAGCAAGCATCATTGTTTTTTTCTGACGGCCGATACGATTTTCGATATCAGCTATCTCTTGTTCCATCTCAAGCACATCATCAACGCTATCTGTTTTTGGCAATCTAATGATGTCCGCGCCAGCTCTGATAGCCGCTTCAAGATCCAAAATTCCAAAAGGCGTATTGAGCGGATTGACTCGCACAGCGGTTTCTATATCTTTGTATGTAAAATGTTGCAAAGCGTGATACACCAACAATCTTGCAGAATCTTTTTCACTCAATGCAACTGAATCTTCAAGATCAAACATCACAGTATCTGGTTGGTAGATAAAAGCATTACACACCATAGAGACATTCGAGCCTGGCACAAAAAGCATACTTCTTCTGAGCTTTTGTTGTATCATAATACACTCCAATCTAGCTCATTCATACCAAATGCTCGCAAAAGTGCTGTTTGCACCCTCGCTTTGATCACATAATCAAGCGCCCCTTTGTCTTGCACGATTATACTCATTCCATCTGCACCAAAAGCATTGGCACATTCTAACACAGTTTTTTTGATCGCATCAGCGTAGATTTCACACACGCTACTCTCAAGCTCAATGCTCACACCGCCCTCTTTTTTAGGCAAAATTCTTACAAACAAATCACTTGATTCAAGCGTACCTGCATGTGATGGAATTATATTTTGTTGCATTATTTCTCCTGTTTTTTAAGTATATTTTGAATAGCATAAAGTGTGCTTGATGGAACAAGATGCGAGATAAGTTCAATATCCCCATCTTGCATCGCTTTGCGAACTCTTGATGCCGATATAGGCTCATTTGCATGGTATATTCTCTTGATCTCGACCACCTCTATACTTGGCATAACACCTACTTGCGCAAGACACTTTTTCATCTGCTGGTTATACTCGTGCGTTACTACGCACAACGGTTCTTCCCCCACAAAACGATGCGTTATACCAAGTTGAGGGGCTAAATGATTACGAAAAAGATTGAGATCTAGCTCGGTAAAAAGTGAGTCTATCTTGCGTTTATCTTTGATAAAATAAGTTGGAAAAGTCGCTTTTGAGATGATATAATCTGATCCTTCATGAATTGTAAGATTTTTAATTCCCTCCAACCCTTCGCGAATCAAAGCGAGTCTTGTAACATAAGGAAAATAGGAAGCATCCTCTTTCACTACAAACAAATGCACCCAATCACAAGTAGCACAAGCACTTTTTACAAGATGCAGATGCCCTAGCGTAAAAGGATTGCAATTGACTACAAGAGAGCCTATCTTGTTGCCTTTTACCCTCAATGCTCGTAGTGATTTACAATACGGCTCTAAGTTTTGGTGGTTTTCCATCAATGCTATCGTTTTAGCTGCTTGCGTTATATACTTGAAACCACAATCCTCAAATACTTCCACATAACAAGGTTTTGTAAATAAAAAAAGCTCTTGCCTGCCTGCTTCATAGGCTACATGTAAGAGTTCGCTCATCAATTTTAACGCAAGGTGCTTGCCTTGATAAAGCCCATCAATAGCGATATCTTTCAAAACTTTTCCAGCTATTCCTCCGCAAGCTATTATCTTTGCATCCTCTTTTGCAACCACAAAAGATTCAACATCTTCACTACATTCAAGTTCAAATAAGGCAAGAAATTCTTTGATCTTTGCTAAACGCAAAGTGCTAGTGCTTGGAACAAGAGAAAAAGTAATCATCACACCCTCGTCCAAAATTTTAAAAGCACAGACGCTACACCCATCACTAAAAATAGTCGCACGATATGGTGCGGTGCAACAAAAGGCAAATTTGCTCCAACAACAAGAGCGATAGCTTTAAACATTGAAAAGGTATTTTTGCTCTTTTGCATAGAAAACCTATCATAAAAATTTCGTGATTGTACTCTTTTTTTGATTAATTTTAACTAATAAAAAAATCGTTTTAAAGCCGTATTTCTGGCTATTTTGTGCATAAAATACATAGAAAAATTAAAGCTTGCTTGATGTGTTTATAATTGGCTATAACATTAAAAAAACTTTGAGGTTGTTGTGAAAAAATTTCGTGCATTATTTCAAAAAACTTTCTATTCAAATCATAATTGTTGCCAAAAATTAGGAAGATTTTTTTAGTTTTTATTGACTTTAAAAGCAAAAAAGAGTGATGCAAAAACGATGGTTGAGAGTAAAACAATGAAAGCGTTCCAACCTAGATATTGAAAAAATACACCGGGGGCAAAAGTACCAAAAGCACCACCTGCGTAGTAAAAAGAGAGATACAAGCCATTTGAGATAGCTCTTTTTTCATGAGCTAACTTGTTGATAAGTCCAGATGCCACAGAATGGATGATGAAAAAACCAGCGCACAAAGCAAACATAGCAACAAATAAAACAGCATAATTGCCTATATAAAAAAGTTGTAAGCTCGCAAGATAGATAAAAATACCGATGATGATAGCTCTTGTTTCACCTTTGAAAAATTTGATGAGCCACAAAACACGCACAGAGATCACAAATCCTATGATATAGCCAGCATACATCAAGCCAACTTTACCAAATCCTATCTGCGAACTCATACTTGTGAGTCTAAATGGTAAAAAGTTTAACACTGCTTGAAAAACGAAAAAGATAAGAAACATCATCGCAAATATAGTAGCAAAAGGCTTTACATGTAAGATATCTAGGATCTCTTTTGCTTTTGGTTTAACAAAACTTACTTTTGCCTCTTCACTAAGATAAATAAGCAATCCATACATCACCAAAAGTGCTAATCCAAGGAGCATAAAAAATACACGCCAGCCAAAAAGATCGCTCAAAATGCCACTCAGCAATCTGCCGATAAAACCCCCAAAAATAGTCGCTGCGATATAATACCCAATAGCTTGTTGCACCAACTCTTTTGGTGTGATAAAAGAGATATAACTCATCAAAGATGTAAGAATTGCGGGAATCAAAAATCCTTGCAATGCCCGAATAAACAGTAAAAGCGGGTATGTATCGCTTGCTGCAAAAAGCAACTCCAAGATACCCAAAAGCAAGATAGCATTACGCAAAAATCGCTTGAGCGAAACACTCTCTAGGATATATCCATAAAAGATAGGTGCAAAGCCCAAAGGAAGCATGATGGCAGTTGTAAAGATAACCGCCTCAAATCTTGTAAGCGAAAACTCGCTCTCAAAAAGTGGCTGGATAGGTTGCACTGCATAAAGCGTACACAGTGCTAAGATGGTACATGCATAGACGATGATAAAATCAGCGTTTTGGACTTTTTGCAAAAGTACTCGTTATTTATAATTGTCTATCTGAAAATCCCAAAAAAACTCTATCCATTCGTTTGCCTCTCTCGCAGCAAAGTCTGGATGCAATAGCGCTTTTTCTTTGTAAAAAACTGAAGCAACTTTGAGATCTACATGTGGGTATTTTTCACTCAAAATCCTTTTTATCTCAATCATGGTTTCACCACTATCGATGATATCATCAACGATAATTACTTTTTTAGCTTGCGAAAGATCTGGGATATTGAAAATTTGAATCGTATCAAGTTTTCTAGTTTCCTCATAATGCACAGAATTAATCGAATAAAGATCTCGCAACTCAAGTGCTTCTGCTAAAAAATGCCCCAAAGTCATTCCGCCTCTAGCAACCGCCAAAATCACATCTGGAGCATAAGGTTTTATCTCTTTTGCTAACATATTTACATCAACTCTAAACTCTTCATAACTATAAAAACGCACTTAAATTCCTTACATGTAAAGTTTAATGTACAATAAAAGCTATCAATGAAATAGCCGCTAATACGACAACGCCTATATTGATATCTGCAAATTCTCGTTTCAATACTTTCAGAATCAAAAAGGCGATAAAACCAAAAGCTAAACCATTTGTTATAGAGTAGGTAAGTGGCATCATCACAACGATTAAAAAAGTTGCAACTGAGATGGAGATATCTTTGAAGTTGATATTTGCAAGCTCAGAGAACATCAAAACACCAACCATCACCAAGACAGGGTAGATTGCATTGGCTGGAATTGCTTTGAAAAGTGGCATCATAAAAAGAGTCAAAATGAAAAACAACCCCGTTGCAACGGCTGTGAGTCCTGTTCTTCCGCCCTCTTCCACACCACTCGCACTTTCTATGAAGCTTGTAGTTGTTGAAGTTCCAAAAAGCGTTCCCACAACTGTAGCCGCGGCATCAGCTTCAAGTGTTTTTTGCAACTCTTTGGAATCATCTTTGAAGATACCAGCTCGGAAACCAACGCCTGTGAGTGTTCCAAGCGAATCAAACATATCTGTGATCAAAAAAGTGATGATAACAGGAAGCAATGCTAGAGTAAGGGCTGAACCAACATCAAGCTGCAAGGCTATCGGTGCGATGGAGCTTGGCCATGAGAAAAATTCCGTAGGATACGCCGCAAGTCCACTTACCCAAGCGATCAAGGAAGTAGCCAAAACTGCTAGGATAAAAGCGCCTTTTATATGCCATGCAAAAAATCCAAAAACAAGAATCAAACCAACAACACCCAAAAGTACATTTGAGTTACTAAAATCCCCCAATCCAACCAAAACAGCTGGATTTGCGACAACCATACCCATCTCTTTGAGCCCTATAAAAGCGATAAATGAGCCGATACCAGCACTGATAGCGCGACGCAAATCATGCGGTACACTCTGCATAATCCATACACGAAATTTTGTAAATGAGAGTGCTAAGAAGAGGATACCTGAAATAAAAACAATACCCAAAGCACTCTGCCAAGGGATTTTCATACCAAGCACGAGACCAAAAGTAAAGTACGCATTGAGTCCCATGCCAACAGACATCGCTATAGGAGTATTTGCCCAAAGCCCGTTAAGCACGGTTGAAAAGATGGTGATCAAAGCCGTAGCAGTAACCAAAGCTCCAAAATCCATACCTGTTTTGCTCATAATGATAGCATTGACCGGCACAATATACATCATCGTCAAAAATGTTGTAAACCCAGCAGTAATCTCTGTTTTCACATCACTGCCGTGTTGTTTTAATTTAAAAAAATCCAAGATGCCCTCCTTTGTGGTACTTTTATCAATAAACCCGTAACTCATTATACAAACTATCGCGTTCAACGGGGATAAATCCGCTTGTTTGGATGAGATCTAAAAAGTCTTTAAGCTCCATTCCGCTAGCACTTTTTGCCCCTGCTGCTGATTGAATAGCTTCTTTTTCTATCGTTCCATCAAGATCATCAGCTCCAAATTCTTGCGCCACAAGCGCTAAATTGATTGTAGAAGTTGCCCAATACGCCTTAATATGCGCTATATTGTCAAGCATCAAACGAGCTATGGCATAAGTCTTTAAAATCTCGTTAGAGCTTAAAAACTTATCTACTTTAAGATAGTTATTTTCTCTTTGATACACCAGTGGAATAAAAGCATTGAAACCGCCTGTTTTATCTTGCAAATCACGAAGTCTTAGCATATGATCGATTCTATGTGCTGGCTCTTCTATATGTCCAAAAAGCATTGTAGCATTTGATTGGCGTCCTAGTTTGTGCCAATACTGATGAATTTTCAACCAATCGCTCGAACTAACCTTGCCCTTACAGATATAATCCCGCACACCTTCATCAAAGATTTCAGCACCACCACCAGGCATAGAATCCACACCATTTTCGATCATCTTTTTCAAAATCTCTTCGTATGAAAAATGATACTCTTGCGCTAAAAAATTCACTTCAGCTGCGGTAAGCGCCTTTACATGTAAGAGTGGAAATTGCTCCTTAATCTTTTTGAAAATATCCAAGTACCATTGTAAACCTGTTTGGGGATTATGTGCTGAGACGATATGCACCTCTTTTATACCACGACTTGTAGCATCTTGCAAAATAGCAAGTATCTCATCATGCGCCATAGTATAAGGGTTTGGGTTTTTACGATTGGCGCTGAAAGCGCAAAATTTGCAGATATCTTTACAGATATTTGTGGGGTTTATATGTCTGTTGATGTTAAAAAAGGATTTTTTACCATAAAGAGATTGGCGTTTCGCATCGGCATATTTGCCAAGAGTAAAGAGATCAAGCTCATATAAAGCCAAGCCATCTTCATAACTTAAACGAGTCCCTGCTTCTAATTTTTCTATAAGAGTCATGTAGTACTTTCGATATGAAATTAAAAAATCACATTCTATCTAAATAAATTTACAATATCCTAAATAAAGAGTCGCCTTTTAGCGACTCAATACTTTTCAGGTGGAAAATTTTCTACAACAAAATCGATATCCTTATCGCCTCTTCCAGAAAGATTTACAAGAATGGATTCGTATTTTTTCTCGCTCGCTAGTTTCATAGCAAATGCTATTGCATGCGCACTCTCAAGCGCTGGAATAATCCCTTCAAGCCGTGAAAGTGTATAAAAAGCATTGATTGTTTCTGCATCATTTGCAGTGGCTATTTTTGTTCTTTGAATAGAACTTAGATACGCATGTTCAGGTCCTACAGAAGGATAATCAAGCCCGCTTGCTATAGAATGTACAGCAGCAGGAGATCCATCTGCATTTTGCAACATGATAGAGTTAAATCCATGCAATACGCCCTCGCTTCCATAAGTCAAACTCGCAGCATGTTCACCTAATTTTGTGCCTGTACCAGCTGGTTCAACCCCATACATCTCGCAAGAATCTTCAATAAATGCACTAAATAAACCCATAGCATTGCTGCCGCCGCCAACGCATGCTACAAGATTGTCCGGCAAATTGCCTGTCATTTCTAAAAACTGCTCTCTTGCTTCAAAACCAACAACACTTTGAAAATCTCGCACCATTTTGGGAAACGGGTGCGGACCGACAACCGAACCAATTGCATAGATAGAATTTATCGGATCTTTGAGGTACGCTTCAAATGCACTATCAACTGCTTCTTTGAGTGTTCTTGCACCAAAACTCACAGGGACAACTT
The DNA here is from genome assembly GCA_014859685.1 of Sulfurospirillum sp. Taxonomy (GTDB): domain Bacteria; phylum Campylobacterota; class Campylobacteria; order Campylobacterales; family Sulfurospirillaceae; genus UBA6810. The sequence goes on along the minus strand of JACUTU010000001.1, from coordinate 52,492 downwards.
TTGCACCTAAAACACGCATTCGCGTTACATTTGGATGCTCTTTTGCAATATCCACTTCGCCCATATGGATTTCGCATTCCAAGCCAAAGTACGCAGCAGCAGTCGCAAGTGCTACACCATGTTGCCCAGCTCCTGTTTCAGCTATCAATTTTTTCTTACCGAGATATTTTGCCAAAAGCGCCTCGCCCATACAGTGGTTCAGTTTATGTGCTCCCGTATGATTAAGATCCTCTCGCTTGAGATAAATTCTCGCACCACCAATTTTTTCGGTCAAATTTTTGGCATAATAAACAGGCGTTGGTCTGCCTTGATAATGCTTGCGAATACTCCTAAGCTCGCTGATAAAATCATGCGAATTACCGATGGTAAGATACGCTTGCTCTATACTTTGAAATTGCTCTATGAGTTGTGGTGGCAAAAACGCTCCACCAAACTTGCCAAAATATCCGTTTGCATCTGGAAATGCTTTGAGATAAGGTTTATTTTGCATTTGCATCCTTTTTGTAATAATTTTTCAATTATAATCCATATTTCTTGAATTTACATGTAAAGTGCCGCAAAGTCACTGTTCTTCAAAAACAAATGTTACAATTGCACGATTATATTTGCAAAGGATCGCCATGCAACTGCGTTACCACATAGAGGAATTATTTGCAAAAAATGCGAGTGAATTTGAAATTTCACAACTTATTAAAAACCATATCCGCAAGTACTTAGGCTCACTAGATAAACTTTTTGAAGAAAATCAAGGCAAAGATTTTCTTGTGAAGCACACCAAAAGAATTGATAATTTTTTAATCCTTATCTACAAATATACCCTACGGAAATTTTTTGGCAATTATATTCCTTTTCAAAACCAACTCCCCATAGCTCTTATCGCCATGGGGAGTTATGGCAGAGAGGAGTTATGTATCTATTCTGATATAGATTTAATGATCGTTTACAAAGAAATTCGAGGCTACAATACAGAGGCGATTATCGAATCTATGCTTCGGCTTATTTGGGATGCTGGGATCAAACTTGGACATCGCGTTCATAAGATTGAGGATATATTTACAGCAAGCAATAGCGACCTCACTATCAAAACAGCGATGCTAGAATCTCGCTTTCTCTTTGGCTCACAATTTATCTGGATTGAGAGTTCAAGGGAACTTCACAAGATACGAAACTATCATTTAAAAGAATTTATAAAAGAAAAATTAGCAGCTCACAAAGACAGACGAACGAGATATCCCCTTAGTATGGAGCCTGATATAAAAAATAGTGTTGGGGGATTGCGTGATACAAATACTCTTTTTTGGGTAGCAAAAGCCATTTTAAACATCACCAAACTCAAAGATCTTGTACCAAAATATATCAGCGAAGAGGAATTTAGAGAGTTCCGCATAGCGCTTGAATTTCTCTTTCGAGTGCGTTCAGCACTGCACATCACTGTGCGAAAAAAACAGGATAAACTCAACTTAGAATATATCCCAGATATTGCAAAAAAATTAGGCTTTATAGACAAAAAACTCAAAAATGCACAGGTGCAATTGAGTGAGAAAACGCTTGCTTCTATGCATACGATCGACATCACCACGCAGATATTTTTAAAAAAACTTACAGCGCCCTATCTTTTTTCGCTGAAGAATTTGCAAAAATTAAAAGAACATCGAATTGAAAAAGGGGTCTATCTCATTGATGAATGCGTTGTGGCTTCGAGACATCAAAATCCTTCAAATATCACAGACATTCTTGCAAAACTCACAAAATTTGACTCTGCAAATCTACAATATGACATCAGTTTTGTTGATTTTGTGCGAAGATCACATTATCCATCTGTAAATTCAAAGCAGATTTACAAACAACTTCGAGCGTTATTTTTCAACAAATATGTTTACGCCACTTTTTGTATGCTTTATGATGCTAGTGTGCTTTCAAAACTCATTAAACCTTTTGAACGCATCACCAATCTTGCTCAATTTGACGGCTACCACGCTTACCCTGTTGATAAACACTCACTTTTAAATCTATATCATTTAGAAAATATCAAGGATTTTTTTATCAAAGCACTCTATGATGATCTGTGCGGTGAGGGCAAAGCATTGATCAAACTTGTTGCACTCATGCATGATATCGGCAAAGGAAGAAGAGCGGATCACCGCGATATTGGCGCTATTATCTTTAAAACTTACGCCATAAAGCTGCATTTTAGTGATGAGGGCATTAAGTTTGGGCAAATTCTCATCAAACACCATACGCTTATGAGTTCTATCGCTACAAAAGAAGATATTTATAGTGAAGCGGTTATTCTCTCTTTTATCTCAAAACTTGAAGATGTTAGGGTATTGAAACTACTATATATTCTTACTTATTGTGATCTTAATTCCGTTGCAAAGGGAATTTATACAAATTTTAACGCCCGATTATTGCATGAACTTTACAATCTGTCCGTGGAGATGTTCGATAAAAAAGAGTTGATGGGTGAGACAAAAAGAAGGCTCAGACGAGAAAATATTCTCAAAAAAAGCGAGGCATTTCAAGCACTCCCAAAAAGCTTACAAAGAAAAACTTTTCTTATCAATTCTAATCTCTTTTTTATCAAACACAAATCGCATGAAATCATGAAAATTATAAAAATCGCCGCAAGTGATACAATCTATACATGTAAGATAGAAAATGAGTCTTATTTAACTCTTTCAATCATCAAATCAAAAGATTTAAACCTTGGCTATCTTTTGGGAAAATTGAGCTTTTTAGATCTTATCAATATGGAGATTTTCAAGCTTTTTGACGACAAAAAATATTTTAAAATCGAGTTCAACGAACGGGTTGGCGATGATGATATTGAATATATAAAACAACTCATTGATGAGAGTTTTGATATGAACAAAACAACAAAACTCACCAAACCTATCATTTTGAGTGGTGAGATAAAGCTTGATTGTGATCATTCAAAAACATACGCAAAAATGACTATCAACGCTAAAAATCAAAAAGGAATGATGGCATATATGATGAGTATTTTTGATACGGAGGGCATAGATGTTGCAAATGCTAAAATTGTCACGATTAAAAACAGGGCTAGAAACCTGATCTTAATCGAAAAAAAGATAGAATTATGCAAAAATAAACAAAAAATTTTAGAATTTTTTATCTAAAAAAGAGGGGTAAATATGTGCGGTATCGTGGGCTACATAGGAGAATCTGAAAAAAAATCATTTTTACTTGCAGGACTTAAAGAATTAGAGTATCGAGGTTATGACAGTGCTGGCATCGCTGTTATGCAAAATGGTGATATCCAATCCTTTAAAGCTACTGGAAAACTTGCAAACCTTGTATTAAAAACACAAAATTTTGAGTCTAAAGAGTTTGGCATAGGCATAGGACACACGAGATGGGCAACTCATGGCAAGCCAACTGAAACAAACGCACACCCGCATTGGGGCAAATACTCTTTTGTTGTACATAACGGCATCATCGAAAATTATCGTGAACTCAAAGAGGAACTACAGGCTGATGGTTTAGTGTTTTTGAGCCAAACCGACACTGAAGTCATCGTACATCTTTTTGAACGATTTGTCACACAAGGCTTAGAGGTTCGTGAAGCTTTCGTGCAAACTATCGCTAGATTACAAGGTGCGTATGCGATTTTGCTTATCACTAAAAAAGCTCCCGATATGATCTTTTTTTCTAAAAACGCCGTACCACTTATCGTAGCTCAAAACACGCAGGGTGAAAAATTTTTAGCCTCAGCTGATTCGCCACTTATAGGGTATGCCCACGAGGTTATCTATCTTGAAGATGGACAATATGGCTGGATACAAAACAATACTTTAGATCTTTTTGAACGGGGTAAAAAAATTGTCCCCACATACAAAGCACTCGCACAAGATAAACTCTCAGCACAAAAAGAGGGGTATCGTTACTTTATGGAAAAAGAGATTTATGAGCAAACAAGAGTAGTGAGCGATACGATGATGGGTCGTGTGCGAGATAATTCCATAGAATTTGAAGAGTTGCAATCGTTTGATTTTTCAAATATACACGCTATCAAAATCTGTGCATGTGGAACGAGTTACCACGCGGCACTTGTGTCTTCTTATCTTTTCGAGCGATTTGCAAAAACAACTGTTCAAGTTGAAATAGCTAGTGAATTTCGCTACAAAGAACCGCTCCTTGATCCAAAAACACTTTTTATAGTTATAAGCCAAAGTGGGGAAACAGCTGATACACTTGAAGCGCTTAAAATGGCTAAAAATGCTGGTTTAAAAACCCTTGCCATTTGCAATGTAGATAATTCTTCTATAGTCAGGCTCGCAGATGCTACTATTCTCACTCGAGCCGGCATTGAAAAAGGTGTTGCAAGCACAAAAGCTTTTGCAACGCAGATCATCACACTGTGGATGCTCACACTCTTTATAGCCGGTATGAAAAAAACAATAACACAAGGAAAATTGGAAGATGAGTTACAAGCACTCGTAAAAATCCCACTTTGCTTACATGTAAACGATTTTTTACACGAAAAGATAAGAAGACTCTCCAAAAGATACCTGCATGGGCACGGTTTTTTCTTCATAGGCCGCGATATCTTTTATCCATTAGCGCTTGAGGGTGCGCTTAAACTCAAAGAGATCAGCTACTTACACGCAGAGGGTTATCCTGCTGGTGAAATGAAACACGGTCCTATCGCACTCGCTGATAGTGAACTTTTTACCATAGCATTGATGCCGCAAACGATCCTTTATGAAAAAACAAAAAGTAATGTAGAAGAACTCAGTGCGCGAGATGCAACTATCCTTGCTATCTCGCCTGTAGAATTTGCACTTGCTGATGATTTTATCAAAACCTCACAACAAACGCATCCTATGAGCGAATTTTTTGAGATGATGATCATCACGCAACTTTTAGCACTTGAGATATCAGTTCGACTCGGCAATGATGTCGATATGCCACGCAACCTCGCAAAATCAGTCACAGTAGAATAAAAAGGAGACGAGAAGATGAAAAAAAAACTATCTATGATTGTATTGGGGACTATTTTTATCTCCTATATTGTTTTGCTTATAGCAAGTGCTATCAACATCAGAAATATCGGACTTAAAGGCGCAACTGAAAAAGCACTCATCGCAGCAGAACTCGTTAAAGATGGCTTAACTGCACATATGGTAAATGGAATCATGGCAAATCGTGATTATTTTTTGGGACAAATCAGCAATGCTTCACATATTGATGAGCTTTGGATTACAAGATCACCCTCGGTGGTTGAGCAATTTGGTGTGGGGCTTAAAAATGAAATTTCACGCGATTCCATAGATACTAGCGTTCTGGAAAATGGTAAAACTTTTAGCGATGTGTTTGAGACGACAACTGAGACAAAACTGCGTGTAACACTGCCGTATGTGGCCTCTTCAAGTTCAAATCCAAATTGTTTGAGCTGCCATGATGCAAAAGAGGGCGATGTATTGGGTACTATAAGCGTGATTATCGATATCTCCGATGTGAAGGTAAATGGTATCATGACTTCTGCTGTAGTTTTGGTTATCTCACTTGTGATGATGTTTATAGTTTTTATCATCATCTCTCGCTCACTCTCACCACTTGCTGTTTTGTTTGAATCTATCACAAAAGTCATGGGAAGTGCTCAAGAGGGAGATTATTCAAAACGCGTTATACTCATCAATAACTCGCAAGAATATAAAAATGTTACCTTCTGGATCAACTCGTTGCTTGACAAGCTCCAAGATACACTCATGCAAATTGAAACAACTGTCAAAGATTTTCTTGCACATCAAAGGAGCGATGAAAAAGATATGCTCATCGAACTCAAAGACCTCATCAAGGAGATCTCGGATTTGCATAAATTCAAAAAAACGATCGAATTTGATGAAGATAAGATGCAAGTTTATACACGCATTGGTACTGTATTGGAACAAAGATTTGATTTACACAACTTTGTCTTAGCAGAACATGATAAGCGAAATAGCATCGGTGTGCAAATCGTTTATGGCATGCAAAATGATGGCTGCTTTACTCCAAATCCACAATGTCGAGCCTTACGCACAAAGCAAGTCGTGAATTCTGAACAATTTCCAAATATCTGCGAACAGTGTAGCCAACAATCGTCGCATTATCTATGTATACCATTTATCGTTAGTAGTGATATCGAGATACTCTTACATGTAGATGCAAATACAGCTAATGAAATAGCAGAAATCCATAAAAGACTTATTGGTTTTGAAAATTATATCAACGAAGCAAGACCTGAAATCGTAAGCAAAAACCTTACAGAAATTTTGCGTATCTCCTCTACAACCGATGGGCTCACGGGCTTATATAATCGCAAATATCTTGATGAATACATTGACAAAGCTACTGCACAAGCAAAACGCTCTAAAACAAATTTTGGTGTTTTGATGATTGATATTGATTATTTTAAAATGGTAAATGACACTTATGGACACGATATAGGCGATGAAGTGATCCGAGTTCTCTCAAAAATTATGCAAAACTCTATTCGTGAATCTGACATTGCTTTTCGATTTGGCGGGGAAGAGTTTTTGATTCTTTTGCACCAATGCACAAGCGATAAAGCCGAAGAAATAGCACAAAAAATCCGCACAACTTTTGAACAACAAAGCATCAAACCTGCAAATGCACAAGCCTTTAGCAAAACACTTAGCATCGGCGTGAGTATTTTTCCAGATGACGCAGATTCTTTGTGGAAAACTATCAAATACGCAGACATTTCACTGTATCGAGCCAAAGAAAGCGGAAGAAATAAAGTAGTACGATTTGACACAAACTTCTTGCAAGATGGTGGCGTCTCAACTGATTTTTAGAGTTTTACAAACTCTTTTTTGTTCTCTAGCACTTTATAGAGATATCTCCTCGTTTCATCATAGGGGAGTTTCTCTTTGAGTGTTTTATACACCAAAGAGGGACTTTTGGCGTTAATCAGTTCTTTTGCTTTTTGTTTGTCTTTGTGAAATGTTCGCAATACATTGCCACTTCCTGTGTTGTAAGCACTGATCGTACAATACTCGCGTGAAAGCGGATCTGCAATACCCTCCAAATATTTTGTGTCAATCAACGCAAGATACGCACTGCCTAATTCGATATTGTTTTTGGCGTTGAAAAGATACTCTTTTGAAGGCGTGAGTGTTTTGCCTTTGGCATAAGCGTACGCATCGCGTCCCCCGCTACTTGGCACTATCTGCATAAGCCCAAACGCTCCTGCATTACTCACTGCAAATTGGTTAAAGTTACTTTCGGTTTTGATAATGGCATAAATGAGGTTTTTACTCACACCATGCACTTTCGCAAATTTTTCCACAAAAGGCTGAAATTTTTTCACCCGCACATCTGCATGGTCTTTGATCATAGGAATTTGCACAAAATGCACAAGTTCATTTTTACCGTTATTTTGGATATTTTGCGTTTGGTATTTTGTTTTGAGTAAGATATCAGCATAACGATTTGCCCGCCATTCATAGCGGATATTTTTGCCCTGATCGTCCTCTACTTCGCCCAAAAGATAGGGAGTATCGCCGAGTTTTATCGCATTTGCATTGAAAAGATCGGCACTCCTTGGATCTTGCGGAAACAGTAAAGTGGTTACGATAGCTTTTTTCAAACTCTCTTTACCATCTAAACTCTCAACCCGAACTATTCCAGCATCAAAATCCACCATCGCCCTGCTTTTGTAGTTTTGCATATACTTCACATACTCTTTTTGACTCGGGGTTATGACATTGTTTTTGCCCCAATTCTTAGAGGCTTCACCAATAAGCACAGCAAAAAGTTGTGCGATATTTGTATCAATAGATCTCAAATCACTCTCAAGTTTTTTTGGACTTATAACATATTGCGTACCTTTAGTTGTAGCAAAACTTTTAAACGCCTGTGGATTTTTACTCAGTGTTGCACGTGCTAGAGATTGGTAATCACTTGTAGAACATCCTAAAAAAAGTGTGCTACATGTAAGCATAAAGAGATATTTTTTCAAAAATTTCCTTTTGTTTGGATATAATTTGCAAAAAAAGAAGCAAATGCGATTCCAAAAAATTTATACTGAGATTACAAATATCTGTGGGCTTACATGTAGCTTTTGTCCAAGTCAAACCCAGCCAACAAAAACTATGTCTTTGGATTTTTTTGAGCAAATTCTCGCACAAGCAAACCAATACACAAAAGAAGTGGCTCTACATGTAATGGGAGATCCGCTCACGCTCTCGAATCTTCGAGACTACCTTGATATCGTATCAAAATACCATCTTAAAGCAAATATAACCACCAGTGGCTTTTATCTTAATGGACATAAAAATCTTTTCCATCCAAGCCTCAAACAGATAAATATCTCACTCAATAGTTTCAATAAAAATACACCCAAGATAAGTTTTGAAGCGTATATGCAAGGCGTTTTCAAGTTATATGAGCAAAGAGGCGATGCAGATGTTTTTATCAACCTACGGCTGTGGAATTTGGATGCAGACAACACAGAAAAGAGCTACAATGAACAAGTATTTGCAGCTCTTGAAGCATATTTTAACATCAAGATAATACCAAATAAAAAAACATTTCGTCTTGAACGAAAAGTCCTTTTGCACTTTGATAACTATTTTGACTGGCCAAGTTTACAAAGCGAGCATTTTTCACACGGCTTTTGTCACGGACTCAACGCACAAATAGCAATTTTGGCTGATGGGAGAGTCGTGCCGTGTTGCTTAGATGGTGAGGGTATGATAACTTTAGGGAGCTTACATGTAGGCACTTTAAAAGAGATTTTAAATTCTCCAAAAGCTAAAAACATCATCAAAGGCTTCCAAAACAAACAAGCCGTAGAAGAACTTTGTCAAAAATGCAGTTTTAAAGATAGATTTAAGGAATAATCATGCGTATATACGAAAACAAAATTTTTTATATAGAAGTAGAACAATCCGAAATTCCGTGGCTCAAAATCTTCACATGTAAGCCTTATCGCGAACTTAGTGAATGTGACGAGCAAACAAGAGTTGCAATCCTAGAGGCGATGCTTACTATCGAACAAGAGATGCTACAATACTATAAACCTACAAAAATAAATATCGCACTATTTGGTAATTATCTCCCGCGAGTACACATACACATAATGGCTAGATTTGAAAATGACTCCTACTTTCCAGAGCCTATGTGGGGTAAAAAACAACGAGAAGGCCAGCTTAACTTGCCTCCTTTGGATGATTTTATAAGAAAAGTGCAAGATATTTTTGTCAAAAATGAACAGTAGTTGTTTTTCATCATTTTTTAGTGAATTGAAGCAAAATGCGTTGCGAAAGTTATTTGTTGGGATTCCAAAAATTAGTTTTCAACCGCACATTAATAAAAAACCGCTAAAATTCTAAAAATTTTTAAAGGATTGTCTTATGCAAGTAAATGTTATTTATTGCAATCAGTGAAGTTATAGACCAAAAGCTTTCCGTGCGGAAGAAGAGATAAGGTCGTTCTATCCTGATGCAGATATTTTGTTGGTGCCAAGTTCTGGTGGGATTTTTGATGTGGAAGTAGATGGAATATGCATCTTTTCTAAGTCACAAGTAAATCGCTTTCCAAATCCAGGTGAATTGTCTGCTCTTTTAAGAGAAAATGGATATCAGGCGTGAGTGAAGGGTTTCCCTCCACTCTTTTTTTTGAGCATTAAGTTCTTTCTATAAAAAGTCCTGCCCAGCTTTGACAAGTTGGCATTACCTCTAGCGAATTGACATTTACATGTGCAGGAAGTTTTGAGACTGTGAAGATAAGATTTGCTATATCGTCGCCCACAAGTGGCTCCATTCCCTCATAGATGGCATTTGCTTTTGCATCATCACCTTTAAATCTTACATTTGAAAACTCTGTTTTTGCAAAACCTGGCTCGATGTTGGTCACTCGTATATTTGTGCCTCGCAAATCGTTTCGAAGATTGAATGAGAATTGTTGCACAAAAGATTTTGTACTTCCATAAACATTGCCACCTTGATAAGGCCAATTGCCAGCAATGGAACCTAAGTTGAAGATATATCCGCTTTTTCTTTTGATCATAACTGGTAAAACTGCTTTAGTGACATAAAGCAAGCCTTTGATATTTGTATCAATCATCACTTCCCAATCTTCTATATGTGCTTCGGGTGCATTTTCAAGCCCGAGTGCTAAGCCTGCATTGTTTACTAAAATATCAATCTCTTTATACGCCTGTGGTAGATTTTCTATTGCTCTGAAAACTGCCTCTTTATCTCTTACATCCAAAACAACCGTATGGACATCACAACCCTTTAGTTCCTCGTTTAATTGTTCAAGCCTATCTGCTCTTCTTCCTGTTGCGATGACTTTATAGCCATCTTTTGCGAACATACTTGCTGTTGCTTTGCCAAATCCTGAAGTTGCTCCTGTGACTAAAATAACTTGTGCCATTTCTACTCCTGTTAATTTTTTAATGCCTGTATTCTACGCCATTTTTTATAAAATAGGAATTACAAGAAAAAGACTAAGCATACATGTAAGTGTTTGTACCGTAATGATAGACGCCATTAATGCTACATCGCCTCCAAGCTCACGCGCCAAGATGTAACCTGAAACTGCCGTTGGCATTGCGCCATAGATAACCGCAACACTAAGCATCATCCCATCAATACCGATAAGCAACCCGACACCATAAATGATCAAGGGAAAATAAAAAAGCTTTGCAAAAATTGAAACCAAGAGTTCGCTTTTTACTGCATGTAGATACTTAAATTCTAAGCCCACACCAACCGACAAAAGCCCTATGGGAAGCGCGGCGGCACTGAGTAATCCAAGAGATTTGAAAATCACAACAGGCACAGCTATATCTGCGTAATTGATCAAGCCTCCCAAAGCACAAGCAAGGATAAGAGGATTTTTAATGATAGTTTTAACAAAAGAAGCGAAAGAAAAATTTCCCTTTTGCGTATAGATAGCAAAAGTTGCAATACTCAAAACATTGAGAGAAGGGATCACGAAAGCCATCACAATGGCCGCTAGCACTAGCCCCTTATCACCATATACAGAATCTACAAAAGCTAAAAGCACATAAGAATTGAAACGGATACTTCCTTGCATGATAGAAGTAAAGGCTTTGCTTTCAAATTTGATAAAAAAATTGAGCACCACAAGCGTTACGAAAACGACTACTATCGCCAAAAGAGCCGTTGCTACAAGCCCTATAGTATTATCTAGATTTACATTTGCACGCGAAAGTTTAAATATAAGTAATGAGGGCATCAAAACATAATAAGTAAACTTATCGGCAAGCGGCCAAAAATCTGTTGATGGAAACTTGATCCGCTTGAAGAAATACCCCAATAAAATCAGTGTAAATATCGGAATAAGCGTGTTTATGATATGTTCCACTTAAGCGCCTATATGTTCTTTATATGCCTCATAATCACCTTTAAAATCAAGATAGCTGCCATCTGGCTTTAACTCTATGATGCGGTTTGCGAAAGCATCGATAAGTTCTCGATCATGTGTCACACACACAACATTGCCTACAAAGTTATAAAGTCCCTCACCCAAAGCGATAATAGCTTCAAGATCAAGGTGATTGTCAGGCTCATCGAGTACTAAAAAATTGCCTTTTTGTAGCATCATTTTTGAGAGCATCATACGGTGTTTTTCTCCACCACTTATGTTTTCTATACTCTTTTTTTGCTCCTCGCCAGAAAAAAGCATCCTGCCTAAGCATTTGCGAATTTCGTCCAAATCTTTGTTGGTATCATATCCTTGCAGCCATTCAAAAAGTGGCTCTTCTCCCTTGATGATATCAGTTGTATTTTGTGGAAAATAACTCGTCTCGATAGTAGCTCCCCATTTTACAACACCGCTATCTGCTTGTATTTGGTGCATTAAGATATTTAAAAGTGTACTTTTGCCAATGCCATTTGGTCCTATGAGCGCTATCTTGTCGCCTTTTTCCATCTTGAAGTTGATGTTTTTTAATACTTGCAAATCTCCGTAAGATTTGGTGATATTTTCAACCTCAAGAACTTCATTGCCAATCTCTCGTCTAGCTTTGAAAACAATACTAGGATCTCGTCTCGATGAGACTTTTAAGTCTTCGATATTGAGCTTTTCAAGTCTTTTTTGGCGACTTGTCGCTTGCTTTGCTTTGGAAGCGTTTGCTGAAAATCTTCGCACAAATGCCTCAAGTTCTTCCTTCTCTTTGAGCTTTTTATTTTGCTCCAATTCTTGCTGCTTTACGATAAGATTTGAAGCGATATACCAGTCATCATAATTGCCGCTAAATTCACGAATCTTTCTAAAATCTACATCAAGAATATGCGTACAAACTGCATTTAAAAAGTGTCTATCATGTGAGATAACAACCATTGTTCCCTCGTGTCTTTTAAGCTGTTCTTCAAGCCATGAAATCGCTTCAAGGTCAAGATTATTTGTTGGCTCATCGAGAAAAAGTACATCTGGTTTTGGATAGAGTACCTGAGCGAGCAATATCTTGAACTTTTCACCACCAGCAAGGGAACTCATAAGATCTGTATGCATAGAGATATCAAATCCTAAAGCACAGAGAATTTTTTCAATCGTCACATCAACTTCATAAGTTGGATCTTCTTCAGCACAAATGATCTCAAGCTCTGCCAAACGATCATTGACTTTTTCATCTTCAAAATCACCATTTATGTACAAATCTTCTTTTTCTTTAATGGCATCATACAACCGTTTATTACCAACCAAAACAGCATCTTTAAGCGTAAATTCTTCATACGCATACTGGTTTTGACTCAAAACACCCACTTTAAGACCGCTTTGAATCGATACATTGCCGCTTGTTGGCTCTAACTGTTTTGCTAATATCTTCATAAAAGTACTCTTGCCGGCGCCATTCGCCCCGATCAAACCATAGCGTTTTGCCACATCTAACTTCAAACTTATATCTTCAAACAGTAACTGTGATGCAAATCTCATAGTGAGATTATTTACTTCTACCATACTTTCTTCTTTCCTCATTTTTATTTTTCGCGATTATAACATATTATAACAAGTTCAAATGCGTTATAATGAACTCAAATTTTTCACAAGGTGACAAAAAATGGGTATAAACATCAGTGATATCAAAAAATTACCTATTTTAGAGACGGAACGAGCATTTTTTCTTGAACATAAAAAGAATTTTGTGCAAACTTTTACCTACACTTATCAAAATAACTATAACTGCGAGTATTGTGAACTCGACGAAAAGAGTATGGCTGAAAATCTTTTCGATCTTCTTTTTGATAATACCAAAGATAATTACAAGGAGTATGCGTACGGGATTGTTCGCCTACATGTAAACAAAAAAGATGTAGGTTTTCTTATAAATGAACTCAATAACCAGCTTATAGAGCATTTTTTGCAACAAGACAGGGAAGCCTCCGTACTCGTCGAAAGACTCAAAGACATTTTGCAATTATGCAAAAAGATACAACTTTTTTTACAAGATACACTTACGCAAGAATACGAAAAACTCTCGTTTGCACAAACACTGGATACATCAGCTAAAAATGCCACTGCACACTATTTTCACAATTTGCAAAATCTTGGCAGAAATATCAAATTTTTTATCCACGCACAAATCGGCACAAACATGAGTTATGCTAGCATCCAACAAGTCTCCAACCACTCTATAGTGATCAAAGCCAGTGATGAGCAGGTCAGTATGCTTGGAGCAACACATACAGCTTTTATCATACATAACAGAGATGATGAAAAAAACTTTCGTGTCTTTGCTAAAATTTTATGCCCAAAAAACAATACCCTTGTAATTGAAAATTTTCAAGAGCTTGAAACGCTACCCCTTTTGAGTCGCAAATATCCACGAGCAAAGATTATCCACACAAGTCTTGTGCATATCGCTAATGAAAACCAATACCTCAGCGGCAACTTGCTTGATATCAGCGAGAGCGGTGTAGGTATTTTAAGTAGTGAGAAAAGTAGCTTCGAAAAAGGGCAAGAAATTGTAGCTTTTATATCTTATGAAGATGAAAACAATGGAGTCAATTTTAGTTTTGAAGCGAGTGGATATATCGTGAGCATCATTGGCAATGAAAACGCATTTCGCTATGGCGTGGCTTTGAATTTAAGTAGCGACGAAAAAGACCTCATCAAAAATCTATTATTTACCTAATGGAGTGAGGTCTTGCAGGCATTGCAAAGCATGAAACATATGCTTTTTTCTTTACATACCATCGCTTTTTTACTTTTTTGCTTGGGACATATCATAGTTTATTTTTTGAAGCTTCCATCAACTTTTGGTATTTTTTTACCATTTTTTTCTCTTTCTATGCTTACACTTTCGGCTGGATTTTGTTTGTATCTCTCAAAAAGCAAACTTTTTGTACTACAGTTGTTTGTGCTTTTTTTTATATTGTACGCATATTATCCTAACGCACTGAGACTCGATGGCGGACAACAATCTTTTTGGTACATCTACACGCCCACACTCAATCTTGGATTTTTACTTATAGGTATCTTGCAAGAGCGGGGAATCGACTCTTTTTATGGTTTATCCAAAGTCATTCTTGCAGTACTCTTGCTTGCTGTGAGTTACTATTTTTTAGATGGTTTTTCTCGAGAACTTAAAAATATTCTTGATACAAATATCTTTCCTTTTGACTTACATGCAAGCTTCAAAATGAATCAATTAAGCTTTTTACTCTCGTGCATAACTTTGAGTTTTTTGCTACTGTTTGCACTCTTTTTTTTCGAAAATCAAAATGATCAACTCATTGTTTGGATTTTTTTATATCTCATCGCTCCTGCACTTTTTTATGCACAAAACACTGCCTTTGCAATTTTTAATACTTTAGCTTCTTTGCTTATCATCATTACACTTATGAAAAACACTTATGCCATAGCCTATCAAGATGCCCTTACCCAAATTCCATCAAGAAGAGCATTGGAAGATGATTTTTTAAAGTTAGGTTCAAGATACACGCTTGCTATGGTGGATATCGATTTTTTCAAGAAGTTCAACGATACACACGGGCATGATATAGGCGATGAAGTTTTGAAACTTGTAGCTAAGCAGCTGAGCGAAGTCAAAGGTGGAGGCAAAGCGTATAGATATGGGGGTGAAGAGTTTATCATCGTTTTTACAAATAAAGACAGCGACACAGCGTACATGTATGCCCAAGAAGTACGAGAAAATATAGCCACGAGAGGTTTTATCCTCCGAGATCGCGCAGCAAAACAGAGTAAAAAAGCAAAACCGCTCAAGCTTACTGTGAGTATCGGTCTTGCTTCAAATTCTAAAACAAATAAAACACCGCAAGAAGTGATGAAGCAAGCCGACAATGCTCTTTATAAAGCCAAAGAGAATGGTCGCAATTGCGTCATCAAAGCAGATGTTTAGTGCAAATCACTATTTAAAACAACTTCTCTTTGGCTTCTTTGTGCCATCATCATACCATTTGTGCTATTTTGTCTAAAATGCAAACCGTGCATTCCGCCAAGGCTTAAAGCTTTGAAAAATTGGATTTCATCGCTTGTTTCATCGTAATAAAAATCTGGATTTACCGCTTTGATTTTTGGTAATTGTGAAGCTACTATAGCGATTTTTGTGCCTTCAAGAATAGCAATGCCTGCATCCACGATACACCCATCACCCAAAGGAATGCCTGTCACTGAGTTGGCACCGAGCAAGGTATTTTCACCGATGCTCACAGGATTGCCGTTGGTTCCACTCAATACACCCAAAATGCTTGCACCACCTCCAACATCACTTCCTTTACCTACTATTGCACTCGAACTTATGCGTCCTTCAACCATCACAGCACCAGTAGTTCCTGCATTGAAGTTGATGTAACTAGCTCCTGGCATCACCGTAGTTCCAGCGCATAATTGCGCACCCATTCGCACTTTGCTCGCTTCAAGTATGCGTGTGTTATCAGCTGGGATGATATGTGCTAGATATCGAGGAAATTTATCAACAAAATCGATGAGCGGGTAACTGCCTTGCAATTTCATCTCAATCTCATTTTCCCTAAGCCATGCGAGTTCGATTGGAATATTTTGCGACCAAGCTACATTTTCAAGCACACCAAAAGCACCATTTAGATTGACGCTCCTAATAGCTGCTTTACCGCTTGAGAGTGCATAAAGCTTGAGATACACAGCTTCCACACTTTGAGGTGCAACATCTTCAAAAATAAAAACAATCCTAAAATCGTCGCTGAGTTTTTCAACTTTACTAATCCAATGTAGCGTTTTAATCACTTGAATATTTTTATGTGCATCGCCACTTGCTTCACAAACATAAGGAGCAAAGCCTTTGAGGGCATTTTTGACAAATTTTTTCTTCACATTGCATACAAATTCACTACTACTAAAATCAACTTCTACACCACTTTCTTTGAGTGCTGCGATAAAGATAGCGGCGCTTCCATAGTTTTCATTCCAGTTTATGAGTGGAAAATTTGCTTGGAGTATTTTTTCTGGGTTTAACTGTCCTCTATCTACTTTTGCAATACCAAAGCCTATCGGTCTTTTGTAACCTTCACTTTGCTCTATTTTGGCAACAAACGCTTGAAAATCCTCTATGCTTTTAATATTTTTTAGCGACATTGCTACTCCTTTTATTTTTGTGAAATTATAGCGAAATTTTTATGATGCATTTTGTATAGAATATACAGAGCCTTACATGTAAGGCTCTGTATCGTAGTTACAAACTAACCTTACGCACTTTTACAAAAAAGTTCGTAAATACCTCTCATTTGCTCGAAAAGTACTCTTTTCGTAGTTTTAGAGGTTGCTAGGGACACTTGCCCCTGCCACAAAACGCAAGTTTTTTTAGAAAAACGGACGCATTCGTTTTAGTGCGTAACAGTAGTTATAAATGTTCTCTATCCCGTAGAGCTATTACATAGAACAAGCACTTTTGCCAGCTGTGGCTCCAGTGCCTATTGTTGGTTGGATGGCTTCATTGCTTACGCCACCTTCAGCATTTATTTTTTCTATCTCAACCCACAATTTGCGAGCAGATTCTTGAAATCTTTTTGCCGTTTCGCTCTCTGGTTTAAAAAACACGATAGGTTTTCCATCATCGCCACCCTCTCTAACCGCTGGCTCAATAGGGATTTGACCGATTACTTGAGTATCAAATTTTTTCGCAAGTGGCTCAGTTGTTCCTTTTCCAAATATGTCATACTCTTTGCCAGTTTCTGGACAGATAAATCCACTCATATTTTCCATGATACCTGCTATTGGGATATGGAGTTTTTGAAACATATCCAAACTTCTAGCTGTATCATCAAGTGCAACTTGTTGCGGCGTAGTCACGCAGATACCTGTAGTTACTGGTACGCTTTGTGCGAGTGTGAGTTGCGCATCACCCGTTCCTGGTGGCATATCGATAAAGAGTACATCAAGATCGCTCCATAAAATATCGCGGAGCAATTGCTCAATCGCTTTCATGATCATAGAGCCTCTCCAGATGAGTGATTGCCCCTCCTCCATCAAGCTTCCCATACTCATCATCTCAACGCCATAAGCTAGTATAGGCTTGACTTTTTGCCCAACTATCTCAGGAGCTTTACCAACAACGCCTAACATTCGTGGGATATTTGGTCCGTAAATATCTGCATCAAGCAAACCTACTTTTTTGCCTTGACTTGCAAGTGCGATTGCGAGGTTTGTTGTAGTAGTTG
Organism: Sulfurospirillum sp.; assembly: GCA_014859685.1. Lineage (GTDB taxonomy): Bacteria > Campylobacterota > Campylobacteria > Campylobacterales > Sulfurospirillaceae > UBA6810. The sequence continues at coordinate 34,838 of JACUTU010000001.1, read as the reverse complement.
TTTTCCCAACCCCACCTTTGCCGCTACTTACCATAACAAAATTCTTTACATGTGGAGCGATATTTTTGCCACTTTGAGAATTGCTCATCTGTTTTGGCGGCTTTGGTTGTTTGATAGCGATATCTACTCGGCTTGCACCACATTTTTGCACAACAGCATTTATATTTGCTTTAAGTTCTGTTGCTATCTCTTCGCTAGCAGATGTTATCTCGACTTGCACATATACATTGTTTTCATTGATATCTACATCTTTGACAAAGCCAAAAGTGACGATATCCTTTTCAAAACCTGGATATTTGACACTCTTGAGTGCTTCTAAAACGGTTTCTTTGTTCATACATATCTTCCTTTCTCATAATTTGAGATAAATTTTATCCAATTTAAACTAATACTTTTTTAATGCTTATGCTTCTTGTAACTCTGGGTTATTTTTCATAATCTCTTGAGAGATTTTGTAGGAGCAAAATTTTGGTCCGCACATCGAACAAAACTCTGCTTCTTTAAATACATCTTGTGGTAAAGTTTCATCATGGTATTCACGAGCTCGCTGCGGATCAAGGCAAAGTTCAAACTGTTTATTCCAATCAAAAGCATACCTTGCATCACTCATAGCATTGTCAGGATCCATAGCTCCAGCGCGACCTCTTGCTATATCCGCTGCATGTGCTGCGATCTTATAAGCGATGATGCCCTCTCGTACATCTTTTGCATTAGGCAAGCCAAGATGCTCTTTTGGTGTTACATAGCAAAGCATACTCGCCCCATGCCATCCGCCAACTGCTGCACCGATAGCTGAGCTGATATGATCATATCCAGCTGCGATATCAGTAACCAATGGACCCAAAATATAAAAAGGTGCATCATGACAATACTCTTGCTCAAGTTTCATATTTCGTTCTATCTGATTGAGCGGCACATGTCCAGGTCCTTCTATCATAACTTGCACATCTTTTTCCCACGCTTTGAGTGTCAATTCGCCAAGTATTTTCAACTCACCTAACTGTGCGGCATCACTTGCATCAAACAAACATCCAGGACGCAAACTATCACCTAGTGAGAGTGCAACATCGTATTTGCGACAAATTTCTAATATCTCATCAAAAGCGGTATAAAACGGATTTTCTCTATGATAGTGCATCATCCAAGCAGCCATCAAAGAGCCGCCACGGCTCACTATGCCCATTTTTCTTTTTGCAATTTCAGGCATAAATCGAAGTAAAAATCCTGCATGTATCGTAAAATAACTCACGCCTTGTTGTGCTTGTCGTTCGATAACTTCAAGCATTTTCTCGATGGTGAGATCTTCTACTTTGTTGTTGATATCGTGCAAAATCTGGTACATAGGAACCGTACCGATTGGAACATTTGCATTTGCGATCACTTCTTTACGGATAGCATCAAGATCACCGCCTGTGGAGAGATCCATAATCGTATCAGCACCATATTGTTCAGAAACTTTTACCTTTTCAACTTCAAGTGCAGGATCACTTGCAAGTGCAGATGAACCGATGTTTGAGTTTATCTTACATTTTGCTGCTATGCCTATCGCCATTGGTCGTAGATTTTTGTGATTGATATTTGCAGGGATTATCATTCTTCCCCTTGCTATTTCGCGTCTTATAAGCTCTGCTGAAAGATTTTCAACTTGTGCAACATATTTCATTTCCGGAGTTACAATGCCTTGTTTTGCATAGTACATTTGTGTTCGTACAGCGTCGTTTTCTCTTGCTTTTACCCACTCTGTTCTCATAAGTTACCCTTGTGTTAATTTTGTGTGAATTTAACACAAAAAAGATAAAAAAAAGCTTTTGTAGTGTATAATATCGTAACACTTTAGAAAAAAGGATAAAATTTGCCCGATTTATCTCTTGTTATGCTTAGTGCGGGTTCATCGACTCGCTTTGGGGGCAAAGTAAAAAAACATTGGCTACGGATCGCACACACCCCCCTTTGGCTTTATGCTACAAATCAAATCACCGCTTGCCATAATTTTGCAAAGGTTATAGTGGTTTGCTCACCAGATGAGATACGCTATGCACGGCTTTTTAATGAAGAGTTCACTTTTATTGTGGGTGGGGCAAGCAGGCAAGAATCATTGCAAAATGCACTCTTACATGTAAGCACTTCACGGGTACTTATAAGCGATGTAGCACGCGCTTGTGTTGATGCTTCCATGCTTGAACGCATATTTTGTAATGTTGATGCTGATTGTATTGTTCCTTATCTTCCCATAAGCGATACAGTAGTTTACTGTGATGAAACGATTGATCGAACACAAGTCAAACGCATACAAACACCACAACTCTCCAAAACAGCAGTACTCAAAAAAGCGATGCAAACAACACAACTCTTTACCGATGAAAGTAGTGCTATCAAAGCAATTGGTGGAACCGTTCATTTTGTTTTAGGTTCACACAATGCACATAAACTTACTTTTGCACAAGATATGCAACTTCTTGCGAAACTGCCATCTGCTGCGAGTGAATGTTTTGTGGGTAATGGTTTTGATGTACACGCATTTGAAGAGAAAAAAACGATGTGGCTTGGTGGCGTGAAGATTCGTGATGATATTGGATTTAAGGCACACTCAGATGGGGATGTAGCAATTCACGCACTCATTGATGCACTTTTAGGGGCTAGCGGAGCCGGTGATATTGGGGAGCTTTTTCCAGATACCGATGCAAGCTTTAAAAATATAGATTCAAAAATACTTTTACAAAAAGTAGTTACTTTTCTTGGGGATATCGGCTTTGACATCATCAATTGTGACATAACGATTTTAGCGCAGAAACCAAAATTGCAAAACTTTAAAATGCAGATGCGAAAAACGCTTGCTACACTGCTTCAAATAGACATATTGCGGGTAAATATAAAAGCCACAACTACTGAAAAACTTGGCTTTATTGGTCGTGAAGAAGGTGTTGGCGTCATAGCGAACGCAAGTATAAAATACCACGATTGGAAGACTTTATGAATATACTTATAGTAGAAAATGAGATTTATTTAGCACAAAGTATTGCGTCTAAACTCACGGAGATTGGACACCATTGTGAAATTGCTCCAACAATCAAAGATGCTCTCAAAGAGGAACAATATGATGCCATATTGCTCTCAACAAATATCTCCGGACAAAATTTTCATCCAGTGATCGATCGATACAAAAACTCTATCATCATACTCATGATCTCTTACATTAGCAACGATACTGTGACAAATCCTATCAAGTCTGGAGCCGATGACTATATCCAAAAACCATTTATGATTGAAGAACTTATCCGCAAATTACATCATTTGAGTTTGTTTCAAACTATGCAGCAAGAAAATATAATGTACAAAGCATATTTGCAACATTACTTAGAAGAGCCTGTAAAAACTTTGCCGCAAAAAACAAAATTGCCACTACTTGTACGATCAAGTTTTCAAAAAAGTGCTGATTTTTTAGTTTTTACTTATGCAAAACAAAATAACGAAACCTTTACTTTTATCTCACTTTCAAACTCCAATGCAATAGACAAAATTCTCAAAGCACCAGAAAATGCACTTTTATATATCGTGGATTTACAAAATATCAAAAAAAATGATAAGTTAAAGATTTTTGAATTCGTCGCAAAAAAAAGAGCGATTATCTCAAGTACAGATTTGGATGAGAACTATGATGCAATTATCGAGGAGATACAAATCATCAATGAAGATAAAATCTTTGATAAAGGCGATATTATGAGTATCGATAATTATGTAAAGCATATTATACTTAATTTTCAAAATACCTTTCCAGACACAGAGTTGTCAAAAAAATTAGGAATATCTCGAAAAAGTCTTTGGGAAAAAAGGAAAAAATATGATATCGCAAAGAAAAAATAGACAACTTTATATTGACATACAAGCTCTAGCAACACTTGCTTTAATGAATGAGGGCATCTTACATCCTATCGATAAACTTATGAACAGAAATGAAGCACACGAAGTTGAGAGAACACATCTTTATAAAGATCACGCTTTTCCTTTTCCTTTTATCATCGCTCCTTTTGGAGAAAAAAATACACAAATCTTGAAAAATACACAAAAAGGTGAAGTTTTAGACTTTGTAGTTGATGGCAAAATACGAGGACACATCACCACGCAAGAGGTTTTTGAAGTAGATAAAAAAAGGCGTATCAAACAAATCTTTGGCAGGTATGATGAAAGCGACCCCGATATACAACTCTTTTTACGAAGACTTGGTGATTATGCGATCACCGGGGATTATACGCTTAATTTTGATGATATTAAGATAGCAAAACAACAGATTCTTGATGCCAAAGAAAAAATCAATGCCAAGCATACTTCGGCCGTAATGTTGAGTGCAAAACCATTTCACAGGGCGCATGAGCGATTGATTCGCATCACACTTGAAAAAACTGATTTATTGGTTATCTTTTTGCTTAAACCTTACAAAGATGATGTGCTTGCATTTAAATTAAGACAAGAATCTTTGGAGTATTTTGTCGATAATTATCTTCCAAAAAATAGAGTGGTCATTGTGCCATTTGAAAATACTTATATTTTTTCTGGGTACAATAACGCCATTTTGGAGAGTATTTGTGCGCATAATTTTGGTTGTGACAAACTCGTACTCAATCGAAACCACAATGGTATGAGTATGTATTATGATCAAAACGAAGCTAAATCTATTCTCAATACTTATGAAAAGCTTGGTATAGAAGTAGAAATTATAACCGAATTTGTTTATTGCAATCAATGCAAAACACTTCTAAGCTCCAACACTTGTCCGCACGGCCAGCATCATCACATCAAGTACAACTCAAAAGCTCTCATGGAACTGCTCAAAGCTGGCATATTGCCTCCTGCTGTTTTGATGCGTAAAGATATCTCGGCTATGATACTGAGTCGAATATTTCCGGATAGATTTGAAAATGTTCAAAAAATTTATGATGCAATTTTCCCAAATAGCGGACTGTTAGAATCACACAATGATGAAGATTTTTATCAAGAACTCATGAATCTTTACCAAACAACTTCACTCACTTAAAGGTATTTATCTATGCGAAGAATTTTTTTAACTTTTTTCTACACAGGGCTTTCACCTTTTGCTCCTGGAACTGTTGGTTCAATTGCCGCAGCCGTGCTGGGTTACTTCATCTTGCACTACTTAGGTGCCGAAACCCTTGTTTTATTGACCATTCTCATAAGCATCATAGCCATTAAGGAGATTGACAAATACGAAGCACAAACAAATTTACACGATCACAAAAGTATCGTGATCGATGAAGTAGTTGGAGTGTGGCTTGCTTTTAGTATCAGCGCAACTTCGAGTATCACGCAAGCACTCCTTGCATTGGTATTTTTTCGTATTTTTGATATCCTTAAGCCTTCATACATAGGAAGGATTGATCGAAATGTAAAAGGTGGTTTGGGTGTTATGGGTGATGATTTGCTCGCTGGAGTAGTGGCTGGTGTAAGCACTGCAATCACCTATCAAATCATAGAACGATATATTTATTAAGTATTTACAGTTATTTCTTATAATTCTCAAACTTTAACTTAAAAAAGGACTTTTATGAAACGATTATTTCTGATTCCAATGCTTATTGCGCTGCTTTTTAACTTCGCAAATGCCGATGAATATGTAATTGACACGGCACATTCACATGTAGCGTTTAGCGTCAAGCATATGACAATTGCTACAGTTAAAGGCGAATTCAAAAAATTTGATGGCGAAATTGAATTTGACACGCAAACAAAAAAATTATTGAAACTTACGGGATCTATCGAGAGTGCTTCTATAGAAACAGGCATAATTAAAAGAGACGGTCACTTAAAAAGTGCCGATTTTTTTGATGCTCAAAAATTTGCAAACATAGAATTTGTTGCAACAAAAATCACAGATGACGCAGTGATAGGCAACTTGAGCATAAAGGGGATCACAAAAGAGATCACACTTGAGCCTAGTATCAACGGCGTGATTAAAGATTTTCAAGGCAATACACGAGTAGGCTTTAGTCTTGAGGGAAAAATCAATCGAAAAGATTTTGGCTTAACTTGGAACAAACTTTTAGAAAGTGGTGGGGTTGTTGTGGGAGATAAAATCAAGATCATGATCGACATCGAAGCTATCAAACTCTAAAATTCACAATGCAGAGCAATTGCTGTTCTGCATTGACTTTTTACTCTTTTTTTCGTTATCCTTTATTTAAAAATCACAGGAAAGCCCATGTCAAAACCTTCTAACACAAAAACTATCGATACGATCGTAGATATAGCGATCATTCTTTTTGTAAGCCTTATATTGTTTTATACACTTACTTCTTTTGGACTTCCTTTATGGCTAGCGCTTGTTTGTGTTGGTATTTGGGGAGCTTTTACCGGATATAGACCACAGTTTATCCGCAAAACTTTTTCATTTTTTTACAAACAAGAGAAATAATCCAAAACAATCTTTAAAGTTTTTGAGCTCTCTCATAAGCTGATTGCATAGCTTTAATAAAACTGTCTCGCACACCGCCCTCTTCTAATTTTGCAAGGCCAGCTATCGTGGTACCCTCTGGTGAAGTAATTTTGTCTTTGAGCAATGCTGGATGTTCTTCTTGCAAAAGTACACCAACTCCCTCAAAAAGTTGTGCTAGGTATTGATAACTCAATTCTCGCTTCAAGCCAAGATTTACAGCACCATCGCTCAAAGCTTCTGCAACAAGTGCAATCCATGCTGGAGCTGAGCCAGCAAGTGCAGTTGCAATATCAAGCTCTTTTTCGCTTGAAAGCCAAAAACACTTTCCGATACTCTCAAGCAAACCCATCGCTTCTTGCTTCAATGCTTCATCACCGCACAGTGATGTGGCTGATTTGCCTTTAAGTGCTGCCATATTTGGCATAGCTCTTACATACAACTTCGCAGATATTTTCTCTTTAAGCCTTGCAAGAGTAACCCCCGCTAAAATGGAGATCAATCCATGTGCAGTACCGCTTACATGTAAGGCCTCAAGCGATTGGGGTTTGATGGCTAGGATAACGATATATCCATCTAAAGATGGAATTGTATCTGTTAATTTTATAGTTGGATAAAGAAGTGCAAGCTCTTGCGCTCTAGTTTTGTGTGATGCAACAACTGTGATATCATAATTTTGCAAGCCACAAAGCATAGCTCCACCCATATTGCCAGCGCCAATCAAAAGTAATTTCATATTTGCAACCTTTTTTGAAAGGAATTATAGCGAATTTGCTCTGGCAAAAAATAGTATAATTTTTTTTGATGTATTTACTCTAAGGAGATACAATAAACAAAATAAAATCAAGGAGCAAGTTATGAATGCTTATGAATATGCTATGAGTATCGAAAAAGAAGGTGAGGCTGCTTATCGAAGATTGGCTGACAATGCTACAAACGAGGGCCTTAGGAAGATTTTTACCATGCTTGCTGATGAAGAGGTAAAACACCTTAGAGTTCTTGAAAAGATGGTACACAATACATCAGATATAGATATCCCACTGATGGAAGTGTATGCTGATGCAAAAGAGATTTTTGCAGATATGAAAAAAATGGCTGTCGCATATGATATCGGGGATCAGCAGATTGATTATTATAGACGCGCTATGCAAAGTGAGGATAAATCACATGAATTTTATCTACAAAAAGCACAAGAAATGCATGATCCTAAACACAAAGAGATCTTTGAACGAATTGCCGCTGAAGAACTCAAACACACTGAGCTTTTAAAAAATATTCTTGAGTATGTAGAACATCCAAAAGAGTGGATAGAAAATGCAGAATTCTACAAAATAGGTGAGGCAGTTTAAAAAAACCATAGCACGGGAAAAATTCCATGTGCTATTGCATTTTCTGTTGTATCCCATTTTATTTTTGCAAATTCTATTTTTGAGATAGAGTTAGTACTTGATAAATTTGAGGCACTCTTTTTGAGTGAGTATCAAGATAAACGGGGGCTTAAAAAATTCACTCAGCATTATGGGTATTTTCGTAAAAAAGATACAAATCATCAAATCCTTAGAAGATATTCAAAGAATATTTACTTAAAAAGTGTTATTATCGTTACAAATTTATGGAGTTCGTGATGAAAATATTTAAATCTATAGTTATATTTTTTATAGTTTTATCTTTTTTAAATGCGAATGATTTTGCTAGTGAGTATGGGTATGCAAAGAATTACGACCAAGGTTATGCAAAAGCAAAAGAGTTGCAAAAACCATTGCTTGTACTTTTTGTCACAAAAACTTGCCCATGGTGTAAAAAACTTGAAAATCAAACACTTTCCAAACCATCAGTCAGTACCAAGATACTAGAAAATTTTGTACCTGTTTTACTGGATAAAGACACAGATATTTATCCGCAATACCTCAGCGTACAAGTCGTCCCTACGATCCATTTTATCATACCATCAGAGTCAAAAAGTTTTCAAATGATATTAGGCTACAAATCGCAACAAACTTTTTTAAAGCTGTTAGAGGATGCTAAAAAACAATTTGAGGATAGAAAATGAAAAAAATTCTATTTCTCTTCGTCTGTATATTCATAGGCACACAACTTTTTGCGATTTCACCCTATTCACTTGAAAATCTTACAAGCGTCAATGTTAAGATTTTTGACAAAAAGAAACTTCTTGATATTAAAAGCTACGAAGCACTCGATAAAAAAGTAAAAAAAACGCTCCAAGAAGCCGGCATAAAAGTAGATAGTGAGAATTTTGCAAACTTCCTTATCACAATTTCTACATTTTTACTACAAGATCAAAAGCTCGTACATGTAAGGCTTTTTTTAGTAGAAGATGTGTCTATAAAAAGAGATAAAATAACCAAAGCAATCGCAACAACTTATAGCAAAGAGGATTTTTTTGAAAGCACTTTATTGAATGAGGATATCGATGAATCTGTCACATTTTTAATTGATGAGTTTATAACACAATACAAAGAAGAAAATTAAACAAAAGGATGGTTTATGGCACAACGGGCAATTAGAGAATATGATAGCAAAGCTATTTTTTCAAGAAAATGGAATAAGTATTTTTCAGGTTTTCAGTTTTGGTACAACTCTGCACTTGTAACAAGCGGTGCGGAATTGCTACAAAAAGCCAATGAGCATGGTTTTGAGTGGCTCAAACAGCAAAAACTCGTTGCAAAACCAGATATGCTTTTTGGCAAAAGAGGGATCAACAATCTTGTGCTTTTCAAAATAAACACACCAGGTGATGTGACGCTTGAAGATGCTGCAAAATGGATCGATGAAAAACGAGCTCACGATACAATTTTACACTCTGGTCAAAAGGGTAAACTTACGCATTTTATCGTGGAACCATTTACAAAACATAGTGATGATGAAGAGTATTATGTGAGTGCAACTACAGTTAATGATCTTGATGTTTTATATATGAGTGCAGAGGGTGGCGTTTGTGTTGAAGATGGTTGGGGAGAAAAAGTCACGGAAGTTTCTATTCCTATTGGAGTTAATGATCATGACTTAGAGCACCTTATACGAGCCAATGTTCCTCAAGATATTGTGCAAAATAACAAAGAAAGATTTATCTCTTTTTGTACGCAATTTTATCGATTTTATCGAGATATGCACTTCGCTTACCTTGAAATAAACCCTTTAGTGATGCAAGAAAACACGATGAATATCCTAGATATGGTGGCAAAACTTGATGATACAGCTGGTTTTTTGATGGCTGAACATTGGGGTAATATAAGCTATCCGACACCTTTTGGTATGGAAGAGATGACTCCTGAAGAGCAAGCTGTGGCAAACGCAGACGCAAAAAGTGGTGCTTCGCTCAAACTTACAGTACTCAACCCTTTTGGACGCATCTGGACGATGGTTGCAGGCGGTGGCGCAAGTGTTGTTTATGCAGATACTATAGCTGATCTTGCAGGTGTTGAAGATCTTGCAAATTATGGTGAATATAGTGGTGGTCCAACAACTGGAGAGACGAAATTTTATGCACAAACCGTATTTGATCTTATGACCCGATACGACGATCCAAAAGGAAGAGATAAAATCCTTATCATAGGTGGTGCAATCGCCAATTTTACAGATGTAGCAAAAACTTTCACAGGCATCATACAAGCACTCGAGGAGTACGCAGAAAAACTCAAAGCACATGGCACAAAGATATATGTTCGCAGAGGTGGTCCAAATTATCAAAAAGCATTGATAGACATCGAACAAGCATCAAAGAGACTTGGTTTGTACATAGAAGTTTATGGACCACAAACACATATAACAGACATAGTCCGTATAGCATTACAAGAGGGGAAATAATTATGAACGCACTTTTTAACAAAGATACCCAAGCAATATTTTGGAATAACAATATGCCAGCCATTCAAAGAATGCTTGATTATGATTTTACGATTCAAAAGGCAAAACCATCGATCGTAGCAATCGTGGCACCAACTTCCAACAACAAGTTTGAGAAGCTATTTTATGGTGGCGATGAAGTGATGATTCCTGTGTTTACCACACTACAACATGCCCGTGATGCTTTCAAACAAGCAGATGTACTAGTCAATTTTGGATCTTTTCGACGAGCTTATGATGTGAGCATGAAAGCTTTGCAAATTGGTGGATTTAAAACGATTATGGTGACGGCCGAGGGTATTCCTGAACGACTTGCTAGACGCATGAATTTTGAAGCAAGAAAAATCGGTGTCACAATCATCGGTCCTGCAACGGCTGGCGCCATCACTCCGGGTGCATTTCGCACAGGAAATATAGGCGGAACGATAGACAATGTTATCAACTCAAAACTCACTCGTGCGGGCAGTTGTGGACTCGTAACAAGATCAGGTGGACTCATCAATGAACTTGCCAATATCCTCGCCATAAACGCAGATGGTGTTGCTGAGGGAGTTGCTATAGGTGGTGATCGTTATGTTGGATCTGTATTTATCGATCATCTATTGCGAATGGAAGCAAATCCGCAAGTAAAATATATGGTTTTATTGGGTGAAGTTGGTGGCGTTGAAGAGTACAAAGTTATCGAGGCAGTTAAAAGCGGAAAAATTAAAAAACCTCTTATTGCTTGGTGTATAGGTACGATTGCGAAACATTTCTCAAGCGGTGTCCAATTTGGACATGCAGGCGCTAGTGCAAATGCCGAACAAGAAACAGCGGCTGCAAAAAATCAAGCAATGCGTGCAATTGGCATACATGTACCAAACACTTTCAATGATTTACCTTTGATGATTCACGAAGTTTACACAAGACTCAAAAATGATGGCTCTATCGTTGAAGTTGAAGAGATGCCTTACAATATCATCCCAGAAACTCGAAAATCAAAAAGCTTTATCTGCACCATTAGCGATGATCGAGGCGAAGAAGCGATGTACGCAGGATATCCTATCAGTAGCGTAGCAACCCCTGATACAGGCTTTAATATAGGTGATGTGATTTCGTTACTATGGTTTAAAAAACGCTATCCACGGTGGGCTACAAATTTCATAGAAACTGTGCTAAAAACAGTTGCGGATCATGGTCCTGCTGTGAGTGGAGCGCTAAATGCAAAAGTAACAGCTAGAGCAGGTAAAAGTGTTGTTGAATCCCTCGTAACGGGTCTACTCACTATCGGTCCTCGTTTTGGTGGTGCCATAGATGGGGCTGCAAAATATTTTAAATATGCACACGATCAAGAATTGAGTCCACAAGAATTTTTGCAATATATGAAAGAGCAAAAGATCACGATTCCTGGTATTGGACACAGAATCAAATCCTTGCGAAATCCCGATAAAAGAGTGGAAGGTTTGAAGCAATTTGCTAATGAATTTTTTCCGCAAACTGCTTTGCTTGATTATGCTCTTGAAGTGGAACAACTTACAACTTCCAAAAAAGACAATCTCATCTTAAATGTTGATGGAACGGTTGGCATCTTGATGGTTGACATGTGGCGTTCTCTTGGATATAACGAAGAGGAGATAAACACACTTATCGAAACAGGAGTGATGAATTCATTTTTTATTCTTGGACGAACCATTGGATTTATCGGTCACATCCTTGATGAAAAAAGACTTCAAATGCCTATGTACAGGCATCCTTATAGTGATATCTTATATGATGTCGCAACCGCTGAACAAATTTAACTATTTTACAAACCCTCTTGCAATATCGCAGAGGGTTTGTAAGGCTTTAGAAAAACATATGCGTTTGCTTTGGTGTATAATACCCGATAGAAAGATAATTTTTTTGAAAAAGAACTTGCCCTTAAAATAAAGGGCAAGAGTGTAAAAAACGCTTACATGTAAGCTTAGGAGATGGAATTTTTTTTCTTTGCTTTAGCGTTTGGTAGATCTGTGATATTGCCGTGATATATTTCAGCTGCCATGCCGAGAGATTCGTGCAAGGTCGGGTGTGCGTGGATGCACAAAGCGATATCTTCGGCGTCACAATCCATCTCAAGTGCTAGTGAAATTTCACCTAAAAGCTCGCCGGCATTATCACCTATGATTGCACCACCAATGATTTGATCAGTTTTTTTATCAAAAATAAGTTTTGTCATACCATCACTTGCAACATCACAAGCCAAGGCTCTACCAGAAGCACTCCAAGGAAATATAGCCACTTCATAATCAATGCCGGCTTCTTTTGCTTCTAGCTCAGTGATACCCGCCCATGCGATTTCTGGATAGGTATAGGCGATATTTGGAATCTGTTTTGGCACAAAAAACACCTTGTGTCCTGCGATCACTTCAGCTGCTACATGTCCCTCATGAACTGCCTTATGTGCAAGCATCGGAGCGCCTACTATATCGCCTATCGCAAAGATATGTGCCACATTTGTTCGCATTTGGTTGTCTACTTTTATGATACCTTTCTCATCCACCACAACGCCGCAATTTTGCAGATCAAGCTTATTGCCATTTGCATTGCGACCCATCGCTACTAAGATCGCATCATATATAACCGCATCGGGTGCATTTTTACCTTTAAAGCTTACATGTAAGCCATCTTCTTTTGGAGTTATCGATTGTGCTTGTGTTTCAAACATCAAATGAAACCGTTTTGCATTTGATTTTGTATAAGTTTTCACAATATCATCATCAACGCCTCGCATCAATTGCTTGCCTCGCACCACAAAATCCACCTGCGAACCTAGTTTTTGATACACGCTTCCCATCTCAAGTCCGATAATTCCGCCGCCCATGACGAGTAGTTTTTTTGGCACTTCTGTAACTTCAAGTGCATCAGTAGAATCCCAAACTCGTGGATCATCGTGTGGGATAAAATCCATCTTTGTGCTTTGAGAACCAGCTGCGATGATACAGTGCTCAAAGGTTATCTTGCTTTTTTTCTCATTTACATCGCTATGCTCTACGATCACACTGTGCGTATCTAAAAATTTTGCATAGCCTTGCACAACTTTGACTTTACGCATTTTTGCCATAGCACCCAAACCATCTGTGAGTTTTTTCACCACACCGGATTTGTACGCAGCTGTTTCTTGCAAGTTGATAGTAGGCTTTTCAAAATGTACACCTGCATGTGAAAGATGTTCGGCTTCTTCGATAACTTTGCCTACATGTAAAAGTGCTTTTGAGGGAATACAACCTACATTGAGGCAAACTCCGCCTAAAGTAGGATATCGCTCAACAAGTACCACATCTAAGCCCAAATCAGCACAACGAAATGCAGCAGAATATCCCCCCGGACCTGCTCCTATGATTAAAACTTGTCCTTTTATCTCATCCATAACCATCACCTCACAAACTCAAAAGTCTGATGTCGCTCAAAAGTTGGCAGAGCGTCGTTGTAAATCTTGCACCATCGGCTCCATCGATAACCTTGTGGTCATACGACAAAGACAGTGGCAACACCAGTCGTGGCACAAAATTATTGCCATCCCAAAGAGGTTTGATGCTTGATTTTGACAAACCAAGTATCGCCACTTCTGGAGTATTAACGATAGGCGTAAAGTAAGTTCCTCCAATGCCACCTAAGCTTGAGATAGTAAAAGATGCACCTTGCATATCACTTGATTTGAGTTTGCCATCGCGTGCGGTCGCTGAAATCTGTGCCATCTCTATGGCTAATTGCTTGAAGCCTTTTTTATCAACATCACGGATCACAGGAACCACAAGACCATTTGGCGTATCTACAGCAATCGCAATGTGAAAATATTTTTTCATGATTAAATTTTGTCCATCTAAACTGAGTGAGGCATTGAATTTTTGATGGATTGCAAGAGTTTTTGCTACGGCTTTAAGGACAAAAACCAAAGGAGAGAGTTTAAAACCATCAGCGATGGCATTTTGTTCTTTTCTAAATTTTTCTAATTCTGTGATGTCACACTCATCAAACTGCGTTACATGTGGCACAGCAACCCAATTTCGATGTAGCGTTGGACCTGAAATCTTTTGAATACGACTGAGTGGCACAGTTTCGATTTGTCCAAATTGTGCAAAATCTATATCTTTTAGCTGTGGAAAATTAAATCCAATTCCTCCGTTTACGCTACTTGCTGGTTTGTTAAGCTGCTCTTTTATATATGCTCGCACATCTTCTTTAAGCAAACGACCTTTGGCACCAGATCCTTTTACAAAACCCAAATCTACACCAAATTCTCGTGCTATTTTTCGCACGCTTGGACTTGCATAAATGATAGATGCCTTGTGTGACAACACACATGTACTCTCTTGAAAACTAGAAACAGCTGCTGCTTCTTGCAAAGTTGGTGGCTCTTCACTCTTGTGTTGGGTTACATGTAAGGCTTGTGGTGGGGCTTGCACTTTCTCATCAATCACAACAGTTTGGAGCATCCGAGCGATAAGATCACCACTATTTACTTTGTCGCCAACTTTTAAAAGTATCTCTTTGATGATGCCAGCATATGGAGTTGGTACATCCATCGAAGCTTTTTCCGTTTCAAGCGTCACAAGCCCATCTTCTACTTCCACTACATCGCCGACGCTTACCATCACATCGATAAGATCCACATCTTTATCAGCCCCCAAATCTGGAATAAATATATCTACTAATTTGCTCACTTTTTACTCCTTAGGCTGTTATTGGATTGATTTTTTGAGGGTCGATGGTGTATTTTTTCATCGCTTCATCAAACAAGGATTTGTCTATCTTTTTGTTCTTTACAAGCTGCGAGAGCGTTGCAAAGACGATAAATTTTGCATCCACCTCAAAGAAATTTCGCAAGTTTGCTCTGCTATCACTTCTGCCAAAACCATCTGTACCTAGTGCTACAAAACTACCTTTGAGATATGGACTTATTTGCTGTGAATAAGATTTGAGATAATCGGTCGCACTTACAAACACGGACTCCACATCATCGCCCAATACTTGTGTGACATACGGGACGACTTCTGGTTCATCTACATGTAATATATTGGTTCTTTGTGCATCTTGTGCTTCTCTCGCAAGAGAGTTGTATGAAGTCACACTATATACATCGCTTCCTATGCCATACTCATCTGCCAAGATAGCGGCAGCAGTTCGTACTTGTTGGAAAATCGAGCCTGAGCCTAGTAAATTGACTTTGAAATTGTGTTTTGCTTTGAGCGTTTCAAATTTGTAAATTCCTTTGATGATCCCCTCTTCCACGCCTTGTGGCATAGCTGGTTGGAGATAATTTTCATTGAGCGTTGTGATATAGTAAAAAACATCTTCTTGTCCTTCACCATACATCCTTTCTAAACCATTTTGCACGATCACCGCAACTTCATAACCAAAAGTTGGATCATAAGTTACACAGTTTGGTATAGTATTTGCGATAATGTGTGAATGTCCGTCTTCATGCTGTAAACCCTCTCCATTAAGCGTCGTTCGGCCGCTTGTACCACCTATTAAAAATCCTTTTGCTTTTTGATCTCCAGCCGCCCAACATAAATCTCCCGTTCGCTGAAAACCAAACATCGAGTAAAAGATATAAAATGGAATCATCACGCAATCATTGACACTATATGCAGTAGCTGCGGCGATCCATGAACTCATAGAGCCTAACTCATTGATCCCTTCTTGTAACACTTGCCCTTTTTTATCTTCTTTATAATACGCCACTTGATCTTTATCTTGTGGTATATATTTTTGTCCCTCGTGTGCGTAGATACCGATCTGGCGGAACATTCCCTCCATCCCGAAAGTTCGAGCTTCATCAGGAATGATAGGCACTATTTTTTTGCCTATATTTTTATCTTTTACAAGCACATTAAGCAAACGAACAAATGCCATAGTTGTAGAGATCTCTCGATCATTGCTACCTTGCGTTATACTATCAAACGCCTCAAGTGATGGTAACTGCAATTGCTCACTAAATCGCTCTCTTCTTTGTGGCACATATCCACCAAGTTCCGCTCTTCTTTCATGCACATATTTACTCTCTTCACTATCAAGCGATGGTTGATAATAAGGAATATTTTCAATCTGCTCATCGCTTATCGGAATGTCAAACCTATCTCGAAATGCTTTGAGCGATTCGATATCAATTTTTTTCACGCTATGAGCGATATTTTTACCCTCAGCAGCTTCTCCCATACCATATCCTTTGACTGTTTTTGCAAGGATGACAGACGGTTTGCCTTTAGTCTCCAAAGCTTTTTTATATGCTGCGTAAATTTTTACAGGATCATGTCCACCTCTGTTAAGTTTCCAAATATCAGCATCACTCATATTTTCTACAAGCGCTGCTGTTTGTGGGTATTTGTTGAAAAATTTCTCTCTTGTGTAAGCACCGCCCTTTTGTTTGAAGTTCTGGTACTCTCCATCGACAGTTTCTTCCATCAGTTCTAAAAGTTTTCCAGAGGTATCTTTTGCTATAAGCGGATCCCATTTTCTGCCCCAAATAACTTTGATAACTTCCCAGCCAGCACCTCTAAAAGTTCCTTCAAGTTCTTGTATGATTTTACCGTTGCCACGAACCGGCCCATCGAGTCTTTGGAGATTACAATTGACTATAAAGATAAGATTGTCCAAACCTTCTCTAGCCGCAAGTCCTATCGCTCCAAGGGCTTCAGGCTCATCGCATTCACCATCGCCTAAAAAACAGTATACTTTTTGTGAGCTACAATCTTTGATACCTCGATCAGTGAGATAGCGTAAAAATCTCGCTTGATAGATCGCTTGAATTGGACCCAAGCCCATAGAAACAGTTGGAAATTGCCAATAAGTTGGCATAAGTCGTGGATGTGGATACGAGGAAAGTCCATTGCCGTGTACTTCTTGTCTGAAGTTATCAAGCTGTTCTTGAGTGAAGCGTCCTTCTAAAAAACTTCGAGCATAAATACCAGGGGTGATGTGTCCTTGATAAAAAATTAAATCGCCGAGTTGATTTTCATTTGGCGCTTTAAAAAAGTGATTAAAACCAACATCATAGAGTGTAGCTGAAGATTGAAAAGAGGAGATATGTCCGCCTAATTCGAGATTTTTCTTTGAAGCTCGAAGCACCATGGCTTGAGCATTCCACCGCACAATCGATCGGATCTTACGCTCTAATACTAGATTTGCTGGCATCTTTGGTTCAAGTTCCACAGGAATTGTATTGAGATACGGAGTTGTGGGTCTATAAGGAATATTTGCACCACTTTTTCTAGCTCTATCGATTAGTTTTTCTAGCAAAAAATGCACTCTTTGTGTGCCACCGCCTTGAGCCATTACAGCTTCAAGTGCCTCTATCCATTCACTTGTTTCGGTAGGATCTAAATCTTGCTGGCTATCATTTTT
This sequence comes from Sulfurospirillum sp., assembly GCA_014859685.1. GTDB lineage: Bacteria > Campylobacterota > Campylobacteria > Campylobacterales > Sulfurospirillaceae > UBA6810. The sequence goes on along the minus strand of JACUTU010000001.1, from coordinate 17,170 downwards.
AAAAAATTCTGGCATCGTAAATCCTTGTATTAATTTTGTATCAATAAATTGCACAAGCATACATCAAAAATTAAAATAGTTTTTAACTGACCTTACGCACTTTTGTAAAAAAGTTAGAAAAACGGACAATCGTTTTAGTGCGTAACAATAGTTTTTAAAATACACTAAAACAGCTTTTTATTTAAAGTGTAGCAGTATTATAAAAAATTAAAATGATTTTTGGATAACAAATGTTTAGAAACACACATTGTAGATTGATCATACAAGGTAAAAATGACGCTGCTACAAATATGGCAAGTGATGAGGCTTTGCTAAATTGCTTTGATGCTTCAAGTTTTCCAACATTGCGTTTATATCATTGGAATCAATCTTTTAGTATCGGGGTGTCACAAGATTTTGATGATTATGATTTTTGCGATGCTTTTGGCGGGGATTACGCCAAGAGAATAACCGGTGGTGGCGTGTTATTTCACGGACACGACCTCTCTTACGCACTCATCATACCAGCCCTACATGTAAGCCATCAAAGTATCAAACAATCATATGAAAAAATCTGCTCTTTTATCCTTGTTTTTTATCAAAAATTGGGGCTTAAAGCAATTTATGCAAAAGATTCGCTAGACATCACGCTGAGCAAAAATCCATTTTGTCAAATTGGATTTGAAGCCTATGATATTTTAATTGATGGTAAAAAAGTCGGTGGTAATGCACAACGAAGAGTAAAAAAAGCAATTTTTCAACACGGCTCTATCCCACTTTTTCGTCCAAAAAATTCACCTGTCACACAAGAAAAAATCGGCATAAGCTTAGAGGATTTTGACTTACATGTAAGCTATGAAACAGCTAGCGAGCTACTTGCACAAGCATTTGAAGAGAGTTTTTCTACAAGTATGCGTCTATCAAAGTTAAGCCAAGAAGAAGAGGAAGAGATACAAAGATTATTGAAGGAAAAATATGGCCGCACAAGATAACAATAGCACAAACCAACGCGTGGTTCATTACAAAAAACCCCAATGGTTGCGTAAAAAACTAGTTCCAAGTGTACACAAAGAGATGGAAGAGTTGCTCGCTGGTGTTGGTGGTTTGCACACGATCTGCCACGAAGCAAAATGTCCAAATATCAGTGAATGCTTTGCCAATAAAAATGCAACTTTTTTGATTCTTGGTAACATTTGCACAAGACGGTGTTCGTATTGCAATGTCAAAACAGGTAAACCTTTGGGTGTGGATGAGGATGAGATTCGCAAAGTAACTACTTCAGTATTGCATCTAGGGTTGCGATTTGTAGTGATCACAAGCCCAGCACGCGATGATCTCAAAGATGGTGGTGCGATGCAATTTTATAAAGTTACCAAAGATATCTTAGAAAAATCACCACAAACAAAAGTAGAGATTCTTATACCAGATTTTAAAGCGAAAGAGGAATCTTTGCAAATTGTCATCGACAGTGGCGCTTGCATCATCGGACACAATATCGAAACCGTACCGCGTTTGTATCGCATCAGAAAAAACGCTACTTATGAACGCAGTTTAAGCGTACTCAAAAGACTCAAAGAACTCGGTGGTGAACGCATCAAAACTAAATCTGCTCTCATGGTGGGACTTGGTGAAAGTGAAGAAGAGATGGTGGCTGTTTTTCAAGACTTGCTCGATGTTGGATGCAAATTTCTAAGCATCGGTCAATATTTAGCACCAAGCGGCGAATACACCAAAGTCATTGAATATGTAAAACCAGAACAGTTCACAAGATACAAGCACATAGCTTTAGATATGGGATTTGAGTTTGTACACGCCAGCCCATATGCTAGAAGCTCATATATGGCACATGAATATCTCAAAGGTGACAAAGCAGATTGAAAAAGCTTTCATTTTGCAATAATTTTATAGTAAGAGGATATTTTCTACTACAATCAAGGCATGAAAACTTTTGAAAAATTATCCATTCTTGCTGATAGTGCAAAGTATGATGTTTCTTGTTCCTCAAGCGGTAGTGATGAGCGGATAAAATATGGAGGCATTGGTGCGACGCATAACAGTGGAATTTGTCACACTTTTACAAGCGATGGCAGGTGCGTTTCCTTACTCAAAGTGCTTTTAAGTAACTCGTGCATTTATGATTGTAGCTATTGTATCAACCGCGTCAGCAATGATCGTAAAAGAGCATCATTTAGTCCCCGAGAATTGGCAAAACTTACCATAGAATTTTACAAACGAAACTATATAGAAGGACTTTTCTTAAGTTCAGGCATCATTAAAAATGAAGATTACACGATGGAACTACTCATCACTTGCCTCAAGATACTTCGCTATGAATATGGATTTGATGGCTATGTACACCTCAAACTGATTCCAGGCTCTAGCAAAGAACTTATAGATATAGCGTGTTCTCTAGCAAGTCGTGTAAGCTCAAACATAGAGTTGCCATCGAGCAAATCACTCAAACTCTTAGCCCCACAAAAAAGCAAAGAAACAGTGCTAGGACCTCTTATAATCGCTAGAGATTTAAGTTTGAAAAAAAGCAAAAAGCCCATCTTGATGAGTACACAAATGATCATAGGTGCAAGCGATGATAGTGATTTTGATATCCTTAAAACTGCGTCTATTTTATATGAAAAAGCATTATTAAAAAGGGTTTATTATTCTGCATATGTACATGTAAATGTTGGTGCAAATCTACCCATAATTCCCCAAAGCACACCGCTCCTTAGGCGAGAAAATAGACTGTATCAAGCCGATTGGCTACTGCGATTTTATGGCTTTAAGTATGATGAGTTACTGGATACACAACAACAAAATCTTGATCTCAACCTTGATCCAAAAACTTTTTGGGCACTCAACCATCTCGAGCATTTTCCCATAGATATCAACAAAGCCTCCAAAGAACAGCTTATCCGAATCCCTGGCATTGGCATAAAAGGTGCTTTCAAAATCCTTAAAGCTCGTAGATACAAAACACTCAATCTCGAAGATCTTGCAAAACTCAAGATTTCCACAAAAAAAGCAAAATACTTCATCCTAGATCGTGGCAAATACCAAAAAGAAGTGCCTTTATACAAAGAAAATCTTCAATTAGCCCTACTTTCACCCTCTCCAAAACTGATCCAACCTTTGTTGTTTGATGAAAACTATGCTGCTTTGAGCGGAGAAATATGATGCGAATTGTGTATGATGGTAGTTTTGAGGGTTTTTTATGTGTAGTGTACGCTGTATATTACAAAAAAATACGCATACAAGAGATTTTTACTCACTCGAGTTTTTCACTTTTGAGTTTTGATGCTTATGAGATACAAACCGATACCATTCAAGCCAAAAAAGTTCTCAATACCTTACATGCAAGGTTTGAAAAAACGCATTATGAACGCATCACCCATATTTTTTTATGCGATAGTGTACATGTAGAAAAAGAACTTTTAGAGTACATCATCTTGGGATTTAAAGATCAAAAATATTTAGAAAATATCACTATCCCTAGCATTTTTAGACTCCACGAACTCCAAAAAGAATTCTTTAGACTTGTGCATAAGATGTACGGTTTTGTGCGATTTGTAGAGCTAGAAGATGGCAACTTATATGCAAAAATAGAGACAAAATTCAATGTACTTCCATTTTTAGGCAAACATTTTTGCAAGAGACTCGCCTCTAATAACTTCATCATCCACGATATCAAAAGAAAACTTGCCTTTGTGAAATCTGAAAAATCAACACAGATGCGTGTTGTGCAAAGTTTTGAAGAGCCAACTCACTCAAGTGATGAAGCACATTTTAGCAACCTTTGGAAAGTCTTCTTCCAAAGCGTTGCCATAAAAGAGCGTGAAAATAAAAAACTCCAACAAAATTTCGTACCATTGCTGTATCGTAAGTATATGAGTGAGTTTTCATAGTTGAAGTTACAAACAAAAACGAACGCGTCCGTGTTAAAGTATTTGCAAATTTTTTTGCAAAAGTGCATAAGATTAGTTTTTAAATCATTTTAGTGTAAAATCTTCAAAGTAATCACTGATGTTACGCACTTTTGCGTTTTAGTGTGTAACATCAGGTAATCAAAAAAGGAGCAATCAGCATGAGAATAGTTTTCATAACATCATTGTTTTTGTGGAGTTTAGTGGCGGGAGATTTTGAGTGGATGCGAGAATTTGACGGGCGCTATACTAACAACCAAACTCTTTTACAAAAGGACTTAAGCGGACGCTTTAGCCTAGCAGATGCGATCATTTCTGATGTAATTCAAAGTGTCACAAGACCAGCAGAAGCCTACATGGTTTTAAAACTCTCACAAATGAGTGGCAAATCAACACAAACAGTCCTCAAAGAGTACCATCAAAGCGATACCAAAAAAGGTTGGGGCGCTTTGGCCAAAAGTATGGGCATCAAACCAGGATCAAAAGAATTTAAAGCCCTTAAAGCTGGAGATGATATCTATAAAAAACACGATAAAAAAAAGCATGGCAAGCCTCAAAAAGATAAAAAAGATAAAAAAGATCAATAAAGCAAAAAAAATAGCTCTACTTTTCCCTCAAAGAGTAGAGCTAAAAATAAAGTAGCCTGTCCCCATTAATTTCCTGTCCCCATTAATTTCTGGGAGTTGAACACTTTAGGGGCGTACAGTTTCCTATGCCTCAAAATGTATTTTATAGATTTTATGAGTTTTTAAGTGGGGAGCTTTTGTATGAACACCATATCTTAAAGCATTTTTTCGCGAGTTTAAAAAGATGGCTTTTTGCCTATGTTTTAGCTGCACTCTTTGCTTTTTGTTTAGGGTTCATGAGCGGCTGGTTTGAAAAGATTCATAAACTAGGAGTGATGAGTGCAACGCTTTTGCAGATGATGCCAGGACTTGCTTGGATACCTTTTGCGATGCTCCTTTTTGGCATCGGAGAGAGGGCAACACTTTTTATGATATTTATGACTGCTTTTCCTCCTATCTTTTTACATGTAAGCACCGCTGTGGCAAATCTACCTAAAGAATATGTGAAAATAGGACAAATGATGGGGCTTAGTAGAGGAGTTTTTTTAGGCAAAATCCTCTTTCCTTATCTTCTTCCTTCTTTAGTCGTTGGACTTCACATAGGACTTGCTATCGGTTGGAGAGTTTTAATAGCCGCCGAGATGGTTGTTGGAGGAAGTCAAGGACTAGGCTATATTATCATCCAGTCTCGCTGGTTACTTGATTTTGAATCTGCTTTTATCTCCATAGGGCTTATCTGCTTAGTAGGACTCTTTTCTGAAAAATTTGTTTTTACAAGAGTGGAAGAGTATATCCATCAAAGGCTTCGTATATGAGACTTTTAAGTGCTAAAAATCTCTCAAAAACTTATTATCTGCAAAAAGACAATATTTGCATCTTAGCACTTTCAAATGTAAACTTTGAAATACAAAAAGGCGAATTTATCTCCATCGTAGGACCTAGTGGTTGTGGTAAATCAACTCTTTTAAAGCTTATCGCTGGATTTGAACAAAAAAGTAGTGGTGTCCTTTTGTTTGATGACAAAGAGATAAAAATTCCTCATAGCGAACGCAACTATATTCCACAAGATAGTGGACTTTTCAGATGGCTTAATGTACTAGAAAATGTAAAACTTGCCATCAATAAAAAAGAAGATAAACAAAAAAATGCTTTTGAATGCTTAGATAAAATAGGATTAAAAAAGTTTGCAAAGGCATATATCGATGAGCTATCAGGCGGTATGAAACAGCGTGTTGCACTTGCAAGAGCTTTGGCGATGGAGTCTAAGCTTATCCTCTTAGATGAGCCATTTTCTGCACTTGATGAAGTGAGCCGAGAAAAAATAGATAATGAACTTTTAAAGTTTTTTGCACAAAATGAAATGACTACTATCTTAGTAACGCATTCTATTAAAGAAGCAATTATCCTCTCTGATAGAATTTTTGTCATGGATGCAAATCCAGGGCATATTTTAAAAACCTTACAGGTAAAAAAAGAGAAAAATTCTAGTTACAAAGAGGAGCTCTACGAAGAGATATTGTCTTTATTTAAAAACTCTTTTACTTTTTGAGCGACAGTCTCTACATAATCAATAAAGTAGCCTGTCCCCATTAATTTCTTATTAGAGGAAGTGATGGCATGTGGAATGACATCAAAATAGAAGATGTTTGCACCAAAGGTTGCCTTGAGAGAAATCGAACTCAAACCATAGAGTTTTATAACCAAAGAAGGATTGAACTTGGAAGCAAAGAACCCAACTATGCACACAAAGTTATATCCCAGTTAAAAAACAAGTACCCCCAAAATATAGCTATCATTACACAAAATGTAGATGATATGTTTGAAAAAGCTGGATGTGAAGAGATTATCCACCTTCATGGATTTATCAGAAATATCCGCTGCATGAGAGATAGTTGCGCTTACAAAGAAGATATCGGCTACGCTCCTCAAGATAACACTAAACGCTGCCCAGTTTGCAATAAAACCTTAAGACCTGATGTCGTCTTTTTTTATGAGAGAGCCCCACAATATAAACATCTTCATGCAGAGCTCATGAATTGTGAGATGATAGTAGTTATAGGCACGAGTGGCTTGGTGATAGATACGGATATGCTCAAACTCTCAAAAATTAAATACTCTATCCTCAACAACACAGAACCAAGTAGCTATATAGACGATAAACTCTTTTCTAAGGTTATCTACGCACCTGCAACAAATGCTATCGATGAAATTGCAAAAGATATAGAACTCTTTTTAGCAAAAAGACATAAGCTTGTCTAGCTTTACATGTAAGCTTTTGCAAAGGAGCTAAAATGCTAGATGATAAAACAGTAAGAGATATCGCCAAGCTAAATACTAAACTCAAAAAAGTTGAAAAAAGAGTTTATGCCCTTGCCAAAAAAGAGCACCAAAAAGTTTTAAAAAGAGTGCTTGAAAAAGAGGATGGTATAGTAGATTATGAGCTACATGTAAACATGGTTTTTTACTCGAAGGAAGAAGAGATTACTGCCTATGAAGAGTACTTTAAACCAAATTTTTTACTCGATAGAAGCTCAAACTTCAATGACAATCAAAACCACAATGTCTCAAGTGCCCTCTACCCTCATCTTGTTTTAAACGCTCAAAAGCACTGTTGGCTACTGCATCATCTCTATGATGATGTTATGCTCTCATGGCAGCAAATCCTCAGCGTAGATGAAATAGCAATCGATATAGATGTGTAATACCAATATGAAGAGAGTTTAAAATAATACTTTGTATAATGCATGAGAGCAAAATTGAGGAATAACCATGGGATATAAACACGACTACGATAAAGCGATGACAAGGCTTGTAAGCATACTTAAAAAACTCTATGATGGAGAGAGTCTTTCAGTCACTGACCTAGCTGAAGAATTCAACACAAGTACAAGAACAATCCAGAGAGATTTTAATGAAAAGCTTATCTCTTTTCCTATAGTCAAAGATGGTAAAAAGTGGAAGATGCAAGAGGGATTTCATCTTGAAAAGATAGCTTCAGTAGAAGACCAACTAGTCCTTGATATGCTTGAGAAAGTGAGTGAGAGTTTAGGGAGTAAATTTCATGGTAGAGCAAAACACCTTCTCTCTAAAATCAAAAATAAAGATACAAGCTCCATCTATGCAAATCTTGATATAGAAAAGATAGATGATTTTCTCAGTGAAATCAACCTCATAGAACAAGCTATACTCAACAAAGCAATCCTTACATGTAAGTATAAACTCCACTCAAAAAGCTTTGAGATAGGAGTAAAGCCTCTGAAAATTGCAAACTTTGATGGCTTTTGGTATCTCATAGCGCTTGATAGTAGAAACAATGAACTTAAAAAATACCACATCAAAAGCATGAGCAATATCCAAGTATTGGAAAAATACTTTACACGTTCTAAAAAACTCGATGAAGCGCTTGAAAATGCTATCAATATCTGGTTTACACTAGAAGTTGAGCCATTTGAAGTAGTGTTACAAATGGATGATAACACTGGTAAATACTTCCAGCGAAAACCGATTTGCAAATCTCAAAGACTACTCAGTATCAACGAAGAAGATGAGAGCATGGAGTTTAGCCTTAAAGTCACCCATGAGATGGAGATACTCCCCACTATCATGCAGTGGATACCTTATATCAAAGTAGTTGAACCTGCTTGGCTTAGGGATAAGGTAGTGGAGAGAGTAAAAGTATACTTAAAATAGTTCGCAGTACAAAAATAGTAATAAAGGATAGAAACATGACGAAAAAAGAAGAGATAGATCATCTAGAAAGTGTCTATAAATTTTTAAAAATTGCTATAAAATTAAAAAGTGTTTTGAATTTAGTTTTTTCACAGTTTCATCATATTCAAACATTAATTACTTCTTGTTATAATTTAGAAAATTTTCAAGATAATAAAAATATTTTATTACTATCTAAAGGGAAATAGTATATGACAAAATTACAAGAGTTTTATTTTAATTTACGTTATAAGAACAGAATAGAAGCTACAAAAAAGTATCTCAAAGAAGCAGAAAAGATAAAAAATAAAAAGGAAAAAAAAGAATTTCTTATTTCTAAAAATAAAAGTGTAAATCTAAATTATAGAGTCAATAAAAATTTCATAAAAAGTGAACTTCTTAAACTTACAAATGATGAGAAATACATTGATAATTTATATGAAGAACTAATTGGCTTTTTCCAAGAATATCATGAATTATATACGAAGTACTATAATGAAGAGAGAAGTGATTTATTTGCTGATTTTTATGGATTTATGCAATGGTATGAAAAGCATAAAGGAGTATGTGGGTACTGTGGCATAACAGCTAAAGAACTGGAAGCTATAGCTATAAAAAGAGGTAATGAACTAGCGCGGCTGGGGTTTCTTACAAAAAAAGCTAAAAACTTTACTTTAAATGGTAAACAAAAGCGCTCTTTAGGTGAGTTAGAGATAGAACGAAAAGATTCACTCTCAAATAAATATACTTACGAAAACTCTATTTTTGCTTGTCCAATATGCAACAATGCAAAAAGCAACCTAATAAATGAAAAAGATTGGAGGTCAATCTTTGTGCCTGCTGTTATAAAGTTTTATGAAGCTCAAAATAAATACACTCATATGCATAGTTAAGCGTGCGTAAGGTATAGATAATAATATTTAAGGGAAAACGATGAATCAAGTTAGAACAGTAAAAGATTTTAAACTAGGAGTGAGTGTTTTTTTATCTACAATAGGCTGGGGAATTCTTATAAACTTATGCTTACTTTTCTTTGCTATTATTTTTGAAATATTAAAAGAAATTCAGATATTTTTATTATATTCTTTTGGTACAATTTTTATTGGATCTATTATTTTAAGCGTTATTGGCTTTATAGTGAATTATAAACCTTTAATTGTAGAAAATGATCAAGTTATTATTCCAGCTGCAGATCAAATAAGAACATTTTTGGATTTTATTACGTTAAATCCTATTACAGGATTATACAGAAGAAGAACCTATAGAACAGATGAAATTGAAAATGTAGCAAATGGTTATACAAGAGTTAAAAGAGGTAAAGAGAGAGAGTGGAATGTTGTAATCAGTGGCATTCAACATGGAAAAAGTTTTTCACAAAGAATTGATTGTAGCAATAAACAAGTAAGAGATGAAATAAGAAATGCATTAAAACAAACTATAAAAGGTAAAGTCAATAGTGATTTTGCTATTTAATAAAGGAACAAAATGGCTTATGTAACAGTTGCAGAAAGAGAACTTAGGTCCACTATGTTAATCATTGGACTAGGAATATTTATAGGGTTTATAGTTGGACTTGTAGGATTGGATCTTGTCCAGCACAAGTATTTTAAGCGAATGGACGCTGAAGAAGTATTGTTTCAAGAATTTCAATCAAAAAATATACAAAATATTCCCAAAAATTTGCAAAAAGATTTTGACGAATGGATAAAAAACAAGAAAGTACAAGAACAAATAAGTAAGATTGATGAGGGCAAAAAATGATAGAGAGTATTAAAAGTTTTTTTAAATTTTTTACACCTATTTTTTTTATAGGAGTTTTTTTAGGCGTATGGGCAAATATATTCGTTCAAAATAGTTCAAATCATGATTTATTTTTTGAACTCAAAATAGCTGGTTATGAAATAGAAGATTCTGACTTAAAAGAAAAGTATAAAGACTGGGAAACCTCTTTTAGTGAAGGGTTGGATGAACTTGGTAAGAAAACTATAAGAGAAGTAGAAATTTACAAAATTAAAGAAAAAGAAGGCGCCCTAAACAAAGAGTACGATAAGTTTCCATGTGAAGATTATAGTAAATATATATTAGACTATTATAATTTTTATAGAATGGAAATTCCTGATGAAGCAATATTCAATTTGAAAAAATATTGTGATATCACTATTAAATAAGCAAGGATTTTAAATGAATGAAATAGGTCTAACTGACATCTTGATAATACTAGTAATTTCATATTTCGTATGGGTTGTTGCTATAGTTATTCTATCATATATGTTAGGTTTAATGGGATTGATTATTGGTGTTGTTCTACCACCACTAATTGGTTTTTTTATATTCCCAGTTGCAACAGCGACAAGTTTAGTTGCATTAACATATTTTATATTAATCATCTATGGATCGTTATATTGGTATTTGTCCAATAAAAAAGAAAGCTTTCCAACAAATATTGAGTCCATACCAGATGAAATGATCAAACTCAGTGATGAAAATTTAAAATTATTTCATAAATCAAATAAAGACTTGCAAAAATTAAATATAGAGCTCAAACATATTCAATCTCTTGATATAACCAAACGCCAAGATGGCTTTTATAGTGAACGAAGTAAAGCAGGACAAGAAGCAAATCAGAGATGGAATGATTTAAAAAGTTTAATTGAACAAACGGAACGTAATTTATCGGATGCTCTGGATAAACAAAATCAATATAAATGGAAATGGATTGATATTCAGGAATTGAGAAATAATACAAATAGTTTATTATATTCATTCATCTTGTCTCTGATTATTTTAGTTGTTTTTTCATCATTTTATGAACTATCTTTTTTAACAATTTTACAAGAATTTATATTAAATAATTCATTAATAACTATATTCTCTTTATCAGATTCATTGTTTGAATTAAGTGGTTCTTTAACATTGATACTATTTCCAGTTATTGCAAAAGCACTTGATATTTTAAATAACCCATTTGATAAATATTATGATTTATTAAAAAAAAGATTTAATGATCTAAATAGTGGTTGGAATGCCCCAATAAAATAGGACAAATTTAATTAAAGGAAAATAAATGGAAAAATTAATAGGTATAGTAGATGAAGCAAATCCAAGAGGTGCTGAAGATCAATTAGATATTAAGAAACATGCTAATGCATTATCAAAATTTATAAAAAAATGCCCAACTCCTTTAACTATTGGAGTTCAAGGTGAATGGGGAAGTGGTAAAACATCAATTCTAAATTCTATATATCATGATTTAAATGAAGAAGGCATATATAAACAGATTTGGATAAATTCATGGGAAAATTCTTTGCTCTCAACTCCAGAAGAAGCATTATTAAAAATTATTAATGAAATTATTGATGAAATGATTGACTCAGATCCAAATAATGCTAAATCTAAAAAAATTAAAGAAACAGCAACTACAATCTTTAAAGGCGCACTAAGAGTTGGTACATCATTATTAAATGACAAAGTTAATGCAATTACTGAAGAGTTATTACATACAAAAGGTAATTCAATTAAACAATTAAGAGATAGTTTGAGTTCACTTTCTCAAGAAGTAATGGATAGACCTACTAATCCATATAAAAAAATTATTGTCTATGTTGATGATCTTGATAGAATAGAACCAAAAGAAGCTGTAAAAATTTTAGAATTACTTAAAAATATTTTTTCTATAAATGGTTGCGTTTTTGTTCTAGCTATTGATTACCAAGTTGTTGTAAAAGGACTTGAACACAAATTTGGAAAAAGAACAGAGGAAAATGAGTGGGAATTTAGAGCATTCTTTGATAAAATTATTCAATTACCATTTATGATGCCTATGGGTCAATATAATATTGGTAAGTATGTATCTTCATTATTGAACCAAATCGATTTCAATCAAAATAATGGAATTCTAGAATCAGATATTGAAACTATTATTTCTTATACTATTGGTGGTAATCCAAGGGCAATAAAAAGACTAGTAAATTCATTATCTTTAATTACTATTTTTTTAGAAGACAATGTAGAGACTGAAAAAATAATGAAAAACCAATCTAAAAAAACTTTACTTTTCAGCTTAGTATGTTTACAAATTGCGTATCCAAATATATATGAGCTACTAAATTTTTATCCAAATTTTCTTACCTGGGATCAAAACTTAGCTTTTAGCATTACAAAATTAAAAGAGGAAGAAAACATTGAAAAATTTAATAGAGATTTTGAAAATATCAAGGAAACTGATTATTTTGATGAGGAATGGGAACAAGCTTTATTTAGAATATGTTTTATTGCACCAAGATATTACAAAAAAGTGAGCGAAATCTCAAAACTTTTTAACTTTATTAAAGACAATATTTTAAAAGATAGCAAGGAAGATTTAGAAATGATTATTTCTGAATTGATAAGTGAGACAAGTGTAACAAGTGTAACAAGCACAGATGATAATACTTCAAATGTCGGTAAAAGAAAAAAAATAAGTTATGCTAAACCTGTTAAGGAATATTTTCAAGATATATTTAATTCTCTAAATAATGATGATATTTTTACAAGAGGTGAATTAGAAACAATGGTAAAAAATAAAATAAAAAATGATTCTGGTATAGAAATAAATCCAGGAACTCTTATGGCACAGACAAGACTACATACTATTAATGATAAAATCAGAGTTAACTATGGGGTTAATTTAGAAAATATGGATAGTGTAAATTTATTTTATTTTGTAGATGAAAGCAAAACTGGGAAAAAAGATTTAATGAAAAAATATTTATTAGATAATCCTCCAAAGGGTTCAATCATATATTATAGAGACAAAAAAACTAAAGTAGATTGTGAAATCATAATTAAATAATTCTAAAAGCAAAATAATTATGAGAGATAAATCTGTAAATACTAATATGAGTTTCTTTAATATCATTTTTATCTCTCATATGATACCATTTCTGTGGATTGTAAAATAGGAAGTTTTTCATGGCAAAGCCACTAATTTTTAAAGTTAGTAACAATCAGTTTGATTTAGAGCCAAAGAAAATATTAATTGTGATGATTTAAGTGTAGTGAATGGCAAAATAATGGTATCAGGTGAAGAATTAGATATAGATAGAGAATATAATGAGCCTAAAATAGTTTATTTTACAGAAGATGTAATGGGCTACTAATATTATCATTTATTCAGAGATAAGAGTTGTACAAACCATAGTTCATTATAGAATAACAATTAATATTTTAAGGAAAACACTATGGTAACACATACAGCAAATGACCTTATCTCTTCATCAGAACAATTTTCAAAAATACAATGTATTATAAAAAGTATAATAAAGGAGATTTAGTGTTTAAAAATATAACAAAGAATAACATAGTGATTTTTACTATATTAACTTTTTTAACTTGTTTAGCTTGGCTTAATATATTAGATAAGGCTGCTTATGTTATGAATTTAGAGAGTTTAAAAGAAACATCAATTGTTTTTGCTTCTCTTAAATCATTTGAATCAATAATCGGCTTAGCAAGTAATGTATCAATTATTGGAGGTTTATTTGAACCATTAAAAGAATTTGTAGGGCAAATGTCTTGGGTGATGTTAATATCATTAATGTCTTTAGGATTACAAAAAGTAATTATTGTTTTCATGCAATCTTTCATAGTTAATGCAATTCTTACATTGATTGTGTTCTTTTTTATATTTGTCAAAATCAAAAACACCTTTTCAATTGAATTCACAAATCAAGTTCTAAGAATTGTATTTTTATTACTTTTTTTAAGGTTTGTAATTCCTCTTATGACTTTTTCTGTTATTTCTGTTGAATCCGGATTAGAATCTATGAAGGCACAAGTTTCAGAAGAAAGAATACAAAAATTGCAAAATAAAATAACAAGTATGCATCAATCAGCTGAAGATGATAAAAAACTTGAAAAAGAAAAAGAGTTAAAAATAGCTTCTTTAGAATCAAAAATAAAAACTTTAGAAACAGAAAGAAACCAATTAAAAGAAGATATAAAAGCAATCAAAAAAAGTGATAAAACTTTGCTTGAAAGTGTTACAACAATCTTTGAAGAGCAAGATGCGAAAACAAAAGAACAAATTGAAAAAAAAGAAGAAAAGATACTTAATATCAACAATGAAATAAAAGTAATTGAGAAAGAAATTGATGATAGTGATAGCTTTTGGGATTTTGGAATTAAATCTAAAACAGATGCAATTCTGGCTAAAATAAAAAGCTCCTCAGAAGAAATATTTGATACTTTTATTACTTTAGTGGTTTTATTTTTATTTAAAAATGTTTTATTACCAATATTATTTATATTGGGATTAGCAAAGCTAGTAGACAGAGCTTTTAATACAAATTATGAAAAGAACCTTAAAAAGTTTAGAGATGATAAAATTCTAAATAAAACTATTGAATAAAAGTATCTCTTTATATTAGAGCATAAGTCATTTTACCGCTATCCAAAAATATTAAAATTTATTTTAGGAAAAAAGGTACAAAAGATGATATGCTAAAAACTATTTTCTGGGTTATGAATCTTATTATAGAGGATTTATTGAAGGCTATAATATGAAAATATTTAGGATTGCTTATGTTAAAGTTATTTTTATTGTTTAAAAAAATAGGTGACATAATTACCAATATGTCAATCGCTATTCAGTTTGTTCTTCTGGCATTCTCTTCTCTTATAATTGTTGTCTCTTTTGGAATTATTTATAACTCTTTTGAGACAAGTTTATCATTTTTTGTTGATCCTGGATATTATACCGGGGTTATTGATAAGTATCCACTAGTTGGATTTATTGAAACCTTATTGGGAATTTTTGTTTTTGGGTCTGTGATTTCTTTAATAACCACTAGTATTTTATCTATTGTAGAAAAAAATAAACTTCGAGCAGTTCATGGAATTTTAGAGGAGTCTTTTGAAACAATTTCAAATATACAAGCTAGACAATTTGTAAAGAAAAATCAACTCGTAGCTGAAAGAAGAAATTTTAATCTTGATGAAGCAGAGATAAGGCTTGAAGTGACCAAAGACGAAATAACAAATGCTATTAGAATGTTTGGAAATCTGAGGTTAAGAAAAATAAAAGATATTTCAGAAATAGTGATAGAAAATTTTTCTGGCAATACAGAATACGGTTCATTTGTAGATAGAAAATCACCTATCACTATTATTGCTACGCAAAATTATAGTGATGCGGGCATAGGGCATTTTGCAGCAACTATTGCTAATTCAATAAATGCTAATTATATTTCAAATGAATATTTTAGCTCTGGGGCACCTTTAAAATCTAAACAGATTAACTTTGCCAAACATCAAAGTTATGCGAATTTTTTTCAAAAAGATAACAATTGTAAAATCTTAGATACTTTTAAATTTGATTTGATTAAATTATCAGAACACACTAAGCTATTTATTTATTTGGGAACATCAAATGCCAATAGAGAACATAATATTCATTTGTTGTTTGGAGGAGAAAAAGGAAATGTGGAATTTGACATAAAAAATAAAACCTACAAAGATATAGAATATCTTAAAAAAGTTTTTATAGACCTAAAAAATAATCTGAATGATGTCGGGCAATCAATAGCTACACATGAAGAGTATGGCAATGATGAATCTTCCCATTTGGTTGCTAATATTCACAAGCAATTTGGTATCGATACCTTAACCCTTTATATTTCTACTTCAATACTATGGGATAGTAATGATTTAAACTATTTTACTATTTTAAATACAATAAAAAATGGAATAAAAAATTTCTTGAATAAGAATCAAATAATAGAAAATTAAAACAAAATTGCAATAATATTTTACTTTTATTATTATTTTATTGTGAAAAAATAAAGCGAAAGGACGCAAAATGGCTAATTTTAAAGACGGTGTTATTAGAGATGGTAGCTCTATAGGAGCTGGAAAACCTTTGGGAAATATCAAAGATGGTGTAGTCAGAGATGGTAGCTCAAAAGGTGGTGGTAGACCTCTTGGAAATATCAAAGATGGTGTAGTCAGGGATGGTAGCTCAAAAGGTGGTGGTAGACCTTTATTCAATGTCAAGGGTGATGCTGTCAGAAATGGTTCTTCTTTGGGCGGTGGGGCTAAAATAGGAAGTGTTGATGACTTTACCATCAAAGGGATGGAAAGAGAATTAGATGCTGAAATTGTAGCGTGTTATCATTTTTTGATTAAAAAAATTGTTTAAATTTTAAAAAACCCCCAGACACAATGATGTCAAAATAACTCAATAAACTTCTTTATCTAAAACATAAGGAAGTTTATTTGAGCACCCTACTCACCCCTGCTAGAAAACTAAAAGAGTTTCCTATCCTGCACCGTTTTGTAAGTTATTTTATCACTGAGTATATGAGTGAAGTTACGCCTATCTATTCAAACGTTTTCAGCGAAGTAGCAGAGTATGAGGTTAGCGAGTACTGCTCTTGCATGGAGTGTGGCACTTTTTATCTTAAAACTCCAAGCGAGGAAAATATCTTCTCTTATTTTCATAAAGTGAGTGATGATATGTTTTTTATGAGAGATTTAGGTGGTCATGTATTTATCCCTAAGATGTATGTGGATCCTGAGACTGATATATACAACCCAGCAGATATAGACTTTGAGATAGTAGGATACCCAGATGATATCTACAATTACCCTTATGTAAAAGAGCTTTTAGAAGACAAAAGAGACACAGATGATGAAGAAGCGTGGAGGCTCGTACATGAGTTTTTTAAAGATAAGAAGGAGAAACCAATACAATCCATTCTTATCGACAATGAAGATTAAAACACCAAGTTGTGCAAAGCACTTGATATAAAATGCCTAAGCTATAAAAAATGTATCGATAGCTTCAAACTAAAAAGGGTAATACGATGATATTTATGCAAATTAAAGAGAAACTAACCTCTTCTAATCACACAGAACTTTCAAAAGCTCTTGGATACAACAACCAAAAAAACTTTGAAAAAATCTGAGAGCGTAAATCTAACTGTGTAAACCTAAAAAATTAAATTTATTTGATATAGT
>JACUTU010000017.1 GCA_014859685.1 Sulfurospirillum sp. | reverse complement strand
CTATATCAAATAAATTTAATTTTTTAGGTTTACACAGTTAGATTTACGCTCTCTCTTTTTTTAAAATTTTTAAAAGATATCTATTTCCTCGTTTTTCTCTTCTCTTAAAAAGATCAAACATAGATCTATTAAAGACAACATTCTAAAAAAGAAGTAGTTTGTGTGTACTTGAGTCAATTCTTGTTTATCCATTTCATGGTGTCTGATTCTATAATTATTTCCGATTTTTGTAAGCTTTGTAAATTCTTCATCAATAAACTCTTTATCAAAGTGTTCAGAGATAATGGTAGTAAGTTTATCGGCAGATTGATTTTTTTTCAAACCCTCTTGTGCAAAATATGTTTTAAGTCTCTCAAAAGCATCCCAAAGTTTTTCTAAAGCTACCTGTTTATCATTTGGATTAAAAAATCTCTCTTTTGCTTCTTCGATTAATTTGTTTAGTTCTATATCTTCTGTATTTGCTACATTATCAAATAGTAGTTCTACATTTACATTCATATCTAGTACACTTGATAGATCAAACGCTTCATTAGCTGTGATAGAGTTTTGAATAAACTCTTTAAATTCTTTTGCTGCACCCTTAAACAAGTCACTATGATTTAAATCTTTTTCTTTTGCAAAGTCAATGAAGTACTTTTTACGAAAGAGACCTGCACTAACCAGTGTATGTATCTCTTTAATATTAAGCTCATCTAAAATATCTTTTACCCAATATTTTCGTGTTTCACCAGAATGGATGTAGCTGTATCCCAAGTTTTGAAAGAACTCAGTTAAATACTTTGACGATCTATATGGAAACTTAGTGTTGTCACCACAAATCATTTCAGCTAACTGTATTTCAAAATCTATATTTTCTTCTCTTGCTTTTAAAAGCTTTAGAATTTCGATGTTTTCTTTTGATTTTTTATCAGCATTTATTTTAAATGCAGTGTCCCTTAAAACTGTTTCTACAATTTTTTTCTCATGCTCATCCTTATCCATTTCAAAATTGTAAGGATTTTGTGGAAATCTAATAATTTCAACTCGACTAACTTTTATTTTCGCACTACCAGACAATTTCGGCAAAACATCAGCTTTCCATTTATTGATATTGTCTGGAGATGAATTATTATCATAAATATGATTTAGTGCTTTATATGCTTCTGTTAAAAATTTAATTTCTGGATTTTCTTTCATAATTTAGCTCTCATACTTTTTACTTATCTCATTCAAAAAATATATCCCTTTTTTTCTGTAGAGATTACAAATCATTTTAGCACTATCTTTTTCACCAAGTTTATATAATAATTCAATAGTATTCTCAATCTGCTCTTGTTTATATGTCGGAAAAATATCGTTTGTAAGCATTTCTACATAAAGTGAACCAACATTTTTCGGACTATTTTGAACAAGTCTTTCAAGTTCCTCAATGATAAAATAGGAGTTATGATTTTTCTCCGTATATTTTGCAGTGAGTGTTAGATAGGGCAGCATCTCATCATCAATAGTATCTATAAAAACAAACCATTTTGATAAAGTTGAAAATATTGCCTGAGAAGCATTTGAATCATCTTCCCTAAATACTTCATATATTTTTTGCCATAGACTAAATATCTTTGTTCGTGCCTCTTCTGTGATATTTTCTCTGTACACTTGCCACATAAATCTAATCAGTTCAAGTATAGTCTCTTGATCTTTTGACTCTATAACATCAAAGATTATTTCATTATCTTTAGAAGAATTGTACATTATGCAAATATGTTGTATGACTTTTCGTTTTGTACGATCAGATCTAAATTTGAATTTCAGTGCTTTTTCAATATGCCCATACTGTTTCAATTGTTCATATATGTCTGTATAAACTGTAGATGAATATAAAAAATATCCAGATATGGCAATCTCCCACAAGTCATCATTTTCTATAGGAAATATTCGGTTAAAATTATTATTTACCCACTCTTTATCCAAAAATTTTAGATTTGGTAAATAATCCCCAAAGATAGTAAATATAGATTTAGAATACTCGGTATTTTCATCAAGCTGTTTTGTGAAAAATTCTTTTATGTCATCTTCCCATTTTATCTTTTGAGAACTGTTTAATCTTCCATATCTCAATGCATAGTTAATAAGTGCATGCAATGCTTTGCCATTGATAGAATTTAGCACATAAGTACTCATGTCGCTGTCATACTCTATTTGCTCTTCTTCCTTATGTTTTAACAGTAAAAAAAGAATCTCTTTTGCTTGTGGAAGATATTTCTTATCAAATGCATTCTCATTACTTTTTGTACCATATTCTATTAAACTTGCTATTTGACCTTTTAGCCATAATACATATTGCTCTTCTGATGCAAAAAAATCTTCATCTAATATTTTTAAAATAAACTCAAAAACTTTGCCCCACTCAAATTTTTTCTTTTCTTTCCAAGCGTTTGTGAGACCGTATATAAGATGATATTTATAAATCCAATCAAGCTCTATAAACTTTTCTATTTCTAACGAATACTTATTTGGATTTTCTTTTACACAATCTGCAAAATCATTAGCTAGTCCCTCAATAAGATCACTATCTCTAGTAAATCTCTCTTTTTCTATTTTTGATGGATCAAATGTTTTGATCTCTTGAATAATTTCATCTACTGTTTTATTGCAAAAAACATCTTTCTCTTCTATAGGACTTTCATATCCGGTCTTCAAAGTCCAACCACTTGTCCAATGATCAAATCCTAGATGCTCTAGTTCAGAAGAATTTATAGTATTGTATTTTTCATACAATTCTTCTGCTTTTGAACTTGACTGCTTAATGCTCCACAACCACTCTTTTTTCTTATAGGCAGTAATAATCTCTAACTGCTCTCCAGAATAATATTTTGAATAATCCAAGCTTTCTATCCAAGCTATCAACTTTTCAAATTCATCTTCACTAAATTTGCTGTTCTTATCTTCCAAAAGTTTATAAAGTTCATGTTTAAAGGTAGTATTTATAGTATCTTTATGAGCATCAAACCAGTTCCAAAAAATTTCTTTTAATTCATCATATTTATTGTTTATTGTATGAAATGCCAACCTTTTAAAAATAGAATGTTCTTCATTTAAAAACTGTTCTACAAAACTTTTTACTTTATCTGCATCAAGGTACTCCAACAAATTTCTTGTAAAGGAGATAAGCTGATTATCATACCTCTCGGGAAAACTATTTTGAGGATGATCTTCAATAGAAGCTATCCAGACATTGTTAAATACAGCCTCATCTTCCTCAATAACCTGCTTAATAATAGATATTAATATCTCAAGCCCAGCTATATCAATAATTTCAACTATTGATTTAGAGTGTTTCTTTAAAAGGCTATTTAACCAATATTTTTCAAGTAATGGCTCTCTCTCCTGATAAGATTTCCCTTTATCCTGAATTTCATAATCAAAAATAACCCTTAAAAGTTTTAAGATATATTCAATCATACCATTCTCAATCAGCACAGGTAAGACAATTTTTTCAATTTCACTGTTTAATAAACCGCTACCTCCAGAGTCTTTCAAAAGCATATGGATCATATCAATATGTTCTAATGTTATATTTTCTTCTGGAAGATTGAATAATATTTTAACTATAGAATAATCAGTATAATAATCATAACTTTTATTCTCTTTTCTAAATTCAAAAAATGTATTGACTATATCAAGTAAAATCTTGGTAGTATCACTTCTTGCTTCTTCTTTATTTTGCAAAGAAACTGTTTCTAAAAAACTCAAAAATATCCTCATATCTTCTTGAGGTTCAAAATAACTTTCTTTATACAATGGTTCAAGCCAAACATAGAGATTTTGATACTTAGAAGCATTTTGAAAAAAGTATTTTTCATAATCTGGGTTTAACTTCATTTTTTGAATAGTTGATTCGATTTTATTCAAAACGGATTCCTTAACACTTCATCTATCTCATCAAAATTGTTTTGCAAGACATTTGTTGTGGTTTGAATTTGCCTTACCCACTCTTCTATAACGATGGGCAACTGTTTAAACCCTTTTTTATCTTTTGAGTATGGTATAAGCTTCACTTTCATCTGATCAAAATACATCTGCTCAAAATCACAAAGTCTTTTTTCGTGAGTATAGTATCCACCAAGATAAAAGTAATGATTTTCACTAAGGGTAATATTTTTATACATATGCTCTAATAGTTCAAACTCCCCAAGTCCGTAACCTACAAATAGAACTGTTTTGGTAAAAAGTGATTGTAAAAACTTTATAAAATTCTTGTCTTTATATCTTGTAAAGTATTGCTCTACCGTAAATATCAAACTAGCTGGCTCATTTATACTTCCATGTATTTTGTACAGATTTTTATTTACAAGTGCAGTGCTTCCCGTAAACTTATTTGTTATGATATTTTGAGGGCTAAATATTTGATCTATGTGTCTATCAGCATTTGTAGTTACAAAGATACCGTTTAGATTAAAGAGATCTCTGTAAGTTTTTAGTTTTGGATTTGTTGATGTAACTTTATCATCATTCAATGACTTCTTCATCTCTTCCAAAAAAAGTTCATCATTCCCACTTTGAGATAAAATACCGTTGCATATAGTGATCACTTTTTTACTATTACCACTTTGTTCAAGCATACTTCTTAACTGAGTAGCTTCAAAGTTGTTTAAAAGTGGTTCATCTTCTCCCAATGTGTTTTCACATCGTCTAATCAAATCATTTGCTAAACCATTCCAATCTGAACATCCTAACTCATAAGACATACCTGCACCTATAAATATAACCAGCTCGCCTCTTTCGGCAGCTTGCTTTATTTGTGGTGGTAGTTCAGGTATTTCTATGATTTCCATCAGTTTTCAAACGCCTCTTTAAGTACGCTTTGCATGAGTTTTTCTGCTTCTGTTTTGCTGTTTTGCACTTCAAGTTCTAGTGCATCGCATGTAGCCATAAGTTTTTCTACTTTTTCAACTATTCGTTTTTGTTCTTCTAGTGGAGGTAAAGGAATAGGAAAATTTCTTAGAATATTTAAATTAAGACCTTTATATGCAATACCTCTAAGATTACTTTTTATTTGATTGTTAAAATATGGAGAGGTTAAAACATTTAAAATATAGTCTGTAAATTCACTATTGCTTATCGGTATCATTCCAATTTCTCTTGCAATATTGCATCCTCTCAGTGATGCGTCAACAATTCCGCATCCGCCCAAAGTTCCTCGAATATTTAATAAAATTTCGCCACCTTCTAAAATGGTTCTTTTGTATTGACTAGAAATTTCTTCGGTAACTTTTCTCGCATTAGTAATATCAATTCTTCTAAATTTGACATCACTACAGCGTAATGCAACTATGCCATTTTTTGTTGGTTCGTTACCCATTTTAACTATACCGTATGTAATGCCTCTATCTTGATTCACAAGGTTATCTAACTTTATCCATATCCAAGTATTTGGAATTTTAAATGGCTGATTATCTTCTTTTGTTGTATGTAAATTATTATTCTTATATTTACATATCATCTCATCATTAATGGTTGTGTTTTTTCTCCATTCATAGGTTAGTTTTCCATGAATAGCATCACTTAAAATAGAACTTCTAAGTTTATTTATTAGCCCTAATTGTCTTTGAAGTTCTTCTGAAACCTTATTATATTTTTCTTCAAACTTATTGAGATTAGATTCAATGTTTTTCTGCTCACCCAGTGTAGGAATAGGTATTTTTAAAGATAAAAACTTTTTAGCTTTGATCTCAGTTTTTATACCTCCACCTGTTTGCTCTTCAAGAGCATCTACAAATACTGGACTTTTTAAAAACCATTTTAAAAAATTTATATCTATCTTTTCTTTATCAAAGCTATAAGAAGAATAATGAATAGTCGCAACAACATCTTCATCACCCTCATATACTGCCAAAGCTCCTTTAGCTACATTTATGCCAGAGATTACTAAATCGCCTTTTTTTACAATTATCATACCTGTTTTTGTAGGCTTGTTTTCTACTAAATGAATTTGTCCGCTAAAATCTATTTTCTCAATCCGTTTTAAATTGAGTTCATTAGCCTCTTCTGGTTTTAGTCGTTCTTTTCGCTCTGTTAAAAATGAACTTATTGCTTGTAATTTTGAGTTCATTACTCTTGAGCCTCTTTTCTAATTTGCTCAAGTAATTCTACACTTTTACTCATCGAAGCTTCGATCTTATCTATGATCTCGTTTGTTGTAAGCTCTTCTTCTACTTCACCTTTATGAGGATTTTTTACATCAAGGTTAAAATTATTTGCTTTGATAGTATCGATGTTCACTTTGTAAGCCAGTTCATTTTCAACTCTATCGTTCCACCAGTTTTTCAGTTCATCAAAATCTTGCAGTTTTACGGGTTTTGTTTTGGTGTATTTTTTATACCCTTGTGGGAGTGGCTGTTCGTAGTACCATATCTCTTTTGTAGGCTCCCCTTTTGTAAAGAAAAGCAGGTTTGTGTTGATGTCCGTATATGGAGCAAATATCCCGTTTGGTAGTCTTACTATGGTGTGCAGGTTACACTCTTCAAGGAGTTTCTCTTTTATCCTAGCTGTTACGCCATCACCAAAAAGTGTACCGTCTGGCAGAACTATCCCAGCTCTTCCTCTTGGTTTTAGCATCTGTATAAACAGAAGTAAAAAGAGGTCAGCCGTCTCTCTTGTACGGTAAGTTGCTGGGAAGTTGTTTTCTATGCCTTGCTCTTCTGTTCCTCCAAAAGGTGGATTTGCCACGATGCAGTCCACCCTCTCATTTGGAGTGATGTCTTTTAGGGGGTATGAGAGCGAGTTATCGTGTCTGATACTTGGCGTTTCTATATCGTGAAGTATAAGGTTTGTAAGACATAGCATGTAGGGAAGCTGTTTTTTTTCTATCCCTTGGATTGTATGTTCCAATGTCTTTTTATCTTCTGCCGTTTTTACATCGCTTTTCATAATGTGGTTTATGGAGCTTATGAGGAAGCCTCCCGTTCCACATGCTGGGTCAAATACCTTTTCACCAAGTTTTGGATCAACCATCTGCACTATAAACTCTGTCACGGCTCTTGGAGTGTAGTACTCTCCTGCGTTTCCTGCACTTTGGAGGTCTTTGAGTATCTGCTCGTACATGTCATTGAAGAGGTGTCGCTCTGAGAGATTGTCAAAATGTATCTCTTCAAGTTTGTTTACCACTTGTCTTAGAAGTGTTCCAGATTTCATATAGTTATAGGCATCTTCAAACATACCCTTAACAAGTGGAGCGTAAGCGTTAGATGTGGTGATGTCAAGCTCTTTTAGCGTAGGAAAAAGCTCATTGTTTATAAAAAGCATAAGCTCTTCACCCGTTAGCCCCTCATCATCTGTAGCCCAGCTTCTCCATCTTAGTTTTTCAGGGATTGGAGATTTGTAGTTTTCATTTTCTAGTTCAAACTCTTCCTCTTTTGCATCAAATACTTTTAGAAAAAGCATCCACACAAGTTGTGAAATTCTTTGAGCATCCCCATCGACACCAGTATCTGTTCTCATAATGTTTTGAATTGATTTTACGATATTTGAAATATCTGCCATAATTTATTTGTTCCTTTTATTTGTTTGTATTTTATTTTTTCATAAAAGAGCTATTCTCTTGTATCGTCATATTTAATCATTTCCATATAATTTAGCGGTTTAGTTAAAACAACAGCATTATCTGGAGTTTTAGCAGTTTGAAATATAGCTTTCCAATAATCATATGTATTTTTTCCAGAAAAAACTGTACTTGCCATTCCTCTATCTTTCCAAAGTGGAAGATCACGTAAATTTTTCACAAAGTTTCGTATATTTTTCCAAAGCTGTTCATCGAAAGGTTGTTGAAAAATTTCATCGTCATTGATTATCTTCCCAGTATTTGACATATAGGCTTTTATAACCATTTGCAAATATTGCAGCCAATTGTGCATTATCTCCTCTTTGCTCATTCTATAAGCAATTAAATGCTCATCAGAGATATCAGAATCTTTTTTGTCAATAATTTTGTTTTCAATTCTATACACCCCAATTTCAGGTTGAAATTTATTTACATAGACTATATCAGCCAAAATATTGAGAAGTTTTACTATCTGATCAATCTCTATTTCTCTTGGATTCAATCCCTCATCTGTCTTATAGTCAATCGGAGTTTTTAAGATTAATTTAGTACTAATAAATGTTGATAAAATTGTTTTATCAAAAGCACTATAAGATATTGGCAAATCTTTAGCTTTACCCTCAAAATCAATATAGTCTTTCAACTTATTTTCTTTAGAGTTTGTAACAGAATGTTTAATAGCATCCGTAATATATTTTTTGATATTTGCACCGTCACCCTTAAAGTAATCTACTAGTTGTTGTTCTGAAAATGTATAGTCATCCTCTTTTAAATTATGCTCTTCTTGGTATTTTTTAACCCTTTCAGAATATAAAGTATTATTTAATTGACGCATAATAGATTTGTCAAATGCAATCTGTCTTAAATTGCTTCCTGCATTTGTATTGGTTTCTGTCAATCTATCTATATCAGGGTTTAGAAAAACTCTAACTACTAATTTTTTTGTATTTAATAAAATTTGTGCTACCGCCTTATGCTGTCCATCAAATACTTTTAATTTGTTATCATGAATTCTTACTAAACTTAGATGTAATTGCGGATTTCCCTTATCAAATTCTTTTACTAGCTTTGATATTGAACTGTTAATGCCTCTTGGATTGATAATTTCATCATGGTAAAGATATTCAATTGGTATTTCAAGAAATGCAGATTGTTCACCAGAGAGATTGTCAGTAAATATTGGAGCTTGATATATTGCATTGTCACCAGTTTGTGAAAATGAGTATTTAATTACATCATCTTCTTGAATCCATTTAAAGTCATACTTTGATCCGTCATAAAATTTTAAAACATCTTTCAGTGAGGCACTATGATTTCCTTTGTAAGATACATCATCTTGTATTTTTTTTAACCTTGCTAGCACCTTGGCAATTTTTAGATTTGCGTCTTGTTTTGATTTATTGCAACTTTCATGCGTTAAAGCAAAATTTTCTTCAGAATCTTTACCCTTGCTTGCAAGAGGTTTAATGTGATCTATGTTCGTTGAGTTTAACTTTAAATCTATATCTTCTTCACAAATAAAGCATTTATGATTCTGAATATCCCATAACTTTTGTGTAAGAGATTGATAGTCTTCTTTTAATAAACTTGATAAGTATTTTGATGCCATAATTTATTTGTTCCTTTTAAAATTGTTTTATAGTCCGGGTAATTTTGTAGTTTTACTAAAGCGTAAAGGGCTAGTGGGATGTTTTTCAACATCTTGATTTGCAGTAAATAAGTAATCTAATGAGTCTAAATCTTTTAATTCTAAACCGCCCATCTCAAGAAGTTTGTGATTTCCTGAATTAACATCATCATTTTTCTTTACAAAAAGGCTTACCCAACCATTTTTTAAATTCTCTTTTGCACCTTCCCATGTACCACCCTTGAGTCCAGAGTGAATTACAATCGAAGATTCTGCCAAAACATAAATATATTTATTTCTACCCATTGCATTACCAGCACTAAACCTTGCATCTGGGTAATATGGACTGATTAATACCAAATTATTATTTCGTATTGCATCTCTATATTTTTTGGACAAAACTTTTTGCATCAAAGCATCGGCAACTACTCCTATAGTCGTCCCATCAGCATTTATTGATCCTAGCATTGATGATTCATCTATCCCTCTTGCAGCACCTGAAACAACACTGTAGCCTGATTGTGCAAGTTTTTCCCCTAGTTTAAATGTGAAGTCTAAATCATCTGAGGATGCATCTCTTGAACCGATAATAGCGACACCTTTAGTATTGAGTATTTTCTTATTGCCTGCACCGTACAATATTGGCGGAGCCTTTTGTCCTAATCTCTTTTTTAATCTTACTGGATACTCTGGATCTGCCCTTGTAATGATCCAAATTCCACAATTTTGCCATTTTTGAAGAGAAATTGCCATTGCATTTCCTCTTGCCAATAGAGACAGTATTCGATCTTGTGTAATTTTTGTATCATCCCAATTCTCTAAAACTTCTCGTGTATTCAATTCTAAAAGGTCTGATGGTTTCATATTGTTTTGAAGAAGCCATGACGCAAATTTTGAGTACTCCATTATTGTAAGAGGTTTATCCCCCTTGTTAAAATAAGCTGTTAATAAAATAATTGCTTGTGCATTTAAACTTAGATCATTCATTACATTTTTCCAGTTGTAGCAAGTGAAGCAGGAAATACTTTACCACTTCCCTTTTGCTTTAAAAGAGCCGAGGCAACCGTGACTGTCCAACCAGAATCAATGACATCATCTATCAACAGAACAGGCTTATCAGGTATATTATCTTCCACTTCAAATACCCCATCAAGATTTTTGGCTTGATAGTAGGCATTATTCATCATTTTCTGAGCTTGATTTTGTTTTATCTTTTTCACAGCTGCTATAAAAGGTAAATTTAGTTTTTTTGCTACTTTTTGTGCAAAACTTGGAACTAATGTTGGATGATTTAGTGATGGAATACATGTAATCCACTGTGGTGCAGGAGAAGGATTCCATTTTTTAACCATTTCTACAAATGCATCTACTAGTTGATCTGAAAATTCACCTTGATGTTTATCTTGTGCTACAACTCTTCCCCATCCTGCATCTTCCCATCTAGATAAAATTCGTCCCTCTTCGGCTCTTAATTCTGGTCTGATATTTCCTCTAATGCCATATGCACTTAGAGCATCCAGTTTTACTTGCTTTTTAGGGTTAAAAACTATGTCGCTTTTTTTCAAGAAGTCGGCGGCTTTTAAGCCATTTTCGTGAGAAAATTCACCATTTAAAGCAGTCCCACAATTAGCACATTTCCCACATATTTGAGGGTTCGGATCATTTAAGGCATTTTGTAAAAAGAACATTAAACATTCATCAGTATCCAAATAGCTTTGCATCTCATCCCATTCAGATTGTCTGATAGCTAAAATAGCGTCGATCTTTTCTCTATCATGTACATATTTATTTGCTGTTCTATGCCATTTCGAGCCAATTTTTGTTACAGGTGCAGGTGTTTCTACATTAAGATACTTTAATGTCTTTTCAACTTCTCCCTGCGTTAAGTTAAGTTCTTTTTGTAAATCTACTATAGACAATCCGTCACTATTATCCAAATGCTCTAGCACTAAAGCAATATTTTGCTCTTTTGGAAACGATGAGCCTCTAAAAAAATCATGAATATCATCATCTTCATGTCCGCTTAGTAAAACACCATAGGCTTCATCTATACCACGACCTGCACGACCAACTTGCTGATAGTAACTGATAATCGATCCTGGAGCTTGATAATGAATTACAAAACCTAAATCACTCTTATCAAATCCCATTCCAAGAGCTGATGTAGCAACCAATACTTTTATCTCATTATTTATAAGTTGATTCTCTAAAAACACTCTATAGTCATCGCCATTTTCAAAATCATCATGCTCAACACCACTAAAATAAGCACTTGCTGCAATACCATTCTGATTAAGCCATTGAGCAACTACTTTCGCATCTCTCTGTGTTAAAACATAGACGATTCCAGATCCTTCAAATGATGGTAAATGTTCAAGCAGCCAAGCGAGTCTATGAGACGGTTCAGGAAGTCTTATATTGTGCAAAGAAAGACTTTCTCTTTTAAGGCTTCCTCTAATTGTAACAAGTCCACTAATTTGATTTTCAATATCAGTGATAACTCTATCATTTGCCGTTGCTGTTGTTGCTAAAATAGGTGTATTTGCAGGCATTTGTTTTAATATATTTGTAATTCTTTTATAATCAGGTCGAAAATCATGACCCCAATCACTAATACAATGTGCTTCATCAATTACAAATAGTCCAATACTCCCAGAAATTGGTTCCAATATTTCTTGCATAAAGTTTTCATTTGCCAATCTTTCTGGGGAAACAAGAAGTGCATCAACTTCGTTTCGTAAAATTTGAGCTTTTATTAAACCCCAATCATCTGTGTTTGAGGAATTAATTGTTACAACATTTAGTCCGAGTTTTTTAGCTGAATCAATTTGGTTTCTCATTAATGCCAACAAAGGAGAGATAATAATTGTAAGTCCGCTTCCTTCCTCTCTTAAAAACTTGGTAGAAATAAAATATACACTACTCTTACCCCAGCCAGTCTTTTGAACAACAAGAACTTTTTTTCTTTGGTTTACAACTGTATCAATAGCTTCATACTGATCTTCTCTGAAATCAGCATTTTGATTTTGAAGAGAGTCTTTTAAATATTGTTGTGCTTTTTCTCTAGTTAACATCTGATATTCCTTACCTTATACACTATCATTTTTCCAATCAAGATGCATATAAATGTTCTTCTATCTCTTTGATGAGCGATTGATACCCAGCTCTGCCACCGCCAAAAAGTTTTGTAAGTTCCGTCATAGTTCCATACTCGTTAAATGGCGGTACTTTTAGCACTGCAATGTCTTCTATACTCTCTATGCCTGATTCGGTATATTTGTCTAACAGTGCGTTTATAACTGCTTTTGCTTTGTCTGAATATTTATCAAAATAACTGTTTTGTTTTAGTTTGCCTGCTCGTTCGGCTCTTGTGAGTGCTGGTCTGTCAAATGCTATGTGACATATAAGATCGAATGGATCAAGCCCCTCTTTGCCAACTTCGCTCTCAAGCTCATCGAAAAACACACCTTGATCGCTTAGAGCTTTGATGATCGCCTCTTTTTGCTCTGCACTGCTCCACTCTTGTAAAAACTCATTTAAACTTGCATAGGCTTTTTTGATATTTTTACGGCTGTAATCCACAAGTGATTCTGTGATGAGCTTACCGTCTGCTCCAATGTACTGCACTCTTTTGTTTAAGACTTTTACTTTCACACCGCTTACTATATGGCGAGTGGGTTTAGAAGTGCCATCCTCACCGTCCGTGATAGATACATCTGGAGTCTCACCGTATAGCTCACTTGGTTCATTTACAGTGTCGCTAAACTCTTCTGGCATCTCTTCATCTGGAGGTGTTATAGGGTCATCATCTTTTGGCTCATAGATTTGCACTGGATCACCGTCAAAATCTGAATCGGCAAAATGTCTTGTAACATTTCTAAAATCCATGATCGTAAAATAGAGTTTCCCGTAAGTCTCGTTTATCCTAGTGCCACGACCTATGATCTGTTTAAACTCTGTCATTGAACCTATATTGCTATCAAGCACAATTAGCCCTGTCGTTTGAGCATCCACACCTGTTGTCATAAGCTTTGAAGTAGTTGCGATGACTGGGTATGTAGATTCTGGGTCTATGAAGTTATCTAGCTCTTTTTTTCCCTCTTCATTATCTCCAGTTATTCGCATAACATACTTTCTACTCTCTTTTGCCATAGCAGGATTGGCATTTACAAGAGCTTGTCTCATTCTCTCAGCATGATCTATATCTACACAAAAGACAATAGTTTTCATATAAGGGTCATTTGCATTTAGATATTCAGTGACTTTTTTGGCTACAAGGTTTGTTCTTTGAGTAAGGATTAGATTTCTATCAAAGTCTTTTGTGTTGTACTCTCTGTCCTCAATCTCTTCACCTTTATCATCCGTTTGTCCATTGTATGGTCGCCATCCTTCAACATCTTTGTCAAGAGATAATCGGATCACTTTATACGGAGCCAAAAAGCCATCATCTATACCTTGCTTTAAAGAATATGTATAAACTGGTTCACCAAAGTATGAGATATTGCTCACATATTTTGTCTCTTTTGGAGTTGCTGTAAGACCTATTTGAACCGCACTGTCAAAATACTCCAGTATCTCTCTCCACTGGCTGTCCTCTGCTGCACTACCACGGTGTGCTTCATCTATGACG
This sequence comes from Sulfurospirillum sp., assembly GCA_014859685.1. Classification (GTDB taxonomy): domain Bacteria; phylum Campylobacterota; class Campylobacteria; order Campylobacterales; family Sulfurospirillaceae; genus UBA6810. The sequence goes on along the minus strand of JACUTU010000017.1, from coordinate 1,134 downwards.
ATAAGGTCAAAAAAGTCACGGCTAAACTCTTTAAATATCTTTTTTTCTTCACTATTGCCTGTAATGGCTTGATAAAGTGAGAGATAAACTTCAAAAGATTTATCGATAGTTCTATTAGTAATTTTGGTCATCTTGTCGCCAAAATGTTTAAAGTCACCTATTTTTGTTTGATCAACAAGAATGTTTCTATCTGCTAAAAAAAGTATTCTTTTTGCTTTTCTTGATTTGTAAAGTCTGTAGATAATTTGAAATGCAGTGTATGTTTTCCCAGTACCTGTTGCCATAACAAGCAAGATTCTTTTTTGCCCTTTGGCGATGGCTTCTATGGTTCTGTTGATGGCATTTTTTTGATAATACCTTGGTTCTCTTTTTGGATCATCAATGTAGTAAGGGGAAAGTGCTACTTTTTCCGCTTCATCTTCCTCGATGCCCCTGTACTTTTTATATCTTTGCCAAAGCTCATCTGGAGACGGAAAACTACCAAGTGTTATCTCTTTTTCAAGTACGCCATGAGTCAGTGTCGGGTCATGCTCTAAAAAGCCATCACCGTTTGTACTGTACACAAAAGGTATATCTAAAATCTCCGCATAGCTCAAACCCTGTTGCATACCATCACCGATGCTGTGTTTGTTGTCTTTTGCTTCGATGATAGCTATAGGAATATTTGGTTTGTAGTAAAGGATATAGTCGGCTCTTTTTTGCTCACCTCGGCGTACCATCTTACCGTGAACATAGATACGACCATTTGTAAAAAAGGTTACCTCCTCTCTAAATTGAGAGTGCAAGTTCCAGCCAGACTCGATGAGTGCTGGGGTTATATACTTTGTACAAATATCTCGTTCTGTTAAATTTTTCTTTGACATACCACAAACCTAAAATTATTATTGTTTTTTATATTATCATATCTTGCATAAAAGCGTTATTTTTTGCTTTTAAAAACCTTGTCTTTTTAGTTCTTTTGCAAACTCACTAAGCCCTCGCTCGATCTTTTCCATAGCTGTATTATTACTCACTGGAACTAACTGAACAATGCCGTTTATGAAGTTACTCTTAAAAATTTGCCCTGTCTCTTTATAAATGACCATATCATCATAATCTTTGTAAAAATCATAGTTTTTTGTAAACTCTTCTTGC
>JACUTU010000007.1 GCA_014859685.1 Sulfurospirillum sp. | reverse complement strand
TACTTTCCCTTACTGGGATGGAAATGTAGGTCGCTGCCGGATTTGTGTGTATTCTAAAATAAATCTCACTTAAACACTTTTAATGCTACAGATAAATTTTTTTATTATGCATATAGCTTTAGATACTTACCATTTTTGCAAAACTTACACCGATGCGACCGATATTTTTCATGCTTACATGTAGCTTTTCATTAATGCACTCATCTTTGATAAATTGTTTTTTTATCTCCAATATAACAGGTGTTGTGTCGCCTCCAAGATTGATGCTTGAATGTAATGTGCAAAATAGAGCACTCTGACTTGAGCTTATCATAGGCGGAAAATCTTCTAAAATTTTTGTGACTTTTATGCTGTATTTTTCTATTTCACTTTCACTTTTTGCTAAAGCGGTGCTAGAAAGCTTGAGTTCTTCTAGATTTGCCTCATTTGCAAAACAGATAGTTGCTTTTTTGTTTTTGAGTATATTTGCCAAAGTATCTTTTGGCGTATCTGCATCTTTTTTTCCTATAGAAACAATAATTGTTGCTGGATTACTTGAGAGAGGAATGAAATAAGAAAATGGAGCAGCATTGACAATGCCCTCATCTTTAGTCACTATCCACGCTATAGGACGAGGTACAACTGTGCCCGACATTATTTTATAACGGTTTAAATCATCAATATCTTTGTAATCTAAAATCATAAAATTACCTTTTTTTAATCCCAATTATATCTTCTTTTTTTTGTTATAATTTTTAAAATTAAATTTTGAGGAGTTATGATGGCTACAATTAAAGAAAGTGACATTCAAGAAAGTATAACAGGAGCTTTACAATACATCTCTTATTATCATCCAGAAGATTTTATCAAGGGCATGATTGAAGCTTATGATCTTGAGCAATCACCAGCTGCAAAAAATGCAATTGGGCAGATTTTGATCAATTCAAAAATGTGTGCTATGGGTCATCGTCCTATTTGTCAAGACACTGGGTCTGTAAATGTATTTGTTAAAATTGGACTCAATGCTACATTAGAGCTTTCAAAGGAGTTGGAGGATGTGATTAATGAAGCCGTAGCACTTGCATATCTTGATCCCTCAAATACGCTTCGTTTTTCCATAGTAAGTGATCCAGCAGGAGCGAGAATTAACACCAAAAATAACGCTCCAGCTGTCATCCATTTTAGTGTCGATAATTCATCTGTTGTGGATATAAAGGTGGCAGCAAAAGGTGGCGGCAGTGAAAACAAGGCAAAATTTGCCATTCTCAACCCAAGTGATAGTGTGTATGATTGGGTGATGGAAACAGTAAAAGGAATGGGCGCTGGTTGGTGTCCTCCTGGAATGTTAGGCATAGGAATAGGAGGAAATCCTGAAAAATCTATGTTGCTTGCCAAAGAGGCATTGATGCAAAAAGTAGATATTCATGAACTCAAACAAAGGGGAGCTAAAAACAATCTTGAAGAGTTGCGTCTCAAACTTTATGAAGATATCAATAAAATAGGTATTGGTGCGCAAGGGCTTGGAGGATTAACCACTGTGTTAGATGTAAAAATTCTTGATTATCCTTGTCATGCGGCATCTTTGCCTGTGGCGATTATCCCAAATTGTGCTGCAACAAGACATATTCATTTTACGCTTGATGGATCTGGCACTGCTGTTTTTGAAAAACCAGATCTCTCTATCTGGCCAGATTTAGAGTTGCCTATAAAAGATGTAAAAAGAATCAATGTTGATGAACTAAACAAGGTTGATTTGAAACAATTCAAAGCAGGTGAAACTGTGCTGATTTCAGGTAAAATTCTCACCGCAAGAGATGCGGCACACAAGAAAATCGTTGAATACAAAAAAGCAAATAAGCCATTGCCAAATGGGGTAAATCTTGAAAATAAATTGATCTATTATGTTGGACCTGTAAATCCTGTCGGAAACGAAGTAGTAGGACCTGCTGGACCAACCACGGCTTCTCGTATGGATAAATTTACACAAGATATGATGGAACTCAATATACTTGGTATGATCGGAAAAGCAGAACGCAAGCAGCCAACCATAGATCTTATCAAAAAATACGCTTCTATTTATTTTATAGCAACAGGGGGCGCTGCATATTTGATAGCACAATCTATCAAAAAATCAAAGATAGTTGCCTTTGAAGAGTTAGGAATGGAAGCAATTTATGAGTTTGAAGTGAAAGATATGCCGCTCATTGTAGGCGTTGATAGTTTTGGAGAATCTGTACATACAAATGGACCAAAACAGTGGTCTCGAATCTAAACGCATAAGCATGAGGAAAACCTCATGCTTACTCTTTTAATTTACAATCTGTATTGTCTGCTGAACAATTTGTACTAAAGCCCAAAATAGTGTAAAGACCGCACCATTTTAAAAGTGCTGTTGCGAGAAGCGCAACCCCTATAAGTCCGATAAATGAACTGTGCATAACACCATAAACAAGAAATGGAATACTAAGTATAATCCGAAAAAATCTATCCATTTTTCCTACATTTGCTTTCATAATAAATCCTTTTTAAAAAATTAAATCATTATAATATGTAAATATGTAGTTATTGTTTAGTCGTGCTATAATTGCCAAAGAAAAAGCATAGATTTTAATCATAAGGAAAAATAAATATGAAGCGCAATGAACTCGTAATCGTAACGCAATACTTACAAAAATTTAAAAAAATCTCTGCTATTGAAAGAGTTGAAGATAGTGTAATTAGAATTGTTTTTGATCATAAAGAAAATCTCTTTTTTGATATGAGCAAGAGTAATTCTTATATTTTTTATAAAGATGCGTATAAAAGAGCGAAGATTTACAATGCTCCCTTTGATGTGATTTTACACAAACGCTGTGCCGCCTCACATGTAGAGGAATTTACCGTGATGGATGGTAATAGGATTTTGCGATTGAGGCTTGAGGGAAGTTCAAGTTACAAATCTTTTGTGACATATTTACAGTTTGAATTTACAGGTCGCAATACAAATTGCATCATTTTAGATGAGGATGAAAAAGTACTTGAAGCCTTGCGACATATCGATAGTAGTGTTTCGTTTCGTAGTATAAAAGTTGGAGAAAAGCTAGAGCCACTTCCGCAAAGAGAATTTCAAGAGCCGCCTGTAGATATTGGTGAGGATATCAAAGCTTATCTTGAGCTTCAATATACTAAACGGATGTGGATTAAGCTTACAGCGCTCAAAAATCAAAAAATGCTTCGCGTGCAAAAAGAACGCAATAAATTCTATGCCCTCCTACAAGATATTGAGTGTGAAAAAGATCTTTTAGCTAAAGCAGCAACACTTAATGCACATGGTAGCTTACTGCTGAGCAATTTAGCAGGCGTTAAAATTTATGAAAAGTATATAAATTTAAAGGATTTTTCAGGTCAAGAGGTTTGTATAAGCATACCAAATGAAGCAAAAACTCCAAGCGACGCTGCAAACTTGCTTTTTTTACAATCAAAAAAACTCAAAAGAAAAGCAAAATCACTCTATATTGAGAGAGAAAATCTGATACAAAAAATTGATTATTTGGAAAAATTGTCAAGGATTATTGAGTTTTGTGAGGATGAAAATGAGTTACAAATCTTGATGCCAAAGAAAAAAGTAGCAAGAAAACAACATACTCAAGAAGATAAATACGAAAGTTTTTTTATAAACGGCTATAAAGTAATGCTAGGTAAAAATGAAAAAGGAAATATTGCCTTGTTGAAATTTGCTAAAAAAAGTGACATTTGGATGCATCTTAAAGATATTCCATCAGCACACATCATCATCCGCACAGATAAGCAAAATATTCCAAATGATATTTTGGCGTTTAGTGCAAAACTTTGTGTGGACTTTAGCGTCTCTCAAAAAGGTATGTATTTGGTCGATTATACTCAAAGAAGAAATGTCAAGATAAATGATGGTGCGAATGTGCATTATATAAATTATCAAACAATCCAGATCGACAAGGAAAAATGATGGCAATAGGTCCAATAGGTGCTCATATATATGTCAATCAAAATATGACTGCTCTTGCAACAAAACAAGCAGAATTGCAAAATAGATTGGATATGCAAAATGCCATTGCCTCTGCAAGTGCAAATGAAAAAGAGGAAGAGGTAAGAGAAGTGAGACCAACCGAAGAGACCTATAAGATAGATCCACAAAGAGAGCATGAAAAACAAAAAAATGAAGAGGAGAGTGGGGCTAAAAAGGAAGAGATCACGAGAGATTCACAGCATAAAGAACATGAAAGTGCCGAAGAAGAATCTATCATCCAAAACGGACATTTAGATATAAAAGTCTAAAACATTCAAATACATAAGCAAAAACTCACATAATATAAGATAAGATATCTGAAAACAAAATGGATGTTTATATGGATTTTCAAAAGATATTTTTTTCACAAAAACAGAGAATAATAACAGGTTTTGGGCTGCTTTTTGCAGTTTTACTTTTTGCGTACATTGATAATCTCATCTTTACTTGGCTAGTTTTGGGCTGTGCATATATGTTTGCTTTTTATGAGGCGATGCAACTTTTTGGCGCTCAAGACAATAAACTTTTTGTCTATGCCATTTGTTTGTGGATTGCTGCGCTTTTTTATCCAAACCCAGAAGATCTTATCTATATCTTGCTCATTATTTTTCTTGCGATTATGGCGCATAAAAAGCAATTAAATATGCAATTAATTGCTCCATTTTTATACCCTAGTATCTCAATGCTTTTTCTTTTTACACTTTACAAAGATTTTGGCATGGGCATTTTTGTGTGGCTCATCGTTATCGTGGCGTTGAGTGATACAGGTGCATATTTTGTTGGCAAAAGTATCGGAAAAACTCCTTTTTCACTCACTTCACCAAATAAAACTTGGGAGGGTTCTATCGGCGGAATAGTTTTAGCAAGCTTTGTAGGCACCTTTGTCGGCACCTTACATGTAAGCTTTTGGCTAGCTTTTCTTGTCTCTCTTGCTGTGAGTGTAGCCGCAGTTTGGGGTGATCTTTTTGAAAGTTATCTCAAAAGAGAAGCTGGCGTAAAAGACAGCGGCACTATTTTTCCAGGACATGGCGGTATACTTGATAGATTTGATGGATATCTCTTTGGAAGTGTTGTTATGGTGGTGTTGCTTCGAGGATTGGTTTAGATGGTAGTGTTGGGCTCAACAGGCTCCATCGGCGTCAATACTCTTAGTGTGGCGAAACGATTTGGTTTACATGTACAAGCACTTGTTGCTGGCTCCAATGTTACACTTTTAAATGAACAAATTAAAATATTTCACCCATCGATCGTATGCGTTGGCGATAAATCACTGGTAAAAAGTGTTAATCACCCGCATGTTTTATATGGCAATGAGGGCATTATAGAGATTTTAGAAACCACGCCCTCGCAGTTGGTACTCAATGCACTTGTTGGATTTTTGGGACTTGCTCCGAGCATTAAAACGCTTGCTTTAGGTAAAAAACTTGCCTTGGCAAATAAAGAATCTTTAGTTGTGGCGGGCGCACTTTTGGATAAGAAAAATATCGTTCCAGTGGACAGTGAGCATTTTGGACTGTGGTATTTGCAAAATACACGCAAAATACATAAAATGACTATCATGGCAAGTGGCGGTGCATTTCGCGATACACCACTTAGCGAACTGGCAAGTCAAAGCGTTGCAGATGCACTCAAGCATCCAAATTGGTCAATGGGCAAAAAGATCACAATCGATAGTGCTACGATGACGAATAAACTTTTCGAACTCCTAGAAGCTAGATGGCTTTTTGATGTGACAAATCTTGATGCACTTATCGAGCCTCGTTCACTTATCCACGCTATGATCGAGTTTGCTGATGGTTGTAGCACTCTGCAAATGGCAAATGCTGATATGAAACTACCTATAGCCTATGCACTTTTGGGGCGTATAGATGAATTGGTGTTGCCACATGTAGACTTGGTAGATATAGGCTCTTTTGCATTTAAAAAGATAGAATCAAATAGGTATCCTATTTGGGAAATCAAAGATGACCTGCTTGCAAATCCACAAAGAGGTGTAGTTGTAAATGCTGCAAATGAAGTAGCGATTGAGCTATTTTTGGCCGGAAAATGCAATATCCTTGAATTGGTTGCTCTTACAAAAAAAGCTTTTAAAAAATTTGAAGATGTCAATCCCACAAGTTTACAAGAGATATTTGACATCGATGCCGAAGTGAGAAAATACTGTAAAAATCCACAATAAGAGGTGTTTATGCAAAGTACAGACTATAAGCTACGCTTAAAAGATAGTGTAGTTGGTTTGCAGTTTTTGTTTGTTGCATTTGGAGCGCTTGTTCTAGTGCCAATTTTAACAGGACTTGATCCTAATGTTGCCCTATTTACAGCTGGACTTGGAACTTTGCTATTCCAATTTATAAATCGTAAAGCTGTGCCGCCTATCTTTTTAGCTTCTTCGTTTGCGTTTATCGCACCTATCATCTATGGGGTAAAAACTTGGGGCATTGCAGGAACTATGTCAGGTCTTGTTGCAGCCGGATTTTTTTATGTATTTTTGAGTTTTTTAGTGCGTGTAAAAGGTTCAGCGTTTTTAGAAAAGATTTTGCCTCCTGTTGTAGTTGGACCCGTGATTATGACTATCGGGCTTATCCTCTCGCCAGTTGCTGTCAATATGGCAATGGGAAAAACAGGCGATGGAGCGGTGCAACTTGTCGCAATGCCAACGGCTTTGAGCATCTCTTTTAGTGCGCTTGTGGTTACTTTGCTCGTTACACTTTTGGGAAAGGGTGTTTTTCGTCTCTTGCCTATTTTGTGTGGCATAATAGCTGGCTATTTAGTAGCACTTGTTTTTGGTGTCATTAGCTTCGATTCTGTTGCAAATGCTGCTTGGCTGAGTATGCCAAATTTTACTTATCCGCAGTTCAATCTTGAAGCTATCATCTACATCTTACCTATCGCTATCGCACCTGCGGTTGAGCATATAGGTGATATGCTCGCTATCTCAAATGTTACAAAAAAGAATTATCTCATTGAACCAGGCTTGAAAAATACTTTGTTAGGAGATGGTTTAGCAACCTCAACAGCGGCACTTTTTGGAGGTCCACCAAATACAACTTACTCAGAGGTAACCGGCGCTGTAACGATTACAAAAGCATTTAATCCAGCGATCATGACTTGGGCTGCTATATTTGCTATTGTGCTTGCTTTTGTTGGTAAACTTGGCGGATTTTTAGCGACTATACCAGTGCCAGTGATGGGCGGAATATTGCTGCTTTTGTTTGGTATTATTGCTTCAATAGGCATAGAAACGCTCATTAAACAAAAAGTTGATTTAGCAGATCCTCGCAATATGATCATCGTTTCTATGATCTTGGTTTTTGCCATCGGTGGAATGACTTTCAATTTCGGCTCTGTTGCATTTAGCGGCATCGGTCTCGGTGCAATTATCGGGATATTTTTAAACTTTATTTTGCCAAAATCAAGACATTTTGATGGATATTAAAAGTTTTTAGGGGAGGCATGTTTCGATATCTTTTTGCTCTTATCGCTTCGTTGGTACTTATTGGTATCAATGTGCATGTGTATAGAAGATTTTTATCAAAACTCGCTCCTTTTTCAAAATACAAAAAAATAACAGCTCTTATCGTTATCGCCTTGAGTGTTGGTGAAATTGCATTTTTCGCTACATTGCGTCATGGTGGTATCGATGGGCGTCTTTACTACTTTTTCTCCTCCTTGGTTGGTGTATCTTTTATGCTTTTTAGCATTGCTATTTTGTATGATATATTGCATATTCCTTTGAAAAAAATTCCCTTTGACGCTTCAAGAAGAGTGATGCTTAAGATGATTTTAGATGTGGGTATGCTCATTCTCGTTGTTGGCTATATGCTCAGCGGCTTTGTTAATGGTTTTAAAGATCCTCGCATCACAAAAGTTCGCATTAAAATAAATGGTTTAAAAAAGCCATTAAAAATTGTGCAAATAAGCGATATTCATATAGGCAAAAGTCTTGGCAAAGCGTTTATGGATGTAATTGTCGCTTCCATAAACACGCTTCAAGCAGATATTGTCGTGATCACCGGCGATTTGTTGGATCTCAAAGTTGATCAAATAGGTGATAAGCTTGATAGTCTTAAAGATATCAAAAGCAAATATGGCGTTTTCTTTATCCATGGTAATCACGAATATTTTTATGGAGCCACGCAGATAGGCCACTTTTTACGCAGTCTACATGTAAAGGTATTGGAAAATGAAAGCTACAGTATTGATGGGCTTATCAATATTGTGGGCGTTACTGATCCTATGGGCAGACGCATGGATACAATGCCGCCTGATTTGCAAAAAGCGATGCTACATGTAAATAAAGATTTACCAACTATTTTACTAGCGCACCAGCCAAAAATTATCAAAGAAATCACGGATGAACCGATAGATTTAATACTCAGCGGTCACACTCACGCAGGGCAGATTTTTCCCTTTGGGCTTTTGGTTATGCTCGATCAGCCTTATCTATATGGCTTACACCAACACAATAAAAAAACACAAATTTTCGTAAGTTCCGGCACCGGCTATTGGGGCCCGCCCATAAGAGTGATGGTGCCTAGCGAGATAGTGAGTTTAGAGGTTTTTTAGTCTCATAAATACGATGCGGATAACGCTTGCTTTGCCGGTATGTCCAACGCCTTCATTAAGTTGGATGATCTCTTGGGAGAGTTTGATGATCTCGCATGGAAGATTTTTGAGTAGGATTGCTGTGTCACAAATATCGTAGAGGAGATTTGGATCTTTTGGGCCAAAAGATTTGTATTTGAGGTGGTGGGTGCTAAAAAATTCTGCTACAAAATATCCGCCTTCACGCAAGGCAAAAAAAGATTTGAGAAAAAGTTCCTGCTGCTTATCTTTTGGTAGATGAAAATAGCTAGAAATAATCGCATCATAACTTTTATGCGGTTCCCAATTTTCAAAAAGTGTGTGGCGGATATCGAGTGTTACTTGTGCAATTTTTGCTTTATTGTGCAATTTTGCCAAGCCTACATCAGAAGCATCAAGTGCTTCAACATAGTGTCCTTGTGTGGCAAGATACAGAGCATTTCTGCCCTCGCCCTCGCCTAAACACAGGATGTGTGATTGTTTACTAAAAAGGTGTGCTTGGCTTTTTATAAATTCATTTGGTTCTTCGCCATACAAAAAATCTTCTCTACTAAACTTTTCATTCCACATTTTTTGCATCTATTTTCCTTGCTTTTTTTGAATGCCAAATTTTGGTGAGCGGATAGTGATATCGGTGATAACCGCTTCATTTTCGAGGATAAATCGCATCGTATTTGCCAATGTTTGTGGCACGAGATACTCGTTTTCTTTGGATGATGGTGCAAAATGCAAGGTATCAAAAAAAGGTGTTTTAGTCATATCTGGGTTAAGTGAAGTGACTTTAACCTCATCTTTTCGTACTTCTTCAAATAAGCTTAACCCAAAATCCCGAAGCCCACTTTTTGTTGCAGTATAAAGGGCAGAGTATTTTGCATGTCTTGTTGCTTCTATGGAACTTACATTAAAAATGTGTCCTTTTGTTGCTTTGAGGCTTTTGAGACAAAGGTTGGTAAGTAAAATAGGCGCTAAAAGGTTCACATGTAAGATGTTTTGAATCGTGGCGCTTGAAAGTGTTTCGTGCGGTTGAAATACCCCAACACCAGCGCAGTTTAGGAGTACATGTAGCTCATGTGTTTGTAGCCATTGTTTTACTTCTCTCTCAAGTGTTTTAGTGTCGCTGAGATCACAAAGTATCTCACCCTCGCTTCGGCTGATATTGTAAACGCTATAGCCCATATCCACAAGTGTTGTACGCATAGCTTTTCCAATACCACTTCGTCCACCACTCATAAGAACATTCATGCTTGTACATCCTCAAGTTTTATGAGTGTATTGGTTTCAAATTTTTTATCTGTTTCTGGAAAATCTATGCGAAAATGTGCCCCTCTGCTTTCTTGGCGTAAAAGTGCTGATTTTGCAGTGGCTTTAGCAACAAGTAAAGCATTGGTGAGTTCGAGCAAACTTTTTACATTGCTTGGCTTGTTGCTTGCGGCATCTTGCAGAGAGTTTTCTATCTCTTGCAAGTCCTCAAGTGCTTCTTGTAATTGTGCCTCTGAGCGAATGATACCGATTTTTTCAAACATAATTTTACCTATTTGGGTACGAATTTCATTGACATTGACCCTAGCTGCAAGGTCTTTGAGCTTGTCGATAAGTTGGATATCACGAGTGATATCATAGTAATCAACTCCGTTGTATTTTTTCATTCTATTGGCAAATTTGATTGCTTCATAGGCTGATATTTTACCAAAAACAGCGCCTTGACTCAAGGAGTTTCCTCCAAGTCTGTTGGCACCATTTACCCCATTGTCGCCCGCTTCTCCGACGATGAAAAGCCCAGCGATACTTGTTCTGCCGATAACATCTGTTTCTATGCCACCCATAGTGTAGTGTGCGATAGGAGAGATAGGAATGAGATCAACGCTTGGATCAAGTTTTTTGAGTGTATAAACTCTTTTTTTAATGCCGATGAGCTTTGTCTCAAGCACTTCTTTTGGTACATTTCGCAGATCAAGATAAACTTCATGGGCTTTTTGAATCTCTTTGAAAATGGCACGGGTCACAAAATCACGGGTATTGAGCTCATCAACAAAAGATTCGCCATTTTTATCAACAAGCTTCCCTCCCTCACCTCTTGCTGCTTCACTGAGTAAAAAGTTTGAATCCTTAAGCCCTGTTGGATGAAACTGAACAAATTCCAAATTCATAGCATTGAGACCTGCGCGAAGTCCCATCGCTATGGCATCGCCAGTGGCATCTTTGACATTTGATGTGAAGTTTTTATATAAAGAGGCAAAACCGCCACTTGCCAAAATCACACTTTTGCCCTCGCAAACAACCACTTTTTCACTCTCTTCATCAAACAAAGTCACGCCTGAGATAGTGCTGTTTCGCGTTAAAAAATTGATCGCCATATGGTTTTTGATGATGTCTATCTCGTATTTTTTTACCACTTCATACAGTGCTTTCATGATAGCAGGCCCTGTTTCATCTGCGGCATACACTGTTCGCTTAAATCTTGATCCACCAAAAGGGCGTTGAGCAATGCGTCCATTTGCAAGTGTACTAAATCCAACGCCATAGCCTACAAGTTCGCGAACAGCAGCTGGTGCTTGTTCACAAAAGATGCGTATAGCCTCTTCATTGCCTAAACCACCTGAACTTTTGAGCGTTTCTTTTGTGTGGTTGAAAATATTGTCTTCATCTTGCATGTTACCAAAAGCAGCATTGATGCCGCCTTTTGCCATGTATGAATTATTTGCAACGGGGGTAGATTTTGTGATGAGTACAACATTTGCACCCAATTCTTTTGCTTCGATAGCAGCTCTCATACCTGTGATGCCACTACCGATGACAATGATGTCGTATTTCATGATATTGCCCTTGCGAGATAAAAGTTTTACAAATTGTAACAATTATATCACAAATTTTAGCAAAAATAAAGTTACACTTCTTGGAAAAAAATTCTATGCTATAATAAATTTCATAATTTTAAATTTTATAAAAAGGCTGGTCAATCATGGGAAAAAGTAAGCGGGTAGGTATCGTTGGCGTCGGTAATGTGGGCTCTACGGTTGGATATTCTATAGCCATGAGAGGATTAGCTCACGAAATTATCTTGAGTGATAACAAGGTGGAGCGAGCAAAAGGAATGGCGTTGGATATGAGTCAATCCGCACAGGCTGCTCGAATGAGTACTATCGTAACAGTTGCGGAAAATCCAATGCAATTAAAGGATTGTGATCTTGTGGTTATCACCGCGGGGAGTCCGAGATTGCCCGGAATGAGTCGCAGTGATCTGTTGCTTAAAAATGCACAAATCACGAAAGAAGTGTGTGCAAATATCAAACAATACTCTCCAAATGCCATCATCATTCCAGTTACAAATCCTCTTGATATCATGGTGTATGTGGCGTTGCGAGAAACAGGATGGGATCGTAGCCGAGTTGTCGGCATGTCTGGCATCTTAGATAGCGCACGCATGGCACACTACATCCAAGAGGCAATTTTCAAAAAACACGGTATCGAATTTGGCGGGCAAGTGCGTGCGCAAGTGATCGGCGGTCATGGCGATACTATGGTGCCATTGCCTCGCTTTACAACTATTGCTGGTTTGCCACTGACTGATTTTTTGAATTGGAATGAGATCAATGAAATCGTCGATAAAACTAAAAATGGTGGCGCACAAATCGTTCGTTATCTCCAAACAGGTTCAGCATATTATGCCCCTGCAAAAGCAACTTCTTTGATGGTGGAATCTATATTGCAAGATAAAAAACTTGTCTATCCGTGTGCTGTTATGCTTGAGGGTGAATACGGATACAAAGATGTTGTCAGCGGGCTTCCTGTGATGCTTGGAGCGAGAGGCGTGGAACAAGTTTTTGCACCAACGATAGATGCTGAACAAGATAGATTGTTTGCAGTGTCGATAGGTTCGGTGCGAGGACTCATCGACGAACTCAACGCAAATAATTTTTTTCAAGCAAAATAACTTTTTTAACCCTTACATGTAGGGGTTAAAAAGTATTTCCTTCGATAGGGTAAATTCTGATGCTCAAAAAGTTCTCATCAATGTGTTCGATAAAAATTTCAATAGGTCTGCAACACACATAACAATCCTCAACATAAGTTTCACCAACCTCTAAACTAGGCTCAACAAAAATACAAAATCGCTCATAACAATAGGGACAAGTGATGGTTTTCTCAAAAAGATTTTGCATATTCTATCTTTTGCATGTACGCCGCAAGCATTGCTTGCTCAAAGGCTTCATTGCTTGCGTATTCGTAGTTAAAAACGCTTTTCCAGAGGCTTGCATCTTCCATACATAGGTAGAAAAAGACTTGCGTGTGCCATGGGGAGAATGCTGCATAGAGTGTTTGAAACATCTGCTTTTTTTGTTCAAGTGGATAGGAAAATTTGCCGTTTGCATTGCTAAGGGGCATTTGAAGAATTTTGCTATGTATCGCTCTTTTGCGTAATTTTTTGAGTACAGGTTTTATAAAAGTGAGCGTACCCATAGAAACTAAGGCGACTTCGTTACATGTAAAGCGCTTGATGAGTTCTTTTGCTATCTTCGCATATTCATTGATGGAGTTTTCAAATACAACCATCGGATGAAAATGAAACCCAACTAAAATGCCCTTGTCTGCTAAAGCCCTTGCGGCTGTAATGCGTTCGTGTAAAGATGCACTGCCGTGTTCCTCATTTGTGATGATGATTTGAGGATTGAGTGAAAAAGTAACAAGTACATTTTTTGGTACTTCGTGTTCTAGCAGATAAGCTATGTTGTTTGATTTGCTTTTAAGCTCCAATATGACATTTGAATGGCTCGTAGCAAAGCTAAAAAGTGCCTCTAAAATGCCACCTTTATTGCCCCAAAGGAGTGAATCTGAGGATTGACCTGTGCCGATATGATAAGTTTTATTGGCATCAAGCTCTAAATTAGCGAGTTTGTGTGCAAAATCTGTGTCAAAAACGACCTTGTTTTCATGGTAAAACGACTGAATTGAGCAGTAACTGCAATCAAAACCGCAACTCTCAACTGCATCTAAAGTCATGAGATTGCAGCATCTTGTTTTTGGACTTGCAACGGGGCAACTTCCAATGCCGAGTGATGGTTTTTGTATGTGTTCAAGGCTGATTTTGTGCATTTTATGCTGCGGCTTTTCTTGCGCGTATCGTTTTGGTTTATCCCTCAAGTCTTGATAAATGTGGCTTACATGTAAGAGTGTTTTTTTCTTATCACTCACATCAACCCAAATCTCTTGTAGGGTATTTTCATTCCACATCTGCAAATCAATGGCTATTTCGATGAGGTTTTTGATTTCACTGAAGCTTAGTCTGTAGGTTAAAGCTTTTTCTTGTAAGAAGTTTTGAGTGCTTACATGTAAGCTATCAAATGGAGTATTTTGCGTAGCTTGTTGGAATTTATAGTACATATTTTGAAACTTTCGTGAGGTTTTTTTGTATCAATTCGGCAACAAATTGGCGTGATGGTATGGTGTTGCTGAGGTTGTCCGAAACGACTTTGAAAATAAAAATAGCATCTTTTTCGAGGTAGCGTTGCACTATATGCTCAAATGTTTGTGCTTCCATATCGACAAGTGTGGTGGTGATGCCTAGCGTACAAATAGCTGGTTTTGTAACACTTGTGAGGCTGGCGTATGGGATGTCTTCTAAGTGTTGGTTGGTGCAAAAAAGTGAGCCGATGGGAATAGTTGGATCCACACATCCTGCGATACCGATGTTGATCGCTTTCTTACATGTATAGTTTTGAAACACTTGCGGGAGTGATTTTTCTACATTGTTCACACCTATGCCACTGATAGTGAGTAAAATAGTATCATTTGCCCAGATATTTTTTGCAATTTTTTGCAATTTCAATGAGCCTATAAATGGTCTTGCTTCGATATTGAGGGCTGTGTGGATGAGTATTTTTTTATCTTTCATAGATACAATTATAGCAAGTCTCATCTATTTTTTGCTAGAATAACTGACCTTATGCACTTTTGCAAAAAAGTTCGTAAATACCTCTCATTTTCTCGAAAAGAACCCTTTTCGTAGCTTTATGGGGTTGTAGGGACATTTGCCCCTGCTACTAAAACGGACGAGTTCGTTTTAGTGCGTAACATCAGAAAATAAAATCATTAGAATTGTTTGGGGGATTTTTGTTGCACATCAATAAAGATAAAATTATTCGTTGGATTGTTGCATTGCCACTTTTAGCTGTCGCACTCACTACGACGCTAATCATGGTTATGTTTATAAAACTTGAGCAAGATAGCTACACCCAGCAGATAGAAAATTTGCAAAGAGATTATCTGAAAAAAACAAAAATACAAGCACAAGAGCGGGTTGATCATATGGCTGATTACCTCAGAGAAAGTGAAAAAATTTTACGCCAAGAAGCACAGCTTGAGGTTAAAAATATCACTAACCTTGCTCTCAACATCATCACGCAAGTACATCAAGATAACATAGATTTGCCACGAGAGATAGTTCTTGCAAAGATAAAAGAACGCTTGCGAGGGATTCGTTTTTTTGAAAACTTTAGCGGATACTTCTTTGTTTATGACTTTGATGGCACAAATGTACTTTTGCCTACTCAAGTTGCATTTGAGGGTGCAAATATGCTGCACATAAAAGATAGTCAAGGTGCTTTCATTGTCCAAGATTTTATCAAAATTGCTAAAGAAAAAAATGCAGATTTTTATGATTGGTACTGGTTTAAACCCTCTGATGCAATGATGAGAAAAAAGATTGGCTATATTGCAGCGTATAAACCACTTGAGATATTGGTTGGTACGGCGCGATATGAAGAAGATATTATCGCTAGCATCAAAAAAAGTGCCAAAATATATCTTGAAAATATGTCCCATCTTGAGGATGGCGGTATTTTTGCCTATGATGGCTCTGGTAAGCTTATGGCAACACAAAAAGATGCAGAACAAGTGCAAAAAAGTGCTTCACAGGTTTCACAAATAATCCGAGGTTCTCAAATAATGCCAGATGGATTTTTTATCTCCCATACTACTTCGATGCAGTTTGATACAGGATCAGCACTCGCTTTTAACTCCTCATTTGTGCGTTACATACAGAGTTTTGATTGGGTTGTTGGTGTTGATACTTACGGATCTAAAGTAAAAGAAGTGATAGCGCACCAAGCACAAGAGATTAAAACAAAACGCAACAAATCACTTTACAACATGTCAATAGTTTTCTTTTCTGTTGCACTGCTTGTGTTTTTTGTGATGTTTTTCATTTCAAAAAGATTGAAAAATATCTTTGATTTTTATCAAAAAAAGCTTCTCCTGCGACACAATAAAACAAAAGAGCAAAAGAAGCTTTTACGCTATCAAGCCAATCACGATATCTTGACAAATTTACCAAATAGAGGACTTCTAAGCGAACGACTTGCGCAACTACTCAAAAGAGCAAAAAGGGAAAAGTACCAAGTTGCGGTAGTGTTTGTAGATGTTGATAAATTTAAAATGATCAATGATACGCACGGCCATAAAGTCGGCGATATGCTGCTACAAAAAATTGCCACAAAACTCAAAAATGCTATCCGAGAAACAGATATTGCTGCGAGACTGAGTGGGGATGAATTTATCATTGTGATTGATAGATGCTTTGATCTTGCAGATATTACCACCGTTCTTGCAAAAATCAAAGAATATTTTGAAGAACCTTTGTCCTTAGAAACACTCAAACAAAGCGTAAAGCTCAGCATGGGTGTCAGCGTGTATCCTCAAGATGGGGAAAGTGGCGAAATGTTGATGCAAAAAGCTGATACTGCTATGTTTAAAGCCAAAGAAGAGGGCAGAAATAATTACAAATTTTTTATACCCGAAATGGATACAGCAGCACAAGCACAACAACAACTTGAAAAAGAACTCAAAGAAGCTTTAGCAAATGAAGAGTTTTTACTTTACTACCAGCCGATAGTTAATTCCAAGAGTCTACATGTAGAGGGCTTTGAAGCGTTGATCCGCTGGAATCATCCGCAAAGAGGGATAGTAGAACCAAATGAGTTTATCATGGTTGCAGAAGAGAGCGATTTGATCATAGAGATTGGAGATTGGGTCAATAAAGAAGCGATGCGACAGGTTGCGTATTGGTATTCTCTTGGATTAAATCCCGGCAGAATATCTATCAACTTTGCTGGTAAGCAATTAGAACAAGAAGGTTTGTTTGAACGCATAGTAGAGTTATTTGCACAAACAGGATGTAAGCCAGAGTGGATAGGTATCGAGGTTGTGGAGCGGTTTGTGATGAAAAATCCACAAAAATCTATCGCTTTATTGCAACGATTTCGAGAACTGAACATCGGTGTTTCTATAGATGATTTTGGTACAGGCTACTCCTCGCTTTCCTATTTGCGAGTATTGCCTATCACAAAACTTAAGATCGATAGAGCGTTTGTTAAAGATATTATCCAAAACCATGAGGATAGAGCCATCGCAAAAACAATTATTGCACTTGCAAATGGCTTGTTTTTAAAGTCTTTGGCTGAGGGAATTGAGACTACTGAGCAAAGAGACTTCTTCATACAAAATGGTTGCACACAAATGCAAGGCTATCTTTTTGGCAAACCACTTGAGGCACAAGCGGCTTTGCAGATGCTTGTGCAAATACCTTAAAAATCCACATTTGTGGTATAATCTCGACTAATTTTCACAAAGGTTCTCTATGCAAAGAAGAGCATTTTTAGGATTGTCACTGTGCGGCGCAATCAATGCTGTGGCAAATACACAACAACAAGACAATGCTTTGTGGATCAAAGACGATCAAACAGCTGTATTTCTCAGTGTTGTGCAAAAGATAGAGCTTGTAAAAAGAGCCGTCGGTCATGGCAATTTCAATATCCTCTCTTTTGATGCTATGCTACAAACCGCCAAAAGATATAGAAAAATTGGTGCGTTTGATGCTCGTGAGCTTGCATTTATGGAAGAGCGATTTTATGAAGATCCTCAAAAATACGGCTTTTTTGGAGCTAAAACTGTTGCAAATCTTACAGATGTTATCAACATAAAAGAAACTATCAAGCTTGATGCAAGCGGACAGTATCTTTTTGGTGGCATTTCTTATCGCTCTTATGAGCGAGTCATCACAGATGTAGGCAACTCACTTGAACTAACTTCGGGCATTAGAAGTGTTGCAAAGCAGATGAACCTGTATTTTAACAAGATAAAAAGTACGGGCGGCAATATCACACAAGCTGTGCATAGTATCGCACCTCCCGCGTATTCTTACCATAGTATCGGAGATTTTGATGTGGGCAAAAAAGGATGGGGACATAAAAATTTTACTGTTTCTTTTGCAGCAACCAAGGAGTTTTGGAGACTCAGACAACTTTCGTATATCCAGATGCGTTATACGATAAATAACGAAGATGGAGTACGATTTGAGCCGTGGCATGTTAAGATTATTTAGTATTTTTTTATTGTTTATAACTGGTAGTTACGCGCAAAATATGGACTTTGCACTTATCCAAAAAGGTGATGTGAACAGTACGAACAAATTGCTTGTAGTTGGCGGTATCCAAGGTGATGAACCAGGTAGTTTTATGGCAGCGTCATTGCTCGCTACGCATTATGAGATCACCAAAGGTTCGATTTGGGTCGTGCCAAATTTTAACTTTTATTCGATTATCAAAAGCAATCGTGGACCTTTTGGAGATCTTAACCGTAAATTTGACAAACTTTCCAAAGATGACCCTGATTATCGCAGCATAGAACGGATGAAAAAACTCATCAGCGATGCGAGTGTGCAGATGGTAGTAAACCTGCACGATGGCAGTGGATTTTATAGAGAAAAATATATAGACGCTATGCACCAGCCAAGGCGTTGGGGACAAGCTACGATCATCGATCAAGCAAAAGTAGAGGATGTGCGTTATGGAGATCTCGAAGCGATCGCTCAAGAGGTTGATGCACATATAAATAAGCAACTTTTGAGCCCTGAACATATGTTTCACACAAAAAACACCCATACTTATGAAAAACAAACATTTGAAGAAAAAGAGATGGCAAAGACGCTGACCTATTTTGCTATCAATTCCGGCAAAGCCGCATTTGGCAATGAATCAAGCAAATCCTTGCCTGTGCATGAGCGAGTGTATTATAAACTTTTGGCACTTGAGAAATTTATGGATATCATGGGTATAGAGTACAAAAGAAAATTTGATTTACAGGCCCAAATACTCAAAGATGTGATTGATAATGACATATTTATCTCTTTCAATGATAAAAAGATTTTTATACCACTTTCTCGAATTCGACCACAGATTAGTTATTTTCCTGTAAAAAAGGGAGATGCGATTACATTTTCGCCAAGCTCACCCGTGATGACAGTGATAGAGGAAAAAAATAGTTTTGTTGTGTACTATGGCAATAAAAAACTTACAACACTTGTGCCGCAGTATTTTGATTATGGAAAATTTGATGGTGCGGTGGAGATGTTTATCGATGGCAAAATCCAAAGTGTGCATTTGGGAAGTCTTGTTGAGGTGCGGGATTATTTTCGCGTGCAAGAAGACCCACATGTAAGGGTCAATGTTATAGGATATGTTAATACCAAATACCCCAATGAATCAGGATTAAATATCCATAAAAAACAGATCTTGCCACAGTTTTCTATCGACAAAGATGCCAAGCGATTTCGCATCGAATTTTACGACACGAAGCATGAAGATAAATTTTTAGGAATGATTCTTGTCGAATTCATCCAAAAGTAAAGTACTATGATTTTAAGCATTGAGAGTAGTTGCGATGATAGTTCTATAGCCATTACACGCACAAGCGATGCCAAACTGCTTTATCACAAAAAAATATCCCAAGAGTTAGAGCATAGCATCTATGGTGGTGTTGTGCCAGAGCTTGCTGCGAGGTTGCATGCAAAGGCTTTACCAGATATTCTTGAGGAAACAAAAGATTTTTTTAGCGAACTAAAAGCTATCGCTGTAACCCATGAACCAGGACTTTCGGTGAGTTTGGTGGAGGGCGTGAGTATGGCAAAAGCTCTTGTTGTAGCCCTAAATATACCGCTCATCGCTATCAACCATCTCAAAGGACATATCTATTCGCTCTTTATTGATAAACCAAAGAGTGTATTTCCTTTGGGCGTTCTTTTGGTTTCAGGTGGGCATACGCAGGTCTTACATGTAAGGGATTTTGGTAACATACAAGTGCTTGCAAGTACACTTGATGATAGTTTTGGTGAGAGTTTTGACAAGGTTGCAAAGATGTTAGGGCTTGCTTATCCAGGAGGACCTATCGTCGAACAATACGCAAAAAGTGGTGATGAACGGGCATTTGCATTTACGATTCCAATGCAAGGTCCACGACTTGATTTTAGTTATTCTGGATTGAAAAATCAAGTAAGACTTGCCACTAGCCAAGCGGGCGTTTTAGATGATAAAACAAAAAGCGATATATGCGCTTCTTTTCAAAGGGTTGCGTGTGAACATCTGTTGCAAAAACTAGACAAGATTTTCAAATTACACCAATTAAGCGATTTTGCTATCGTAGGTGGAGCAAGCGCCAATGCGTACTTGCGTGCCAAAGTGCAAACGCTTACGAGCAAACACAATATTTGCTTACATGTAAGCCAACTTGAGTACTGTTCTGATAATGCTGCAATGATAGGCAGATGTGCCATCGAAGCGTATAAACTAGGTGATTTTGTAAGTATAGATGATATAAGAGTCAATCCAAAAATGCATTTTTAATCACTGATTGTATCAATGATTCTGATTTCAAGTTCAAGTTTTATGCCACTTTGGGCAAAGACTCGTTCTTTGGCGATATCGATAATTTTTCTAGCTTCCTCATAACTTCCACCTCCTAGATTGACTAAAAAATTGGCGTGTTTCTCGCTAAAAGCCATATTGCCGAGTCTGTAGCCTTTGAGCTGAGCATCTTGCAAGAGTTTGGCAGCAAATGCGTTTGGCGGATTCTTAAAACAACTTCCAGCGCTGGGTTGCTGGGGTTGGTTTTCACGCATTTTTTTAAACAAAGCAAGGGCGTCATAATCAAAACCTTCTTTTATGGCAAATGTGGCTTCAAACACAGTTTCTGCAATGTTGGTGTAGCGGTAAGCGTATGCGATATCCTCTTTTTTAACCCAGCCATTTGCGGTTTTGATAGCAAGTAGTGTGTTGCATATCTCCCATTTTTTCAACCCCGCATTCATCTTCAACATCCCGCCAAGCGTGCCGGGGAGTTTTTGCATCCATTCAAAATCTGCTAGATTATTTTTTTTCGCGAAAGAGAGAATTTTGCCACTCGGTGTTGCTGCACCTACATGTAAGCGCCCATCTTTTATGTGTATAAAATCAAATTCGCATCCGAGCATCGCCAAAGGAGGAGGGTTGTTGGAAAAAAGCAAATTATTGCATCCGCCGATGATGTAGGTATTTTCTATTTTTTCTATTTCATTTATGATGAAAACATCTACAATTGGGCCTATTTTGAGGCTTGAATAGGTGGCGAGATTGATTTTTTTAAACATTTAAGAGATAAAAGTGGGAATCATATTGATAAGACGCGTCGTAAATTCTATCATCATATTCATCATCCAAGGCATGGTAAATATCGCCACAACAGCTACAAGTATGATCTTTGGTACAAAACTGAGTGTCATCTCGTTTATCTGTGTTGTTGCTTGAAAGATAGAGATAGCAAGCCCCGCCAAAAGCCCCGCCAAAAGCATTGGCATAGAGAGATACAATGCCATCTTAAAAGTCTCAATTCCAAGTCCCATCAGCGTACCTTGCATCTATGAATTCCTAAGCATTTCGTATTGGTGAGGGATAAGAAAATCGCGTGATTTAACGCAAGCGTCATAAAAACCGTGTTTGTATCCTAAGGCAAAAAGCACATCAATGGCATCATGTTGTAATTCGCTCATTTGTACAGAATCATCATTTGCATACATTCCAAGATATCGCTCAAGTGTTGGTGCATCGACACGGATAAGGTTCCGTTCAAGCAGCATTTTTGAAAGCATATTTTTGTGTGTGTTGGCTACATGTACGGCTTTGATGAGCGCTTTTTCATACTCTATGGCGCGATTTATAGGCAAGGAGCGACGCAATGCCATGCCACCAAGCGGCAAAGGCAAATCTTTGCTTGCAAGCATGCACCAAATATCCCAAAGTTCTCTTTCTACTTCAAGACTTGCATCAAAATTTAAAATACTCTCATGAATAAGTACGCCAGCATCGACTTCGCCACTAAGCACAGCTGCCTCGATTTCTAAAAAGTTTTTATACACAATGCGTGCTTCTGGATAGGCGATTTTAAAAAGCATAGCATTGGTCGTGTAAGTGCCGCTTAACGCCACTTTGAAATTGTTTCGCAGCCTTTTTCCTTTTGGCTTGACAAGTTTAGGACCATAACCCTCGCCAAAACTCACAGCAGTACGCAAAAGTGCATACTCTTTTTGTATGCGAGGATACAGAGCAAAACTAATGGCAGTTATATCGTAAGTATTTTGTAAGGCTTGTTCATTGAGCGTTTCTATATCAAGTGCGATATTTTCAAATCGAGTGTCTTCAAGACTTACCCAACCAAATTTAATGGCATAATACATAAAGATATCATCAGCATCTGGAGAGTGAGCTACACTAATCGTTTTCATCACATATTTCCTTTATTTTGAGTGTGTATTATAATGAAAGTTTGATAAGAATGCTATGAAAATGAGTATAATGTATCTTAAAATTAAAAAGGATTTCCCATCATACATGTAGATAAATCAACACAAAAACAGTTTGCTGCTTTTTGTGCACAAAATAAGTTTGCCGATATGGCACAAGCTGTTGAATATTTTAGTATCTTTGGCGGTTTAGATCTTGCCATAGACTTGACACAAAGCCTTGAAAATCAAATACAAAAATATATATTGGATGATTATAGAGCCTTACGAAATACCATTAGTGATTTTACAGACGGAGATGTGCAAATGCATGCCTTGTTGAGTGGTATAGCACTTGGTGATCGTAAAAGTAGCTCAGCTTTTAAGCGCGCAAAACTCTCATTCAATGCTGGAGTGACTTGTGTTGATATTTTACGCCAACGAGGTGTGCTTTCTTTGGAATCTTCGTATCACCACTTAAAAAGAAGTAAAAATTATGAAGATATTGCTGATAAACTCCAATTTTCCGCTCCATTTTTGCGGTTTTGGTTTGCTTTTGTTTCACCACTTTTTCAAGGTATCAAAGCTGGAAATTATGAGGAATTTTTTACAAATTTTCACAACAAGATAGCAGATTTTCATGCACTTACTTTTGAACAATTGTGTCATGAATTTGTGAAAAAAACTATTGAAGAAGATAGGGTTTATGAGCTTGGGCGATATTGGGATTCTTATGAACAAATCGATTTGCTTGGTAAAACACGAAGTGGCAAAATCATCGCTGGCGTTTGCAAATTTACAAAAGCAAAAGTCAAAACAAGTGAACTTACAAAATTGCAAGCTACATGTAAGGCTTTGGATTTAGATGTCGGAATGTTTTTGGTATTTGCTAAAAATGGTTTTAGTGCAGAACTCAAATCTCTCAAAAATGAGCAAGTAAAACTCTTTACGAGTAAGCATCTCAAAGTACTTTGCTAAAGACTTTTTCAAGTCTTAAATGATAAAATAATCTATCAAAATAAAAAAGGAATTGTATGAAAATCGACGAGAACAAAAAGAAAGCCTTAGAACTTGCTGTAAAGCAGATAGACAAAGCATTTGGCAAAGGCTCTCTTGTGCGTTTGGGT
This sequence comes from Sulfurospirillum sp., assembly GCA_014859685.1. Classification (GTDB taxonomy): domain Bacteria; phylum Campylobacterota; class Campylobacteria; order Campylobacterales; family Sulfurospirillaceae; genus UBA6810. The sequence continues at coordinate 33,220 of JACUTU010000007.1, read as the reverse complement.
GATCGTGTGCTTGAGCCGATAGATTCTATCAGCACAGGTTCCATAGGGCTTGATATCGCACTTGGTATAGATGGCGTGCCAAAAGGAAGAGTTATAGAAATCTACGGGCCTGAGAGTTCAGGAAAAACAACGCTTGCTTTGCAGATCACAGCACAAGCACAAAAAAATGGCAGCATTTGTGCTTTTATTGATGCTGAGCATGCTTTGGATGTAAAATACGCTGGTAATCTTGGTGTGGACATAGAAAACCTACTTGTTTCACAACCAGATTTTGGCGAGCAAGCACTTGATATCGTAGAAACACTCACAAGAAGTGGCGCTGTTGATGTGATCGTCATTGATTCAGTTGCGGCACTTACGCCAAAAAGTGAGATAGAGGGCGATATGGGCGACACACATGTGGGCTTACAGGCAAGATTGATGAGTCAGGCACTTAGAAAGCTTACAGGTGTTGTGCATAAAATGAATACAACCATCATCTTCATAAATCAAATCCGTATGAAAATCGGCACGATGGGATATGGTTCACCTGAGACTACAACAGGCGGTAATGCACTCAAATTTTATGCCTCTGTGCGTATTGATGTGCGAAAAATCGCTACACTGAAACAAGGCGAAACACAGATAGGAAATCGTGTCAAAGCAAAAGTTATTAAAAACAAAGTTGCACCACCATTTAGACAAGCTGAGTTTGACATCATGTTTGGTGAGGGAATTTCAAAAGAAGGCGAACTTGTAGATTATGGCGTGAAGCTTGATATCATCGATAAAAGCGGTGCATGGTTTAGTTATGGTGAAACGAGACTCGGTCAGGGAAGAGAAAATGTAAAAGTATTTTTAAAAGAAAATACACCAATGGCAGAAGAGATTGAGAAAAAGATAAAAGAGGCTATGGGAACCAAGATAGACATAGACATAGCGGTTGATGATGAATCAATAGACGAGAATTAATATCCTAAGAAGGGGGAGAGCGTGATTTATATAGACAATATTTTTGCAGATGAGGTGCTTGACAGTAGGGGCAATCCAACCGTACGAGCAACAGTTGTTTTGAGTGATGGCGTGAGCGCAAGTGCGATCGTGCCTAGTGGCGCAAGTACAGGCAAGAGAGAAGCGTTGGAATTGCGTGATAAAGATGCGAGATATATGGGAAAAGGCGTGCTTCAAGCTTGCGAAAATGTCAATGAGCAAATAGCCAATGAACTCATCGGCGAAAATCCTTTTGATCAAGCAAATATAGATGCGATGATGCAAACGCTTGATGGCACTGATAATTATTCAAACCTTGGTGCAAATGCGGTGCTAGGTGTGAGTATGGCAGTAGCAAGAGCCGCGTCTATGAGTCTTGGTGTGCCATTGTATCGCTATCTTGGAGGAGCAAATGCACTTGTGTTGCCAGCGCCGATGTTGAACATCATCAACGGCGGTAGCCACGCCAATAACAATGTTGATTTTCAAGAATATATGATTATGCCTCTAAATTTTGACAATTTTGCTGAAGCATTGCGGGCAGCTACTGAAGTGTACCACAACTTGCGAGGTATCATGGCTTCGATCGGTGAAAGTACTGCTTTGGGTGATGAGGGCGGTTTTGCACCAAATCTCAAAGACAATGAAGAGCCATTGAGAATTATCATGCAAGCTATCGAAAAAGCAGGATACAAAGCCGGAGAAGATATCGCTATCGCACTTGATGTTGCTAGTAGCGAACTTGTGTGTGATGGTGGCTATAAACTTGAATCAGAGGGCAGAATACTCAGCAGTGAAGAACTAGTTGGATATTATGTGGATCTTTGCAACAAATACCCTATCGTTTCTATTGAAGATGGTTTGAGTGAAGATGACTGGGATGGATGGAAAATATTGAGCGAAAAACTTGGAGACAAAGTACAGCTTGTAGGCGATGATCTTTTTGTTACCAACAAAGCCATTTTGCAAGAGGGTATTTCTAAGGGAATAGCCAACGCTATACTTATCAAACCAAATCAAATAGGCACTATTAGTGAAACGATGCAAACAGTCAGGCTTGCACAAAGAAATAATTATAAATGTGTTATGAGTCATAGAAGTGGCGAGAGTGAAGATGCTTTCATTGCAGATTTGGCAGTTGCCCTGAATACAGGTGAGATAAAAACGGGTGCTATGGCAAGAAGTGAGCGAGCAGCAAAATACAACCGTCTCATGCAAATAGAACGCGAGCTTAGTGGTTGTGAGTACTTGGGAAAGCAACTTTTTAGTGAATGAGTGAAATTTTAGAAGAGTTACAACAAAATAAAAAGAGTTCCATTGGGACTCTTTTTATTCTAAAAATCTTTGCATTTATTTTTCTTATCGTTTTGTTTGGCATCTATGTGGGCAATCTCTTGTTTGGTGTCAATTCCTTGGATGTTTTACTCAATGTGCAAAATGACAAAGAAAATCTCGAAAAGCAGGTGTTGCAATTCAAAAATAAAAATGCCCTTTTGCAAAAAGAGTATTTTGAACTCAAAGATCTTGATCCAGATTATAAAAGAAAATAGGTACCTCAATATGCAAAAATTATTATTCTCTTGTCTCTTACTCTTCACATACGCACAAGCGCGAGAAAATCCTTTTGTTGCGTTACAATCTGCCAAAAATATGTCCGAAGCTACAAAAAAACTCAAGCCAAAAGAGTTTTTTGATACACAAATTATCAAGTTTCCAAGTAGTGCGCGAGTCCTCAAAGGCCTCTCTTTAGAGTATCAAAATCTTGACGGTAGCTTAGAGACGCAACGCATAGAGATAGATAAAGAGATAGATTGGCACGATACATTTGTGTTGCAAAAAAAGTTTACCGTGCAAGAAACACAAGTAACGCCTCAACCCCAATCCAAACTGCAACAAGCAAAAAAAAGTATCGATTTTTTCCAAACCCTACATGTAGAGATTAGTGAAAAAAATATTTATCTGCAAACAAGAGATAAGAAGCTACGAGATTTTTTGATTGCAAGTCCCTATAAAATTGTCCTTGATTTTGCAAAGGAACTCTCATTTTTAACCACAGAATATCCACTAGATATAACGCCTTTTACAAGTCTCGTTATCGGCAAGCATGATGGGTATTATCGGGTTGTTTTTGAACTCGATGGCCAATACATCTATACTATCCAAAAAATACAAGATGGTTACCTTATAAAGCTCAAATAAGACAGAGTAGTTCTGCCTTATTTGAAAGAGGTGCTTAAGAGTTTTGCGGAGTTCGTTCTAGCGGCCCTAGATAAAGTTGTCGTGGTCTTGCGATCTTCATATCTGGTTGTTCTTTGAGTTCTATCCACTGCGCTATCCAACCAGGAGTTCTGCCAATTACAAAGATAACGGCAAACATCTCTTTAGGAATTTTTAGTGCTTCTAAAATGAGTCCAGAATAAAAATCGATATTTGGATAGAGTTTTCGTGAGACAAAATACTCATCACTTAATGCAATTTCTTCTATCTTTTTGGCTATTGTCATGAGTTTTGTATCTATTCCTAACTCATCTACAAGTTGGTTTTGGATTTTTTTGAGTATCACAGATCGTGGATCAAAGTTTTTATACACACGGTGACCAAATCCCATAAGTCTAAATGGATCATTAGGATCTTTTGCTTTTGCTATGAATTTATCAACATTTTCAACTGAACCTATAAGCTCAAGCTGACGGATAACAGACTCATTTGCTCCGCCATGCGCCCTTCCCCATAATGCACCAATACCAGCAGATATAGCAGCATATGGGTGTGCGTGTGTGGAAGCTACAACTCGAACAGCGGTTGTAGAAGCATTTTGTTCATGATCAGCGTGGAGTGTAAGAATAGTATCGAGCGCTTGCACTTCTATAGGTCTGAGATCCACATGGTGGTGCGGATATCCTCGTAGCATATAGAGGAAATTTTCCGTAAAACCTTTTGAAAGATCAGGATAAATAACTGGTAAACCATTTGAAAAGCGATAAGAAAAAGCTGCTATTGTTGGGATTTTAGCGATAATTCTATGTGCCATCTCGATAACTTCCTCTGGTGAGTCAAGATCAAGATGATCAAAATAAAACGCAGAAAGTGCCGCAACAGATGAAGATAAGATTGCCATAGGATGGGCATTGTCTGGGAACGCATCAAAAAGTTTTAGCATACTTTCATGCACAAAAGAGCGTTTTTGCAATTCTGTTTTAAAAGAGGATAATTGCTCTGGCGTTGGCAATTCTTTGCGTAACAGTAAATAAGCAGTATCTAAAAATGATTTTTTCGTGGCAAGATAGGAGATATCATAACCTCGATACATCAATTTGCCCTTATCCCCATCGATATAAGTGATACGAGAGCGGCAACTCGCTGTTGAAGTAAAACCTCTATCAAAAGTAAACATACCTGTTTCGGTATAAAATTTTGAAATATCAACTACATCTGGACCAACAGTCGGCTCGAGAATGGGAAAATCATAACTTTTTCCTGTTCTATTGTCTGTAAATGTAATGGTTTTGTTTGGCATGAGACTCCTTTAAAATCAAATTTCTTTATAATACTCACTCTTTTATTACAAACTAATGAGCTTTGAGATTAATTTTATTTTTTAACGATATTTTCTGCTTTTTTTTGATCTATGGCGCTTAAAATTTTAATGCTTACCATAACAATGATAACTTCAAGCACGGCGCTCAAAATCAATGCAGCATACAAGATGTTATCGATAGTTTGTGAATTGTAAGCAATGGTTGCTATGGCTATCATGAGGGTGAGTGGCATAGCTTGCGAGAGAGCATAACGAAAAATATCAAGCGTTTTAAGATTTTGCGCAAATACAAATGCACTGATGATCCGCACGCCTAGCATCAAAACAGTGATAAGCAATGCAAGTTGAATGATGTTATCGTTTCGTAAACTTTGCAGATCAAGAGTTGATCCTATATAGATGAAAAATATCGGCACTAAAAAACCAAATCCAAAAGAGGAAATCTTGTGGGGCAACTCTTTTTTGTGATCAAAAAATGTTGCGATAAAAATACCTGCCAAAAAAGCACCAAAAGCAACTTCAAGATGCAACATAAGCATAATACCTATCATAATAAAAAAAAGTGCCATCGAAAGTCGTAAATCTTTCTCCTCTTTGTCAGTATGGGGCATAAGAAAAATTTTAATTTCAGGATACCACCAAAAGAGTACATGTAGGAACTTAAATACAATCACAAGTGCCACAAGTAAAAGAAGGAGATAGGTAACTGCTCTGTAGAGTTCAAGCCCTATGCCAAAATTCAAAGCAGCACCCGCAAAAGTGAGTAAAGAGATACTGATAAGCTCGCCCATAGTGCCGATGAGCATTGAGAGATTGAGCCAATTTGTATTTTTGCCATAATCTTTATAGAGTGCCAAAATAAGTCCAACAGAGAGTGTTGGAATGATGATGATCAAAACAGGATGCAGTTCCAAATACAGTACACTTATGCTTGAAAAGATATACAAAAGCAGTAGATACACCACACCTTTTTTCAGTACATCTTTTGGAATGCTTACAAACATTTTTAAATCAACTTCGGTTCCCGCCATAAACATAAGGTAAAAAAAGCCTACATGTGCTGTGAGTTCGAAGAGGTAAAAATCATTGACAAAACCATAATACGCCGCGATCGCACCCAAAATAATCTCTACAGATGGCGTCGGAATGTAAAGATATCTTGATAAAAATGGCGATAAAAACAGTATAGATGAGATACTAAATAAGATCCAAATCTCAGCCATGGCAAGTTTTTGCTATTCCAAGACCTAGTGAGTGAATCATAGCGATATCAGCATCGGGAAGATTGCCTTGCGTGGTAAGATAGTTTCCTATGACGATGGAATTTGCACCTGCACCAAAGATTTCAGCTTGCCTTGCACCAAAGGTAAATTCTCGTCCACCAGCTACCATGATGATAGCTTCTGGCATTTCGTGGCGAACATATGTGATAAGTTCGAGCGCTTTATCTATATCGAGCGGTTTTTCTTTGATCGGCAATGCGTCATTTGGATGAAAAAAGTTGATAGGAACAACCATGGGTTGTAGGGATTTTATAGCCGCCACGAAAGAGATGCGATCTGCTTCACTTTCGCCTAACCCAAAGATCCCACCACATACGAGATTGAGTCCTGCTTGCTTTACATGTAAGCAAGTTTGGTAGCGTTCATCCCACGAATGTGAAGTGACGATGTTTGGATAAAACTCTCGTGAACTCTCAAGATTATGGTTGTAGCTCGTAGCGCCAGCTTCTTTGAGGATTTTGAGTTGCTCAAGTGAGGCGGTGCCGTTGCAAGCAATGATATTTTCAAAATCTGGCAATGCCTCTTTTACGGTTTTTACGGCTTCACTGATATACTCTAACTTTTTTTTATCAAGCCCTTTTCCGGCGGTTACAAGACAAAAGCCGATAGCACCATGAGCTTTGGCGTATTTTGCTTCTTCTAAAATCTCTTGCATGGATTTAAATTTGTAGCGTTGTATGTCAGCCTCATAAAAAGCACTTTGGCTACAAAAAGCACAATCTTCAGAACAGCTTCCGCTTGAGACATTGCAGATAGAACATAAAAATATAGGTGTTCTCATGAGATATCCTCCTTATGCTTACATGTAAAGCATTCATAGTAACTTTTGGTTTTAAGCTCTTTTTTGCCCATCATGGCGTTGCACTCAGGGCAGAGTTTATCTGTTGGTTCAAAGTTGGCGACAAATTTGCATTTTGGATAACTAGCACAGCCGTAAAATTTGCCCCGTTTTGAGTATCGCTCAACAATATCACCGCCACACAACGGGCATTTGACCTCAAGTTTGACGAGTTCTTTTTTCGGCTTATCTGCCGTAAGATTTTTTGTATATTTGCATTTTGGAAAAGTACTGCATGAGATGAATTCTCCAAATCTGCCCTTACGAAGCACAAGATCAGCGCCACAATCAGGACATTGTTCACCTGTTGGAATTGCTATCTTTTGGCTTTTGATATTTGTTTTTCCCTCTTCTAGTTGTTTGATAAAAGGGTGGTAAAATTCTGCTAAAACACTTTGCCACTGCGCTTTCTCTTCGGCGATGAGATCAAGTGTTTCTTCCATCTTGGAGGTAAAATCACTATCAACTATCTGTGGAAAATTTTTTTCTAAAACCTCAGTGACCGTAAAAGCGATTTCACTTGGAATGAGTTGTTTTTTCTCAAGGTTGATGTAAGTTCTCCCTAAAAGAAGTGAGATAGTTGGTGCGTAAGTTGATGGTCTGCCGATTCCTAAACTCTCAAGTTTTTTGATAAGACTCGCTTCATTGTATCTAGCAGGCGGTTCTGTAAAATGCTGATTTGCATCAAGTTTAAAAAGTTCAACTTCTTGGTTGAGTTGCAAATCCGGAAGCAATTTGTCCTTATCATTGTCGCCATAAACTCGGTAGAAACCATCAAATAAAAGCTTTCTTCCGCTAGCCTTAAATGTACCGCTTGGGCTTGCAAAAAGAATAGTTTGGGATTCGAAACGAGCTTGCGTCATTTGCGAAGCTAAAAATCGATTGTAGATGAGTGTATAGAGTTTGAGTTCGTCTGTTTTGAGGTATTTTGCTGCGATAGCGGGGCTAAAATCAAGCAAAGTCGGTCGAATCGCTTCGTGGGCTTCTTGCGCACTTTTACTTTTAGTTGCATAATAATTTGGCTCTTTTGGCAGATACGCTTTGCCAAATTCATTTAAGATCACTTCTCTTGCGTCGTTAAGTGCTTCTTTTGCTATGTTGAGCGAGTCTGTTCGCATATAAGTGATAACACCCGTAACACCTTTATGCGTTTGTACACCCTCGTAGAGTGTTTGTGCGAGCATCATCGTTTTCTTTGGTGAAAAACCGAGCATACTTGAAGCACTTTGCTGTAAGGTAGAAGTCATAAAAGCAGGTGCTGGTGAGCTTTTTCGCTCTTTTTTTTCTATATTTTGCACCATAAAAGACTCGTTTTGTAGCCTTTCTTTGATAGCTTTTGCATCTTTTTCATGTGTGATGGTCATCTTATCGATTTTTTTGCCATCAAAACTGACTAAAATGGACTCGATATCTTTTTGAAAAAGTGCATCGATACTCCAAAATTCTTGTGCAGTAAAAGCACGAATTTCTCGTTCCCTATCTACAACAATCTTTAAAGTAGAACTTTGCACCCTACCAGCGCTCAAGCCTTTTTGGATCTTTGAGCTCAGTAGCGGTGAGAGCCTATACCCCACAATACGGTCTAGCATTCTCCTTGTTTGTTGGGCATTGATAGAATTAATATCAAGTTTGCGAGGATTTTCAAGTGCGTGGTTGATTGCATTTTTCGTGATTTCATGAAAAACGATACGAGGAAGTGCTTGCGGGTCTTTGCCAATGGCAGTTGCTATATGAAAACCGATGGCTTCACCCTCTCTATCCTCATCGGTTGCGATATAGATAGTTTGCGCAACTTTTGCAAGATCTTTGATTTCTTTGAGAATTTTCGCATGATCTTTGGAAGTTTTATACTCAGGAATAAATGAGTCATTTTCTATCTTTATACCAAAAGTACTCTTCGGCAAGTCACGCACATGCCCCTTTGAAGCGATAACTTCAAACTCTTTGCCTAAAAAATTTTTGATAGTTCTAGCTTTGGTTGGGGATTCTACTATGATTAAATTTTTCATCTATTACCTATATATCTGTTTTTTAGTTTGAGATTGTAGCAAAAAAAAGCTAAATGGTGAAATCTTACAGAAGTTTTGAAAAGTTTAGTTTAGTTATTTTCAAGGGGTTCGACCCCAAAACTAAACTTTTGGTTAAGTTACCAAATCTTAGAAAAATCAAATTCTAGGGTCGCATCACACTCTTTGAGTTCAAATTCTACTTTTTCGTCAGTTGCATCACAGACCTTCATATATCTTCCGTTGTTTAGTTTGTATACATTTGCTAGTTCTTCATCTGGATCTACTATGATGTAGTAGTTGACTCCTTCTCGCTCATATATATCATACTTTACATGTAAGTCTTTTTTTGCTGTTGATTTTGATAGGATTTCAAAGATAATCTTTGGAGCTTTGCTTATGTAAGTTTTGCTTGCTGGTTTATCACATATGACAAGATTATCAGGTTGCACTATAGTGTCTTCTTTAATTTTCCAATCAACTGGTAAGAGAGCTGTGCATTTTTTGCATTTTTCAAATATGCTGTTCAGCTCTGCAGCTATTTTTCCACTAATATTTTGATGTTTTATCATAGGAGCCGGACTCATAGCATAAGCGATACCATGTATAACTTCCCATTTACCTTCCCACTGAACATAATCTTCATAAGTATAATGTGGTAAGTAATCCAAAGCACCCATAACAGTTTCTCCATTTTTGATTCAATTATATCATAATTACTATAAACTTTTTTTACTTGAAAGTTTAATCAAGGGGTCAGGCCAGAAACTACAAAGATTTACGGGAATACTTTGGGCTAGGACGCGAAGAGAATCGCCTCTACGAGGCTCTTATTGCTCGCATAACGCTCTCAATGTTCACCTACAACCTGCTTAGTTACATCAATCGAATCAAGCATGAACCACAAACTTTTGGTCAGCTCTTCCGTGATCTTGAATGTGAGCTTGAAGCACTTGCTATTTCGATGCATCTCTTCTTGCAAATCCTCACTAACATAGCTAATATCAGCGATAATAATCAAGTTTTTATTGTCAAGAATGTAAATTTTTCTCCAAACCCTCTAAACTTTTTTTTCACATGTACGATTTAGTTTTTATCAAAGGCAAGGATGCCCGCGAAATACAAAAGATAAAAGGATTTATCATGGGTTTCAGAATTAATACAAACATTGCAGCGATGAATGCTCATACAGCAGCAAATGTTAACAACAGAAGTTTAGATGGCTCTTTGGCAAAGCTATCTTCAGGTTTGCGTATCAACACAGCAGCTGATGATGCGTCTGGATTGGCAATTGCAGATTCATTGCGTTCACAAGCAAGTACATTAGGTCAAGCAATTGCAAATGCAAATGATGGTGTTAGTATGCTTCAAATCGCTGATAAAGCGATGGATGAGCAACTTAAAATTTTAGATACAATTAAAGTCAAAGCAACACAAGCTGCGCAAGATGGTCAAAGCGCCGATTCTCGTAAAGCACTTCAAGCGGATATTACTCGTTTGATGGGGTCTTTGGACAATATTGCCTCTACTACATCATTTAATGGAAAATCATTGCTTTCAGGACAGTTTACGAATGCACAATTCCAAGTAGGTGCATACACAAATCAGACAATTTCAGCAAGTATTGGCGCTACTAGTACAGATAAAATTGGTCAATCACGCTTTGAAACAACTGAAGGAATTGCAGCTGGTGCGGTAACACTAACATTTACTGGTACAGCGTCAGATGCTACAAAAACAGTTTCACTTGAATCAGTTATCATTGGAAGTGGTGCAGAAGAAGGTGTTGGCGTTTTAGCAGAAACAATTAACAAAAACAGTGATTTACTCGGTGTAAAAGCAAGCTACAATGTGAGTACGGTTGGTACGGCTGCAGTTGCTGCAGCAGCGACCGCAAGTTTTGGTATCAATGGTGTTAGCATTAATGTAACTGATATCAAAGCTAATGATAGCGATGGTAAACTTGTTGCGGCGATTAATGCGGTTAAGGAAAGTACTGGCGTAAGCGCAAGTGTGGATAGTCGTGGTAATCTTGTTTTGAGTTCAACAAGTGGCCGTGCTATAGATGTTTCAGGTACGCTAGACAGTGTCGCAACTGGTTTAACTACCGGCAATCTTACACTTACAAATACAAATGGTGCTGATATTAAGGCATCAGGTATGGGCGGAACAACTGTAGAAGCAACTATCAATCTTCGTTCAACATTGGATGGATTTGCTTCTGGTGAAGTTAAAGCGATGGGTGCATTTGCTAGTGGACAAGTTGGATATGGTGAAACATTGGCAGCGGGTGTCAATACTTACGAAGGTGCTCAAGCGATGATGACAATTGCAGAATCAGCAATCAAACGCCTTGATACTATTCGTGGGGATATCGGTTCTACTCAAAATCAAATGATTTCAACCATAAACAATATCTCAGTTACTCAAGTAAATGTAAAGGCGGCAGAATCACAGATCCGTGATGTTGACTTTGCAGCAGAATCAGCAAACTTCTCCAAATATAACATTCTTGCGCAATCAGGAAGTTATGCAATGAGTCAAGCAAATGCGGTTCAACAAAATGTTTTAAGACTTCTACAATAATCTTATAACATCATCTCTATATCTCTTACGCGCTCTTCGAGTCGCGTAAGAGAGTAATTTTATATATCTTTCGCTTGTGTATATTGGTGAAAAATAAAATCAACATGATCTTCAAGCATATAATTTTCTTTAACCCATTTTTTAAGCCTATCTCCCTCTTTTTGAAGAGTCTCTAGATCAGAAATCTTAGTCAAAAAAGCTTTTTCCCAGTCTTTATATCTGTTTTTGACTCGCGTCACAGGCCCTTCTTGATAAGGATAAACATCACTACAGATTACAGGCCAACCAAGTATCCCAAACTCTAAGAGGCGTAAATTGCTTTTAGCTGCATTAAATTGGTTATCTTCAAGAGGCACAAGTGCGAGATCTAAATCTAAGCTAGCCAATTTTTTTGGGTAGAGATCCAAAGATACGCCCTCGTGAAATTCGATTTTACCCTCAAGCCCTTCTGGGGCCATACCAAAAAATACCCATTCGACAACATCTTGATATTTTTCAACGAGTTTGGAGATTAAGGCCAGATCGCCTTTGTGAAAAATACTTCCCGCCCATCCGACTCGTAATTTTTCTGAACGATTGCGTTGTGAATGCAGATCTCCCCAAATAGCTTTTGGTAAATAGTTGGGGATGATGCGAATATCTTCACTATATTTTTGAAAGGCATCTTTGAGCGGTTGCGTTGAGACAACCATTCGATCACAATATTTCATCGCTTTGAGTATCCGTTTGTGAGTATCTTTATATTGATTATGAAAGGCACGATTATCGATAGGAATATTGGTGAGAAGATCATCGATCTCAAAAATAAGGGTAACATTCGGGAAAATTGTTTTGATTGCTTCCAAGAAAATGATCATCCCATCATGAAGTGGTGTTTGATAGACAATAATTTCAGGCTGTTGTATCATCATATAGATTGGTATATAACTTTTATATTCATAGTGAGTTTGTGCCAAATTAGATGCTTCAAGAGCATCTAAAGGAGAAGTTATGCGATAAAATCCACCACCATCTTTACCTCTTGCCATTCCTAAAATTTTTGGAATCGGTGATTTTAAAAGCGGATTCCAATGTGCTAATGCTCTGGTTTGGATAGACATCGAAGAGTCAGCAGTATCTAAGTTGACATTGTATGCCGGGTCGTGTATGATCATCTCGCCCCATCTGCTTATTAATGAATTTTTATCTTCTAAAAAGCGTTTTTTCTTCTCTTCCACCTTTTTCACATCAATATTTTTTTGTGTTACTGAGCCATGATGCAATAGAGTAGCATGTGGAGTGAAGAGTATTTTATACCCCGCTTTCACTACTTTGAGACAAAAATCAACATCACTAAAATTGACATGGTAATGCGTGTCATCTAAGCCAGATACTGCATCAAAAATAGAGCGTTTAATGAGCATAACGGCGGCAGTAACTGCGGAGAGATTTTGATCGATTTGGAGGCGTGACATGTAACCAGGATCGTAGAGGTCAGATCCTGTAAATTGATGATCGGCACAATTACTGAGTCCTACAATTACCCCTGCGTGCTGAATGGTTTGATTTGGGTAGATGAGCCGTGGCCCAACAATACCGATGTCATTGCGTTGTCCATAAGAAAGGAGAACATCGAGCCAGTTTTCATGGAGTATCTCGGTATCGTTGTTTAGAAGGAGTAAAAATTCTCCTTTTGCATACTGAGCTCCAATGTTATTGGCCTCTGAATAGTTGAAAGGCTTGTTGTAAGCGATGACATGAATATTTTCATACTTTTGTAACGACGCGAGATACTCAATGGCACTTGCTTCATCAGAGTGATTATCGACAATAATAATTTCATAATTTTTATAAGCTGTTTTTTCTAAAAATGTTTCAATACACGGGCGTAAAAAATGAACTTGATTTTTAGTTGGAATAATAATGCTTACTAGTGGAGTTGATTCGTGGTGATAGAGAATGCGAAAACTCTCTTCCTTTTCATCAATAACATCCGCAACCAGTCCATTTCGATTTAAATGGTGTTTTAAAGCTATTTTAGAGGAAAGTAAATGTAAATCGATGTGTTTATTTTCTCTAATCAATGAATGTAAAATATCACTATAATGAGCAATAGTATGTTCTCCAAAAAAATCACAATAACGCAAAATCAAATCAAACAACTCGCTATCGCTCAATTCTAGTTGTAATCCACCTAACTCTTTGAGCGCAATTGCGGAGATAACAAAACTTCGAGAGATATAATTTTTTGACCTGAACATATCAAGATTGAAGTCTGGTTTAAATTGTGGATAGATCCGATTTTTGGATGCATCCAAATTGTCATGATCAGAGTAGATGAGATGCGTTTCTGAGCAATTAAAAGTTTCCGTGTATGCGGTGAGTGCATGGGGTTGCAATCTATCCCCTGCTACAACAAAACCGATCATACCTTTGTTTAATTGCATACAGACATAATTGATAGCACTGTAAAGCGAACCTTCCATTTGGATCCAGTGAATTTTATTGTGCTCATCAAAAAGAGGATTTGGTGAAGCAATTGATGCAATGATATAAAGGTTCCACTGCGGATAGAGTTGCGCCACAAAACTCTCAACTGTGTCAGCTAAATTGGCTAAATTTGTTTCATCTGCTTGCACAAAAAAATGAAACTCAGGCAACGATTTCCAACTTTGTGCTAAAGAATCCCAAACAGGTATGTCGCTTGGTCGCAATGCTTTTATATCGCACCATGCCGGATAACTTAAAAAAGAGAGTAATTCGTATCGCGTAAAAGATATATTGAGGGCATCTGGAATGATTCTTGGAGACTTGGGTGCTTCAAAATGCTCCAATAAATCATAGATTTGACGCAAAATATGGTCAGTTGTAAAATTTTCCAAGACCTGTTTTTTTGCAGCTTTGGCTATCTCTTCTTTGGTGTCTGGATGGCGCATCAGTGTAACAAGTGCAGCCTCCCAATCGAGTTCATTTTCATTACATAAAAATCCTGTAACCCCGTGTTGTATCACCTCTTTATAAAGCCCCCAATTGCTGTAAAGTCCAGGTATGCCACAAAGCGATTGAATGAAATAATTCAAAGGCGAGATGGTGAGATTGTGTGTATTGGCGATGAGGGGCGTGAGGACTGCATCGATTGGCTGAGAACGGATAAAGTTGATGTATTGAAGATAATTATCAATTTTTGTTAGTTTAACATCAGTAAAGCTCAATGCTTCGAGTTCATTTGATGGAGTATTGATGGCATACACTACAAAATAAAGCTCATCATTATATTTTTTTTGAATGGTTTGAATAAATTTTGCAATCATAGAAATATCATTGAGATTATCCATACTCACATAAACCGCAACGGTAAATTTATCGCTCAATCGAGGTGGCTTTTTATTGGATTCATTCCATGGTGAGATGTCGATGAGAGGGGTGATAACATCGCTTTCTTTGCCAATGTTTTGATTTAAATACTCATTGGATGTTACCACTTTATCACAAAGCTCAATACACGCGCGATAATGAGGTTGTAATAAATCCAGTGCTTCTTTTGCTCTATGTTTCACATCAACATTCCAAACATCGGTATGCACATAGAAAAGTACAGGAATCCCGCATGCTTTGATTTGAGGGATAAGATGTGAGAAATAGGCCGCTTTGTCATAGATGATGACTACATGTAAGGTTGCTAATAAATCCATTTTGAGGTGGTAGCGTCCATTACTTTTTTGGAGTAACGGTTCTACGCAGTAATCTTTTAAGTTACCGATAGAACTAAAAATATTGAGAGTCAAGTCAAGGTAATTGTCGGTGTCAAAAGGATCAGCGAGATAAGCGACAACTTTTTTTGCTTTGATCGAAGTATGGTTGCCTAAAAAAGTTTTTAGAGTATGACGATCAAGCAAAGCTTCATACTCTTGTATATTAAACGCATAATTGTTTGTACATCTTTTTTTGATCTTTTCTAAAGAGCTCTCAAATAATTCGGAACCATTTTCATATGTTACACTGTTGTGTATTTGATGAATTATCATCGCGGCATTTTTATAACAATCTTCACTGAGTGTTAGGGAACCAATCCTTTTATAATACAAATATAAAGCAAAATAAGTTTCTACCAGCATGGCATGCTTGGTTTGCGATGATTGCGATGAGTGAACGCCGCCAGCATGTATTCGGTAGCGAGAAGGTAAAATGGAGTTGATGTATTTTCCGGTTCCAAAATGTCCTAAAAGTGACCATAAAAAGAGATCGCCATACCCTGTTACGAAATATTCTGGTGGCAATTTTCCTAATATATTGCGAAAACAAGTGGTTAGTGTATTGATTGGATGACAGTTTTGCAGTTGCTCTCGTGTGAGATCAAAAGTAGCGCCCCCAACATAATTATAAACAATGCCATTTTCATCAAATGCCTGAACAGCTCCGTAAGTGATAACGCAATCGGGATTATTTTGGAGATAATCTACTTGCTTTTGGAGTTTTTTGGGATCAGTCCAATAATCATCACCTTCACACAGCGCGATAAAATCTCCTTGACAGTTTTGAAATGTTTGTACTAAATTGTGCTGAAAACCGCCATTAGACTCAGGGTATAAAACGCGAATGAGCTTGGGATAGTGTAAGCGATACGATTCAACAATGGTGCGAGTATTGTCTGTGCTACAATCTTCCCCTATGATGATTTCGAAAGGAAATTCCGTCTCTTGCATCAAAAAACTTTCAATCGTTTGAGCAATATAATGTTCGTGATTATAGGTAATACAGGCAATACTGACAAGCGGAGTTTTCTGAGTCCATGACGATAGAATCTCCTGTTCGCTTCGTGTTCGTTCAGGCACTTTAACATCTTTTTCACTTTTTTTATGGCGAAATAAAAAGAGAGGTTCTTGCGGATTGATTCCGAATTTCGAAGTATCCACATCCTTAAAAAGGTTTACATGTAAGTGAGCGCTATTCTCTAAAAATCGTGAAAAATATTCAAAGATATTTCTACCAAAAAGCCGCACATGATCTTCTTGTCCATAGTATTGCAAACGAAGTGCATCGGTATTGATTGTAGGATCTTCTAGCGTTGTTTCTTGTACAGTGCTATATGGCGTTTGCAATATAGCAACCCCATCTGGCCTTAAAACACGATTGATTTCTGACAAAGCAGCATCGATATTTGAAACATGTTCTAAAATATGATTGGCTATAACAATATCAAAGGAGTTGTCGTCATAAGGGATAGTCTCGATGTTTAAGGATATAACGGTTGGAGATGAGGGAGATAAATCCGCTTTGATATGTAATTCAGGTTTAAATGAAGCAATATATTGTGTAAAATGATGTTCGGGCGCGAAATGCAGAATACGCGCGTTGGGAATTTTTTCAAAGAGTTTTAACGCTTCAAAATAAAGTTTGAGATGCCGTTCTCTATCATGTGCGCCACAAACAGGGCAGCCAAACTGTTCGATATTGCTCCCTACTATTTCTGAAAAGACATTCGGTGTTTCACTACTGATTCTGTAGGGAGTAAAAGAATCAAATTGATTTTCACAATAATTGCAACGATATTTTTTCATTGAATTTTTCCTCGTTTTATTTTTTTCTTCATTGTTGTATCAAATGGGAGTTTAAATCTCATTATTTCTTCATCCGACATCTCTCGCTTCTATCGCATTCAATGCCATTGTCTTTAAGCTTCTCTATATCAATATTCTCTTTTTGAAGATAATTTTTTACATCTTGGGCTTTAATGTTTGATGCTCATGTTGCCATTATTTGAACAGATTCCCAACTCTTTCATTTTCGCTAGTTGCTAAAAATTTTTCATAGTTTTTCAAAACTTCTTCTTTGTTTCTCATTCCAACTTTTTTATTGCCTACATAGATGCCCCAAGGTTCTAAGTTTTTTGTAACTACTGAATTTGCTCCTACCATTGCACCTTCTGAAATATTTACACTTGGCAAAATAACTGAATTTGCCCCAATAATACAAAATTTGCCAATACTTATTGGAAAACTTTTAACATTCCTAAATTGATTATCAATAGTGGAATTTCCAAATCCCCAATCTTTAAAATCATCAGTCGCAGTGAGTACTCTAACACCTTGCGAAATTGCACTAAAATCACCTACAACTAATTCATCTCCCCCAGTAATAGAAGCATAAATACCAATATGTACAAAATTACCTAATTTTATTTTACTTTTTGCATAGATAAATGCAAAATCATCAATAATAATATTTTTTCCAAATTCTATATTTTCTAAGCCAATTATTTTTGTATATTCAAAAGTTTTTACATGTGGTATTTTATATTTATCCATTGAGTTTCTCCATTTTCGATGCCAAAATCCCAGTATATTTATCTATATCTAGCCTTTTTATAATATCCATGATATTGCTTAAACTTAAAGAGTCCAATTGAGGATATATTGGCAAACAAATCACTTTTGATGCAATCTCTTTAGCAGTTGCTAGATTTGAGGATGTGGCGGATGGTAGCCCGCGATACATTGGAAAATCAGAGATAAGCGGATAAAAATAACGACGCGCAAAAATATTATGATCGTGTAAATGTTGGTACAACTCATCTCGAGTTAGCGGAAAATCATCTTCAACGAGGATGGGAAAATAGGAATAATTGCTGAAAGCTTCAGTTTTTTCGTATAGAAGTGTGATGCCACGAGTATCGCTAAGAGCATCTCGATATATCCGATCTACTTCTTTTCTTTTTTCAATAGCACTGTTGATATGCTCAAGTTGGAGAAGCCCAAGTGCTGCATTTATCTCTGACATCTTGCCATTGATTCCAGGTGCAACAACGGTCACTTCATCCACAAATCCAAAATTCTTTAAGTGATCGATTCGTTGTTTTGTTTTGGCATCTGGGGAGATAATGGCTCCGCCTTCAAATGTATTGAAAACCTTTGTTGCATGAAAACTCAGAATCGAAAGATCTCCATGACGCAAAATACTTCCCCCTTCATCTTTAACGCCAAATGCATGAGCCGCGTCATAAATGACTTTGAGATTATAATTATCGGCGATTGCTTCGATTGTTTTGATGTCGCAAGAATGACCATAGCAATGCACAGGAAGTATCGCGGTTGTTTGAGGTGTGATTGCGGCTTCTATTTTAGAGGGGTCAAGATTAAGAGTGGTGGAGTCAATATCAACAAAGACAGGTTTAATTCCATTCCAAAGTAGCGAATGGGCGGTGGCTACAAAACTGTACGGCGTTGTTATCACTTCACCTGTTATTCGGAGTGTTTGCAAAGCAGTAACAAGTGCTAAGGTGCCGTTGGTAAAAAGAGAGATATGCTTAACGCCCAAATAATCGCACAACGCCTCTTCAAGTTGCTGATGAAAAGGTCCTCCATTGGTTAAAATTTTACTTTTCCAAATTTGTTTTAAATAAGGGATAAAATCATCAAGCGGTGGAAGGTAAGGTTGAGTGACAAATACGGGTTTCATAAAATACGCCTTAAAAACTTGATTTTTTTAAAAAAAGCAATTTTTATTCCATATTGTGAGACAATGTAAACATGTTTAAAAATTCTTGACACATTAGCTCTCGAGGTGTATAATAATTTTAATGAATAACTGACCTTACGCACTTTTGTAAAAAAGTTCGTAAATACCTCTAATTTTCTCGAAAAGTATCCTTTTCGTAGCTTTAGTGCGTAACATCAGTGAATACTAAGGAGTTTATCATGAAAATCGGAAATAGTTTTAACACACAAAATGCGAACTACATCAATCAAAATAAAACTCTAGCCGAGCAGGCTCTCTCAAAGATAGGAGCTACGCGAGAATTGAGTGGTAAAGACACCTCAAATCTACTCATCGCCGATGCACTAAATTCTCAAATTTCTACACTCACACAAGGCGTACAAAACTCCAACGATGCGATTGGTATATTGCAAATAGCTGATGCTTCGCTAGCAAATATCACGATAAATGCGGATAAATTGCAAGAACTCTCTGTTAGGTATAACAGTGCCGCTCTTAATAGTGACCAAAAAAATATGCTCACAGTAGAATTTAATGACACACAAAAAGCCATGCAAGATATCGTGCAAAGCACAACTTACAATGGCAAAGCAATTTTAAATGATTCGATGAGTTTTGAAACGGGTAGCGGAGTTGTAAGTACAGGCCCAATGGAAGTTGGTGGCTTGAACGGGCTTAGTATCGAAAATCAAGATGGCATACAAAATTTTCGCCAAAATATAGATACTACGCGTGCAAGCATCGGCTCATCTATGCAACAATTTGCAGTAGGCATAACCAATTCGCTCGCAGCTGTTTCAAACCTCACAAGCGCAGCTTCGCAGATACAAGAAGCCCCGATGGATACAAAGATAAATGACTTCAATCTCGCACAGTTAAAACTTGAAAGTGCAAGTATGGCGCAGGTGCATCAAAATGAGATGCTCCAAAAAAGAGTTTCAGCGCTACTGATGTAGCACATGGCCATAAACAATCAATTTTTTTATAAAGCATCTCTCAAAAAGCACGGTATCAGCGTACAGGGATTGAGTTGGAATTCTGTTGAAAATCAAGAGATTCGCTTTTCTGTGCTTACGCAATTTATTGCCAAGGAATTGCTTACATGTAGCGTTGTTGATGCTGGATGTGGTTTTGGAGATTTATATCTTTTTTGGCAAAAAATGGGATTAAAGCCAAAGAATTATATCGGTATAGATAGCTTTGATAAGTTCATCACTATCGCAAACCGAAGAATTGCAAATGCAGTTTTTTTGCAAAGAGATATCCTCAAAGATTCTTTACCTATGGCAGATTGGTACATAGCTAGTGGAAGCTTAAATCTCTTAAGTGACTTTGAAACATGGCTTTTTTTAGAAAAAATGCTTTTACATGCCCAAAAAGGAATTGTTTTTAACATACTCTGTGGCGAAAAAAAGAGCAAAATTTACAACTACAAAACAGAAAAACAAATAGAAACTTTCATTGTGCAAAAAGGTCTTACATGTAAGATCGTTGTGGGTTATTTGAAAAATGATATGAGCGTTCTTGTAAAAAAGGAGAAAAAGGGTGTTGAGTGATAAAAATTTTATTAACATAGCTCACGAGATAGCAAAAGCGAGCAAGTGCGTTTCGAAGCAAGTTGGAGCTGTGATTGTAAAAAATGGTAGAATTTTGAGCACAGGATACAATGGCACACCAGCTGGTTTTGTAAATTGCTGTGATTTTTGGGATGGAAAATACACAAGTGAGCATCACGAATGGAGTAAAACATATGAGATTCATGCTGAGATGAATGCCATTATCTGGGCAGCTCGCGAGGGGATAAGCATAAAAGATGCGACGATTTATGTCACACTTGAGCCATGTAGCGAATGCAGTAAAAACATCATAGCAAGTGGTATCAAGAGAATAGTCTATGATAGATCCTACGAACATACAAATTCAAAAATTGTGACAAAATTTATTGTACAAAATGGAGTCGTTATGGAACAAATACAGTAACTTTAAGAAGTTTTGTAGAGCGAAAATAGTAAAATAGAGCTTAATTTTTTAGATAACCGTATAAGGATAGCAAATGAATAAGATTGAGATTAGAGAATTGATGCGTTTTTTTGACAAAAGTGGCATAACAAAATTGAAAATTAAAGACGGCGATTTTAGTATTGAGATGCAAAAAGGCTTTGAGAGTGTGAGTTTTGCTCCAGCCACCGTGCAAGCAACGCCACAAGTCTCTCAAACTTTAGCTCAAGAAACACAAGCACCAGTAAAAAAAGATGTTCCAACTATCAACTCCCCAATGGTTGGCACATATTATAAAGCGCCAGCACCTGGTGCGGAGTCTTTTGTAAAAGTTGGCAATACTGTGAAAAAAGGACAAGCGATTGGTATTATCGAAGCTATGAAAATTATGAATGAGATAGAAGCTGAGTTTGATTGTAAAATCCTTGAAGTTTTGATTGAAGATGGTCAGCCCGTAGAGTATGATATGCCACTATTTGCGGTGGAGAAACTCTAATGGCTCAATTACAAAAGATTTTAGTTGCAAACAGAGGCGAGATAGCTTTGCGTGCGATACGCTCGATCAAGGAGATGGGTAAACAAGCGATTGCTGTGTATTCAAAAGCAGATAAAGACGCCTTGTATCTCAAGTACGCAGATGCAAGTATTTGTATCGGAGAAGCGCCTAGCTCACAAAGCTATCTCAATATCCCCTCCATCATCAGTGCAGCTGAGATTAGTGGTTGTGATGCTATCTTTCCAGGATATGGATTTTTGAGTGAAAACCAAAGTTTTGTAGAAATTTGCAGGCACCATGACATCAAATTTATCGGACCTTCTGTTGAAACCATGGTGCTTATGAGTGATAAATCAAAAGCAAAAGAAGTGATGAAAAAAGCTGGCGTTCCTGTTATCTTGGGTAGTGAGGGTGCTTTGCAAAATATTGCTCAAGCAAAAAAACTCGCTAAAGAGATTACTTATCCTGTGATCATCAAAGCTAGTGCTGGCGGCGGCGGTCGCGGTATGCGTGTTGTGGAGCATGAAGAGGAACTTGAGAAGAATTTTCTTTCAGCCGAGAGTGAGGCGTTGAATGCCTTTGGTGATGGAACACTGTATATGGAAAAATACATCAAAAACCCTCGCCACATAGAGGTGCAAGTCATCGGCGATAGTTTCGGAAATGCCATTAGTATTGGTGAGCGAGATTGTTCCTTGCAACGCCGTCATCAAAAACTCATCGAAGAATCACCTGCTGCGATACTTGATGAGAAAACTAGAAAAAATCTGCATGAAGTTGCTATCAAAGCAACACAATTTATCGGGTATGAAAATGCAGGTACTTTTGAATTTTTACTCGATGCGGACAATAATTTTTACTTTATGGAAATGAATACAAGATTGCAAGTAGAACATTGCGTGAGTGAAATGGTAAGCGGACTTGACATTATCGAGTGGATGATTAGAGTCGCACAGGGCGAAGCCTTGCCATCACAAGAGCAGATCGTACTCAAAGGGCATGCTATAGAGTGTAGAATTACCGCTGAAGATCCTATCAAGTTTATCCCAAGCCCTGGCAAGATTACCAAATACATCATACCAGGTGGCCGCAATGTCCGAATGGATTCACATGTATATCAAGATTATGTCGTGTCACCAACTTATGATTCTATGATCGGAAAACTTATCGTGTGGGGAGAAGATCGTACTCGTGCAATTGCAAAGATGAAAAATGCTTTGAGTGAATTGCAGATAGAGGGCATTAAAACTGTTCGAGATTTTCATCTCAAAATGATGGACAATCAGGATTTTATCAACAATAACTTCGACACTAATTATCTCTCAAGATTTTAATGCAAATCTCCGAGCAAATGGGTGCTTCCTATTTGCTCAAAACTTATGAAGGATTTCTAAATACTTCAATTGTGGCTGAGGATTTTAATTTTTCAAAATAATCATCCATCGCTTTTTGTTCCCGCTCGTTATACATCACATTGTAGATATTGTTTTTTACTTGTTCGAAAGGAAGGTATGAAACGCCTTGTTTCTCTTTTATATAAAAAAGTGTTGCACTGTCACCTAGTTTGATTACTTGCGTAAAATTTCTCTCTTGCGTGTTAGCTAAAATCCCTTGAAGTCTTGCATCAAGTTTGATAAACTCTAAAGATTGTTCTTGCACAACAACGCCTTGCGGTGCCATCATGGGATTTTGTGTAATCGCTTGTAAGTCCGTTTCATTTTTAGATATATAAGCAATCACATTTATGCGATCAGCTATGGTAAATTGATTTTTGTTTGTATCATAAAATGTTTGGAGTTCACTCTCGTTTATGGCTTGTATTTTTTGTGGCAAAACTCTTTGATAGAGTTTGTCACGATTTATTTTTCTTGCAAGATCTTTTTTATAAGTTTGGATTTTAATGTTTTGTGTTTGTAACATTTTGGTAAAATCAAAAGTACTTATGCCATTTTTGAGTGCTAAATTGTCGATTGCTCTATCAAGCTCAAAATCATCAGTATTGATACCAAGTTCCTTTATCTGTGCATCTTCTAGCTTTTGTCGTACAAGTATTTCAATCGCTTCTTTGTTGTTGATGTTTAATTGTTGTGCGTATTTGTATACTTCATAAAGCGTGATAGGTTCTTTATTTATAACGATGGCGATGCCATTGATTATGCCGGCTATGGCAAGATTTGTGAGCAATAAGGTGACTATAAAAGTACGGAAAAAAAGTTTCATAGATAAATCCTTTGTTAGGTAAAATAGTATATAATTGATCTCGTTTATGTAAGAAATCATAGCATTATTTTGAGTAAATCGCATTTAAAGTTTGCTGAAATGTGTTCTTTTGCTACGAAAATTTTCTTGATACATAGTTTTGACATAAAAAAACAATAAAATAATTAAAAGGTGAATTTATGATAGTTACTCGTTTTGCTCCTTCTCCGACTGGATATCTGCATATAGGTGGTTTGCGAACCGCGATGTATTCTTATTTGTGGGCTAAGAAGCGTGGCGGAAAATTTCTTTTACGCATAGAAGATACTGATCTTGCTCGCAACTCAAAAGAAGCCGCTGATGCAATTGTGGAAGCTTTTGCATGGGTTGGTTTGAGTCATGATGGGCAAATCTACTACCAATCTGATCGCTTTGATATTTACAAAAAGTATATCAAACAACTTTTGGACGAGGGAAAAGCATACTATTGTTATATGAGTAGCGAAGAGAGAGATGCCTTATATGAAAAGCAAAAAGCCAACAAAGAGCGGACAAAATATGATGGCAGGTATCGAGATTTTCATGGAACGCCGCCAGAGGGCATCAAGCCAGTTATTCGCATCAAAGCACCACTTGAGGGTGAAATTTCTTTTGTTGATGGTATCAAAGGTGAAGTAAAGTTCAAAGTTGCAGATGCGCTTGATGATTTTGTTATAGCCAGAAGCGATGGTACGCCTTTGTACAATTTTGTAGTGAGCATAGATGATGCACTGATGGGCGTGAGCGATGTCATAAGAGGTGATGACCACTTGTCAAACACACCAAAACAGATAGTAATCTATAATGCACTTGGTTTTCGTGTTCCAAAGTTTTTTCATGTTCCAATGATACTCTCTCCAAATGGTGCAAAACTTTCCAAACGAGATGGTGCTATGGATGTGATGGAGTACAAAAAAATGGGAATTTTGCCACAAGCATTGCTCAATTTTCTCGTTCGTCTTGGTTGGAGTCATGGTGATCAAGAACTTTTTAGCATGCAAGAAATGGAACAGTTATTTGATCCAAACGACATAAATAAATCCGCCTCAGCGTACAATCTTGAAAAGCTCATGTGGATAAATGCCCAATATATCAAAGCCTTACATGTAGAAGAGTTTGTAGAGATTCTTATGCAAAATGGGCTTGATGTGAGCGGTGTGCAAAGTATTGATTTGCTTTTAGAAATCTTAAAAGACAGAGCAAAAGACACAAACGAGCTTGCAGCCATGGCAAAACATATCGTTTGTGAACCTTGTGAATATGATGAAAAAGCTATACAAAAATTCATCGATCCAATTTCGCTGGAACTTTTGTCTGATTTTTCTGCGTACTTGCTGGCAAAAAAAGAGCAAGTGGCAACATCTGGATTTAAGAGTGTTGGGGAATGTTTTTTAGAAGAGAAAGGGTTGAGGTTGAAAGATTTAGCACAACCTTTGCGAATAGCGATGGTGGGAAATGCGGTGAGTCCATCTGTGTTTGAAGTTTTACATGTGATTGGCTTTGATGGTGTAATGCAGCGAATTGATTATTTATTAAAAAGGAGTAAGGCGTGAGCGAAAAAGATAAAGTAACAAAATCCGAAGCACTAGAATATCATCTAGGTGGAAAAATAGGTATCAGTGTAAAAACACCTTGTGATAGTGCAAGGGATCTTTCAAAAGCATATACCCCAGGGGTTGCACATCCATGTTTGGAGATCCAAAAAGATCCAGAACTTGCTTACAAATACACAAACAAAGGTAACCTTGTGGCTGTTATCAGTGATGGAACGGCAGTGCTTGGACTTGGCAATATAGGTGCTGTTTCTGGCAAGCCTGTTATGGAGGGAAAATCTGTACTTTTTAAAAAATTTGCAGATGTAGATGCTTTTGATATTGAGCTTGATGAACATGATCCAGATAAAATAGTCGCAATTTGTAAAGCGATGAGTCCAACTTTTGGTGGTATTAACCTAGAAGATATCAAAGCTCCACAATGCTTTGAGATTGAAGAAAAACTTCAAGCTTGCGTTGATATCCCCGTTATGCACGATGACCAACACGGTACTGCGATGATTACAAGCGCTGGACTTATCAATGCCCTTGAGATAAGCGGTAAAAAAATCGAAGAGATGAAAATCGTTGTTTCAGGTGCTGGTGCTGCTGGCACTGCTTGTGCAAAAATGTATCAACTTTTGGGCGCAAAACATATTGTGATGCTCGATAGCAAAGGTGTTATCCATTCCAAGAGAGATGATCTCAACAAATACAAAGCCCATTTTGCATTCGATACAGATGATAGAACACTTGCCGATGCTATGAAGGGAGCTGATATGTTTTTAGGACTTTCTGCACCAGGTGTTGTTACGCAAGAGATGGTAAAAAGTATGAATCCATATCCAATCATCTTCGCTCTTGCAAATCCAACTCCTGAAATCCTGCCAGAAGAAGTATTTGCAGCACGCAATGATGTGATGATGGGAACAGGAAGAAGTGACTATCCAAATCAAGTGAACAATGTTCTAGGTTTTCCATTTATCTTCCGTGGCGCACTTGATGTACGAGCTACAAAGATAACTGAGGGTATGAAAATGGCTGCTGCTGTGGCGATGGCAAAACTTGCAAAAGAAGAAGCACCTGCGTATGTAAAAGCCGCGTATCCTAATGAAGACTTCAAATTTGGTATCAACTATATCATCCCAAAACCTTTTGATAGAAGGGTGCTTGTATGGGTGAGCGCTGCTGTGGCTCAAGCTGCCATCGAGGATGGTGTTGCTAAAATCAGTGATTTTGACATTGAAGCTTATAAGGCAAAATTACAAGCCGTTATTGACGCTGAAGCACGATAACGAAACACTTAGGCATCTTAATTGACCTTATGCACTTTTGCAAAAAAGTGCGTAACATCAGATCTTAAAAAAATAAGATGCCTGAGATTACAATTCTCAACTCTCCTTAATCTCAATTTTAGTATATTACTTGTAACAATTTTAAGGAGTCAAATCTTATGAATCTTATGTTATTTGGAGCGCCAGGTGCTGGCAAGGGAACTCAGGCAAAATATCTTATCGAAAGATACAACATACCACAAATTGCAACAGGTGATATACTTAGAGCCGCAATTGTAAATAAAACAGCTATGGGCATGGAAGCAAAAGAGTATATGGATGCGGGAAAATTAGTGCCAGATAGCACTATCATCGGTATAATTCAAGATAGACTTGCACAAAGTGATTGCAAAGAGGGATTCATCCTTGATGGTTTTCCACGAACTCTAGCACAAGCACAAGCACTTGATTTTTTGATGGAAAAAATGGGTATCAAACTTGATAAAGTTATATCTCTCAATGTTCCAGATGAGCTGATCGTAGGACGCATAAGTGGTCGTAGAGTTTGTGTAAAATGTGGTGCTTCTTTTCATGTAGAGTTCAATCCCGAGAAAGTAGAGGGAGTTTGTGATTATTGTGACGGGGAACTTATTGTGCGAAAAGATGACAATGCTCAAACCGTCAAAAGCCGCCTTGAGGCGTACCATGCTCAAACTGCACCTTTGCTAGATTTTTATAGTGACAAAGGTATTTTATCTACGCTTGATGGCACAAAAGATGTTGCCGCAGTAACATCTGATATGTTTGCACTTTTGGCATAGGAAGTGGATATGGATTTAGTAACGGTTATAAACCATCCACTTATTCAGCATAAACTATCGATTTTACGCGATGAAAAAACAGAACCATTTCAATTTCGTTTACTTGTTGATGAGATCTCGTATCTGATGTTGTTTGAAGCAACAAGGGATTTACCGTTGCGAGATGTACAGGTGCAAACTCCAATTGCAATGGCAAATACAAAAAAACTCAATACAAAAATTATGATTTGTCCGATTTTGCGTGCGGCGCTTGGAATGCTTGATAGTGTTTTCAAGCTTATTCCAGATGCGAGTGTGGGATTTTTGGGTTTTCAACGCAATGAAAAAACACTCGCCGCAGAATTTTACTATGCAAAATTGCCGAATGATCACAAAGAGCGAACCGCTATCATTATCGATCCGATGTTTGCTACGGGCGGTACAGCAATCGATGCGGTAAGTTTTCTTAAAAGCAAAGGTGTCAAAGATATACGATTTTTATCACTTGTTGCTGCACCAGAGGGCTTACAAAAATTTGCGAGCGTGCATTCTGATGTACGCGTTTACACAGCTTGTATCGATGATAGACTCAATGAAAATGGATACATCATTCCTGGATTGGGAGATGCTGGAGATAGAGTTTTTAACACATAAAAGTAAAAAAGAGCCTTACATGTAAGGCTCTTTGACTTGCTACACTGCCCCTTGATCTATCATAGAATCAGCAACTTTTCTAAAGCCAGCTATATTGGCACCCATCATCAAATTACCTTCATCTCCAAACTCTTTTGAAGTATTGTATGAAAGATCAAAAATAGATTTCATAATATTGCTTAATTTATTATCAACTTCTGAAAATCCCCATCGTGCCATCGAAGCATTTTGGCTCATCTCAAGTTGACTTGTTGCAACACCACCAGCATTGGCTGCTTTTGCAGGACCGTAGAGTATTTTATTGGATTGGATAAATGCAACTGCTTCAGGAGTTGTCGGCATATTTGCTCCTTCACATACAAGCTTACAGCCATTTTTGTGAAGATTTTTAATGTCATTGAGATTGAGTTCATTTTGTGTAGCACTTGGAAATGCTATATCACAAGGTACGGCCCAAACTGCATTTGTGTTTTCTGGATACTTATGTACAGGTAGATAAGTAGCTTCCGGATGAATAATCACATACTCTTCTAGTGATTGTCGATTGACCTCTTTTATGAGTTTGAGTGTATCTAAATGGATACCATTCTTATCATAAATCATCCCTCTTGAATCACTACATGTAACAGGTTTTGCTCCGAGTTCGATGAGTTTTTGAATGGTGTAAATAGCGACATTACCACTTCCAGAAATTGTAGCAATTTTGCCTTTTACGCTATCATTTTGTTTGCCAAGAATGTTTTCCGCAAAATACACTGAACCAAAACCAGTTGCTTCTGTTCGTGCCAAAGATCCACCCCAATTGATGCCTTTACCGGTAAGAACGCCATCAAAATTATTTGTAAGTCGTTTATATTGACCAAAAAGATAACCGATCTCTCTGCCGCCTACACCGATATCGCCCGCTGGTATATCTATCGTTTCGCCGATGTGCTTTGAGAGTTCTGTCATAAATGATTGACAAAATCGCATAATTTCACCATCACTTTTACCTTTTGGATCAAAGTTTGAACCACCTTTTCCACCACCTATTTGTAAGCCTGTAAGTGAGTTTTTGAAAATTTGTTCGAAACCCAAAAATTTGATAATTCCTAGATTGACTGATGGGTGAAAGCGAAGACCACCTTTGTACGGTCCGATAGCTGAATTGAATTGTACTCGATAGCCTATATTTGTTTGAATTCTACCCGCGTCATCTTGCCAAACCACGCGAAATATGATCTGTCGTTCAGGAATTACTATTCGTTCTAAAATATTTAAATTATCATATTTTGGTTCTGCATGTAAGAGTGGCAATAATGAACTTAAAACTTCTTCAACTGCTTGATAAAACTCAACTTGCCCTGGAGTGCTTTGCATAGTGCTTTGCATAATTTTATTAATGTATTTTTCTACCGACATCTATCTTCCCTTTTGTATTAATTTTTTGTAAATTGCTTGCTTTTTTTGAAAAAAAGTTGCAAAGACCGCTTTTCTCTAGCCCCTATATCATAACTTATCAAAGCTAAGTATTGTTTGATATCTTGAACTTTAATGCCCCGCTCTTGAGAGTATTGATTTATAACATAACTTGGTATTTTAATATTATATTTTTTAAACCTATCTGAAATGCGTTTATAAAAATGAAAATATCTATTTATACTAAGTCTTGCAAAAACAAAAGGCAGATGATACTTTTCATACCAAATTTGTGCAAGATCGATGTAATGATCCGGTTCTTGGAGATACGCTTGGAGTGCTTTATCGCCTATGAGTACTTTACCATGGATTTGCAATACTTTTGCAAGCATATTTGATGTCGCAGAGTGTGGATCAGAGGCGTTTTGCGTATTTTTTTCTACTACAACACTTCGTACATTTTTTTTAGCCACAATTCCCATATCGAGTGTTCTTATCCCTTTTTTGCCACTTTGTATGCTTGAGATAATGGCCGCGTCTATGCGTCTCTTCTCAAATCGAGCATTGATGGCTGAGGGGTATGATTTTCTGTATTCGCACGCTTTTTTGAGTGCATTTTGCATATTTGATTTTTTTAAAAATGTGTGAAAAGGTAACAAATTGATATAGTCTATTTTTCCAAAAATCATGATTGTCCATTGTTAAAATCTGACCTTACGCACTTTTGTAAAAAAGTTCGTAAATACCTCTCATTTTCTCGAAAAGTACCCTTTTTGTAGTTTTAGTGCGTAACATCAGTTAAAATTTAAAATGATTGTATCATCAACTATCTTATGCTAAGTATAAAAAAGTGATGGTATAATGCAAACTAAATTAATACGAGGCATAATTATGGCAAAAGTAGAATTTTTAGGTCCCTTGAGTCGAGAAAGTATAGAAGTTGATATTACAAACTTAGCTCAACTCAAAGAGTTTTTTAAAGATGATATTGTGTTGCAAGAGTGGCTTGGTATTTGTGCTGTGGCACTCAACGACACGCTTATATGCTCACTCGATGTAAAAGTAGAGCCAAATGATAAAATATCACTTCTTCCGCCAGTGTGTGGGGGCTGATGATGGCTTTAGAATTGTTTGATGGACCTTTACATGTACAAGAAATTACCAATCGTTGGTTTGTAGATATGTGCGATAAAAACTACGGTGCTTTTATTCCATTTGTGGGAATAGTTCGCGATGAGGATGGTATAAGCGGACTGAGTTTTGATATATATGAGCCTATTTTAAAGAACTGGTTTGATAGCTGGCAGATAAAAGCAAAGGCACAGGGTGCGTATCTTTTGATGGCGCATTCAAGAGGGGATGTTCCAAACCACACTAGTTCCTACATAGCAGCAGTTGTTTCCCCGCAACGAAAAATTGCACTCAAATTTATCAATGATTTTGTCGAGGATTTTAAAGCTAATGCTCCTATATGGAAGTATGATTTGGTAGATGGCAAAAGGGTTTATGCAAAAGAGCGAAGCCATCTTTTGATTGGTGCTGGATTACTGAAATGAAAAAATACAGAAGCTATGCTTTATGCTTTAATGATAGGAATTTTTGTTGGATTTTGTTGAGTAAAAAGGAGAAGTTGAGATGAATTTTAAAGATTTCGATACAACGATCGAGGATCTGATTAGTGCTACATGTAATGTTGCAACAAATATTGAAAGTATCTTGCTCACAGAGTCTCTTGGGCGTGTTTTAGCAAGGGATATTGTAGCCAAAGAGAATTCTCCAGCGCATCTTACTTCAGAGATGGATGGATACGCATTTCGTTATAAAGACCAAGAAAAGGGTCTTTTGAAACTTTGCGATAGACTTCCTGCTGGAAGTGATTTGAGTACAAAAGTAGATGAGGGAACATGCGTTAAAACTTTTACAGGTTCACTTATGAGCGAGGGGAGTGATACACTTATCCCCATAGAAAATGTAGAAGTAAATAATGATGAAGTGAAGATAATCACTCCTGTAAAACAAGGTTTTGCAATTCGTGCTATCGGTGAGAATTATAAAGAAAACGAAGTGCTTATCAAAAAAGGAACAACTATCGGGTATGCACAAATCGGAGTCATGGCTGAGCTTGGAGAGGTAAATGTAGCCGTTTTTGAAAAACCACGCATAGCGGTGCTCGCAACAGGAAGTGAGATACTTGAAATAGGTGAGCCTAAAATTTCACCTGCAAAAATAAGAAGCTCAAATCATGTAACCTTACAAGCCCTCATGATGCAACATGGAGCGAGTGTTTCAAGATTGCCTATCGTTAAAGATGAAAAAGAAGAGATAAAAAAAAGCATAACAAATGCCCTCAAAAACCACGATATTATCATCACCACGGGCGGTGTGAGTGTTGGGGATTTTGATTTTGTCAAAGAGATCATCAAAGGGTTAGAACCAGAATACATCGTTGATGGTGCTTTTGTAAAACCGGGACGACATATCAAGATAGTTAAAGTAGGGCAAAAATTTATCTTTGCATTGCCCGGGTTTCCTTATAGCAGCACTGTTATGGCTTGTGTGTATGTTTTGCCACTTCTTAGAGCAATGCAAGGCAAAGAGCCCAAAAGCAAGTATATAGAGGCAAGGTTGCTAGAAGATTATCCAAAGCGTTCAAAGTTTACAGAATTTACAGCTTGCAATCTCAAAATAATAGATGGACAGTTTTGTGTTGATTTAGAAGGCAAACGCCTCGGAAGTAGTGCGATTTTAACAAATATGCTAGACAACGCTGCCCTTTTGCGTATAGAAAAAGATACATGCAATCTAAAAAAAGGTGAAAAGGTAAGAATTCTGCCAATTGATTTTAAATTTTTTGGATAAATGATGAAAGTAGTTATTGCGATAGATTCTTTTAAAGAGAGTGCTAGTTCGCTTGAGCTTGCAAAAAGCATTGAAGAGGGCATAAAAAGAGTCTATCCTAAAAGCCATGTAGTGAGTATTCCCGTTGCAGATGGGGGCGAGGGAACATTGGAGGCTCTTGGTTTTGGTGAAAAAAAAGAGACGATAACTCTTACATGTAAAGATCCTTTGATGCGTTGTTTTGGATGCTCTTTTTTCAATTCCTAAGAGTCCTGTTGCCAATACCGAGTAATTTTGCCATATCCTGTTGTGTTGTTTTCATTTTATAATTTTACACAAAACAAATTTTTGAAAAAAATACGAATATATTACTTATTTTAATAAAAATTTAGGAAAAATACGCATATAATGGTCCTTTATGAAATTAGCATATGTCAACTATACTAGGAGATTATTTTGGAAGTAAAGGTTTTAGGTTTTAATCAAGAAACAAAAGAGGGCGTAATCAAGAAAACCATATCAATTACAATAGTTTCTTCGGTTTTATTTAGTGGATGTGCAACTACAAAAGATTTAATGGATAATATTGGAAAAATAGGAGGCACTACGGTTGGTGCTGGAGCCGGTGCTGTTATAGGAAAAAAGGCCGGAGGCAATAAAGGCTTAGTAATAGGAGCTTTAGTTGGGGGAGCAATAGGTTATTTCATTGGTGATGAAATAGATGCACGACGAAAAGCAGTTTCAGAAATAGCAGCAAAACAAAAAGTAAAGACAGAGGTCGTATTTTCAGATGTAATAGACAATAAAGGAAAAACTGTTGGGCAATCTTTTATTATTCAGGCAGAAAAGTCACAGTTTGATAGTGCGAGTCATATACTAAATAGCCATGCTATTCAAATGTTTAAAGAAATTGCTGCCCAATATGCCAAATCAGGACAAAAAGTGATGATTGTAGGACATACAGATGCTGATGGTTCAGATGAGTATAATCAAGCTTTGTCTGAAAGGCGAGCCAAGCATATTGCTAAATTATTTCAAAAAAATGGTGTTCCTTTGGAAAATATATATTACAAAGGCTCAGGGGAAACTGACCCCGTAGCAACAAATCAAAATAAAAAAGGTAAAGCTAAAAATAGACGGGTTGAGGTAGTAGAGGCAAGTTCCGAAGAAACTATTGCTCAATATGCCATGAATAGACCAATAAATTCAGGTTTTCTGTTAGCAGAAAACAACGGTGGTGCTGGCGGTGGTGCTGGCGGTGGTGCTGGCGGTGGTGCTGGCGGTGGTGCTGGCGGTGGT
>JACUTU010000023.1 GCA_014859685.1 Sulfurospirillum sp. | reverse complement strand
AACAAATTTCAGGATCTGTGTATCTTGGTGCAAATATCAGCTCTATTAAAAGGCTTGAAAATGGTGTTGTTTTGCGCCATGAAGATGGAAGTGAATCTTATTATGACAAGCTTGTTATGGCACTTCACGCTCCAGATGCTCTAGCACTCTTAGAAGATGCAAGCGAAGATGAAAAAAAGATTTTGGGCTCTTTTGAATATAAAGCGAATGATGCAGTTTTGCACACGGATGAGGGCGCGCTTTATCCAGATCAAAAGATCTATGCTGCATGGAACTATAAAAACGATGGTAAAGCAGACGCGGTGACCCTTTCATATTGGCTCAATCGCCTACAAAATATCAATACACAAAAGAACTATTTTGTCTCACTCAATGAGACCGATGCACTCAAAGAGGTGCTAGAGCGTATTAGCTATGCACATCCGCAGTTTAACATGGCTGCTATTGATGCACAAAGCTTGCGCGCAAAGATCAACGGAGTGAACAACACCTATTATGGGGGCGCTTATTGGCGTTATGGTTTTCATGAAGATGGTTTGTGGAGTGCTACTACAATAGCCCAAGAGTTTGGATGTGAGCTATGAGCCATCGGATCTATGAGGGGGAGGTGTATCACCACCGTTTTGTGCCAAAGGTGCATCAATTTACCTACCCATTTTTTCTCTTGGATATCGATGTTGCCAATCTTGCAACACTGCAGGGGAAGTTTTTCTCTTTCTCAGCGAAAGATCATTTTGGTTCTCATGATGATTTTGAGCAAAATATTGCAGAGCTTTTAGAAAAGTTTGATCTCAAAGGGGCTGCTTCTGTCCGTTTTTTAACCCTGCCTAGAATATTTCGTTTTGTTTTTAATCCGTTGAGTGTTGTGGTGCTTTTTGATGCAAATGATACCCCTTTTTATATTTTGGCTGAGGTGCATAACTATAATGGCGGGCGCATTGTCTATCCTGTAAAACTCATAAAGCAAAATGAAAATTATTACACCGGCGAGGTACACAAAGAGATGTATGTCTCCCCATTTTTGCAAAGAGAGGGGGAGTATAAGTTTACGATGCACTACACAAAAAATGAGCTAAAACTCACTATTACCCTCCATGAAGAGGGTGTAAAAACCCTTCTTGCCTCTTTGCACACCAAGGCTGTGGCATTTACACCACACAATGAGCGCGCCTTGTTTTTTAAACATCTTTTTATAACCTTTAGAGTAGTCACGCGCACACTTTGGCAATCGCTCAAGCTCTATCTCAAGGGGATAAAGTTTTACTCAGTTACACCACAAGATCAAGTAAAGAGGTATTAGATGAAAGGTTTTTATAATAAAGTGGGGCACAGATATCTACAAAAATTAGAATTTGGAACCTTACGCGTTTTTTATCCATCGGGTGAGCAGCAGGTCTATGGAGACAATACACAGCCTGAGGTAGATCTGCATATTCACTCAAGTCAGTTTTTTAAACGCATCGCCTTGTATGGAGATATTGGCTTTGCTGAGAGTTATATGGATAAAGATTTTGATACATCCGATCTTAGCGGCTTGATCCAGCTTGCTTTGATCAATTCTCACAAACTAGGAGTCAAAAGTGAAGATTATAAAAAAAATAGACTTAGCAATCTTTTTCCTATAGCCAATCGCATTAAGCATCTCTTGCGCAAAAACTCTAAAACACGCTCAAGAAAAAATATAGCACAACACTACGATCTCTCAAACGATTTTTTTAAGTTGATGCTCGATGAGACGATGATGTACTCCTCAGCTCTTTTTGAATCAGCCCAAGATGATCTTTACAGCGCACAACAAAAAAAGATCAAACATCTTGCACAAAAGCTAAGAATTAAGCCAGGAGATCATGTCTTAGAGATCGGTTCGGGTTGGGGTGCAATGGCGCTTTATTTGGCAAAAGAGATGGGATGTAAGGTGACAACGGTGACGCTTAGTCAAGAGCAAAAAAGACTTTGTAATGAACGCTTTGCACTTGAAAAGGTGCAAGAGCAGATAGATATACAGCTCAAAGATTATCGTGATCTCGAGGGAAGTTTTGATGCGATTATCTCTATAGAGATGTTTGAAGCGGTTGGGGCAGAGTATTTTTCGCACTTTTTTAAAAAGTGTGAAGCCTTGCTCAAACCAAGTGGTGTGCTGGCGATGCAGGTGATCACTATTGCAGATCAAAGGTATCAAAGCTATGCAAAGAGCACTGATTTTATCCAAAAATATATCTTTCCTGGAGGGCATTTACCAAGTGTGGGCAAGATTCTTGAGGTGACCACAAAACACACACGGCTCAATCTTTTGCATATGGAGGAGTTTGCTGAAGATTACGCAAAAACGCTTCGTATCTGGGATGAAAACTTCTCACGTAAGATCGACAAAGTGTACGCTTTAGGCTTTGATGAATATTTTGTTCGGATGTGGAAAATGTATCTTAATTATTGTGAGGCTGCTTTTCTTACAAGAAATATTGGTCTGGTACAGATGGTATTTTCACGTGATCAAAATCTCAATTTAAACAGAGGATTAGTAGGATGATAAAGTTTTTTTTAGCGACCCTTGTGGCTTTTATCTTGGCGGGGTGTTCTGGGATGGAGATCGAGGATTTTACGCAGAGCAAACCTGAGTTTATCCCTCAGGAGTATTTTAATGGAAAATTGCTCGCTTATGGGATTGTCAAAGATGGAGATGGCAAGATCATTCGCAGTTTTAAAGGGGAGCTTTATGGCTCTTGGGATGTTCATGGCGTGG
Organism: Sulfurospirillum sp.; assembly: GCA_014859685.1. Lineage (GTDB taxonomy): Bacteria > Campylobacterota > Campylobacteria > Campylobacterales > Sulfurospirillaceae > UBA6810. Next base: position 507 of record JACUTU010000023.1, on the reverse strand, counting down.
GCACACTAGATGAGTTTTTTGTCTATGATGATGGCGAGACACAAAAAAGAGTCTGGAAGCTCAAACCCACAAAAGATGCTAAAAAGTTTATAGGTACAGCGGGTGATATTGTGGGCGAAGCGCCTATGATAGCCAATGGAAACACCGTGATGATTGACTATACCATGCGCGTGCCCTATGGTGATTCTACCATAGATATTGATGTGCAAGATTGGTTGCATCTACAAAGTGATGGGGTGATCATCAACCACTCAAAAATGAAAAAATTTGGTTTTGAAGTGGGTGAATTGGTGATTACAATTATGAAAATGTAAAGAGCCACTTTCAAATTTCCAAAAACACCTCATAACTCGGTGGCATTAGAAGTAAAAAAGTATGGTTTAGAAGGTCAATAAATTACTAAGTTTGACAAGGGTTGCTAGGGAAGAAGTTTTTTAAAAGGGTGCTATAGTAGGATTCCACATGGTCGGAGCGACCCGACTCGAACGGGCGACCTCTACCACCCCA
>JACUTU010000016.1 GCA_014859685.1 Sulfurospirillum sp. | reverse complement strand
GGTGGTGCTGGCGGTGGTGCTGGCGGTGGTGCTGGCGGTGGTGCTGGCGGTGGTGAAATACCAAAACTAGCAGGAGGAAATGCACCTCGTTTTGGTACAAGTGATGTAGCTGGAAAAGGAAATATAACGGGAGTTAAAGGAACATATTTAAGTAATGTAAAAAGCAATAAAGAGTCACTTGGTTCATGCAATAATGAATATAATTTTTCTAAGCAAAGTTCACTTGATATAAATGGAAACAAAGACTTAAATGGACAAAATCAATTAGTTGCGCTTGTGGGAAATCCTGTTCAGTCATCAGTTTTTTCATTAGCAACACCAGCGGTTGCAAGCAATGATATGTTAGCTTATTACGGCTCTTGTATGACTGATAAACTTCGTAAAAAAGGTGATATTAAAAGATTATCAACAGGAGAAGTTGTTTTGTCAAAAGAAAATTATAACATGGCCCCTGTTCTAAATGGTAGTGCATGGGGAGCTGCTATTGATAATGAATTTATAATGATAAGCCCAGTTGGAGTACTTCGCTCTAATTTGCAGCCCGTTAGTTGTCCTGAATTAAATATAATTAAAAGAGGAGCCAATCAACCTTGGTATGGAACCAGTACGAAAACTATCGCATATAATGGCGAATATGGTTTACTTTATAGAATTTATCCAGAAGATAAGTCGAAGGTACAATGTATTGATTTGGCATACCCACACGGGAATCCGCAAAATGCAGAAGGTATAATTTATTATAAAAATAATTCAGATGTAGTTTATTATAAAAAAACAAAATTTTTTTCAAGCGATAAAAAAGGAGAAAAACTCTAATGGCTATTGACAAATCAAAAGAACTAGATTCAATCTTTAGTGATTACCAGAAACAATCAGAAAATATTGAAAAAATACAATTATCATTGGACAAAGAAATAAAAGCATTTTCAGCCGAATCGAGTTTCGTAGATACTATAACATATGTACTAAACTATGAGTTTATAGGTATTGCAATTAGTTATTGGATAAGTTTTTTTATATTAACTTTAATTGTATCTTGGTTTATGTGGAAAAAAATTACTAAATTAAAAAGCCATAATAATAAAAAATTAAATGAAGATTCAAAAAGCTATCTTTTAAAAGCAGGCGATGTAAATAGAAGAACTATGCCATTTTTTTTACTGGTAATTTTACTGGGATTATTATTTGTTGAAGCGTCAGGGTTTAGCTATGTATTTTCTGAATTCATGATAAATGATGCTTCAGAAAGTATGCTTCAGAAAACAATGATATTTGGTGGTTTTGTTTTGTCTATCGTTCTTATGTTTTTAACTCATTTTTCTGGTGAAGAAATACATAAAATGTCTGTTTTAAAAGCTATTGATGATGAAATGGCTTCAACAAATAAAGAAATTATCATTCAAGAAAAAGAGAAGTATCCTAGAAACAAAGTTAATTTAGAGTTAAACAGTTTCGATGATACTGCAAAAACAGTAATAATTCCTCAATATAACCGTATAGCACAAAAATATTTTGACTGGCGAAATTTTAAAACAAATCGTCGTTTTTTTCTAACAATTTTTACAACAATATTTATTTTATCTATAGGTATTGGAGCAATGTTTGTGCGTTTCTATGTTTTTGATAAAAATATAGATTACTATCAGGAGAGTCAGATAATCGATTCTAATACTTTTGATGTAGAAACACATTTCTTAAAAGAAAAAAGTAGAGGGGTTATAGAAAAATCAGAAAATAATCCAGATACGCCTTCTTACTTTAATACTCAGGCAGAATTAAGGGATAAGTATCGCAGAAGCTCCCAAGTAGAAGCAGAGAAAAGAGCAAGTTATGTTACATACGCAGTTATGATGATGTTGTTTTTTGGTATACAAGTAGTAGGCTTAATTAGTGGAATTCGTTATAGTTTTATGGGTGAAGAAAGCAAAAAAGCATATAAACTAATAAAGGCTTACAAGGAGATTAATTAATGAAAAAAGTACTTTTATTTATTTTTCTGTCGATTAATGTTTTAATTGCAGAGCAAATTGATTGCAAAAGTTTTATTCAGAAAACTGTTGGAAAAGATAAAAATAGAGAAGTATTTATTATTGTGGACCAGACGACTTCTTTTCCAAAAAAAATTCGTAAAAGTTCAGTAATTAATATTTTCTCAATTCTTAATCCAAAAACTGCAGCAAATCTTTTTACATTTTCAGAATATTCAAAAGATAGATATATATCTTTTGTAGATCATTATTACTTTTATAGCAAGTTAGATGATGTTCAATTATACAATTTTGGCAAGAAAGAAAAAAAGCACTTTGATCAGTGTTGGAAAGCACAAGATATTGGATTAAAAAGAAAGCTAGCAAATGATATTTATGAACATTTTAAAGAGAAGAACGAGATTGTAAAAAATAGTGAGATATTTTTCTCTTTAAAAGAACTTTCAAAAAATGCTATCAAGGTCTCTAAAACTAAAGAAAAAATAGTTTTTATTTTAAGTGATATGCTAGAAAATTCTAACCATACAAGTTTTTATAAAGGAGAGCTAAAAAAGTTAGATATTGAGAAAGAAATGAAAATTGTTAAAGAAAAGAAATTGCTTGGTGATTTTGATGGTGCTGACATCATAGTGGTTGGTGCTGGTCTTGTGGATCAAGAAAATTATAGAGATGGAGATGATATGATTCGTTTAAAAGAATTTTGGAGTGAATATTTTAAATTAAGCAACGGGAATTTAAAGTTTTTTGGAACTGAAATCACCTATCCAATTGTAAATATGTATGAGAATTAATAATTTAGTAGAATCATATATTTTTAAAAAACATTGCAATGCAACATTTTCATCAGATAGATTTTCAAATTTTTTGAGTAACTAACCTTACGCATTTTTGTAAAAAAGTTCGTAAATACCTCTAATTTTCTCGAAAAGTACCCTTTTCGTAGCTTTAGTGTGTAATATCAGTTAAAAATATAGAGTAAAAAAGCATATCTGGCACATTTTGCTAGTGTGACAAGAATTAGAAATTTCCAAAAATTATACTGCAAGATGCCTGCTACAAAAGTGATGGGATCGCCGATGATGGGCGCCCATGAAAATAGAAGGGCTAGATTTCCATATCTATCAAAATAGGCCTTGGACTTTTCTACATGTAAAGCTTTGATATAGTTTTTTTCTAATGCCCACACACTTGCATATTTGCCAAGAGCGTAGTTGATGACTGAACCTAGTGTGTTACCGCTTGTTGCCACAAGTAGCAGTAAAAGCGGGTTATAGTCTTGTGTGTAAAGGTAGAGCAAAAATACTTCACTTCCACCTATCAAAAGGGTTGCAGACCCAAGAGAGATAAAAAAAAGAGCGATGAAATTCATCGCCCTAGCATAGCTGTGATAGATTCTTGTGTAATTTCTTTTGAATTGTATTTGACGATCAGAATTTGTTCATTTTCATTTTTATACCACTCGATAACACCTTTTTGTAAGTTTAAAACTTCTAGCTTCATTTCTTCAAATGAGCCAAAAGGTAAGTAAAGATTTTTTGTGAAGATAGGATTTTCAAGGCTTATAATGAGCAATACCCATAGCACACATGTGATGAGAACTACGATAGCAATCGCTTCAAGTCCATACCATTTGAGTGCGTGACCGCCCCAAAGCGAGCCTGTAAAAGTACCAAAATAGCCAAAAGTATTGAAAACGCCTAATGCAGCGCCTTTTTGATGGATTTTTGCATATTTACTTGCGAGCGATTGCAAAAGTGGTTCGTGTATGTTGAAGCCTATAAAAAAAACGATGACGCCAGCTATAAAAACCAGAGCATTTGTTGCGATAGCCATCAGTAAAAATGCCAGTGCAAACAGTACGATGCCGATGATAAGTACAAGTTTTGGTTTCTTTTTTTTCTCCCCCATCACAGCAGAAAATCCCATCGCAAAAATTCCAAATACCATCGCAGGCACATATACCATCCATAACTCTTTTTTTGCAAAAGCAAAATCTTGCGTCATGATGATAGGCACAATTAAAAATGAAAGTGTCATCATCCCTTTTTGAAGCATATTTGTGATATTCATCTTCAAGAGATTGACATCAAAGAGAATTTTAAGCACCTCTTTTTTGTCTGTTTCGTAATTGTGTGTGATTTTTGGCGGATTTTCAACCTTTACATGTAAGATAACAATCGCTAAAAGAGCGAAACTTGCGGTGATAAAAAAGAGCTTATCGATACCCCAATATGCTCCAATTGTAGGGCCTAAAACCATTGCTACTGCAAAAGAAAGTGCGATGCTTGCTCCCATAAAAGCCATTGCTTTTGCCCGAACTTCCTCTTTGACCATATCGCTTATCATAGCAGTGGCAACCGCTCCGATAGCTCCAGCACCTTGCAATAATCGCCCAAAGATAAGCATATAGATATCACTCGCATACGCACACACGAGCGAGCCAGCTGCAAAAATGAGTAGCCCTATCGTGAGCGTTACTTTTCTGCCTATCTTGTCTGAAATCAAACCAAATGGCAATTGTAAAAACATCTGTGTGGCAGCATAACCACCGATAGCGATACCAACAAGCAAGGGATTGGAACCCTCAAGAGCTAAGGCATAGATGGAGAGAACCGGAAGAACTATAAAAAGTCCTAGAAAGCGAAGCGCTACGATAAAACTGAGCGGCCAGATCGATTTGATCATAAAAAATCCTCAAAAATTAAATAAGACTAATTTTACCTCAATTATATGAATGCTTTTCTTAAAGTGATAAGAAAGTTTGAAATTTTTTTAAGAATTGTTTGTAAAAATTATGTATATTATCTTAAGAAATTATATTTATCAAAATAAAAGTAAAGTAAATATAACTTATAATTAAAAAAAGTATATAATAGTTAAAATTAATTTTACTATATATTGCGTTTTTTTCAAAAATAATTAATTTTTTAAATTCAATTTAATTTTGATTTTGCTACTATACGAAGATAAAAAGTTTACTCTGTATATGCAAAATCTCTTTTTCTGGGAGTTTAAGTATATGCAAAAAGTGTTCAAGGTGCTTTTTTGAAAAAAGGCGAGAAAATTTAATTTGGACAAAAATATTTGTCTCGATGAATAATGAAGGAAACAGTATGATGAAAAGTTTCATAGCTCCACTGCTTGTGGGAGCAACATTGGCAACTAGCTTGGTTGCAGATGATTCACTTAAAGCTGAAGTAGAAGCTTTAAAAGCACAAATGGCAGAGCTCAAGAAAGCTCAAGAAAGCATCAACATAAGTGCATTACAAGCACAAATTTCTGAAGTAAAAGCACAAAGTGCAAGCGACAATATCAAGTGGAATGTGGATTTTAGAACTGCTTATGATATTATGGAGCATAAATTAACTTCTGGTATGGGCATGATTGCAAATCCTACTACATATCCGGCTCCTACTTACACAACTTCTGCAGGAGTAGCTTCACAAACAAAGAAAAATAGTATCTGGACAAACAAACTCATCCTAGGTATGGCAGCACAACCAGTTGATAATCTTGTTTTCAAAGGCTCACTTGGTTTTTATAAAGCTTTTGGTCAATCAAGCATAGGTAATTATAGTATGTTTCAAGATTTTGACTGGTATGGTACTCAAAAACCACAAGGTGACGCAAATATAAGACTACGAGAGGCGTATTTCTTATATTTCGGACAAATGGGCGAAGTTCCATATACAGCAAGTTTTGGTCGCCGTCCATCAGTGGATGGCTTTATGACGAATTTAAGAGCAGACAATGCATATCCAGCTTCTCCAGTAGGACACAACATCAACATGGAATTTGACGGCGCGAGCTTCAAATTTGACCTTGATAAAGTGACAGGTATTTCTGGTTTTTATGCAAAATTATGTTTAGGAAGAGGTTTTTCTGATACGGCAGGTGCATACTCATTTGATTTTAGTTCTGCGTATGGTTCAGGATATGAAAATCCAGATATGGACCTAGCTGGCTTACTCATCCAGGCATATGATGATGGTCAATATAAAGTTATGGCAAACGTATTCCAAGGTTGGAATATGATGGGAATGGGCATGGCATTAAGTATGAATACAGCAACAGGAGCTCTTTCTATGCAACCAACAGGATTTGTTGATGTTGGAGATATGCAAGGTGCTTCATTATCTTTACAAGTTAATGGTATAGGGAATGAAATCAATGATTTCCTTGATGATACTATAGCGTTTGCATCAGTTGCAATGAGTAAAACACAACCAAATAATAGAGCAGCTAATGATATGTCGAGTATAGATTTTACTAATGCAGCGGTTCAAGCAGTAGCTGGTGGCTATGCTGCTCAATTGGGTCTTTCATTCCCAGAATTATTGAGTCTGATGTCTGGAACAGGAATGCTTGGTAGTCAAGACGAAGAAACAGGATATTCTTACTATGTAGGTGTGAATATGCCAGGCTTTATGGAAAATGACAGAATCGGTATTGAGTATAACCATGGAAGTGAGTACTGGAGAAGTTTTACATATGGCGAAGATACTCTAGCTGGATCAAAACTAGCAACTCGTGGTGATGCATATGAGATTTACTACAACATTCCACTTGTGAGTAAAAATCTAACAGCACAAATCAGATATACCTATATGGATTATGATTATGCAGGTAGCGATATGTTCTTTGGACAAACAGGAAATCCTGCAGGTTTAATGAATATGATGCCTTATGTGGAAAGTGCTTCAAATATCCATTTATCTATGAGATATAGATACTAAAAAACCTAAGAAGAGGCGTTTGCCTCTTCTAAATTCTTCTAAAACTTCAATGATGCAAAATACGCAATAACATCTTCCAAACTTTTTGTATCCATCCAATCAAATGCCGGCATTGTAGATATGTTTTGACCATTATCATCTATATAAAACCATGGAAAATTGGCATTTGCATTTGATGTAGGCGTGATAACAGCACTTGGTTGCAAGATAGATTCTTTGAGATAAGCGATATTCGTAAGATTACTTACATGTGAGAGATCTGGGGCGATGTTTTGGGGTGCGTTGTGTGCATCATCGAAATGGTGGCACACTGCACAATTTTGCAGTGCTAACTCTTTGCCGCGAATGATATCGCCATCAATTGGAGTTTTTGAAGATTTTAAGAAAACATCATCACTATCGATACCCATGAGTTTTATACCAATCCATGGGCTTATAAAAGTATTTGGTTTTGTATCTTTGCTGCTTTGATCTAAGAGTAAAAAAGAAAGTGAAAAAATGCTTTGCAATAAGTCACCATCATCGCTTTGTAGGGGTTTGGAAAGCACTGCTTTGTAGTTTGCATTTTGGTAGCTTTGATACATATGTATGTTTTTATGTTCTTTTTGTTCGATCACATCAAAACCACTAGCAAGAAAAGTTGCACCGTTATTTGTCTGTTTTTTGCTTATTCTCAGACTCTGCGTCGGCTCTAAAAACTGTTGGAGATCAAGCACTTCTAGTAGATAAAATTGTTCTGTATTTATGCGTTGATGCACAAGTACACTTCGGGTGCTGTTTCCAAGATAGATATATGGCAGTTTGTTTGCATCATCGAAGTTTATTGAAAATTGTAGTGCAAAACCATCAAAACGCATAGGCATATTGTCTTGCCAACTTAATAAAAATGCTATATATTTTGCATTGTGCAAGGCTTTGAGCCGTAGATTTTTTGTCTGTATATCCCCGTTTTTTGTATAAAGCCTGATGGTGGTATAAGGTGCTGAGAGCCAAGCTTTTGAATTTGGCTCAAGTGAACTTACATCGCCCAAGACTTTTACAGCGGCGATCTGATTTTGTGCGATAGCTTGAGTACAAAGCCATGCTACCACGAGAAGGGCTTTTTTGAAAGATTTAGTAGATTGCATCGCCTTGTTTGATTGAGCCTTGTTTGATGACTTTAGCAAATATACCCCTTTTATCTTTCAAAAGTTTTGGAAGTTTATTGTTGATTTTACTGAGGCTACTGCACATTGTGGATTTTTTGCAAATTTCCAAGATAGTGTCACCTATGTGTAAAATACTTTGATGTGGCAAAACATACAGATCAAAATCGACCAATATATTTTCTCCTAAATCCCCATCAAGTAAAGTTATACCATTTTCTTTTGCTAAATCATAACTTTTTTGCGAAACAAGTAACACAGATCGCTCGATATCTTTACCTCTAAACCTATCTTCACAGACACCATCAAGTGCAAAGGTAAGTGTATCTCGCAACTCCCTTGTATTTGGTTCCTTTTTGGAGATAAAAAGACTTATGACACTTCCTAGTGGTTTTTTACTCATCAGAACAATGCTCCTTCAAACCTTGAAACCAAAAATCAGTAACAAGTTTTATCGTTAAATTTTTTCTTTTTTCAAAATGCGCTTGCATATCAAAGTCTTTATTTTTACCATAATTATCTTTATATTCTTGTATAACCTGTTTATAATCGCTCTCAAGCATTGCGCTTGTTTCAAAACGAACATGATCAAAAGTTTTATTTTCTATACTGAATTTTTCACCATCAAGAAAATGTACGCTTATGCCAGCGTATCGTTCATGCTCCTCTTGTGTGAGATGCATTGCAACATTCGCCCGCAGGTTTGCAAAAAGATTTAAAAACTGATCAGCTGGCATATCAAGGCTATTTATCACAACAGCATCTTTGTGGCTATAGCCCCAACCGCCAGAGATATCAAGTTTTACGCCAAAAACTTCAAAAATAAGCTGAGCGATATCATCTACCGCATCTAATTGTTTTTCTTGTGTCATTTATTGCATCTCTTTTTGTACGATAAACTCTTGCAGATCCATTTTTTGGTAGCTTTTTGAAGAAACATAGAGCAGTTCGTGCGTATATTCTTCTCTATTGCGATAACCTATTGCTTCGTGGATTATCTCTCCTTTGGAATTCATAAAGATAGTCGCTGGATATGCAAAAGCGCCTACATGTAAAGAAAATTCTTTGTATGAACCTCTAAAATCTTTATACTTCACATTTCCTTGCGTGGCGGTGTAAATATCTACAAGAATAAAGTTTTTTTCAATCTCACGCTTCATGGCTGTATCTTGAAAATTTTCATCAAGCATAGTTTTACAATAAGGACATCTAGGAATGTGGTGAAAAAAAAGTAGATGTTTATCTTGTTTTTGTGCTTCTTGTAAAAATTGTGCGATATCCAAATCTTTTGCAAAGGCAAAATGGCACAGTGCGATACAAATCAATAAAAACCGTAGCAGCCCCTTTTCAAAGGGCTGTTTTATAGAAAGAGCGTTGTGCATGTTATTTATTCGATAGTTGCATCGATGGTAGCTTCAAGAAGATTCTGCGCATCTATCAACGGATCAAGCGACTCATCATCATAGATATTTGTGGACATTACCCAGTTGTACACAGAAGGGTATCCCATACGGGTAAATTTATCATCTTTTTTCTTGTACATGTACATCATACAAGGAGCAAATGCGCCAACTTCTGGATGTTTTTTGTGTACAGGATAGATAACATCAAGATTGCATATGGAATACGCATCATAAAATTCATAATCATCTACACCATTTTCACTGAGATCGTCGAGTACATTAGTAAAACCAGCTATTGTAAAACCCACAGATTCTACTTCACCTTCTAATGTTTCTTGGTAGGCTGATTTGGCTTCGTCTATGTCGTCTGATTCATTTTTGAGTACAAAAGCAAATCGTGTTATAATTTCACCATCTGGCTTGATCACTTCATAACTTAACTTTTCAAATTTTCCACCAACAAATGCTTCTTTAAGCGATTTTGTTAGCGCTCCGTAAAGTTCTAAAAGATCAGGATTGTTTTGTGGTACACCTGTGATTCTTGAAATTCCCACAAGTGAAAGTGAAGAGATATAGAAAATTTTTCCATCTTTTGAATACACAGAAGTGCTTAAAGGAGCTAGCAATCCAAATTCTGGATAGTTTTTGAGGATCTTTGCCATAATTTTGGGATTATATACAAACATCAATCTATAAACTTGATAATCCTTCCCCCCGCCAAATCTTTTTTCAAAGGCAAGATTCATATTGTTATTGCCTGTGATAGTAAAGCCATTGTTTATGAAAGCTGCTTCTATACTTTGTGTAGTAATTTTGCCATCACTGTTATCAACGCTGAAAATTCTGATATCTTCTCTTTCGTGCTGCATTTTTTGTGTATCTAGGGTTGCTACTTGCTTTTGACAGCCACTAAAAAACGCTGCAAAAATAAAAGTAAGAACCAAAAGCGTTATATTTCGCATAATTGTCCCCTTTGTTTTTTAATATGTAAGCTCTTGCGACTTTTCATAGCTATTGCCTTGAAGATCTGTGGCAATTACGGTTAAAAAATCACCCTTATCACTCTCTTTTCGCTCTATACCTTGATCTATTTCTCTGCCTGAAAGCACTTTGCCGATTTTAAATGTTTCACATGTAAAGTTGAATAAAAAAATCGGATTTTTAGAGAAAAATTGACTCGTTGAAGCATCCAAAACTACGGCATCTCCAACTTTTGCAGTGATATGTGTTATGAAATTTGCATCATTCCTATTGCCAGTTTTCGCTTTTGCTTGGTTGTATGTCATCATCGGATGTGAAAATGCCATTCTTACAGTCGCTACGCCATCTTTGATTTTAATCTTTATAGCTGATATTTTATTTGCCATTTTTTATCCTTCGCATCCGCCAGCTGCAACTTGCGTTGTAACTTTGGACATATAAATTTTTCCATCTTTTCCCTCAACAAGAACCATCACTGTGCCATTTTTAGCCATTTTGATTTTTGATGCGTATTTTTTCACATCATAAGGAGTTACTTCAAAAATTGCAACGGCACTTTCTGGGTTTGCATCTTGAAAAAGTGCTATCGTTTTAGCATCGATCGTTGTTTCAAACTTCACAGGAACAGCGGCACCGCTTGAATTTATCTTCGGAACAGTGATTTGTATCTGATCTGTTTGAATTACTTCTTTCATACCATAGAGTGCTTTTGTGGCATCATCAATATTGTGTGCCTCCCAAACTGCCGGTTTCAGTTTTCTATAATCCTCGGCCCGTAAATTTACAGGAAGGATGCCAAGAGCGATGAGGCTTCCTGCAAAACTTAAAAATTTTCTTCTATCCATCTTGTTTCCTTTGTATTATTTAACCATAAATTCAACAACTTGTTTGAATTCATCGTCGCTTAGAGATGATCCGCCTTTTGGTGGCATACCATTTTCAGTTCCATTGATAGCACTTTGCAATACAGCAGCGAGCCCTTTTTTCAAGTAAGGTGTCCACTTTACCTTGTTACCAGCAGGAGGTGCTACACCTGTTTCATGGCACATAGCGCAGTTGTTATCATAAGCTGCTTTTGGATCAAAACTCACAGCTTCTACTTTTTGTGGAAGATTTCGCTCAACTGACATAGCCGGTTCAAAGTCAGTGATACCACCATTGAGCCTTACGATATTGTCAGTTTGCTGACAATTTTGCATACAAGGTTCTTCACCCTTAGCAAGTCGAATGCCCCCAAAATTTTGTGCGTTTTGGAAAAAAGTGCGTATATTTTCTATGCCATCAGACCCATCTATATAGGGAATAAAACCATTTTTATTTGGCATTTCGATTTGTAAAAACTTTTCTCGATCAAGTTTAAATGTTTCATTGACTATTTCACCCTTGACTTTCATGTTGTTGATATAAAGCATATATGCTACGAGTGAGTAGGTTTCATCATTGCTTAATACTTTTGATTTTGGATGTGGCATCGCGTCTCTTATATACCAAAAAAGTGTACTTGCATAAGGCCAGTAAGAGCCAATGACCCTCGTTGGACCCTCGGCGGTTGGATTGAGCCATCTATTGTTTTTGAGCATTCTTTTAATCTCTTTAGCTTTTCCAGCAGCAAGTGCAGGATAGCCACCACCACCCGATCCAAAATCACCGTGACATGACATACATTTTGCTTCATACAAAGCTTCACCCTCATCGACATAACCAGAACCCTCAGGCAAACCGATACCATCAGGTCTGATATCTTTATCCCACGCTTGGAGTTCATTTGATGTGGCAAGTCGTCCGTTGTTAAAGCCTTTTTTTAAACCATCTTTGCCTTTTGAAATATCAGAGTCCTCATATACTTGTGGATTGAGTACATAGGGTCCCGTTTTACCGTCTTTAAATGGATAATGCACACCACCGCTGATATCTTTTTTTGCATTCCACAAGCCATTGTATGCCGCAGTGTCGCTCTCTTGTGCTTGTGCTATACCTGTGAGCATAGTAGTTGCCAGCAGTGTAGCCGCTAGCGTTTTATATAGTTCTAATTTGAACATGGTTCACCTCCCCATTTTCACTTACTTCCCAAGACTCAATCGCATTTCTGTGATACACGGATTCTACACCCATGCCTTTGTCTTTATCTTTACCATAATCCTCTTTCGCCACGCCATAACCAAATATCTCTTGATCAACACTAGGTTGTACAAAGCCAGCATCATCCATCGCTCTTGAAGTGAGGATAATCTGTTTACCATCTTTGTTTTTAAAGCCTTTTGGAATTGTGTACATGTAAGACCATCTTGTCCAACATTTTGGCAAAATGAGTCCTTTTAGATTTGCTTTGACATAATTGTTCCCGCCATCAAATGACAAGTCAACTCTAGTGATGGTTCCCATGCCAGACCAAGCAAGACCTTCGATTTCAACTTCATCACCCTCTTTGATGCTTGTCCATGGTTTTTCTGGAGATGGAATAACAACGGTTGAATTTACTTCATTGGCATAAAAATGTTGCACCGCTTTACCGTTTGGTTTAAGGGCTGTATATTTGGATGTTTCCTCTTTTGCATACCATGGTTCATCAGAAAATTCCAATCTTTTTACCCATTTTACGCACAAATTTCCTTCCCAACCCGGAAGCAATAATCTCACAGGATATCCTTGTTCAGGGCGTAATGCTTCGCCATTTTGTCCCCAAACTAGCATCGCGTCATCAAGCACTTTTTCAACAGGAACGGATCTGCCCATCTCAGAGTTATCGCTTCCCTCGGCAAGCATCCATTTGGCAGTTGGCTTGAGACCAAGATCTTTTAAGATAGTCTTGATATAAACGCCCGTCCATTCAGCACATGACATAAAGCCTTTAGCAAATTGCAGAGAATTATACTGTGGTCGTCTCCACTCTTGTCCGCCGTTTGCTGGACATTCGATAAAGTGCGTTCTTGTAACCCGTGGATATCTCTTGAGTTGCTCTAGAGTTAAAACGATCGGCTTTTCAACTAAACCATTGATCATTAAACGCCATTTGTTTGGATCTATGTGCGCAGTACCGCCATGACTTCTTGAGAAAAATAAACCATTTGGGGTAATAATTCCTTCACTTTCATGAATCGGAGTAACTGCAATAGCTGCTCGATAATTGCCAGAAGCAAGCAATTTTGTGTATCTTCTTGTGTTGTTATGTTCATATGCAGAAGGCAGTCCATAGAGATTTTCACTCACAGGATCGCCCCATATTTGTCCCCATTGCGGATGATGCATGATGTTTGGATCATCTTGTGATGCTTGCAATACGCTTGGTGCTACGACGCTAGCAGCAGCAATGGCACTTATTGCACCGGTTTTTCTAAAAAAAGCTCTTCTATCAATTTTACCATCAGTTTGTATGACATCAGAACTATTTTTGAGAATTTGTTTGTGTGACTTCACTTCATTCTCCTAGCTACTATTTTTGTGAAAATTTATTTTACCATAAATGTTACATATTTGTCACTATTATAATTTTAAAAATAAGATCTGAACTTATGCACTTTTGTTAAAAAAGTTTGTAAAACACCTCGCAATTCTCAAAAAAAAATGGGGACAGGCTACTTTTTTGATTTCATAAAAAAGTAGCCTGTCCCCATTTTTTTTTGATGGTGATTATTTGTCGTTTTTATTTATCGCATCTTTTGCACTTTTTAAGGCGTTATCGAGAACATTTTTTGCTACTTCAAAGGCTCGTTTACCCAATCTTTTGGCTTCACTAGCTGCTTTTTTGGCATTTTCGTTTTCAAATTCAAACTTCTTTAAAGCTTCTAATTTTTCACTAGCATTATTTTCAAGTTCGCTTATCTCTTTTTTTAAACTTTCAAATTTACTACCAGCTTTTTTCTCTAGCTTTGTCATTTCAGATTTAAGAAGTTGTATTTTTGCTTCCGCTTTTTCAACAAAATCATACTCTATGCCATCGGCACTTTCTTTGAAATCGGTGAGTTTGTCATTGATGGCTTCTCGTGCTTCAGCAACAACTCTTTTGATTTTGATAAATGAGGTGCTAAATTCTGTATCAAGGATATCTTGTGCAATTTTAGAAGCAGTACCATTTGAGGATTTGATCTTTGTTTGTAAGAGTGTTATATAGTCCTCTTCTATGCTGAGTAACTCTTTTTTGATAGAGCGAAGATCTTGCTCAAGTATCTCTTGCGGGGCAAATTTGAGGTCATTTTTAAATTTATCAATAGCTTTTACCGTGCCCTCTTTTACACCGTATATAGTGCCACCTAAGATCTCTTTTGCAAAACTTTGATCCGCATCTGCTATCTCCATCGTGATATCGATGATCGTATCGGCGATATCAAGAAATCTTTTTTTGCGAAATTCTCCCTCGTTGATAGTTTGATAAGTCATATTTTTGATGATTTCAAAGACAGTTTCTTCTATATCATTACCTGTTTCGATGGTATTTAAAAGTGCTTCACTGATAGTTTCTCTCAAAATACCTAACATCTCAAGACCTTTGAGTTTCGCATCATGCAAAGCTTTTAGTGCTTGTGTACCCATGGATGCATCCATCTTTTCTATATGTTCCTCAAGAGTTTCAAAAGTAGAAAATATAGTACTTTGTATTGATTTTTTTTGCTCAGCTATGAGCTTTTCAAGAAGATCTTTTTCACAAATTTGCTTATACAAAAGCTCCTCTTTTTCGCAGATGCAAGCTTTGATTATGCCATCGATGACAGCGCCTACTGTTTGGGCATTTTCCATTCCTTGTGTTTGTAACTCTTTGACATAGAGTTCAAAAAGCTCACTGAGTCGGTTTTGGATATTTTTTTCATCTTTGAGTCTTTGGATCTTCTTTTTTGAAAGTTCAAAAACAACATCTTGCAAGATGGCGTCAAAATTTGGATTGTCTTTGTTTTGCTCAATTACGCCATTAAATATCGAATGAATAGACTCCATTATTACTCCTCCTTTTTTATAGTACAAATTTGATTTTATCATGCTTTTTGAGGCATTCAAAGAGCATTTTTCGATCATCATCATTATGCACAAGAATACTGATTGTGTAACTCGTGTATTTACCAGCTTTCGATGATTTTGAGAGTTTTATCTTATGATCTCTTTCACGCAAGATATCTTTGGTGGCTGTTTTAATGCACGCATCCGCCTCAACTACAGTTTTATACTCCCACAAGCATGGATATTTGATCTTAAGTTCTTGAGAATGCACCGCTTTTACCTCCACTTTTGGATTCGAGTTGTACACTTGAGATAACCATCGATTTGTCGATAGCCTTTGCCATATCGTAGATGGTTAAAAGCCCAATACTCACACCTGTAAGTGCTTCCATCTCAACACCTGTTTGTCCTTTAAGTTTTGCAGTTACAAAAAGTTTAAATCCAGGCAAATCTGACAATTCTTGTATGTCGCAACTCACAGAAGTAAGCATCAAAGGATGGCACATCGGGATAAGGTCACTTGTTTTTTTAGCCCCCAAAATAGCAGCTACAACCGCCGTTTGCAAAACAGGACCCTTTTTTGTTTTATGCTCAATGATCATCAAATAGGCCTCAGAACTCATCATGATAGTTCCACTTGCAACCGCGATTCTTGTAGTATCTTGTTTGTCCGATACATCAACCATCTTTGGCCTATCTTTTTCATCTAAATGCGTTAATTTCATCCCATATTCCTCTTGTTGTACACTGGAATTATTATAACAATTTTTCTCTTCCAAAAATCTTTTATAAGCCATTTCCGCGCATAAATGCACCTTATATTCATTAAAGGAATATCTTTGTATTATTCTAATGATAAAAAAGAGGAAAAGTTATGAACCATACTAACAACTACGCTGTACAGGAAGATGAGATAGATCTGAGAGAGCTTTTTAAGACTCTTATGAAACATAAAGTAAAAATAGCTTTGATTACCTTAGCAGTTACAATCGGAGCAATAGTTTATGTTTTAATGGTGTCAAAAACTTATGAGGCAAAAGCAATTTTAAAAATTGGTGAGTATAGACTAAAAACCACTGACGCAAAAACCACTGACGCAAAAACCACTGACGCAAAAACCACCGAAAAAGTTATTGTTGCAGATGCCCATGAACTCTCAAAGGAGCTAGAAATTCTCTATATTGAGATCTTAAAAAACGAAAAAAACAAAAAAGCAAAAACCGAAAAAATTCAAGTACCAAAAAATCAGAATAATTTTTTAGAAATTACAACTAATGGCTCGTCCAACGAAGAAGCAGAAGCAGAGCTTCAAAAGGTTATCAACTATATTCAGCAAAAGCATAAAAAAATTCTTGACGATGTAAAGAGTCTTAATGAAACAAAAGCTAAACAGGTTGACGCCAGACTGATGCTTCTAAAGACAAAGACTCTTCCCTCACTTCAAGAGAAGATAAGCAGATATAAAAAAGATTTAGCAGTCTATGAAGCAAATTTTTTAGATGTGCAGAGCAATCTCAAAAAAATAAAAGATTCAAACCCTACTTTAGCAACGCTGCAGATAAATGAGCGGAGATATCTGGCTGATATTATTATAAAAATAAAAGATTCGTTAGAGTCGTTTGAAGATCAAAAAAACAACATTGAAGTTATAGAGATAGAGAAACTTGAAGAGGAGTTAGAGGCTCTAAAAGTTCTTATGAAGCCATACAACTACAAAAATACGGAAGTCGTAGGCGCAATTATGACCAACGACTACCCAATAAAGCCAAAGAAAAGTTTGATTGTAGCAGTCGCTTTTGTAACGGGTCTGATTTTATCTATATTTTTCGTCTTCTTGCTAGAGTTTATAAAAACTGAGAAAGAGCAGCAATAGCTGAAAAAATGGGGACAGGCTACTTTAATTAAGCCTGTCCCTTTTCTTACAATAATATAAAAAATAAGCTACTATATTTACATGTAGCAACTCAAACCTATTCTTTTTTTATTGTTTTTTACAAGTTCCAATTATGATTGCGTCTTTATTTTTTGCTACAGTCTTCTCGCTAATACCTTTGACTTTTGTAAGTTCGTCTGATGATTTAAAACACCCATTTGTATCACGATATGTGATAATTTCTTTTGCTTTTTTATCACCAACACCCTGCAAAGTAGAAAGTTCTTTTTCATCAGCATTGTTTATATCAACACTCGCCAATAAAAAAGCAAAACCTAAAGCTAAACTCAAAAAAAACTTCATGTCAAATCCTTTATAATAAAATATGATAATTATACAACAAATAGTTGTAATTTAAAAAAAAATTGGCAAATACAACTATTGGGGACAGGCTAGAATGGCACTTGCTTAAGCTTTTTAGGGTGACCATTTGCCCTCACTTTTTCTCTTGCTATTTTCTTAGGTTGCATCAACAAAGAAAAATCATTGTGCCATTTTTTTATAGCTCTTGGCTCAATTCTTTCTCCTCTGTTTCCTATAATTTTTTTGTTATGATTCATATTGCTGGCTTTATGGAGTATTTTGTTTGGTTACGATACTTCCTTTAAAGCCAGTTTTATTCCACTTTTTTAGTGTACTTTTTGCTTAAGTAAGTGCCATTCGGGCCTGTCCCCATTTTACTTTTTTAGGATTTTTTCTTTAGGAGTTATTGCTTTTCATAAGTTCTAACACATCATCAATACTGAGACTTTTTCCGCTACTCACCACTTTGCCATCGATCACAAGAGTAGGCGTACTCATCACTCCGTAGTTCATGATCTCCATGATATCATCTACTTTTTTCACCTCATGAAAGCCGCCAAACTTTGCCACTGCATCTTTTGCTACTTTTTCTAATGTTTTACACTTTGCACATCCCGTGCCTAAGACTTCTAGTTTCATTTTTGATCCTGTCTATAAAATTGCGTTAAAAAGATAGCCTGTGAGGAGTATCCCAAAGCCAACAACACTAAAAAATATCCCGATAAGTTTCCATGAAAGCACACGCTTTAAAATAAGCGCTTCTGGAAGGCTGAGCGCTACTACTGCCATCATAAAACTAAGAGCCGTACCAAGAAGCATCCCTTTATCGGTCAAAACATCTATAAGAGGTAAGATTCCAGCTGCATTGCTATACATCGGAATTCCCATCACGACGGCAACAAGAGGAGTATACCACGCATTACCACCCGCATATTTGCTGATAAATTCAGCAGGCACATAGCCATGGATAAAAGCACCTATTCCCACCCCGATAAAAACATATAAGTATATCTTTTTAAAGATATCAACGGTGTATTTCCACGCTTCTTTGAGTCTGTGTTTGAAAAGCAACTTTTGTTCTTTATACTCTACATCACCTAGTGGTTTCACCTCAATGAGTACCTCTTTTTCTAAGTTCATTTCACCGATAATCAACCCTGCAAAGATTGCTATGAGAAGTCCTATCCCCACATATAAAAGCGCTATCTTCCAACCAAAGAGTGAGAGCAAAAGTGCGATTACCACCGCATCACTCAGCGGTGCGGATATCAGATAACTAAAGGTCACACCCAAAGGGATACGCGCTTGTAAAAAACCTAAAAAAAGAGGTATCGCACTACAAGAACAAAACGGAGTAATCACACCAAACACAGCCGCTAAAACATGGCCTATCACTTTGTGCTTGCCACTGATATACACACGCGCTTTTTCAACAGGAAAATAACTTCGTAAAAGTGTCACGATATAGATGATATTGAGGAGCAACAAGAGTATTTTGATCGTGTCATAGATAAAAAAGTGCAGCGCCACACCAAAATGGCTCTCATCTGTAGTACCTAAAGTATCAAAAACAAACCAAGCACTCGCTTGGTCAAGCCAATCAAACACGAAGCACCTCTTTTACTTTTGGTAAAAGTATAGTCTCTAACTCCTCATAGGTTTTATGATACTCGGCTTCCTCTTTGCTTGATGGATCTTCAAAACTGATATGAAGTTTTTCTATAGGACGCGGAAACATCGGGCAGGTTTCATGCGCATGATCACATACGGTCACGATTAGATCAAAATGTTCATCTATGAGGGTATCAAGCGTTTTTGAGTGGTATATTTCTCTCCAGATCCCTTTTTCTTCTAAGAGTTTTTTTGCCATTGGGTTTACCTTGCCACTTGCACGCACACCGCTACTTTTGGCTTCGACGCCCTCTAGCTTTGCATTGATAAGGGCTTCAGCCATAATACTTCTGCACGAATTTCCTGTGCATATAACCAACACTTTTTTCATCTTTTCTCCTACTAAAATAGATAGAGTGCCACAAGCACTACAAATAAAATAGGTGGCGTCACCATTATTCCAAACTTTGAATACTGCCAAAAACTTATCTTCACTCCTTTTTGTGAAAGTACATGTAGCCATAAAAGGGTCGCCAAACTTCCAAATGGAGTCATCTTCGGCCCTAAGTTACATCCGATGATATTTGCATAGACTAAAGCCAAGTTACCTACATCCGCAAGAGCGATATCCATGATCATAATCGTTGGCATATTGTTCATAATAGCACTTAAAAACGCTGCGATAAACCCCGTGCCCACAATCGCTACAAAATCACCCTGCGTATTGAGTTTCATTAACACCGAAGCCAAATAATCGGTCAGCCCTGCATTTTTAAGCCCATAAACAACAATATAAAGCCCGATACTAAACCACACCACTTGCCACGGTGCTGTTTTGATCGTCAGCCACGCACGAGCATTTTTGGTATAGCTCGCAATTGCCAAAAACAAAAGCCCTCCACCAAGAGCAAATACGCTTATCGGCAAACCATAGGCATCGCCTATAAAATATCCTGCCAATAAAAGCGCCAAAAAGAACCAACTAAAGAGAAAAAGCGTTTTACTCTTTAAAACCTCATCAGGGTTTTTAAGCAGCGTTATGTCTACACTCTTTGGGATATCATTACGCAAAACAAGCCATAAAAACGCAATAGTGATGAGAGTACTCACGATATAAGGAACGATCATATTTTGCAAATATTCTAAAAAGCCAATATAAAAATAGTTCGCTGTGACGATGTTTGTGAGGTTTGAAAATACAAATGGCAAGGAGGCAGCGTCGCTCATAAAGCCGCCTGCAAGTAAAAAAGCTACGATAGTTTTGGTATTGAGCTTTAAGATCTTCATCTTTGCTAGCAAAATAGGGGTAAGAATAAGTGCGGCTCCATCATTAGCAAAGAGTGCCGCGACAAAAGAGCCGAGTAAAAGTGCGTAGACAAACATCAGATGCCCATTCCCTTTTGAGAGTTTTGCCATCTTGATGGCACACCACTCAAAAAAACCAATCTCATCGAGCACCATAGAGAGGATGATGATCCCGATAAACGCCAATGTAGCATCCCAGACGATCTCTGTAACCGTGATCACATCTTCAAAGCTCACCACACCCAAAACAAGTGCAGCGATCGCACCTAAAATCGCACTCGTACCGATCTGTAGTCCACGAGGTTGAAAAATCACAAGAGTGAGCGTAATAGCAAAAATAAAAACCGCTAGAGTCATACAGAACCTTTTTAAAAATCAGCATAATAGTAGCACAATTCTTTTTATATATCAATATATCTTGATATATTATTGAAACTCACTCATATATTTTCAATACACAAGCAATATAACGGTTGTTGCAATATATGAAGATACTATTGCTCAAAACCTATGTCCATAGAGAAAACAATACTCTATCTATGCAAATATATACTAAAAAAATTTCGCTTCATTAAGTGCTTCAAGTCGTCTTTTTGAAGATGTTAGGATTTTAAGTAGTTCTTCCGTTATGTCTTTTAATTCTGCATAGTAAAGTTTCGCTTTGTCTATGCTCATTTCATCAAGCGATCCCGATCCAACCAACTTGGCAAAGAAACTTTTTTTTCTTCCGGAAAACATAATTGATAGATTTTATAGTATTGTCGATGCCAAGCTGAGTGTAAATTTTCTAGTTGATTGTAAAACTGTTCGCCTATTAAGGACTCTAAATGGGCATCTTTGGAATAAAGCCATTTTCCAAAAGCACATTCTCTTTGAGAGACGGCCGTAGGTTTATTAATTTTAATATTGTGTAAAATACAATCTATTTTATTCATCTGTGCAATATGAGATTCCCTTGCTTTTTCTAATGCTTCTAATGTTTGTTGTTTATTCACAAGTATTTCCTTAAAAAAAGTTATCATCCCCAATAATTCCATAACAAATCAGAAAATAAGCTAATTTATCCTCTAATTAGGTATTTTAAAACGAAAAAATTATACCTAAAAATTTTATTAATCAAGTGCAGCTTTTTTTAAAAAGAACTGATTTTATGCCTCAAACAATATTAAATTTCAACATTGAAACTACCCAAGTGATAAATTTGGAGTTAAAACATCCAAAATATTATTTTACAGCTTAATTCAATATCGTTTTTCTAAAAAAATTAATATTTTTCTTGCAAATAGCAGGGATAATGCACACTATGAATTTATTTGGGCGTCACATTATAATTATATAAGATAATATGAATTTAGTGTATAATTTAAAAAGCAAATGTGTAAACTAGATTATTAAAGGGGAATTTATGAAACATCCAGAACCAATCAATCGTGAAATAAAACTTAATCCAAAAAGATATATAGTATCAAAAACAGATAAAAAAGGTAGAGACTGTAAAATAAACTGTGTAAACCCACCTGCTATCTCTGAATCAGTTAG
>JACUTU010000022.1 GCA_014859685.1 Sulfurospirillum sp. | reverse complement strand
AGCCTTTTAATAGAGCTGATATTTGCACCAAGATACACAGATCCTGAAATTTGTTTTTGTATCTTATCGACATAGTTTACAGATCCACCGCTCACTGTGAGCCATTGATGCTGCGTGCTCACCCCCAAAAGCCCATGGTTTTTAAAAAACTGCAAAAAAGTTCTTGCTGGAAAATGGTGCATCTCATCACTCGGTGTCGACCAGATAGCCGCACCCATCGGGAGTAAATAGCGCTCTTTAAACTCCACACCAAAATCTTGCAAATATTCATACAGCGTTTTGTCAAGATCTTGTGTGTTGTTATCAACATCAAAATTTGCTTTTTTATTAAACGTGATAATATCAACGATCATTTTATAATGCCCAAGAGAAAAAAGATTTTTTTTCTGAAAAAAAAGCCCCCCAAGAGTTTGCGCATTATATGCAATATTGTTTTTTTTATCCCAAAAACCAAAGCTCATATCGGAATGTTCTACGCTCACACCAAGCTTTACAAAAAGTTTACTCAGCAGTGGGTAGGTCTCATAATTAAAAACCAAAAAACCTGTATCAACCCCAAAGCTTTTGCCCTGATCTTGAATCTGTGTGGTTCTTGCATGACCCCCGAGTCTGTTCTCTTTTTCATACAGATCTACCTCATGTTTTTGGCTCAAAAGGTAAGCAGCTCCAAGCCCACTTATCCCTGCACCTATTACTGCTATTTTCATCTCTATCTTCCTTTTGTATCTTGTGGCGTATATATCAAACGCTCTGCATCCAAAGCTTTGCTTGCATAGGTGAGGATCTCATCGAGTTTTGCTTGGGGCATAAAAGGTTTGCGAGACATGATCCACACCTGCTCAAACGCCGCATCAGCAACAAGGGCATATTTGTAGAGATCATCTAAATAATAGATATGATAAGTCTTGGTAAAAAACCAAAAATAGGTCATATCAAGAGACGCCATATTCTCTCCCTCATGTGGCTGTGCATACCCTTTATACTCTATGAGCTCTCCCCCAATCTTTGTGTCAAAACAGCGGTTGAAAACCTTGTATTTTAACGGGGAGATCAGCCGATATTCGACACTCGAAGCGACACATTTTTCTTGGTAACTGTTAGGGGTTCTGGCGATCTCATACCACAAGCCACTAAATTTTTCGCTCTCTACAAAAGAGACCTTTTGCAGCTCTTGAGAAGTAACAGTGCTAAGAAAAAATAAAAAGAATACAATCAGCTTCATAAAGATATTTTATGTCAAACCAGAGATTTTTGGTAGTGCTTTCATGTCGTTTTATCATAAAGGGCACCTCTAAAGTGCTCTGTTTTCTTCATACGCATCAAGAAAAAAGTATGCAACAAGCTTGAGAAGAACGGGTAAAGCGCCATAGAGCAAGGTGAGTGCAAAGAGTGATTGTTGTGTGGGTGCAGCTGCGTCAAAGCCCGCTAAACCCAAAAGAGCAAAACTCACCCCCACACCAAAAGCAAGAGAGAGCTTAACGAGCATGGCAAAAAATCCAAAGAGTGTACCGCCCATCTCTTGAGATGAGCCAAAAGAGTTTTGCGCTATATCTGCTTGCATCGATGTTGGCAGTGCCATATCTGCACCCAAGCTCATCCCTGAAAAGAGTGTAATAAGTGCAAAGAAAAGCAGCTCGCCCTCTTGCAAAATAGGGATAAAAGCAAAAAAGAACATCGCACTTATCATCGAGAGTTTCCATGCTGTTTTTTTAGAGCTCTTACGCGCTATATAGTTCCAAAACGGCAGCGCTATGATTCCGGCGAAAAAATAAACAAGTAGCAAATTACCCGCATACTCTTTTGCCCCAATGACAAGCTCAATATAAAATAAAAAAAGTGTGGCAGGAAGCGCGTTTGCAAAGCTATTGAAAAAAAAGGCGCTAAAGAGTGTGCGAGATCTCTTAAGTGCAGCAAAAAACTTCTGCAACACCTCTTTGAATCTATGGGTGTATCTCTTTTGTGCCTTTGGCTTGATGGTGTATAAAAAAAGCAATAAAAGAGGAGGCAAAAGAAAAAACACTGTGGTGTTCATCAATAAAAGCGATTCTCTTGGCACATCAGCCACACCAAACAGATAAGGGATGCTCAAGGCTAACAGCACCCCTGTGATATTAAACAGCTCGCGATACGAGGCGTATTTGGTGTTTTCGCTATAGCTTTGTGTGAGATCAGCCCCAAGCGCATAGTAAGGCACACTCATAAGGCTCCAACCAAAATAGACACACATAGAAAAAAAAAGCAGCCACATAAAGCCTACATCCAAAGGGGGATGGGTCAAAAAATAAAAGCCAAAAAGCAAGCAGAGCATTCCACAAAAAATATAAACCTTGCGAGAAAAAAAGTGATCACTCAAATAGCCAATGAGTGGATCTAAAAACATATCAAGCAAACGCGCAAAAAGCAAAACAAGCCCCACTGTAAATATATCGATGCCGAGATCTTGTGTGTAAAATGTTGGCAAATAGACATAAAGTGGCAAGCCAAGAAGTGCTAATGGCAAAGCCGGCAAGCCATAAAAAAGGTACGGCAAAAAAGATCTACTTTGAGACATGAAGCTTTCTTTTAAGGAGGCGAAGCAAGGATCCAAGAAGAGGAATTTTCTCATATACATGTTCTGCTACATCCCAATAATCGATATGCTCTTTGACATGCCCATCGTGTGTGAAAGTGACACGTGAGATCCCGACAAAAGAGTCTTGTTTAGAGGTGTTTGAGAGTGCATAGCAAAACTCCCAGCGTATATAACTTACCCCATCTGCAGATATGATCTCATCTATTTTAAAGTGAGGCTTATGCAAACTTGTATACATATTTTCAAAGATTGCATAGATGAGATCTAAACCTTTTACCTTTTGAAAGGGGTCTTCAAAGCTAGAGTTCTCATCAAAAAAGTGAGCATACTCAGATTTTGCTACATCTTTATGAAGGCTCTCATAAAAATCCGCATACGCTTGTGCATGTTTTTTAGACTCCATTAGAGCAACCTTTGTGTCAGTTTGAGTGAAAGGGTGTAAGGAAGAAGCCTCAAAAAAGAGATAAAGCGTGTAAGAGCCCATGGAAATTTGATCTCAAAACTCTTTGTGTGCATCACCCCATGATAAATTTTTTGTGCAGCCTCTTTGGGCTCTAAAAGTTGAGGCATCTCAAAATCATTTTTTTGTGTTAAGCGTGTTTTGACAAAGCCGTGATTGATCACTTGAAGCTTTATTGCTTTGCTTTTGAGTTCTGGCTGCAAAGATTCACAAAGATTAAGCAAAGCTGCTTTGGGTGCTGAATAGCCGCCCCCATAAGCAAGCCCAAAATAGCTCGCTATACTGATATTAAAAACAAGATGCCCCTTTTTTTGCTCTAAAAAAATCGGCACCAAAGCATCAATAACACGCACCGCACCAAGGTAGTTGACCTGAGCCATCGCTTCAAATGATGCCACCTTCCAGTCTAAAAGCTGCATCTTTTCATACAAGCCTGCGTTATAGACACAAATATCAATAGCGCCATAGATCGACGAAACCTTTTGTGTCGCTTCTTGTACACTTTTTGTCTCACTTACATCGATATCTATAAGATAGAGACTTTGTGGATATTGTTTTTTCAATGCAAGAAGATTTTTTGAGTTGTGTGTATCACGCGCACTTACAATAAGCGTGTGGTTTTGCGCAAGATATATTTTGCAAAGCTCAAAACCTATCCCCTCGCTGCCGCCTATTATCCATACTACTTGGACCATTTTGCTATCCTTATATTCTGAGCTATGAGCTGGACCCCAAAAACCGAACAACAATGCAGTAAAATTAAGGTGTAACTGCA
>JACUTU010000015.1 GCA_014859685.1 Sulfurospirillum sp. | reverse complement strand
TGACAGCAGGTGCAAAAGTAACAAAATCGCCTATAACACAATCATGAGCCACATAGCTATAAAGATTTGCTTGAAAACTTTTGCCTATAGTTATATCAGAAGTGAGTGTAACAAAAGGGCAAAGAATTGAACCCTCACCAATTTTTACATCTTCTAACACAACACTATTTGAAGCTTTTACATCAAAAACTTCGACACCGTTTTCAAGACACTTTAAAGTAAGCCTTTCTCTTATCTTGCTATTTGCAATAGCTATCGTAACTTTTTTTTGACCCTCAAGGTTTATAAACTGCTCAAAATTTAAAATAACACATCCCAAAAGTTCATCTGGAACATCGCCATCATCTACAAAAACAATCTTAGATTCACATCCAAACTGCTCTTTGACCAATGGCAAAACTTCTTTCCCAAATCCACTCGCCCCATAAATACCATAAATCGTACTCATGAAACTCTCCTTGTAGAAAGTGGGACATAAAAACTACTATTTACCCCCCCCTATATGAAGTCGACGATATCAGTCGTGCCGGTACACCTACAACTTTTTGATTATCTTGTATATTTCGTATTACCATACTTCCCCCTCCTACTATCACATTTTTTCCTATAATTATACCTTGTATCACATTAGAGCCTATTCCTATGTGGGTATATCTTCCCACTTTTACAGCTCCAGCAAGTGCTACATTTGGTGAAATATGTGCAAAATCTTCTATAATACATTCATGTTCTATTACACAGGATGTATTAAGTATAACTCCTTCTCCTATGACTGCCTTTGCATTGATAACCACATTTGGCATGACAACTACTCCAGCACCTATTTTTGCACTCGGAGATATAATGGCGCTTGAATGGATGAGAGTAACTATCTCAAACCCATTTTGCTTTACTTTTTCAAACAGTTTTGCTCGTGTTGCATTACTACCCACACCAAAAGCCATCGGTATATTTTTCTCACCTTTTATATCTTTAAAACTTGGATACTCATTGTCCCCGTCATCAACAAACATGACATCTTCATATCCGCATGTAATTGCGATATCTCTCAAGACTAGACCATGCCCATTTGCCCCATAAATATATATACTTTTCATCAGTAGTGAAACCTGCAAGAAGCTATGGCAATACTATTTTCATAAATCTCATAAACCAAGCGATGTTCATCAGTAATTCTTCTTGAGTAAAAACCGCTAAGCCCATGTCTTAAAGATTCTGGTTTGCCAATACCATCAAATGGACTTCTTTTAATATCTTTTATGAGTTGATTGATTTTTTTTAAAATTTGTCTGTCTGCATGCTGCCAGTAAAGATAATCATCCCAAGCCTTCTCACTAAAGATTAGTCGCATTCAATAAGTTCTTTCTCTACTGCTTTTCCTTCTCGAAGCTGTTTTATAGACTCATAAAGATGTTTTGCATTGTTTGGATTGCTAAGTAGATAGTTTGTCTCTTTCATAGAGTTGTACTCATCCATAGAGATCATCACTACATTCTCACGACCTTTTCTGTGGATGATTACCTCTTCATGGTCGATATACACACTATCAAATACCGCTTTTAAATTTGTTCTAGCTTCTGTTAAGCTTACTACTTGCATTTTTTATCCTTACATTATCTTGTACGCTATTGTAGCATAAAAACACAAATTCACTCACTTCCCCTAAATTTTTCCATAGTAGCACTTGTGTTTGAGCTTATATCACTTCTTTTTACAACCTTTAAAAAAGTCATCCAAAGTATCTTCATATCAAGCCAAAAAGATTGATTGTCAACATACCACGCGTCTAACTCAAACTTTTGCTCCCAGCTTATAGCATTTCGTCCATTGACTTGAGCCCAACCTGTGATACCTGGCTTTACATCATGTCTTCGTTTTTGAGTATCATTATAAAGCGGAAGATACTCTATAAGAAGTGGACGAGGACCCACGAAGCTCATCTCTCCCCTGAGTACGTTAAAGAGTTGCGGCAGTTCATCTAAGCTAGTACTTCTTATAAACTTTCCTATTCCTACAAGTCTTTGCTCATCGGGAAGTAAATTTCCATCAACATCAGTTTCATTTGTCATAGTTCTAAATTTATAGATACAAAATATCTTCTCTTTGTATCCTGGTCGCTTTTGTCTAAATAGTATAGGACTTCTCATTTTCATTAGAATTAGTAAACTCACTACTATATAAATAGGTAAAAAAAGGATTATCAGAAATAGTGCTAAAGTTTTGTCAAATAGTGATTTAAGCATTTTGAACAACCTCTTTGCATAAAGTCTCTAGTTTTTTACCTAGTATTGACATTCTTCTATTTTCTTTTACATAGTTTTGACCATTTTTCCCAATATTTTCAAAATCATTCTTATTATTCTCAATAAAGTTTATTAAATCAATCGATGCTTTTTCTATATTTGCTCTATCAAGCGCTACTCCACAATCTATATCTCTAATAGGGTTATTATGTTCACCTGTAGTTGCGACAATTATTGGTTTACCTGTAGCCATATATTCATAAAGCTTATTTTCACTTCCATATAAAACATTTGAAGTAGATACAAATAGAAGATTTGCTTTACTTAAAGTTTCTGGAACTTCTATTTTTGCTACAGAACCTTTAAAATGAATATTTGTTAATTTTTTTTCGTTAGTCATACTTTCAAGATTTTTTCTTTCTTTACCATCTCCATATATATTAAAATCTATATTTTCATTTTTTAAACTAAATGCCAAATCTATCAAAAATTCCAAACCATGCACTTTATCAATACCACCTAAATATGTAATATTTATTTTATTATCATATTCTTGATTAATTGGTATTATAAAATTGTCATTTATACCATTAGGAAGCAATAATATATTATCCTTATCATAGTTATACTCTTTTGCTAAATATTCTATAGTTAAAGGAGAAAGCACAATAACTCTATGACTTCTATTTACTGTAATTTTTTCAATATATTTAAACACTTTTGATTTAATACTATCTTTAGCCCACAAATCCATATCTATAAATGTTTGTGGCCATAAATCTCGTATTTCAAATACAAATGGTACTTTATACTTTTTAGCAAATTTGCTTGCTACCAAAGAAGCAAAAGGATGAACAGTACTTCCTATGATAATATCTGGTTTATCAAGTCCTAGCTTTGGTATCAAAAAGTTCAACTTCCAAGCATAAGAGAGTATATTTACCATTCTTTTGATATTGTTTCTTTCATATGGATATGTTTTTACCCATACAAACTTTACACCGTCTTTATCTTCTATTTTTTTCCCATCTTGATCATACTCTACTGTCTCTTTTAAAAGTGTATAGTGAAACCCTGCTGCAAATATAGTCACACTATGACCATAAGAGACTAATTGCTTCGCAAGATCATAGTGCCTTGTACCGCCTGGTATCTCAGAACCTTGTGCATGGTGGTTAAATATCCAGATATTTTTAGACATTTACATCTCCATCATACAGAATATTCATAATAAGTCTTATGATAATATCTTTTTGAGCAGGATTAGATGTTGCAACAAGCAATGTCAAAGAAGCTAGTGCATTATCGTTGATTTTTGGCTCATTATTTGCTTTATGTAAAATTCCATTTTTATGTAAAAAGAGAATAAACAAAAAAGCACCTATTCGCTTGTTGCCATCATTAAATGGATGTCCTTTTACAATGTAATAAAGTAAATTCGCTGCTTTTTGTTCAACTGATGGCAATAAATCTATGCCGCCGAAACTTTGATAAATGTTGAGTAAATTACCCTTAAACTCTCCTGCTTTCTCTTGTCCAAAAAGTTCTGTAGCTTCACCTTTTGATATAAGAGTTGATTTAAATTGTGTTATCGCTTCTACGGATTCATCATAATCAAGAATAAATTTTTGCTCTTTTGTTTGCGTAATTTCTTCTAAACTCTGCTCATCGTAGCCTTGTAACAATGCCCAACTTTTAGCATACTTGGAGATTATCTCCACAAATCCTTTAGCTTCACTAGTCTCTACGGCTTGATTTTTAATGCTTTGCTCTATCAGTTTTAGCATTTGAGTGAGTTCGTTAAGTTTACTAGCTTGAAGATGTTCTTTGTTTACTACATAGCCATTGATGATATATTGTTTGAGCACTTGTGTCGCCCATTGTCGAAATTTAGTCGCTTTTTTACTATTAACTCTATATCCAACAGTAATAATCATATCGAGGTTATGGTATTGCACATTATAAATCTTGTTATCATCAGCAGTATGTGCAAAAAATGCACATACTGAATTTTTATCTAATTCTTCGTCTTTAAAAATATTATTTATATGTTTTGTAATAACACTTCGTTCTCTGCCAAAGATCTCTTGCATTTGCTTTTGCGTTACCCAAATAGTCTCATTCTCCATCTTTGTAGAGATATTTAACTCGCCATCTTCATAGATAACTATTTTATTTTTGATATTACTCATAAGACAACAACTCTTTTATAATCTTCTCACTAGCTTTTCCGCCGCCGTACAAATTGTGTGAGTGTTGAGTAGTGAGTGGTGAGTGGTTTTTATAAGCTTCAACTATCTTTCCTTTATCTGCTCCCACCAAAACATTTGCCCCACACTCTACTAACTCTACCCATTCCGTTTCGTCTCTTAGGGTTACACAAGGTTTACCAAAGAAGTATGCCTCTTTTTGAAGCCCTCCGCTGTCCGTCATCACTAAAGAACAGTTATCTATCAGCCACACCATTTCAAGATATCCGACTGGGTCTATGATAGTTAGGTTTGGGTGTGAGTGTGAAGTGTGGGTTTTTTCTAGTATCTTTTTTGTTCTTGGATGAAGTGGTAATATTACTTGTTTTTGTTTGGCTATTTCTTCTAGTGCTTCAAATATACTTCTTAGTCTATTTTCATCATCTGTATTTTCTGCTCTGTGAATTGTGCAAAGTATAAAGTTATCGGTGTGAAGTGTGAAGTGTGAGGGTTTTTTTGCTAGATTTTTATAAAATATTGCTCCATCTTGCATAACATCGCCGCTTTTCACTATTTTACAATCAAAATTATCATACCCTTCATTTTTAAGATTTTGCACCGCTGCATCTGTCGGGCAAAATAGTATGTTGCTTACTCTATCTGTAAGGATTCTATTTACTTCTTCCGGCATTTTCATGTTAAAACTGCGCAAACCTGCCTCAATATGTGCAAGCTTAATATGAAGCTTTGAAGCAACTAACGCACCTGCCAAAGTCGAGTTCGTATCTCCATACACCATAATCCAATCAGGATTTTCTTTCAATGCTACTTCTTCTATTTTCTCTATCGTTTGTCCGGTCATAGCACCGTGAGATTTACCACCAATACCTAAAAAATAGTCAGGTTTTGGTATCTGCATCTCTTCAAAAAATATATCGCTCATATTTGCATCATAATGCTGCCCCGTATGAACTATGATTTCTTCTATCTCTTTATGTTTTGCTATTTCACGACTTACCGAACCAGCTTTTATAAACTGCGGTCTTGCACCTAATATTGTAAGTATTTTCATTTATTTTTTATCTTTTTTATATAAATTTTAATCCAAGTTTTTCATACTCTGGAAACTTTCTATCTTGCGATACAAGCGTAAGATTGTCATTGATACACTTCCATATTATGATTCTATCAAACGGGTCTTTATGCACTTCAACTTTTGGTAATTTATAAAAACTCGACATTGTTGCAGCGTCTATTTCTAAGATATCTACCCCCATCTTTTGAGCTTTTTCAGGCAAGGCTTCGGGGCCAATACCATTTAGTTCAAGTTTGCCTAGCCCATATTTTAAAGATATCTCCCAAAAACTTATACTTGTTGTATAAACTTTGTTTTTAGGGTTTTGAAGAGTTTCTAGTTTACTCTTGTCTATTTTTTCAGGATCAAATAAAAGCCATAAAAATATATGCGTATCTATAATATAACGATTCATAAACCTAAAAACTCTTCGTCACTTAGCTCAAAATCTTTTTTCATAGTAAAATTCCCCTTGTTTTTACAAATACCAAATTCTCTTTTTTCTTCTATTTCTAAGCTTTTATCGTATGGTATGATCATAGCTATTTTTTCATGTTTCTTACCATACTCAACTATATACTTTTCACCATCATTCTTGATGGTTTTGAGTATATCTGAGAAGCGAGACTTTAACTGCGCTATTTGAATTGACTGCATTGTATTTTCCTCAATTTTTTTCATTATATCTTTTTATATGACATGTTGTCAAGAAAGCAAATTCCCATAAACTTCAAACAGCTTCTTCTCTTCCACATGCCAGTTATATTTTTCAACAACTGCTCTTTTACCGTTTTGTCCCATCTCTTCTGCCTCTTTTGGATGAGTTATGATGTAGTCAATAGCCGCTGCTATCTCTTTTGGTTCAAGTGGATTTACACAGATACCACAGTTATTTCCCTCTACTATTTTTTTCCATAAAGGAAAGTTAGAAGTAATGATTGGAAGTCCTGCACTCATATACTCAAACATCTTATTTGGTTGTGCATCTATATGATTTGGTAGAGGATGAAAAGTTACTATTCCTGCTTTTGATTGGCTCATAACATTTGCAACTTCATCTCTTCCTAGAAACCCAAGTTCATTTACTTTTTGCCATCCAAAATAAGCTTTTACTTCTTCTTCTACAACTTTTTCACTAAATGCACCAACAAGGTTTAGCTTTACATCCGAAGTGTACTCCAAAGCTTTTACAACTTCTTTTATACCTCGTATCTGTGCTATTCCACCCACATAACAAACTTCATCTTTTTTTTCACTCCAAGGTGTGTCGTTTGAAAGTTCATCTAATATTGGGAAATTATTTATGTCAATGCTGTTTTCATTTATCTTTAAAAATTTATCTCTGATGTGTGGAGTAGCTGTAATAATGCAGTCAAACTTTTTGCAAGCATATTTTTCATACATCTCAAAACCTTTTGAGAGCAATATCTTTGCAGGTTTATTCAGGTATGGTTTCCCAAGAAGCTGTTTTGGCAGATCCTCATGCGCATCAAATATCACTTTTTTACCCAATTTTTTAAGCTTCAGCCCTATTGGTATAAGCTCTGGGTCATGTAGATGATATATATCACTATCTAATTCAACTGCTTTTTCAAAAACCATTTTAACAGTAGTTGTCATGCGAGAGATACGACCACCGGTTTTTGCACCTACATCTACGATATTTACACCATTTTTAGTTTCATTACTTTTTCCATCCGCTACTACTAAACTAACTTTATAGTTTTGATTGGTAGCTAAAGAACTACACATCTTAAGAAATATTCTTGTGTCGTATCTAGCATGTGCAGATGTTAGGTGTGTTATTTTAGTTTGCATTTTGTTTAAACCTTTCTATTAATTTTTCTAAGATCTCTTTTTTGTCTTTGTCTTGTTCTTTTAGCTCTCTTTGTTTGATATCTTTTAGAACTTTTGCTAGTGAATCTACACAGATATCAAAACAGCTATTTGCTTCACTTTGTGTAAGTTCACAACTTTGCACACCAAATCTTAGAAGATATTTTTTATCCCACCATTTTTTGCTTCCTAGTAGATGAAGTGCTGGTATGTCATCTTTTATATATAAAGTTGTACAGACTACATCATAAGCGGGAGCCAAGCTGATATCTTTTGTCCCATCATAAACAAGTCCAAAATTTTTTAGATGAGCATCTCCGTTTTGTACTAAAAAATTTATGATTGTCATTTTAAAGAAGTTTTTGAATGAAGTCTTTTTGTGTTTATTTGATACAAATATTTTGATAGTTTTTGCTATTTGTTCATAGGTTCCATCATATTTATCATCTCTTTGTTTTCCTTGTAACACACACATATCTTCAAAACCTAAATATTTGTTATCTTCAACTATATCAAATCGTTTCATAATAAAAAGCTTCTCATCATCAGAGATAAAAAATTCAGGCACTGGTATATCTGCACCTTTTACTATTTGCATACAATAGTATTCGTTTAATGCTAGTTCTTTATACTCTTGCCCCCATGACTTAACGATATAGTCATCAAATTTAAGTGTTGCTTTGTTTCTTATCGTTGCCAATACTTTAGGTTGCACACCACTAAGAGCTGAATTGAGTGCAAACCGTGAAACAAGTTCATCAAAAAGCTTTTCACTTTTTGGATGTAACAAATCTTCTAAATACAAAGTATCATCTTTTGTACCTGCATCTATTGTGTAGCTTAGACGACCTTTTATAGATGATGACATCACCTTCAAAAGACCAAAATCATCTGTTTTGAGTATTTTTGAAAAGTGTTTTTTTATGATAGAGAGCAAATAGCCCTCAGGAAGATGCATTTCAAATATAGGATGTAGTTTATTGTGAATGTAGTTTTTGGAACGCACAGGCATAATCAAAGAAACAAAATCATCATCTCTTTCACTTACATAATCAAAAATATATTCATTATTTTCTTTGATAATATCTCCTACATATTTACCATCAACATTCACAGCCAATTTATCCATTTATAATATCCTCAAAGACAGGAAAAGGTGATTTTTCTTTTATGCAAACTTCACAACCTAAATAATCAACAATTTGCAAAACTTTTTTCAGTCCGATATCTATATTGCCACCATTTTCAAGGTTACTTAAAGTACCTCTTGATATGGCAATATCTTCACATAGGGACTGCTGAGATACTTTTTTTTGTTTTCTTAACATTGCTATCTCTTTCCCAAGCTCACTAAAATCCATATTTTCTCTTTTTCGTACAATATATTTGACATTTTATCTTATATATATTACTTTGTCAAATATTTTGAACATAATATTGTGTTTTCTGATGTTAGGTGGGTTGTTTTAGTTTGCATTATGGCTTTCCAAGTAACTGTTTCGGCAAATCTTCATGAGCATCAAATATCACTTTTTTTCCAAGCTTTTTAAGCTTCAAACCCACAGGTATAAGCTCTGGATCATGAAGATGATATATATCGCTGTTCAGTTCTTTAGCCTTTTGAAAAACTTTTTTTACTGTAGTCGTCATACGAGAGATGCGACCACCTGTTTTTGCACCTACTTCTACTATACTGACACCGTTTTTTATCTCATAACCCTTTCCGTCTGCTACGACTAAACTTACACTATAATTTTCATTTTTAGCTAATGATGAACACATTTTTAGAAATATTCTTGTGTCATATCTACCATGAGCTGATGTTAAGTGGGTTATTTTTATCATATTAAATTCCTAAAATTGTTTTATAAGGCAGCAAGCCATGATTTTCAAAGTATATCGATTTATAAAATTGAACAAAGCAATAAAATAAAACTAAGCCTAAGTAGATTATCTTATTATTATTAGATTTAATTTTTTTATAAATCATAGGAACTAAGAGTATAACGCTGATGAATAGAATAGTACTAATCCTTCCTCCAATAATTCCTATATTCCAAAATGCTATATTAATAAAAATACTTAACAGGAATAATAATAACAATAAAGATACAGATTGTTCATTTCTACTATCACTAGAGACATATTTTTTATGAAAGAACAAAGACACAAAGTAGATTACACAAAAATAAATTATGCTTAGTAAAGGGAGTGAATTATCTAAATACTTTTCCATGGTTGAATAATGAAAGAGTTGTGTAACTATCCAAGCATCATATCCAGATATATAGGAAAGCAATAACTCTAATATATTTATTTTATAAAGTATAGCCCCAAGCATAAGTATTACAGTACTTTTAAAGTATGTGTGAATATTTAAATTTCTAATAAAATACAAAGGCAAGGCGAATAAAATAATTTTATGAAATAACGCTCCAAAAAGGATAGAAAGCAAATATGAAATCATTTTCTTTTGAATCATAAAGTATATAGACAATAAAAAGATTACAATAACTAACCCTAGTCGTATCTGTGAAAAGTGTGAAACAAAATAAAATAAAGAAAAATAAAGAAATAAACTAAGAAATATATTTATATTGAATTCTTTTTGAAATTTGATTAAAACAAAAGTTAATATTGCTAAATTCAAACAAGCATTGAAAAATATAAAAAATTCAAAAGAAAGTCCTAGTTTTTTAAATATTGAGATAATTAATAAAAATCCATTTTCTCCATGAATACCAGAAAAATAAAAAAACATATCATCAAAATTAGAGTAACTTAGCAATGGTTTTACAGAATTAAAGATATCGTAATATCCATAATAGTCATGTCCCACATCCAGTCTTAATGAAGGTAACAACATCGCAAAATAAACAACTACAAAAGTAAAAATAAATAGTGAATTTTTATCTCTAAAGTATTGTTTCAGAAAAATAAAAATAAAGGTACTAAAATGTAAAGCTAGATAATACACTAATTATTTTCCTTCTTTAAAACTTTTCTATAGACAAAATAAAAACTACTAAGAATAACAAAATTCATAAAAATCAAAACCAATATCATATTATTGTGCATAAAAAATAGTCTTTCAAACATAGCTAATGGAATAACTTGATAGAACTTAAATTTATTTTTGTATTCATCAATAAGTGGAAGTTTTAACCCTTCAACTTCTCCATAAAACTTAGATAATCTATCTAGCTGGTCTATATGTATTTGATGATAACCATAATGAGCATAGTTATGCCAAAGTCCATAATAACTCCAAAAATAAGCATCATACTTTTGGATATTGCTTTCTACTGCTAATATCCCTTTGTTTAAAAGATTTTTCCATTTATTATTTTCATTGTCAAACTGCTTTAACCAAAACATTCCATCAAGTGCATAGTTGTGTCCATTTAATACTAAAGGATACTTTGACTCTTCCATTGTTGAATCTGCATACTCTTCATACCAATATTCGTTTTCAACTTCAACCTTTACACCACCATCTTTTACTTTTATATCATACACATTACCAAGCAATCTTCCAAAGTTCAAATATTTTTCATCTTTTGTCAGATCATATGCTGCCATCTGGACTACTAAAGCTAATCCTTGTGCCATACCAGAATACCATGGAGCTTTTAAGTCATAACTTGGATAGTCAAAATTATAAGGTAATCTTACAGCTTCTACCCCATTAATAATTTCAGGCTTATAAAAACCAATAAACCAATCTGCAATTTTTAAAATATTTTCTTCATCTATAGTATGTTCTTCTTGTCTTAAATACTCTTTTTTATTTTCAAAATATTTTGAGATCAAATGAGTTTCTGCATCAAGCGTAGCTTTTTGAGCGTTATGTACAGGATTAACCCTAGGTTTGTCTGAAAATTTATAGTTTGTTGTCATACTATCTTTTTCTTGATTATATACACTCATTTGTCCATGATAAACCAAGTTTCTTACCTTTTTTACTAATTCGTGTTCATATGGCTCTAAGTAGTGTGTTACAACTATTGCTAATATCAATATTATAAATAATCTTATTGTTGTTTTCATTTTTTTCCTTATTTATAGTTTTTTTCAACTCTACACTTCTCATCTCACGCCATACCTATTTTTAATATACCCAGCCACATCCGAAAGCTCTGGAAAAAGCGAACCACTTGAGATATTGAAATGTTTTTTATGCTTTAGTACTTCTGAAAGATAGTTAGATAGGTGTTTAAGGTTTGTGTTAAACAAATTTTGCCTTTACGCACTCGATAATTTTGTTTATCTCTTCATCACTCAACCCATAATACATCGGTAACCTCAAGAGCTTTTCACTCTCAAGTGTCGTAAACTCATCCGCACCTTCAAACCTACCAAACTTTTCTCCAGCAGGCGCAGAGTGAAGTGGGACATAGTGAAATACAGACCAAATCTCATTTTGTTTTAGATATTCTATGAGTTCACTTCTAGCTTCAAGATTTTTTACTTTTAGATAAAACATATGCGCATTTTGAACACATCCATTTGGAATAGTCGGCAACTCTATCAAGCCCTTTTCTTCAAGCTCTTTTAGTCCATCATAATACTTTTGCCAAGTAGCTAGTCTATTTTGATTTATCTCATCTGCTTTTTCTAAGTTTCCCCACAGATACGCCGCACTTACATCATTCATAAGGTAACTACTACCCACATCTACCCAAGAGTATTTATCTACCATGCCTCTAAAAAATAGACTTCTATTTGTCCCTTTTTCTCTTATAATCTCGGCACGGTTGATAAACTTCTCATCATTGATGATCAGCAGTCCGCCTTCTCCAGCGCTTGTATAATTTTTCGTCTCATGAAAACTAAACGCACCTAAATGCCCTATAGTACCAAGAGCTTTTCCTTTATAGCTACTCATCATCCCTTGAGCAGCGTCTTCTACTACAAAAAGGTTGTGACGATTTGCAATGTCCATAATTGTATCCATCTCACATGCCACACCTGCATAATGCACTGGCACTATAACTTTTGTTTTATCTGTGATTGCTTGCTCTATCTTAGTTTCATCTATGTTCAGAGTATCGGGACGAATATCTACAAAAACCACCTTAGCTCCTCGAAGCACAAAAGCATTTGCCGTA
The DNA here is from genome assembly GCA_014859685.1 of Sulfurospirillum sp. Taxonomy (GTDB): domain Bacteria; phylum Campylobacterota; class Campylobacteria; order Campylobacterales; family Sulfurospirillaceae; genus UBA6810. The sequence continues at coordinate 10,181 of JACUTU010000015.1, read as the reverse complement.
CTTACGAAAGTATATGATGGCATGATCACTTCATCACCTTCTTTTATATCAAGTAATATTGCAGCCATCTCAAGAGCATGAGTACAGCTTGTAGTTAGAAGAGCTTTTTTACACTGCAACTTTTCTTCAAACCATTTAGTACATCGCTTAGTAAACTCTCCATCGCCTGAGATTTTACTGCTTTTCATCGACTCTATTACATATTTTTCTTCATTGCCCGTAAATGGCGGTTTGTTAAATGGTGTCATTATTTACTTTCCTCTATCGTTATCCAATTGTTTTCAATCAATCTCTTCATTGCTATCTCAATTTGTCTTTTTGTAAACTGTTTTTTTCTTTCATTCCAGCTATAAATTTTTTCTATCACTTCATCCACACCATCAGCATTTTCATTTTTCACCACCCAGTGCACAGTAGATAGTAACTCAAGACCAAAAGGCGTTTCAAACCCCTCCACAAGGTTTGAAACTTTCATAAAATGTTCCCCGGTAGTACTATTGTCCATCAAAAACTTTTTTGCATCTTCGATTGCACCGGGGACTAGCTTGAGTTGTTTGGCAGGATTGTCTCCCCCATCTTCATATCCACTGATAAGATGTCCTTCTACAGCACTCAGCACATGTCGCAAGTTATTCGCATATGGACCATAATGAGCTTTTTCAAATTTTAGTCTCAAAGGCTCTCCCGCTTCTTGCATAAAATAAACAAGCTTATGTACCTCTAACAAACTCACAAACGGATCCATCAAGCCTCTTAGGTATCTGTCCATAAGCTCTACAAGTGCCGCGCGACCAGCTGTCATTTTTGGCACCTCTTTGCTGATATTGTTAATGACGCTTGCTTCAAGAGGTTCAAAAATAGATATCTGCACATCTTGTACATCAGCTAGCTTTTGTGTGATTTTTTCTTTTACCACACGCCAGTCAAGCCCACCAAGTCCACTTCCAAGTGGTGGAATTGCTATTGATTTTATATGTAATTTTTGTATCACTTGTAGCAAATCGTCTAATCCACTCTCAATATCTTCTAATTTACTTTTGCCTTTCCAGTGCCTTTTGGTAGGAAAATTGATGATATATTTTGGATTGGTAAGTTGCCCTGTGTGGTGAACAAACATCTTTCCAGGGAGAACTTCCTCTTTTTTGCAAGCCGTTGTATACTCTTTAAAATTTTGAGGATATTTGTTTTTAAACTGTTGCGCCAGTCCTCTGCCCATCACGCCCACACAATTCACAGTATTGACAATAGCTTCAACATCTTGTTTTAAAATATCTCCGATTTTATACTCTATCATCTTGTTCTCCATTAGTAATACCACCCTTGTTTTATCTCTACTATTGGTTTATGGCTTGCACTATTTAAAATGGCTTGAACTTGTTGATAAACTTGCAAACTATTCACTCCTATTTTCTCTACCAAACTCCAATCAAAATTCTTCTCACATAAAAATTCTGCCTGTTTTTTATCTCTTGCATGACTCCATTGATTACTCATAATGACATTCCAATCAAGTTGTCTTAAATCAGATAAATTATTATAATCTTCAAAATATCTAGAACCTGCATTTGAAGAAGTAAATACCCATCTTTTAGCATTTGTATTTGCCCAATTCACCACGGCATGTAAATCAGCCTCAAGATGTATAATATTTTCTTGCCCACCTTGATAAGTTATGTCTGGACTATTTCCCTTATGCATCATATAAAGCATTACAGACCGTGGACAAAAATAAAATGGGACACACTCGCCTACATACAGATTAGGATGAGTTTGTAGTGTAAGTTCAGTCAATCTTCTTTGCTTGATGCTATTCATCCCGATAGTTGTACCACCCAAACCTCTAGCTATCACTTCACTATCACTCAACAATCCACCACTATTTATGATGGATTGTAGTTTGTCTATGTGAACGATATGATAGATCTTTGGGTATTGTGGTTGCATTTATTTGTCTTGAAAATAATTTTTTATAATCTCAATCGTTTGACTGTCTTGCTCATTCCACACTAATGGCATTTTAATACCATTAGCTTTGCAATAATCCTCTATTTTTTCCATCGAAGTTTCACCAACCAGCCCATTCTCATCAAAAGCTCTTATTTTTTCTTGAATTGACACTCTAAAATTTTTCATATCATTCTCCATTATAATTACCTGAGTTCAAACCTACTTCTAAAATTTACCATTAAAGCTCTTCATAAATTTCGTAGCATTACTACCCTCATTAAATATCAAATCCAAAATACTTACTCCATGTTCAAAGGGTGGATGCAACTGTTCATACTCTTTATACACACTATAATCCATCCACTCTACTTGTATATTTTCTTTTTTTGCCAACTCTTCATCAAAATACTCTTTTGCAGCTGGACCACTTATATAAATATCTGCATTACAATCTTTACAGATACCAAGTAGTTTTTGGGTTTGCCCATCTATAAGCTCAAATTCGCTTGACCATCGTATCTTAGTTTTTATATCTAGTATCTCATTAATTGCTGTGATAAATTTATAGTTAATTTGACTTAAATACTCTTCTTCACAAGTCAAGTACAACTCTTCAAAAATATCTTTATACTCTTTAAAATATTTTGCTTTAGAGTAATTTTGCTTTATCTGTTGCCAGTGACTTTCAGCCCAATCATTATCACTAATTTTTGTTTCATTTATCTTTTGATAATATTTTCCTTTTACATCTACCGGAACCGTCAGCCACTTGAGACCTTGAGGTGTTTTGATTTTATTTCGATTACGCCAGTCTCTTCTAGTATATTGCATATCATCATAAAGCACAAATTCATCCACCATATTGATAAGATCAAAATAGCCCTTCCATGGGATATAATTAGATTGCAGTATCGCTATTTTTTTCATTTATTTTCTTCCAAAACGGCTAATCCAAAACCATCTTTACCATAATTATTTCCATTATAAAGCATATATTTTTCACCTTTATGCTCAAAAACAAAAGGATAGCAGATCATTTCACTATCCCATCCATCTTTGCCAATATCTATCCCAGAGTCTTTTTTTCTATCCCATGAAATTCCATCATAACTATGAGCATAGCCTATTCTATACTTCGTACCATCTCCTGACCTATAAGAAAACCACATATGGTAGCCTTCTTTATCTTTTACAACTGTAGGTCTTGAAAATGCTTGTGCAACTCCTAAATCATAAGGTATCGCTAAACCATGTTTTTGCCAATTCTCTCCATCTTTTGATGTGGCATATTTAATCACATGTATCATCTCACCATTTTCACTGCTCCAATTAATAGTAGAGCCGTACCACATTTTGTAGATACCTGCATCTTGCATGATCCAAGAGTATGAGAGACTTATTGGGTCTTCATCGTCACATCCCATATAAACCTCGTGTAGATCTAACTCCATTTCGCTATAGTCAGAACTTACTTTAAGGCGTGCTATATCTCCACGCCAATGTCCTCCATCCCTTATTTGCCACGCCATAAACTGAATATAGTTGGTACTTTTAATCTGATACATATTTCCGATACTTATTCCATGAGAATAAAAACTATCTTCAGCCCCATACGTAACTAAAACTTTATCACATGTAGCAAGAAGTTTTTGCTTCATAATATCTATGTCAACATAGCCTACAGAAGATTTATTTTCTCTGTCTCTTCCACTAAAGAATACCCTAAAAATATCATCTCTTAAATGTACTGCAAGAGGGTTGGAAGCATGTGATAACAGATATTTATCAATAGATTTACAATGATAGATTTGCCCTAATTTTTTCCAAGTCATCTATCTATATTCCTCGCAATCTATTGCTTGGAACTCTTGAGACTTCTGTAGCAGCCGCCATATATACTTTACTGTCTTCTGTATCTCCAAGTATCAAAGCACCTGCACCTATAACATTTGATTTTCCTATTTTAATATGATCTCTAAGTGTTGCATTAACTCCAACAAAACTGTTTTCTCCAACTTCTACACCTCCAGATATAACCACATGTGATGCTATAAAACAATTTGCTTTGATTGTTGAATGGTGCCCTATATGATTGCCGCTCCATAAGATGCAATTATCTTCGATAATTACAAAAGGCTGAATAGTATTATCCTCAAATACAAAACAATTCTCACCTATATTTGCATTTGATGCAACTGTTGCTTTTGGATGTACATATGTTATAAAACTATATCCTTTTTCTTTTGCTTCAATAAATTTTTGCTCTCTTAGTTTGTTGATTTTTGTGTAACCTAAAGGGATAAAGAGTTTATATTCATTTTGACTAAATTTCTCTTCCAAATTCTCAAAAGCAACAACTGGCAAACCAAAAAATGTATCCTCTTTTATATACTCTTTATCCATCGTAAATGCAACTACTTCATAACTATCATCTTCTGATAGATACAAATGAGCAATTTGTGAAATATCTCCTGTACCAAATATAACAACCTTCTTCATCAAATATCCTTTCGTACTAAAATTGTAAATTCATAAAGCCCATAATCATGCAATAAAGCAACTTCTTTTGAAAAATTTCTTTTACAATAATCAAAAATAAATAATGGGTCTGCATAATATAAATCATCTCTCATATATTCTTTATCAGAATATTTTGTAAGCATATTAAATGAAAATCCTTTTGTTGATTTTGTATTCATTTGCTCTAATGTTTCTAATATGTAAGACAACCATTCTGCCTCGTTGTGTTCCATCTTTACACTAAATATCCCACTTGCTATGGAGTAATCAGCTTTTTCAATATTTTCTAAGTTATCTATTTGCATAAATCCCCCCCCCCTTATTAGAATAAAGAGATTTTGCATTTTTTATCATCTCTTGTGATAAATCAAATCCAAAATAATTAAAAGTTGAGAATCTGTTTTGTAGAAACTCAAAATATTTTCCATACCCACAACCTATATCATTAATAGAAAAATTGTCTTGAGAAATGATTTTGGATAATTGTGTAAATCTTACAAATTGACTCTCTTCTCCATTCCAATCTACACCTTTTGGAGTTGCCCCGTGTGTTATGACTTTATTCGTATAGTAGTTGTTTATGTTTTTATGAACTTGTTGCATTTTCTTTTCCTTTTCCTTTTATTTTAAATATTGACTCAAACTATTAATGAATGATTCTTTTGAAAAATTAGTTTTTACAATATTAATATTTTTGATTTTTTGCTCATTGTCTAGCAAATTCAACGAAATATCTATTGTATCAAATACTTTCAAATCGTATTTAGTCATAACACCATTTAATGTTGATTCAGAATTTAAATAAACCTTTTTACCCATACCAATTAAACTGATAATATTTCCAAATGCTTGTTGTCTTCTATGATTGAATATAGCAATATCCATCTCTCCTAAAAACTCCAAATATTTCTCAAAAGGTATAAACTCTGCTAAAGATATAAACTTATTTCCAAAAAGCTCTTTTCCTTTTCTTGTCACATCTTGTGCATACTCTTGATTTCCATAAGATAGCGGCACAAAGATCTGAATATCCTCATCTTTGTATTTTGTAAGCTGCTTAAGTACATCTATATGGTTGTTTGTGGGGTCTGCTGAGTTGCCTAGCTGTATGTTTATAGTGCTATGCTCTTTTGGCTTGATGTCATACTCTTTGTAAAGATTGCTAGGGTAATTAAAACATTTTATATGTTTACCTGTTGCTCCGTACCATTTTTTTGCTAATTCATAATCGCCTGTTGTACCTGTTACTAAATAAGCTATTTTTTTAAATATCGAATCTCTAATAAAATAAAGTAATTTCATTTTTAATGATTTTGGTTTTTGTAAATAACTATATAAATCTCCGCCCCACATAATCCAATATGATTTTTTTAATAACCAAGGTTGAAAGAAAAACAGATAAAACAAATAAGATTGATTAAATCCATGGACGATTATTTTTTCAGATTTATATAAATCTATATTTAACTTTATGATGTTTTTTATAAAATCAATTTTATTTCTAATATCAATAACATTACTTTTAGTATTTATATCTTTTCCTGTAAGATAAAAAAAATGTTTTTTATTATCAAAATTTTCATCTATAAATTTTACAAAACTATTCATAATTGAACCATTTCTTCCTAGATGTATTATTTTACTCATCTATTTATCCCATACTTCTTCAAATACCACTCAATAGTCTTAACTATCCCACTATCAAAATTCTCATCAGCTTTCCAGCCTAATTCATTTTCAAGTTTTGTGGCATCTATGGCATAGCGTCTATCATGTCCTGCTCGGTCTTCTACGAAAGTTATTAGGTCTTTGTAGGAGTTAATCTTGCTGTCATTCTGAGCCAAGGGCGAAGAATCTCTGTGGATTGTCATATTAGATTCTTCGCTTTGCTCAGAATGACGATGATTTTGCTCAGAATGACGAATGTTTTTGATTGGATGTACTTCGTCCAATATTTCACATATTTTATCGACTATCTGAAGATTTGTTCTTTCGTTTCTTCCACCAATATTATAGGTCTCACCTTTTTTCCCACCATGATAAACCAAATCTATTCCTTTACAGTGGTCAAGTACATAGAGCCAATCTCTTATGTTTTTCCCATCACCATAAATTGGGATTGGGTTTCCCCTCAGAGCATGTCTTATGATAGTTGGGATAAGTTTCTCATCATGTTGTTTTGGTCCATAGTTGTTTGAGCAGTTTGTAATAACTGTGTTTAGTCCGTAAGTCTCTTGATAGGCTCTTACTATCATGTCACTTGAAGCTTTAGATGCTGAGTAGGGAGAGTTTGGAGCATATGGTGTCTCTTCTGTGAAAAGGTCTGTCTCATTTAGAGTTCCGTAAACTTCGTCTGTGCTTATGTGGTGGAAACGGGGGAGATTAGATCCTTCGCTTTGCTCAGGATGACGATATACAAATGGCTTCTCCATCCAATGCTTATATGCTACATCTACTAGAGTAAAAGTACCTGTTACATTTGTTTGCACAAACACACCCGGGTTTTTGATAGAGTTGTCTACATGGCTTTCAGCTGCAAAGTGGATAACGCCTCTTATATCATATTCATTGAAGATGAACTCTACAAGCTCACGGTTACAGATATCCCCTTTGATAAATTTATATCTAGGGTTACTCTCGCACTCTTTTAGATTTTCTAAGTCACCTGCATAAGTAAGTAGGTCTAAGTTTATAAGATTATATTCTAGGTATTTGTCCAAAAAGTATGGCACAAAGTTTGAGCCTATAAATCCAGCGCAGCCAGTTACTAGTATTGTTTTATTTTGCATCTAATAAACACTTTTGATTTATATAATCTAAACTATTTTTTATCATAGCTATTAACTTTTCTGTATATTCTAAAACTTCTTCAAAAACATCAACTAGTTCATCTTCTATGTATTCATGAACAATTGTATTTCTAACATCTTTCATCATGCGCAACTCTTCTATATCTCCAATCAATCCTCTTTTATGGGCATTGTTGACTACATCTATCAATGTTCCTTGATTTTCAAATTCAAACTCATCAATACTTCTAAATAATTTTCGTATTAGAAAATCTATTCCCCTGCTATATCTACTACATAAAGTCTCAAACTTTCCAAACTCTTCTACTGTGTACTCTTTTTTTATGCCTATGCTGACACACTCATTAAACGAAATCTCTACCCAAAACAGTTGTTTTTCAAGAAGTTTTCTGTCTTGTTTTATTTTATCTATCATCATAATAAAACTGCCTTTTTTATAATATGCTTCGTAAATGGATTTTTAAACTCTCCGTCATCAAGCACAATATCTATTTTTTGTTCACCAAAATGTTTAAAAAATTCTATTCGTAAATATCTTAAATCTTTTTTTGTCATCTCTTTAGAAACAACTAGCAAATCAATATCTCCACCTTTTTTTGTATCATCAACTCGACTTCCAAACAAATAGAGTTTTGCAGTAGATGAAATAGTGTTTAGCTTATCTTTCAATACTTTTATTTGCTCTTGATAAAGTCTCATCTTTTTTTCCTATTTTTCTTTTACCAAGTCTATAAGATACTGTCCATAACCATTTTTACTTAATGGTTTTGCTATTTCTAAAACTTGCTCTTTTGTTATCCACTTGTTATTATAGGCAATTTCTTCTAAACATGCTATTTTATACCCTTGTCTATGTTCTATAGTTTGTACAAATTGACCAGCTTCTATTAAACTATCATGAGTACCTGTATCTAGCCATGCAAAACCACGACCCAAAAGTTCAACTTTTAGTTTATCTCTTTTTAGGTACTCTTCATTTACTGTTGTAATTTCAAGTTCGCCTCGCTCACTTGGTTTCACATTTTTTGCTATTTCCACAACATTATTATCATAGAAGTATAATCCTGTTACAGCAAAATGTGATTTTGGTTTTGAAGGTTTTTCTTCTATGCTTATGGCATTTTTATCTTTATCAAATTCTACTACACCAAATCGTTCTGGATCTTTTACTTGATATCCAAATACTACTGCACCCTCTTTTAGTGAAGCAGCATTTTTAAGTAAAGGTGTAAAACCATGTCCATAAAATATATTGTCACCAAGAACTAAACAAACACTATCGTTACCAATAAAATCTTCACCTAGAATAAAAGCTTGAGCTAATCCATCTGGTGATGGTTGTATTTTATATTTTAGTCTTATCCCCCAATCACTACCATTACCAAGAAGTTCTTCAAACTTTGGTAAATCTTGAGGTGTTGAGATGATAAGTATCTCTTTTATACCTGCAAGCATGAGAACCGAAAGAGGATAATATATCATAGGTTTATCATAGACTGGAAGTAGTTGTTTACTTATACTTCTTGTTACTGGGTAGAGTCGTGTTCCGCTTCCTCCTGCTAAGATTATTCCTTTCATTTATTTACCTCCATATGGTGTGATTTTACAAGTGAATAACTCCAAGACAGTCCATATAACAAAACTAATCCATACAAAACTACATAAATAGCTAATACTATTTCAATTTCTAATTTAAAAATATATGCTCCAATTACAAATGGTAATATTCTAGCTAAAGTGGCAATAATTTCAAGAATAAATGCTTTCTTTTGCTGATTGAATATATAAGGAACACTTGAAAGTGGAGAAAGCATAAAACTTCCTAATACTACAATGCTCATTAATTGTATAAAATTCCCAGCTTCTCTCCACTCACTTCCAAATACAAAAGCAAAAATATCATCTGCAAAAACAAAAAATGGAATCATTGCTATTGCGACTAATGATAATTTTTTTAGCATATTTTTATAGATAGAAAGTATTTCATTGCCTTTGGCGTATTCCTCTGCCATCTTCTGACCCAATACATTAAAAATAGCAGTTGACAATAGCCCTAAGGGCGCTTGAACTATTTTCAGTCCAAAAGCATAAAGCCCTAAAGTGGTATTGCCATAAAATATTGGTATCAAAAATATAGGTGCATTGGCTGATACTGTATTGAGTAGAGCATGGGGCATATTGTACTTTGGAAAGTTTACATATTTTTTTGCCAACAGTTTCATTTTCGATTGAGAAATTTTAAATGCTTTTTCTTGAAATGATTTGAGGTTAACATAAAACATAGTGACATTTGAAACTAGAAACCCTAAAACAAATCCCCATATCAAACCAGTTTTTAAATGAAATAAAACCATAAAAGCAATACTCACTATTGACTCTACAGTAGTTTTGATAAGCCTTTGGTATGACATAAGTCTGTAGTTTTTTATTCTATTGTTGTATTTATCAAATGTGTTATTTAGCCCAATAAACAGCACTGTTAAAGGCAGTAAATAATAAATAGCATCAATAGAGTAAAAAATATCTGCTACCGCAACTGACAACATATAAAAAATTGAACTTATCAAAACTATTATTCCTGAAAGTATAAGTAGTTGATAAGCAAAAGTGTCTTTTTTAGGAAGCATCAAAGACATTTCATACTTACCCGTAGAAACAACTGCCATAATACCAACTATACTTATAAAAAGCGCAAACACCCCAAAATCTTCTGGACTATATATCCTGGTTAGAATTGGGCTTATAGCTATAGGTATTGCTTGAGCTATAGTCGTACCTGTCATAAGAGTAAGGACATTACGGCTAAATTCTGATCTGGGTTTAAGTTTAGTTAGCATTTAGTTCTCTATCTTCTTAATACTTACATCTGCTAAGAGTATTTTCATCTGTTTTATTGCTACTTGA